>DATIXL010000045.1:0-43557 GCA_035518615.1 Terriglobales bacterium | reverse complement strand
CTGTCGAATTCACTCATGCAACCATCTCCGCGATTTTTGGAATCACCGCTTTCAGCAAAGCAATGAACTGGCCTTTCACCCGCTCCGCGGTTTCGAGAACCTCCAGGTGATGCAAAGGCTGATCGAGAATTCCCGCCGCAGCGTTCGTCACGCAGGAAATTCCCAAAACCCGAATTCCGCAATGCCGCGCGACAATTACTTCCGGAACCGTGGACATTCCCACAAGATCCGCGCCAATCGTGCGCAAATAGCGGATTTCCGCGGGAGTTTCGTAACTCGGCCCGGGCAATGCTGCGTAAATTCCTTCGCCGAGTCCGAGCCCGAGGCGGTTTCCTTCCGCAGCCGCGAATTCGCGAAATTGTTTGTCGTAAGCGTTCGTCATGTCCGGAAAGCGCAATCCGAATCTTTCATCATTCGGACCAACGAGAGGATTCGTTCCTTGAAGATTGATGTGATCCTTAATCACCACAAGGCGGCCTTGCACGAAATCGTGGCGAATGCCGCCCGCCGCGTTGGTCAGAATTACGGCTTTCACACCCAATCGCGAAAAAACACGAATCGGAAATGCGACATCTTTTGGAGAATAGCCCTCGTACAAATGAACGCGGCCCTGCATTCCGGCGACTTCGACATTTCCTACTTTTCCAACGACCAATTGACCGGCGTGGCCAATCGCAGTTGACTTCGGAAAATGTGGAATTTTCGGGTAAGGAATCTTCGCCGCGTCGGAAAATTCATCGGCAAAAGCGCCGAGGCCGGAACCAAGAACGAGCGCGATTTTCGGGCGCAGCTTGGTCTGCTTTTGAATGAATTTCGCGGCGGCTTCCGCTCGCGAATATTCCGCATCGGGAGCGGATGATTTCGAACGCGACGCCGAATTCTTTCTCAGTGACCGGTCCACATCATCCCCACGATTGCGGCGGAAAGAAGATTGGCCATGGTTCCCGCAAGCATGGCGCGAATTCCGAACTTCGCGAGCTGCCCGCGCTGTTCGGGAGCGAGAGCGCCGATTCCGCCGATCTGAATTCCAATGGAACTGAAATTCGCGAAGCCGCAAAGCGCGAACGTCGCGATCGTGAACGTGCGGGGATCGAGCGCCGCTTTCATCGGGCCGAGTTCGCCGAACGCGACAAATTCATTCAGCACCATGCGCGTGCCGAGAAGATTTCCGATCTGCGGAGCTTCATGCCACGGCACTCCGATGAGCCAGGCGACGGGGGCGAAAATCCAACCAAAAACGGTTTGCAGGCTTTCCGGAAACCAGGCCATGTGATGCCAGCCGTGGATGCCGCCCATCATCGCGTTGATGAGCGCCAGCAGAGCAAGAAACGTAATGAGCATGGCGCCGACGTTCAGCGCGAGATGCAAACCGTCCACGGTGCCGCGCGCGATGGCGCCCAGAAAATTCGACTCTTTCTCGATTTGAGGCATTTCCAATTTTCCGGCGGTGAGCGGGTGCTCGGTTTCCGGAACAAGCATCTTCGCCATGAGCAATGTTCCCGGAGCGGTCATGATGACGGCGGTGAGTAGATTTTTCGCGCTGGCGCCTCCTACTTGAATATACGCGGCCATCATGCCGCCGGAAATGTGCGCCATGCCGCTGGTCATGACTACCATCAATTCGGATTTCGTGAGCTTTGGAAGAAACGGGCGAATCGTAAGCGGGGCTTCGGTCTGGCCCATGAAAATGCTGGCCGCGACGTTGAGCGATTCCGCGCCGCTCGCGCCCATGATGCGGGCCATGACCCAGGCAGCGGCGCGAATGATGATTTGCATGATTCCCAGGTGATAGAGGAGCGCGAAAAATGCGGCGATGAAAATGATTGTCGGCAGAACCTGAAACGCGAAGGAAAAGCCGAGCTTGGAAATTTCTTTCGGCTGGCCGATATCGCCGAAGACGAACGCAGAACCCGCATAGGAATAGCTCAGGAGCTTATTCGCGCCGTTGCCCAGCACCTGAAAGAGCCAGCGGCCGCTTTCCACGCGAAGGACGAAAAATCCGAGCGCAAGTTGCAGTCCGAGGCCCCAGGCGATGGTGCTTAGCTTGATGGCTTTGCGGTCCGTGGAAAACAGGTACGCGAGACCCACGATCACGACAATGCCAAGAACGCCGATGAATCTTCCCATTCGGTCTCCTTTTCAAATCGCTGCAACGGAGTAGAGCAGATTCCTCGCTTCGCTCGGAATGACAATCTACCCTATTTCGCGGGAAACCGGACTGCCCGGCGAAAAAAACCGGGCCGGCGCTCTTCTAAGGACTCCTGTCCTCTTGGGGACACCATTTCACACGCCGATAAGCCGGCGGATCAAGGGAGGATCGGGAGGCTTCTCTGCTGAGATCTGAAAGCTATCGGCGATGCGCGCTTTCGCTTCGGCGAGGCGGGCATCGGAATTGTAGAAAATGGTGACGAGAGGCTCGTTTTTTTCGACGCGGCCGCCGATGCGCTTGTGGAATTCGAGGCCGACGCCGTGGTCAATTTTGTCTTCTTTTTTCTCGCGGCCGCCGCCGAGCATGGCGAGAGCGATGCCGAATTCCATGCAATTTGTCGCGGCGATGAAGCCTTGGGATTCACTCAAAACTTCCGCGCGAAGGCGGGCTTGCGGCAATTTCGCATAATCTTCGATGACACGTTCATCGCCGCCCTGAAGACGAATCCCTTCGCTAAATTTTGTGAGCGCCTGGCCGCTCGAAATTATCATTTCGGAGAGGCGGCGGCCTTCGTCGAGAGTTTTGGTGCGTTCGCCAAGGAAAAACATCCACGCGGAAAGTTCGATGCTGAGATCGCGCAAATCCTTTGGGCCACGGTTTTTCAAGACTTCGATGGATTCAATCACTTCATGTGAATGGCCGGCAAATCTTCCGAGCGGCTGATTCATATCCGTGATGAGCGCTACCGCTTTCTTGCCCATGCGTTTCGCGGTGTCCACCATGACTTCGGCGAGGAGGACGGCGTCGGCTTCTTTCTGCATGAACGCGCCGGAGCCGGTTTTGACGTCGAGGACGAGGGCGTCAATGCCTTCAGCGAGCTTCTTGCTCATGATGGAAGCGCAGATAAGGCCGATGTTTTCGACCGTGGAAGTGGCATCGCGAAGGGCATAGATTTTTTTGTCGGCTGGAGCGATTTCCGCGGTCTGGCCGATCAAGGCCATACCGCAATCCTGCAAAACGTGACGGAATTCATCGAGACTGAGCGAGGTGTTGAATCCCGGGATGGATTCGAGTTTATCGAGCGTGCCTCCGGTGTGGCCGAGGCCGCGGCCGCTGATCATGGGGACGATGAGGCCGCCAGCGGCAACGATGGGAGCGAGGATGAGAGAAGTTTTGTCGCCGACGCCGCCGGTCGAATGCTTGTCCACTTTTCTGCCGGGAAGATCGGAGAGGTTGACGACCTCGCCGGAATAAAGCATGGACTCGGTGAGCGCGGCAAGCTCGGAACGATTGAGGCCGCGAATCCACGTGGCCATGAGCCAGGCGGCCATCTGGTAATCGGGAATTTCGCCGCGCGTGTAACCGGAAATGAGGAAATCAATTTCTTCGCGCGAGTGTTCGCCGGAATCGCGTTTTTTTCGGATGAGGTCAACGGCACGCATAGGATTTGGAAGGAAGAGGCAGGCTAACATCGGGGTAGGGATGCGTCAACGCACGGCAGAATGATCGATCGAGCTCTGTCGGCTGGAGGGAAACGAGGACGGAGATTTCGCCGGCAGGCAGGAAATTGTGGTACTTCCGCAGCCTACTGGAAGAGCAGGCTGCGCTCCTCTTCAATTCCTGGTGAATGCGACGAACATCAGTTTCCCATCGCGCTGAATCTGCAATACGACGGGTGCGCCGGCAGCTACCTGCTTGATCGCGGTCCGCAGGCGGTCCAGGGTGGTCATGGGCTGGCCGTTTAAAGAGCGGATGACGTCTCCGGTGACAAGAGGCACATCACCACCAGTCCCTTCCGACCTCGCGGCCACGATGACGCCGAAAGGATCGCGCAAACCCGAGACCATGGACGCAACCTTCTTATCTATTTCCACACCGACGATGCCAAGTTCGGGAACGAGATCATTTTGTGCGTCCGCCAGGGAAAAGACCTGGTCCATGTCGCTGTTGGCTGCAGCTACGGAGACATTGAAATCCTGTTCCGCTTTGCCACGAAGCACGACAATCCGGACAGCATTGCCTAGATCCCGAGAGAGGAAGTAATAGCTTACCGAGGGGAGGTTATCAGCAGGCTGGCCGTCCACGGAGACAAGGATATCTCCCACCATCAGGCCGGCGAGTTCTGCGGGTCCTCCGGGCAAAACATCCGAGATGACCACGCCGTAATCCCTGCTCCAACCGAGGCCAGCGGCCATCACAGGAGTGATGGTCTGGATTCCGATGCCAATTCCCTGCCGCCGTATATGTCCAAACTGTTTCAACTGGCGGGTGACAACTTTGACGGTGGGGCTTGGAATTGCAAAGCCCAAGCCCTCGTTTCCCCCCGATTGGGACAAGATAAATGTGTTCACGCCGACGACTTCTCCGTTGATATTGACAAGAGGACCGCCGGAATTTCCCGGGTTGATTGGGGCGTCGGTTTGAATGTAGATGCGGGGAGAATCGGGATCAACCTGCCGGGCAACGGCCGAAACAATTCCATGAGTGATGGAGTTTCGCAATCCTTCGGGGCTTCCGAAAGCAAAGACGGTTTGGCCTTGACGCAGGTCGCGATAGGCCGCGAAGGGAAGCGCGGGAAAATTCTTCCCTTCGATCTTCAAGAGGGCAAGGTCGAGATCCGGGGTCACCCCGACGATGCGCGCCGGGACGACGTTCGATCTTGTCGAGAGCGCAGTCGAGATTGTCGCGATGGACCCGGTTGATCTCGGCGAGGGAAGAACGACTTCGACACGCTGTGCGCCCCTGACCACATGGGCGTTGGTTACGATGTACCCATCGGCGTCAATGATAAACCCGGATCCAATGGCGCGTTGCCTGCCGATGACGTCGCCCGCATTCCCTGTCGTGCTCTCTTCCAGAGGACCGAAGCTGGTCACCATAATTTGGACGACGCTTGGAGAGACTTTCTTGATGAGTGCGTCAACGGCAGCGTCCATGCGCCGGAGAGGGTCCATTTCCTGAGCGGACTGCGCGGCCGAAAGCGTCGCCAGCGTCCCGAGGGTGATTGCAAAAATGAAACTTCGGCAGATGAGTCGGGGAAAGAAGGAGATGCGGGGCAGACGATTCAAGAGCACGTCAACTTTCCTTTCGCAGGGCTCGCTTCACCAGTTACACACGTGGATTGGGACACGCGAGATGCTAGAAAGACGCGCGATTCACACAAACTGTCAAAATTAACAGCGATAAAGTAGCTACGGCTTGGAATCGGCTTCGGCGTGACGAGGGAAGTGAATTCGGTTGCTCATGGCGTTTTTTTCGGATGAGGTCAACGGCGCGCATGGGGAAGGGAGGAACGGGGAGGCTAACATCGGGTCGAGAAGGCGTCGGCGCGAAGCGCTACGCGGAGGGGAAGACCGGGATTCGGTTTCCTATTAGACGATGTTCCGGACGCTATGTCAGCGGTTAGGCTGAAATTCGAGTATATACTTCGATTTGGAGCCCTTTCCATGACAGGCGGAACTGAAAAGCCCGTCACGCCTCCGCCTGTCATAACGGTCAATGATCGTGTTCTTCTCCACTATGCAATTCTCACCGATTCCGTCGGGTTCACCTCGGGCCACAGCTTGATGTATGTCGGTGACAAGGAAATTGGCAGGGTGCCGTACCTGGCCATCTGCGAGGACAAGGATTCTTTGCAATTCGTCCTTTATTTCTGCAATAGAGATTGGGGTCCTATCGGAGTCGCAAGTTACGACTCGGTCGAGACAGCAAAGCGAAGGGCCGAGCGCATCTATCCAGGGTCCGCCAACTGTTGGGTCGGGGCACATTTCAGCGAAGCGGATGCGAAGGGCTATATCGAGAAGCGGCTCTCCTACATGCGATGCAGTTTCTGCGGGAAGACACCCGACGAGAATCAGTCAGTAACATTCACGGGGAGCGGGGCTGCCCGCATTTGCAGCGACTGCGTCCGGAAATTACACAGCGACCTGAGTGAGCTCGGAGAATGAGTTGGTGGCGAGTCACTTTCGCGGCGTCCCGGCTGGACCTGACGACTCCATAACCGGAAAAGTCGATCCCAAGTACATGGTATCGAGGAACGCAAGAACCGGGCTGAAGCCCGGCGGCTACAAAGCGATCAATGCACATGGACGGGCAATTCGCGGCGGTGGAGGCGCATCTTGAGGGGGTGCTTGGAGCGCACACGGTGACGGAGAGGTGGGTAGTGACGCGCGTGTTGGGAAGGAGTTCGAGACTTAAGCGCTAAGCAAGGGTGGCAGGAAGGAGCGGGGACGCCGAGCACACCAGGGGGCTGAAACAAGGGCGCGGCAAAGGGCTAGATTTTCTGAGCCTTCCAGCGGCCACGGCGGAAGAGCAGGACGCCGGCAGCAGCGATCGAGGCTTCCGCGATCACAATGGAGAGAAAGACTCCGTTCGAGCGCAGATGCGCGGGAATCGCCAGAAAATAGGCGAGCGGGATTTCAAAGAACCAGAATCCGAAGAGATTCACGAAAGTCGGAGTCACGGTGTCGCCGGCGCCGTTGAAGGCTTGCAGCATGACCATGCCGTAGGCGTAGGCGATATTGCCGTAGCTGAGGATGCGCAACGAGGAGGCGGCGATGGGAACGACCGCGGGATCGTGCGTGAAGAGGCGAGCAATGGGACCGGCAAACAGGGCGAAGAGCAAGCCGAGGCTTCCGAGGAAGAGCATGTTGTAGAAGCCAGTGCGCCAAACAGATTTTTCGGCGCGATCGGGCTGCTTGGCACCAAGATTCTGCCCGACGAGCGTGGCAGCGGCGTTGCTCAATCCCCAGGAAGGCAAAATGGCGAAGATGAGGATGCGAATGGCGATGGTGTATCCGGCAAGAGCGTCGGCGCCAAAGACGCTGACGATGCGGACCAGGCCGATCCAACTGGTGGTGGCGATGGCGAACTGGAGGATTCCGGTCAGGGAGACGCGGACGAGGCGCCAGAGGACCGCAGCGTTGACGCGGATTTGCTGGAAGAGGATGCGGATGCGCTCGGTGCCAGCAAGGAGGCGATAAAACTGGTAGAGGACGCCGATGCTGCGTCCCGTGAAGGTGGCGAGGGCCGCGCCGGTGACGCCGAGACGCGGAAATGGTCCCAAGCCGAAGATGAGACAGGGATCGAGAATGAGATTGATGATGTTGGAGATCCAGAGAAGACGCATCGCGATGGCGGCGTCTCCGGCGCCTCGGAAGATGGCGTTATTGAGAAAGAGCATGAGAATCGCGCCGCTGCCGCCGAGAGCGATTCGCGCGTAGCCGGTGCCGGAAGCAACAAGCTGCGGCGAAGCGCCCATGATGCGGAGCAGATCGGGCGCGAAGAGAGCGCAAGGCAGGCCGACGGAGAAAGAGACGGCGAGACCCAGAACGATGGCCTGAACTCCGGCGACGGCGGCGCCGGGAGCGTCTTTTTCGCCGATGCGGCGGGCGACCATAGCGGTGGTGGACAGGCTGACGCCGAGGCCGACCGCTTCGATGAGGCTGAGGAGCGATTCGGTGAGACCCACCGTGGCGACGGCATCGGCGCCGAGGCGAGCAACCCAGAAAACGTCCACAACGGCAAAGAGAGATTCGAGGACCATCTCCAAGACCATGGGAACGGCGAGAAGGAAGATGGCTCGATTGAGGCTGCCCGCGGTGAAATCCTGATGCGAGCCGCGAAGGGCCTCGCGAATCGAGCTCCACAGGCCGGGAAGAGGAGCTTGCCCCAAAATTTCTTGCGTTTCCGACATACTGACCTACGCGCTCGGCTGGAGCACTGCGGATGCAGGAATGCACCAGCGGCAGAAGAAGAGTTTAGAAATTACGAGAAGGAAAAAAGAGCTGAGGCCCTTAGGGACTCAGAGAATTGCAGCGACGCGTTCGGGGAGGATCAACATAGGCGCTTCCAAACCGGCCTCTCGAAACAATCAATGACCTGCGCGAGGCCCTACGTGCTGAACGGATTGTAGCGCACGATGGGGCGAAAGAGCCAGCCCAGAAATCGGATCAATTTTGCGTCTGATCGGACCGAACGCGGCGGTGGAGGCGCATTTTGAGGCCGTGCTTGGGGCGGAGGGTGATGGAGAAGTGTGGAGTGACGCGCGTGTTGGGAGGGAGTTCGAGGCGAAAACGCTGGGCGAGGGTGGCGAGAAGGAGCGTGGCTTCCATCATGGCGAAGCCGGCGCCAATGCAAACGCGGGGACCACCGCCAAAGGGAAAGTAGGCGAAGCGAGGGAGGCGGCCACGACGGATGGGATCGTCGCGCCAGCGCTCGGGATCGAATTTCAGGGGATCGGGAAAGAAGCGCGGATCGCGGTGGACTAGCCACTGCAGGATGAAGACGTTCGTGCCTGCGGGAATGCGGAAGCCGTTAAGCTCAAAATCGTGAATGGCGCGACGGCCAATGCCCCAAGCGGGCGGATAGAGGCGCATGGATTCCTTGACGACCATTTCTGTGTAGGGGAGGCGAGGAAGATCGCGAAGCGAAGGAGGAGCGCCGGCAAGGACGGAATCGAGCTCGGCGGAGAGAGCGCGTTCGACATGGGGATTTTGCGAGAGAAGAAACCAGGTCCAGGTGAGGGCATTGGCGGTGGTCTCGTGGCCGGCGAGGAAGAGGGTCATGATTTCGTCGCGGAGTTGCTCGTCGGTCATGCGGGAGCCGGCTTCGTCCTGCGCATCGAGGAGAATTTGGAGGAGATCGTTGCCGGGAGCGGGAGAAGAGCGGCGTTCGTGAATGATGGCGTAGATTTTGGCGTCGAGGCGGCGCTTGGAACGGAGAAGACGCGGACCCTTGGGGAGCGGAGTGCCGTCGGGAAGAATGAAGGAGAGCGCGGCTTGCTGAAAGAAGCGGGCCATGACGGCGCCGACGTCGGAACCGACGCTGCGGGCGTCGTGAGAAATTTTCGAGCCGAAGAGGGAGCGAGCGACGACGTCGAGGGTAAGTTCGGCCATGTCTTCGTGAATGTCGCGAATTTCGCCGTCCTTCCAGCGGGAGAGAAAGGATTCGGCGGAGGAAGACATGATTTCTGCGTAAGCGGAAATGCTTTCGTGGCGAAAGGCGGGCTGCATGAGCTGGCGCTGGGCCTGCCAGGCAGGACCTTCGGCGGTGAGCAGGCCGTTGCCCATGATGAATTTCAGGGCGGCGTAATCCTTGGATTTGTGGAAATTGGAGGCCTGGCGGACGAGAACTTGTTCGATGAGATCGGGATGGGTGACCTGGCACATGGGAACTTGGAGAAAACGGTAGAGGACGACATCACCGTAATCGCGGGCGCAACGCGCGGAAAAGCCGGGCCAGTCGCGCATCAGTTCATGGGCGCTGCCAAGGAGGAAAGCGCCTTTGGGACCTGGAGGCATAGACAGGGAAGGAGCGACAGCCGCTTGTGCCATGAACTTCAGTCTAGTCCTTTGAATCCGATCGGAGAAGCGGTCAGCAAAAAACAAAAAGAGGGCACACAGTGTGTGCCCCCTTTCGTTCGTGAGCCGTTGCAAGTGGGGTGGGGGTGGGGTTAACGGCTCAAGAGGGTGGCGACGATCACCACGGGTTCGGAGGCCTGGTTCTTGGAGATTTCGAGTTCGCTACGGCTCCTGGGAAGCTGCCGACCCTGGGCATCGCCTTCGCGCCAGATCTCGGAGAGGAAATACTGGTCACCCACGCGATGGAATACGAGAGCGGTTTTTTCGGAGATGTCGCGCTTCTCGCAGGAGTTCGCGCGAACGAGAGTCGCCGCCTTTTGGTCCCGATTTTGAACCAAGAGGATCGAACTCCCTGAGCCCATGGACTGGACGGTATAATCGCCAGCCGGAAGAGCTTGATTGCCGACCACAAAGTCAAAAGGAATCGTTGCCCTGACGTGAACTTCCTGAGCGTAAACGGATGCTGTTGCCAGCAGCAAGCCGAAACCCAGTGCGATAGAACGTAGCATTTTCATAAACCCTCCTCAGGGAAGAACGGCGAGTGCGCATCGGGTGAGCCATGCAATTTGGACTCACTGCCTGGGTGTGACTCTCGTCCGTTCCGCCACTTTCATTTGAACTTGAAAACCACGGACGCGGGGAAGAAAAGCAGGTCTGTGACCAAACGGACCGGCGGTCCTTGGGCCGGGCGTGGATTGGAGAGAAGCGACTGATTCCAGGGACGTTGCGGAAAGATTGTCGAGAGATCCCGTGCGCAAGGAAGCGAACTGCCAGGACGGATCACTAACCCAACGGTTAAAGGGCTAACGATCGGGTTAGTCAGCAAGTGATTCGTTTGAGTGCGAGAAGAGAGAGTATGATGAGTCGCAACGCGGAAGGCCAGGCATGAATCCCCGAATGATCGGCACTGCGGGCCCTCTCCAGGGCACACTGATTCCCCTGACGGGCGGAGAAGTGACCGTCGGGCGCGACTCGTCTAATGAAGTGTGGGCGGCAGATACGCTGCTATCCCGGCGACACTGCACCATCACCAGCCGGGAAGGTACATTCAGTATCCGCGATCTGGGAAGCCATAACGGAACGGCAGTGAATGGGATACCGGTTCGGGAGAGAGAGTTGCAGCATGGCGACCACATCTCCGTAGGGAGTTCCGTCCTGCTGTTTCTCCTGGAGGCGGACGAGCTTCCGCGAGCAAGAAATCCCGTGGAGTTCGACACTACGTCCGACTTGCCGGGAGTCGCCGTCGAATTGCGGGAAGAAGACGCGATTTATTTGCAACCGGAGAAGCTGATCGCGGGCTTTCCGGAAGCGCCCCGCCTGGCGCGTGACCTGAACGCGCTGCTCAAAATTGCCACGGGGATTGGCGGCATTCGCGACCGCGAATCGTTGCAGTGGCAGCTATTGGGGTTCCTTTTCGATATCGTACCCGCGGAACGTGGGGCGGTAGTCTTCTTCGACAAAGCAGGAGAGATCGAATCCACGGCCGCGTGGGACCGCGCGCGGGGGCCGGAACACGTTGTGCGGGTAAGCCAGACGATTATTCAGCGCGTTTACCGAGATCGCGCCGGACTGATCGTGAAAGACACGGCCGCGGAGGAGGCGCTTCGTCACTCCCTGTCCCTGGCCGAGGCAGAGGTACGATCGCTGCTTTGCGTGCCACTGTTGGCGAAGGTGAGAGTCCTTGGCGCGATCTATCTCGACTCCAGAAAAGCGACAAAATCTTTTGATGAAAACCATCTGCAGATTGCGACTGCCGTTGCCGGGATCGCCGCTCTTGCACTCGAGAACTTGCAGCACTGGGAGGAGCTCCGGGAAGAGAATCGAGAACTGCGCGCGCAAATCGGCCTGGAGCACAGCATGATCGGTGAGAGCCCGCGCATGAAGGAGGTGTTTGAATTCGTGCGGCGAGTGGCACCGACGAACGCTACGGTCCTGCTTCTGGGGGAAAGCGGTACAGGAAAAGAGTTGGTGGCACAAGCCATTCACCGGAACAGCCCGCGCGCGAAACGGCCCTTTGTGGCGATCAACTGCGCGGCGATTACTGCGTCCCTGCTGGAGAGCGAGTTGTTCGGCCACGAGAAGGGGGCATTTACGGGAGCGACAGCGCAAAGAAAAGGGAAGATGGAGACGGCCGAGGGAGGGACACTTTTTCTCGACGAAATCAGCGAACTCGCGCTTGAACTGCAGGCCAAGCTGTTGAGAGTTTTGCAGGAACGGGAGTTTGAGCGCGTGGGCGGGACAACTTCGATCGCGCTGGACGTGCGCCTGATCGGCGCCAGCAACCGAAACCTATCCCAAGCCGTAGAAGGCGGCGAATTTCGGAGGGATTTGTATTACCGTCTTAACGTGGTGGCGCTTTCCATGCCCGCACTTCGGGAACGGCGCGAGGACATTCCGCAGTTGTCAGAACACTTCATCGCCAAAGCCAGCCGGAAATGCAAAACAAGAATCAAAACAATCTCCCCGGACGCGCTGGCTTGCCTGATGAACTATGCGTGGCCCGGCAATGTGCGCGAGTTGGAAAATGCCATTGAGCGGGCGATCGTTTTAGGCTCGGAAGATACGATCCTGCCCGAGGATTTCCCGGACTCGGTTTTGGAGGGAGGCGCCACTTCATCAGATGCAACCGCAAAATATCACGGGGCGATCAAGGAATCGAAAAGGCGGATGATTCTGCAAGCCCTTCAGGAAGCGAACGGCAATTACATCGAAGCTGCAAAAACGCTGGGGATCCATCCGAATTCCCTGCTCCGCTTGATACGAAATCTGGACATTAAGGCAGCATCGAAAGCTGCCACTCTTCCTCCCCGCAGCGGCTGAATGGATTTCAAGTAGCACAGCAATTTCCGCGCGCCCGACGTTTTGAATGTCGAAGAGGATTGGGAAGAACGTTTGGATGGTAGACTTGTGCGGCGATTCGGGGTAGATAAGGCAATTTCAAAGCTCGCGTACTAAAAATGGAAAAGTATGACGTGATTGTGATTGGTTCCGGGCCCGCGGGACAGCGCGCGGCGATCCAGGCGGCAAAGTTCGGCAAGCACGTGGCGCTGGTGGAAAAGATGGAAGTGATCGGCGGCGCGGCGATCAACACCGGAACGATACCCAGCAAGACGATGCGCGAGGCGGTGCTGCACCTTTCAGGATTTCACTACCAAAGCATTTACGGCGTGAATTACCGGGTGAAAGAGCAGATCACCATGGCCGATCTGTCGTTCCGTGCGCAGCACGTGATCAAGACGGAGATTGACGTGACGCGCGCGCAGCTTTCGCGCAACGGGATCGAGGTGCTGACGGGAGTGGCGAGTTTCACCGATCCGACGCACATCCGGGTGGTGGGCGCTCGAGGGCAGGGCGATTACGAAGCGGAGAAGATCATTCTGGCGACAGGGACAAAGCCGGCGGTTTCGTCGCTTGTGCCGTTCAACAACCGGACCATCATCAACAGCGACCAGATCCTGCAAATGCCGGCGATTCCGAAGACCATGATCGTAGTAGGCGGCGGCGTGATCGGAGTTGAGTACACGTGCATGTTCGCAACGCTGGGCGTGCGAGTGACGCTGATTGAAAAACGGCCGCGCCTGCTGGAATTTGCGGATTCGGAGATGGTGGAGGCGCTGTGCTACCACCTGCGGGACCGGCGCGTGACGCTGCGGTTGAACGAGGAAGTGGAAAGCGTGGAGGAAACACCCGACAACGGGGTGGTGGCGAATTTGAAGAGCAAGAAGAAGGTTGCGGGAGAGGCGCTGCTTTATGCGGTAGGACGGCAAGGGAATGTGGATGAACTCAATCTCGCGGCGGCGGGACTCGAAGCGGATACGCGGGGACGGATCGCGGTGGATGCGGATTACCGGACCAAACGGGCGCATATTTTCGCGGTGGGAGACGTGATCGGATTTCCGAGCCTGGGGTCCGTGTCCATGGAGCAGGGGCGCATTGCGGCGGCGAACGCGTTCGGAGTGCCCATTCATTCTGATCCGGCGAATTATCCGTACGGAATTTATACGATTCCGGAGATTTCGTTTATCGGCAAGACGGAAGAGCAATTGACGGATGAGGGAGTGGCGTACGAAGTGGGGATCGCTTATTTCCGGGAGATCGCGCGCGGACAGATTCTCGGAGATACGACGGGAAGGCTGAAGCTGATCTTCCGGCCGGATACAAAGGAGCTGTTGGGCGTGCACATTATCGGCGAGGGAGCCTCGGAGCTGCTGCACATCGGGCAGGCGGTTTTTGTGATGAAAGGCACAGTACAGTATTTCGTGGATACGGTTTTCAACTATCCGACGCTAGCGGAATGTTACAAGGCGGCGGCGTTCAACGGATTGAACAAACTTTCGAAGATGTGATGGGGAGAGCCGGGATCGGCGGTGAATGGCGATGAGCGAGAAAAAGGCGGGAAGAGCAGCCGGGGTCCTGGTGATGGAGCACGTAGCGGCGGCGGCGGTGGAGAATAATCGCGCGGCAGGCGCGCTGCGTGTGTATCCCGAAAAGGAAGATTCGCCGGAAGCTTTGCTGGCGATGCCCGCAGACGAGCTCGCGGTGCAAATTGGCAGAATGATCAAGGAGATTGCGCAAAGCGTGCCGTTGCGAGCAGCAGGAGTGGGTTTCCCGGGGCTGATTCGCGAAGGGGTGGTGGAGGAGTCGCCAAACCTGCAGCAGATGAAGGGATTCCGTCTGCAGGAGGCGATTGAATCGGCGGTGGGAGCCGCATCGAGCGGCATGGTGGTGCGCATCTATAACGACGCGGATGCAACGGCTGCGGGGATCGCAGCGGTGCGTGGCGTACTGCACAAATTAAACCGGGTATGGACGCTCGGGAATGGCGTGGGATTTGGCCGCTATCCGTGGAACGAAGGCGTGTGGGAGGGCGGGCATTCGGTGGTGACACTGGATCCGAAGGAGAATTTCTGCGGGTGCGGGGGACGAGGACATCTTGAGGGAATATTGGGGTTTCGGGCAATGCGGATGCGCTTTCTGGACATGGAACCCGATGAAGTGTTTGCCGGAGCGCAGGCAGGCGACGCACGTTGCGCGGAGTTCGTGCAGCTCTGCCATCGCGCCCTGGCCGCAGCGACGGCGACGAGCATCCACATGGATGGGCCTGGCCCGTTCTACCTGACGGGACCCAATGCGAAATACATCGATTCAGGTCTGCTGGACAGGCTGGTGCATGAAATGGTGAAGATGAGCCCCTTGCAGGGCAGCCGGTTTGAGGTGATTCCCACAAGCGACGAACTCGGAATTATCGGAGCGGCTGTAAACGCGGAACAGGGCGCGGGACGAAGTTAACCCGAGGACATTTCTCGCAAAGATTTCGCGAAGGATCAGCGGTTCAGAGTGCTGGGAAGTTCAGTCTCCAGCTGTGAGATTACCTTCCAACCGCGTGGAGTATAGACGTAGACGCGCATGACGCGAAATTGACGGTCGAGCGGCTTGCCCCTGAAAGTGCCGCGCTCGGTGCGTAAGCTCAGAACGGAAGCCGAATCCAAATACATTTTGATCTGGAGATCTGTCTCAGAAACACTGGAATAGGTGACGTGAGAATTTTGAATCAGCTGGATGATCCTGTTTTTGTTGACCGTTTCCCCATACCAGGTCGCGCCGACAAACTCGTCGGCGTAGGCAGCCTGAAAGAAGCTGGGATTGTTCAACTGAATGGCCCGTGCGTTTTCCTTTTCGAGATTGTTTAGTTCCTGGAGGTGCATGTCCCTTTCGTCAAAGGGAATCTTCTTGACGATCTGTGCAAAAAGAGCTGTTGAGGACAGCGCTGCTGCCACCAGAAAAACAAGCGGTCGCCACTTCATAAAAACGGCCTCCGAAGCCGAACCGAGATTGCGGATTGCCTGGACGGACTTTCAGGATATTCCGGGGGGATTGTGGATGGGGGAAATATGCGCGGAGAGTTGCTTCAATTGAAACGGTAATGCGACCTTCAGCACTTCAAATACGAAGGGAAAGCAAATACTGGCGCTTTCGGAAAGATGCTCAGCGGCGGGGGGCGCTGGCCGGATCGCGTTGGGAGACTTCGAGGGCGACCTCGCGCGTTTCCTCGTGAATCAGCCCGTTGGTGGCGAGAAGGACGGGGCCACCCAACGAATATGGAGCGCCGTGGAAATCGGAGATCTTGCCACCCGCTTCCTGGACGAGGAGGACACCAGCGGCCGTGTCCCACCTCTTCAGGCCAAACTCCCAGAAACCATCGAAGCGCCCGGCAGCGACACAGGCGAGATCGAGAGCCGCCGATCCATCGCGGCGGACTCCATGGGAACGGAGCGTGAAGTCCCAATAGTAATGAATATTGGGATTGGCCAATCGTTTGTGAACAGGAAAGCCGGTGCAGAGCAGGCTGGTGGCGAGTGTAGCGACTTTCGAGACGGCGATTGGGCAACCGTTGAGCGTGGCGCCTTCGCCACGGGCGGCAGCGTAGAGCTCCTCATAAATAGGGTTGTAGACGACTCCGGCCAGCGGAGTGTCTCCCTGGGCGAGAGCGATGGAAACGCAGAAGCAGGGATAGCCGTGGGCAAAATTGGTGGTCCCGTCGAGGGGATCTACATGCCAGCGGAACTCCGAGTTCCCTTCGTGGCCGGTGCCTTCTTCCGCGGCGATGGCGTGATCGGGAAAATGCTGCGTGAGGCGCGAGACAATGGCTTGTTCACTGCGGCGGTCGGCTTGCGTGACCAAATCTACTTCGCCTTTGTATTGGATCTGGGGTGGGCGGTGGTACTCGTCGCGGAGAATTGCGCCTGCTTCGCGGGCAACTTCGATGGCGACTTCGAGAAATGACTTTGGCATGGGCGAGTCTTGTTCACTGTTTGCGAAAAGGAACAGCTTTCATTGTAGTCGGAAAACGCGAGCAGCAGAAATCGCGAATCGCCGCCGAAGCTATTTCGGGCCGGTGTAATACGTCTTGCGGTGGCGAACGGAGTAGTTACCCGTCACCTTAACGACGATGGTGCGATAGGTATTCGCGGGGCCGCGAGGATTCGGGTAGTAGCCGAGGCGATATTGCGTGCGCAGTTCGCGATTGATCTGATCGAAGATGGCCCCCATATCTCCGGATTGAATGGGGAAAAACATGGCACCGCCGGTCATGTCCGTGATGGTCTGCAGTGCGTGCTCGCCAGCAGTGTTGCGGCCACCTTCGTTCTTTACGGCGCGGACCAGGATGGTATAGAGGAGCGCGCCTGCTTTGACGGCTTCGTTGCGGGCGGCGTCGAAATCCATGTGGCTGGTCGTTTCTCCTCCATCGGTGATGAGGATGATCACGCGGCGGCGCTCCACACCCTGGAGTTCGAGAGCGCGCGCTCCCAGATAAACGGCATCGTAAATGGAAGTCCCGCCGCCAGAAGGAACTCTTTGCACGGCGGACTGAAGCTGGGCGATGTTGTCGGTGAATTGCGAAAGCTGGATGACGTCCTCGTCAAAGGCATAAACGGCCAGGCGATCACCCTGCCGGATCACTTGCTGGATAAAACGCTGCGCCGCTGAACGCTCCTCGGGCATGTCCATCTTGGCGCTCAGGCTGGCGTCAATCATCAGGACGAGGTCGAGCGGCTGCTGGGTCTCCTGCTCAAAGACGGCGATCTTCTGAGGCAAGCCTTCTTCAAAAAGCTGGAAAGATTTGGCTGGAAGATCCGGCGCCGGTCGATTGTGGTCGTCGAGCACGCTGACCAGAACACTCACGAGATTCACATTCACGTGGATCGTGGAACGGTCCTGAATGATGTCGGGGGGTACGGAGGGAGTCGTGTTTGCGTTTGAGGAGGAGTTGCCCGAGGTGGCGCCGGGTTTTTGAGCCCAAGGAGGACGATTGGGGTTGTATTGCGCGGATGCGAGCGGCGAGAATCCGGCACAGGCGAGAAAGATGAGGGCGGCAGACCAGCAGACGAGGTGAGATCTCATCTATGTTTAAGATGCAGTTTTCGGAGCCGAAGTCTCCGCAGGGGCGGGCGGGAGTTCGCCGTCGGCCCAAACAGCGCCATCCTCGAAATACTCCTTCTTCCAAATGGGCACGGTTTTCTTCAGAGTGTCAATGGCGTAGCGGCAAGCCTCAAAGGCAGCGGGGCGGTGAGGCGAGCTGACGGCAATGAAAACGCTGGTTTCGCCGATTTCCAGGCGCCCCAGGCGATGAACGATGGCGACGCCATCGATGGCGAATTTATTGTGCATATCGGCGGCGATTTCGGCCATTTTGGCAAGGGCCATGGATTCGTAAGCCTCATACTCGAGGTAGAGCGTACGGCGGCCGTGGGAATGATCGCGGACGCAGCCATCGAAAGTAACTACGGCTCCGTCGCCAGGCTTGCGGAGTTGCTCGACAAGAGGCGCAGGTTCAATTGCTTGCCGGGTGAGGGCGATCTTGTCTTCTTTGGAGACGATAATCACCTTGACGCTTCAACCTCCACTGACTGGCGGCAAGAATGCAATTTCGTCGCCCGATTGAAGAGGGGTGCTCCAGGCAGCGAATTCCTGGTTGCGAGAGGCAACCAGCGATGAGCGAAACTCGGAGATGCCGGGATGGCGAGAGCTTAGATGAACAAACAGCTGTGCCAAGGAGGAATCAGGGGGAACCAGGGCCGATTCCTCGGCGCGGCCCACAACATCGCGCAATCGGCCAAAGTAGAGGACTCTTACTTCGATGGGCATACGCCTTTATTCTAGCGCGAAACGCGATTTCGCCGTTCGCCCAGGAGAGCGCAGGAGCTTAGACGTGAACGGGGCAGGCGCGGAGTGTTGAGGAACACCCGCGAGAGCGAGGGTGGAAAAGATCGTGAAGATTCTGGTGACAGGTTCGACGGGGCTGGTGGGGAGCGCGTTGATTCCCACGCTGCGGCGCGATGGCCATACGGTATGCAGGCTAGTGCGGCCGAACACCAAGATTCGAGAAGAGAACGCGGGCGGATTCGACGTGAGCTGGAATCCCGAGACAGGCGAACTGGGAGGAGCGGGGGTGGGCGCCGAAGCGGTGATCCATCTTTCCGGGGCATCGATTTCAGAAGGCAGGTGGACGGCAAAGAGAAAAGAATTGTTGAGGTCGAGCCGGGTGGACACGACGCGTGCTCTGGTCGCGGCGCTGGGCAAAATGAACGCGAAGCCCGAGGTGCTGATCTCCGCATCAGCAATTGGGTATTACGGAAGCCGGGGAGACGAGATATTGACGGAGAAGAGCGCTGCCGGAGATGACTTCCTGGCG
Source organism: Terriglobales bacterium (assembly GCA_035518615.1). Classification (GTDB taxonomy): domain Bacteria; phylum Acidobacteriota; class Terriglobia; order Acidiferrales; family UBA7541; genus Acidiferrum. The sequence continues at coordinate 24,854 of DATIXL010000045.1, read as the reverse complement.
CGGGTCGCCGTCCCGTGGGAGGAAGAAGCGAGGAAGGCAGAACGTTTTGGAGCGCGCGTGGTGGTGGCGCGGTTCGGGGTAATTCTAGCCAAAAAGGGCGGGGCTTTGCCCAAGATGATGCTTCCCTTCCGGCTGGGGCTTGGCGGACGAATGGGGAGCGGCAAGCAGTGGATGTCGTGGATCGCGCTGGACGATGTGATCAGCATACTGCGGCTCTGTCTTTCGGGCACGCCGATTACGGGCGCGGTGAAGTTTTCGCCGGTGAGCGGTCCGGTGAACGTCGTAAGTCCGCAGCCGGTGACAAACGAGGAGTTTACGCGGGAGCTGGCGAAGGCGTTGAGGCGGCCCGCGCTTCTTCCTGCGCCGGCATTTGCTTTTCGCATGGCTTTGGGAGAGATGGCAGACGCGCTGCTATTGTCCAGCCAGCGCGTCGTTCCAAGGAAATTGGAAGAGATGGGTTTTCAGTTTCAGCATCCTGATCTTGCGTCGGCGCTGAGCGCGATTCTGGGGTGAGCCTCGAGGTTCTGGCTTATTTCGGAACGATCAGAGTGACCGAGACACGATAAACGTGGCCGTTCACCGGGTCGGTGGCCATCACGGACTCGAGCGTTTGGCCGTCCCGGAGAATGGGATTCATCTCGGCGCGGAACTGGCGAATCACCGGACCATTGGTTGACGAGGATTCCTGAGATGCGGAGCTTCGCTCGACGGTCAGAACGAGCTTGTAACGGCCCTCCCCTTCGGTTTGCGCCGAGCAGTCTATATTTGTTCCGATGTCGAGATACTGGAGGTTCTGGTCTTTGTTCCACGAAATTGGCAAACGAGCGCCATCGCGAATCTGCGTGTCCGGACGCGCATGATGCTCATCGGCGTTCACAGTGAACGAATAGGGCAAGCTGACGATCTTTTTATCGCCGTCGTATTCCGTGAAGACAACCTGAATCCGGAGAGGAATAGGAGATGAAGCAGGCTCCGCGCTTTTCGCTGGAGGGGAATCCTTCGGCTTTTCCTGCCCCACGGCCATCGGAGCCAATTGGCTGCACGTCAGCATGGCGATCAAAAACAAAGCGAAAAGGCTGATCCGTTTTTTCATTTGTCGTCTCCTCATTGAAGCCACTCGGAACTGATCTGGCCATTGCCTCAGTCGAATCGAGCTATTGGGTCGTACCTCCGGCATCAGGTGCAAGGGGCTCAATCGCCAATGGCTGACTCGAGAGTTCCGCGATCTCAAGAGGCTCGATACGCAACGGCTTTTGGCTTTTGTCCTCCGACACAGATTGCGCAAGAACGGGCTGCCGCTGGAGAAGAGCGATGTAGTGAGCGAGCGCCGTCTCCTGGCCGGGAGGAACCAGGACTTTTGGTTCGGCGGCGAGCGCCAGAATGCGAGCTTGGGAGGTAATCCTCTTTCGCTCCGCGTAAACGGACGGAACTCGCGCGGGGGGAGCGCCGGGTTGAATTTTTTCACCGGAATCAGAAGAGGGATCCGAATGAACGCTAATCACCGGAGAATTATCGCTGCGAAAATTCCTGACGAGACGCGGCACGAAGATGGCGACGGCCAGGGAAGCCAGCACAACCGTTGGCGCCCAGGCCCATAGCGCAGGAACGCGGCGAGAACGAGCCGGATGAAGCGCGAGTTCCGCGCGGACGCGAGGGAGAAGTGACGGAGGGAGGGTGGCGTTCGCGGCCGCTCGGAGACCTTCGTCAATTTCAGCCAAAAGAAGCCGTTCGCAAGCAAGGGCGGCGCGGCATTCGTCGCAGGCGTCGAGATGAGCACGCAGTTGCGGGGTCATCTCGCCGCCGCTTGCGGCTGCGTCCCTCAACGGTTCTCGGTAGTTTTCACAAAGCATCGCAGTTTCTCCGCAAGGTGCTTCTTTGCGACAAAAAGCCGGGATTTCACCGTACCCACGGGAACGGCGAGGAGCGCGGCGACTTCCTCGATCGTGTGGCCCTCCATCGCTGAGAGCAAGAGAGCGAGGCGCTGCTTCTCCGGAAGTTCAGCGAGGGCACGATCGAGCTCCGCCTGAAAATCTCCGCCGGCCGGGGAAGAGTTCGTGGGAGGCAGCGATTCCCGGAGCCAGTTCGCTTCGCGCACGCCGCGACGCCTGACACTGCGCAAGCGGTCCAGAGCGAGCCGGAATGTAATGCGCACGATCCAGGAACGGAACTTCTGCCGGTCACGCAGACGGTGGAACGAGCGATAGGCACGCAGTAAGGATTCCTGGGCGACGTCTTCGGCATCAGCATCGTTCCGCAGGACGCCACGCGCGACACGGAAAACCAATGGAGCGCATTCCGGAAGAAGCGACTCGAACTGGCGTTGAAGCTCTGCGTCAGCAAGCTCGCGCTGCGTTTCACCTCTCGCTGTGCCGCGTGGCTGAGCCAGGATTAACTCCTGCATGCCGACTCCCGGGAGGCCGAAGCGGCGCTCCTGTTGTTCAATTGCAAGACGTCGTGGTTCGAGGATTGGTTCATTGGAAGTACAAATGGAGCGGCAAAACAAGTAAAGAGAAATGTGAGCAGAAGGGGACGATCGCATTCCAAATTGAAACAAGCGGGTTGAGGGTACATTCCAAAACGGGACCAGTTCCTCGTACGGCATGCACCCAGCTGCGAAGAGCTCCCTTCGTAGCCCGCCGCGAAATCAGTCATAACGTACTGATTCTAAATGTCTTAGATGGCGGAACTCCTACGGAACTCCTGTTGTTCTGAAACGCAAAAAACGCGAGATGTGCTGGCAGTTCGCCTGCTATTCGCCAAGCCATGCGAATCCCTCCGAGGCCAATCCGAGTGAGTCCACTCGCGACGGCGCGCGAGAAGCGCGATCAGCAGGCATTGGCGCGATGGACATTCGTTTTGTTTGGTGCCGCGTGTGCGTGGGCGTATGGCTGCGGAGGCGGAAGCGCGGGCTCCGTTGCTCCTCCGACGCCTCCATCTCCAGCAATCGCGGTTGCCGTTACTCCCGCGATCTCAAGCTTGCTACTGGGCAATTCCGAGACATTTTCCGCGACCGTCAGCAATACAACAAACACGGAAGTGACCTGGAGCGTGAACGGAGTTGCTGGCGGCACAGCGGCCACAGGGACGATCACGGCGAGCGGCATCTTCACAGCGCCTGCGGATTTGCCTACGACGCAAACGGTGCAGGTGACCGCGACGAGCGTGGCGGACCCGACAAAGTCCGCGAGCGCGCAGGTCACCATTTCCAGCGACATCGGAATTTCCCTTACACCAAGGAGCAGCGCCGTGGAGCTGGGAGCGACGGTGCCGTTCACCGCGCAGATTACTAGCGGCGGACATCCGGACACGAGTGTGCGCTGGAGCCTCTCCGGAAGTTCCTGTCCAAGCGCCTGCGGAACGCTGGACGCCACCGGAAATTACACAGCGCCGCAAATCCTTCCCGCGAGCATAAGCGTGACGCTCACAGCCCAAAGCGCGGCGGACACAACGAAGAAGGCAAGCGCGGCGATCCAGATTACGAGCAATTTTACGCTGCAGCTTTCGGCTCCCTCGAGCGTTTCGGCTGGGGGATCGGCAACGATCGTCGCGACGCTGGTTCCCATGCCGGGATCCAACCCGAGCGCGACGGTGAGCTGGTCGCTTTCCGGCGCGGGTTGTAGCGGGAACACCTGCGGAGTGTTGACAACCACGACGCAGGCGAGCGGCTCGGGCGCGATCCCCGACGCGATGACCTACACGGCCCCGGCCACAGCTCCAAATCCGAATACCGTAACGGTCACGGTCACGCCCCAAGCCGATCCATCGAAACAAACGCAGGCCACATTTTCGATTCAGAGCGGCGCGGGCGTTAGCCTGACGCCAACAACAGCGACCCTCGCAGCCAATCATCGTGTCACGTTGACGGCGCAGGTTTCCGGATTGTCCGACGCCGGGCTGACGTGGAGCGTGAATGGCGTTGCCGGCGGCAACACATCGCTGGGGCAGATTTGCGTGGTGGGATCCAGTCCCTGCCAGCAAGTCACGAGCGGGGGCGCGCTGCAAGTGGATTATCTGGCTCCCGGCGCCGTTCCTTCGCCGAATCCGGTCAGCGTGGCGGCCACGAGTGTTGCGAATTCCTCCTTGAGCGCGTCCGCGCAGATCACGGTCATCAATCACATTGTCGTGAGCGTGCAACCGGCGAGCGTCACGCTCGCTCCGAGTGCGACGCAAGGTTTCACGGCGTCCGTCCTGGGAACGAGCAATCAGAACGTTGTCTGGACGGTGCAAGGGTCAGGTTGCACGGTGAGCGGTGCCTGCGGGACGGTGGATGCCAACGGGATCTACACAGCTCCCCCCTCGGCGCCCTCGCCCAACACGCTGCAAATCGTCGCTACGAGCTCAGACAATTCCTCGCAATCGGGAACCGCAAACGTAACGATCACAGCCGGAGCGAATATTCAGAGCCTGGAACCAGCAAGCGTCTACGCGGGAGGCGCCAATGGCTTCACGCTTCGTGTGGACGGCAGCGGTTTTGTGGCGAGCAGCCCGGGCCCTGGATCCACGCTCCTGATTGCCGGGTCGGCAAGAACCACAACCTGCACAACGGCGGGCGAATGTACGGCGCCGGTGTTCGCGGCGGACGTCGCGGTGGCAGGCAACGTCAGCGTGCAAATGCAGAATCCCGACGGCTCGGAATCGAATACCGTTTCGCTAATCGTTGCCGCGCCAAACAGCTCGGACGGAACGGTGCAGCTCACGAGCGGAAGCCCGGAAGCGGACGGCGTGAACATTACGGTGGTTGATCCGACCACCGCGGGAGTTTCCGTGCCGGGCAGCAGCGTGGACTTGAATGTCGGCGCGCTGGGCACTTTCTCCACGGCTACGAATACCTGCACTTTGGGCGGCAATCCCGTTCCGATTATTCCTCCCGCAACCGGAACTTCCGCCGTGGATGTGTGCGTGTTCTCGCAGAGCGGGCTGGACACGAGCATGACCTACACGATTTCCGGGCCGGGGGACATTTCCATCATCGCGAAGCAGCCGGCGGGGCTTGGAATTATTCATCTGACGCTGCAAGTGGTCGCGGGGGCACAGACGGGCGCAAGAACTCTTTTCATCCAAAACGCAAATCTCGACAAGACCGCCGCGAGCGGCGCTCTGGAGGTGCAGTGAAATGAATTACAGACAACGGCGGCGGTTTTTGTGGACGCTGTTCCTGATCGGTTTGCTCCTGATCGCGGTGGTGGCCAGCGCCACGACGCTAGCACGCCTGAAATTCGATGACTTGGCGGAACAGGCGACGGCGATCGCCCGGGTGCGATGTTTGAGCTCGGTGAGTATCTGGAAAAACGGCGAAATCTGGACGCGCACGCGCGCGGAAGTTCTCGAGCAAAGCAAGGGCGAACTTTCCGGCGTCGTCGAGATCGAGATGCCCGGAGGAGCGATTGGGCACCTGCACGCGCATGTAGACGCAGTGCCGGTCTTCCGGCCGGGAGATGAGGCCTATGTTTTCCTCTGGGCACAGCCGGGTCAACTCTTTCGCGTGCTGGGATGGACGCAAGGAACGTTTCGCATCCAGCGAGACGCGCACACGGGAGCGGAGTCGGTTACTCAGGACTCCGCAGCTTTGCCGATTTTCAATCCGTTGACGCGAGAGTTCCGAGTGGGAGGTGTGCGGAACATGCCGATTGCGGCTTTTCAACTGAAATTGCGGCGAGCCCTCGAAAAATCTGCTCCGTGAGGGATTGAAACCGCCCGGACAACCCCGGACCGATCAGAAATACAAACATTCATCGTGGCGAGGAAAAACGTGATGAACATAAAGAAGAGTATTCGCAAGATTGGCGCGCTGTTTTGCGCGATTTTCTACGGATTTTGGGTGGCGCCGCTCGCGCAGGCTTATGCTTTCGATGAAGTTGTTCCGGATGTGCGCCAGCCGATTGCGGTCTCGGGAGGATCGGCGTGTCCTATCCCCGCGCGCCAATCGGTGTCCCCTGGTGCGATTGCGGTGCGCTGGAGCACCACACTGGGCACAAGCCCGGTTACGATCCTGACACAGGATCAGACAACAGCAGGGCGACTGAATGAGATCGAGCAAGTGATCTCGCAATCTATCGCGGCATGGACGAATGTGAGCGGCACAACATTGACTGCGGCGTCCTTTGCGCCGCTGACACGCACTGCATCGTCTAACGCCTGCGGCGCGGACGGTGTGAACTCGATCTGCTTCGATCAGCCGGATATGGCGTTCACACCCGGCGTGCTGGCGTTTACGCGCGTGGTTACCGCCGACGCGGCCGGAGAGCAAATCGGAAGCAGCCCCGTCTCAACCGCGCCCGGCCAAATTCTGGACGCGGACATCTACTTCAACCCCGGAGCCTCGAACACGACGTTTGCTACCCCCTCTGCACTCGGAGCGAACGCAATGGCGTACGACCTTGAATCGGTCATGACGCACGAGCTTGGCCATTTGCTGGGATTCAGCCATTCGGCAATCTGGAGCGCCATGATGTATCCCTATGCGCCTGCCCCGGGGACGTTCACCGGAACTCGGCCGACGGTGCAACAACCGGATGCTCCATTGGGTGATGACGACCGTACGGGTTTGCGGGTGCTTTATCCGGACCCGACTGACACGACGCACGTCGGCACCATCCGGGGACGCGTGATCCCGGCAAACGTACTGTCACTTCCGTTGTCCCCTCCGAACGTGACGGGGATTTTCGGAGCGCATGTCGTTGCGGTAGACGCATCGAGCGGGGCGGTCATCGCCGGCGTATTGGGAGGCTGGAGCTGCACAAGTCCTGGGCCAGCCCAATTCGATGGATCGTACGTCATCGCGAAGCTGCCCACAGGGCACTCGTACAGCGTTTATGCGGAGCCGCTCAATGGAGTGGTCTCCCCGGCGCAGATCAGCAACGCCATGGCCCCGCTCTGCCGGAACAGTTCAACCGATGCGGGCTGGCCTGCGCAACAGGCTTGCGTCGTGCCAGCCGCCGACACGAGCTTTACCACGAGGACCTTGCCCGGACCCTGAAGGGAGTTGCTTGAAGGGAACAAAAACGTAGCGTCCCGGTGCTTGCTGGCACCGGGACGCTACGTGGGTGCTGCGTCTAGCTGCGTCCTACTGGTTCGGAAGGAGGAGCTGGGTAAATCCGGTTGTGTTGACGTCGCGGAAGAGTGGCGTGCGCGGCGGCAGCAAGTTGGGCTGCAAAAATTCGGTATCGAAGTTATATCCGCGGCTGGGTGGGCTGTACACGTCGTTACAGCATTTGTACGTGCCCGTGGCCTGCCGGTTGTAATACATGCTGATGATGGAGCCTCGATAGTTCAGCGTGCCACTCCACGCCTCGATATAGCGCAGGAAGTTGTGCATACCGCCGTCCGTGCCGAAGTCCTGGGCTGTGCCGCTCGGCTGAGGAAAGGAAACGCCCTTGCCGGCAACCACAGCCGTGCGGTACCACGTCGTATTTCCGGAGCGAGGAGCGCCGCTCGCATAAAGGTTGTAGGAGAATGAATTTGCATCATTCCAGTTATCCGAAAGCAGGGTCACCGCGTCACCCGCGATCGAGCTGGCGACGTGGGCATCGTTAAAGCCTCCACCGGCGGAGTTGGCATTGTAATCCCCCTGAACGTACACGGGATTCTCTGAGGCGACTGTCAACCCGCAGACAATGCCTCCCGGGCAAGTCCCGAGAGCCGTCAGGTTGCTCCCGTTCATGAGCTTTACGGCTCTCCGGAAAAAGAGCGGAGGATTTTCACGCGCTCCGTTGCTGAGGGCGGCATAAACCATGGGCCAGATCGTGCCGTTGGCATAAGACGGCGCGCCGCAGTTTGGATTCGCCTTTAAGGCTCCGGCGGTCATCAAGTTTGAGAATGTGCCGTACTGGTCGTAGCCCAAAGAGGCCATGCCGGTGTTCGCGGTATCCATTGGACGAGTCGGATCGGCGCCGTAGGTAAAGAGCTGGCCGGTGCCAACTCCAGTGCTGTTCACGTCCAAATCCTCGCCCGTATCGAGGGTTGAGCTTGGGCAACCATTGGTGCTGTTCGGGTTTACGAAGTCGGTCCAGCCATATTCACCCGTTTCGTGACCGTCGGGCGAGGTTGGAGGCCAACTTCCCGTCCAAGTCTTGGAGGTGGCGTAGTTGCCGCGCCGGTCCGAAACGTAGACAACGAAATCGTTAGGTGCGACGTTAGGATCCTTCGCGAGGGAGCCGGAAGTGCCAATCGTTCCAGCAAACCACTTGGCCAGATTGGCGGCGTCAATCTCAATATAGTGCATCGTGCCGTTCAGGGTCGGTTCCGAGTTATAGGGACTTGCCGGAGTAACGTCGCGTAGTGTGCCTTCGCGGGCATCAAACAAAGTGTTTGGCCAGAAATCGGTCGGCTGTGTTGCAAGCACTGTAGGACTTAGGGGATTCACGCTGGCATTCACGCCGCAGGCTTGCGCTACCGTCGAAGTGAAGGGTAACCGTTTGTTGGGGTTCGTGGTCTTGAGTGTTCCTGTGTTGTACTGCACAGAGGAGGGATTGTCGCGGATGCGCTCAAGCCGGATGATCGCATTGGGATGTGGGCTAGGGCAACTTCCTGCCGTGATGCTGGTAAACGTGCTCGTGCTGTTGAGCACGGTGCCATTCTGGTAGGGAAGCTGGACTCCCGGCAGGTTTGGCAGTGCGGGCGATATACCCAGCTGCATAGAAGCTGTCGTGCCATACCACTGTGGGTTCAGGTTTGTACCATCCAGCGATTGAGGAACAGGATCAATGTTCCTCCCTGCATAGCCAAGGCCGAGAATTTCCAGAGTGACGTCTCTCCAGGTGCCGCAAGGAGTTCCGTAAGCGGTCTGTTCCTCAATCTTGATGTACCCCTTGATGATGGGGTAGTTCGTTGGCTGCCAGTAACCGTCCACGGGAGCGGTTGTATAGTAATTGGCGCCTGGTGATGCGGAATGGGCGCCGGAAGCCGCTAAAGGCAGTGGGGTAGTTCCATAAGCGGTCATTTTCGCCAGCAATTGCGTGACAGAAGTGCTTGCAGGCCAACTCGCTACGGGTTGTGCAAGCTGGCTCAGATCAAATGGCGGCGTGGGATCGCCGATGCAAGGGAGGCTCATGATGTCATTAGGGTCATCGGAAAGAAGAATCTTCAAGCTGGCCTGCGCAAAGTAGCGCTCGGAGGTGATCTGGGAATTTTCACCCTCTTCGGGCCTGCGGACCAGGTCCACGGACTGCGTGGAGCCGTTGCCCACGGTGACGATGCCGAGGTTCAAGGTGGTCGCGCCTGTGGAGCCGCTGCGCACGTTACCCGCGTAATTGGTGGCGCCCAGCGAGATGTTGGGCCAGTTGGGATTGGCGCCCGAACCGATCGTGCCCGTCAAGCTGCCTTCATTCCTAGCCATCGCACGATACGAGGATGTGCCCGGCGAAGTCGTGATGTTTACAGTTCCCGTGTAGTTGGTTGTCGTGTCCCACCCGTTTGAAAGATTCGTGCGGACGATATTTTTGACGGCGGTCACGCGATCCGACATGGTGAGCGTGGTGCCATTCCCCTGAGCCAGGAAAAGGTTCTGATTGGTGTGGACGCGGCCGCCGAAATTGAAATTAGGACCAGCGAAAAAGCTCAGATCGGTGTCCGAGAAGATGCCAAACTGGAACATGGGGATGCCGACCGTCTGTGTGGAGCGCTGCAGCTTCACTTCCGTGCCGCTGGTTGTGCGAGCCGTAACTTTCAAAGTGTAGAGCGTCGCAAGAGCCGTCATGCCCTGGTAGGGGCCGGAAGTGATCTGTTGGGTTGTGGCGAGAGGGTTACCGTTTGAATCCAAGGCCGAGGGTACGATCTGGTAACCCGATGTCCCATCGGCGTTCAAATACTGAATTCCTGTGCCGCCGTAATTGCTCGAATACAGTGTGGTGAGATCTGGCGGCGTCGAAGTTACGGTTGCCAGCTGGGCTGCTGTCGGCGCATAGGTTGAATCGAAAAGATTGCCGAGGTCCGCAGTCATCTTTTCCATGCCTGCTTCCGCGGCATAGAAGGCGCGTCCATAGTCATTGTTGACGCCGCTGAGGCGCTGGCCGGAATTGACCAGCATGACGAACCCCACGAGCAGGCTGGACATTAGCAGCAGTATCAGGATCGTGGTGAGCAGCGCGATGCCGCTCTCATGTTTCAATTTCATGATGGAATTCCTCATGATTCGGGCTCCTGTTAGTCGTAGCGATTGCGATAGGCCATGCTGCGGAGGCTGACCTGCGTTTGCAAATTCGAGCGAATGTAGCGATTTTGCAGGGAATCCGAGTAGTTGGATCGCGCTCCGAGGAAAACATCCACGGAACGGATCTGGTTTTCAGAGAAACCGGCGGGGACGGTGGATTGGTTGGAAGGATTTGTCACGCCATCAATGAAATTGTAGGTGAATTGCAAATTTTCCAGCGTCTCGCCGACGGCCTGGCCGGGATTGAAGTTGACGCGGCGAATCAACCGCACGTGCTGCGGATCGGTGACGTTGTCCAAGTAATAGGAGATCATCCAGATGCGCGTAGCCGTGGTCGGAGGATAAGAGCCGTTCGGAGTGCAGACCGGCGGCGTCGCCGAGTTGCAAGTAGAATTTTGAATTTGCGTGATTGTGCCCTGCGGATCGGACCGGCCATTCAAGTTGAAGGGATCGCCAGCTGCAAACTTTAACGTCTGTCCACTCACGCTTGTGACCGTTTGGATGGCGTTTCCGATGGTGTTGCTGAACATGATCAAATCGCCGGCCTGAACCTGCACGCCGGCCGTACCGAGGTTGGCGCAGGCGGGATCGAAAATCACGGTGTCGCCTGTCGCGTTGATTGAGCCGTTGCAGATCACAGTCCCCGTTGAGTTCACGGAATAAATGGGATTGGTGTCCAGGCCAAGGCTGTTATCGGCGTAAAGGACCGTAATGATGTCGGTATAGCTGCTGGGACTTGCCGGGTTGCCAGCGACGGCATCGGGACTGGTGATCAGGGGACCGAGGGCGGATCCCGGTTCGACAGCAGGGAGCACGAAATTGCACTGCGGGAATGTCAAAGTTCCCGTCAGGGTGGGACGATTCGGAGCGGCCGTCGTATTGCACGTATTGGCGCTATTGGGCGTGTTGGGGATCGGGATGCCGCCGGTAGGAACGCCCGTCCCAGCCTGGATGAGATCCTGTTCGATCATGTTCAGACCGGCGCGAAGATTGTCGTTCATATCCGAGCGGTAGCTGACGTCCTGGTTGGTCCGCATAGAGTCCCGCAATGCCAAGATGGCCGCGCCCACGATCACGAGAGTGACCGCCATGGCGATCAGAACTTCCAGTAAAGTAAAACCGGCTTGTCGTTTGACGCTCGGCAAATTCATGGCAACCTCATGCAAAGGCAGAGATGTAACTGATTAGCGTGTAGGTCCGGTTCAAATTTCCGCTCTTGTAATTAATGGTGACCGTAATCTGGCGCAGATTCGAAGTTCCGTTGACAGCAACGATCTGGATCGTACGGGTCATCCAGGGATTCAGGTTAACTTTCGTATCGTCGGCGGTGCCCAAAATACCGTCCGGCCCGGGCCCGGTGATGACGGAATCCGGATTCGAGGCATCGTCGTCCGCAGTTCCGACGAGGCCGTCGGGCCCAGGATCGAGGAGAGGACGCGGCCCGTCCAGGAACACGCCGCCATCGCTGCCGGAAGTGCCCGCCACGTTGAGAATCTGCGCCCAGGTCAAGAGTCCTGTATCCCGAGCGGTGAAAATCGTTTCCACGGCTTCTTCGGCCTTCTTCTCGGCGATATAGTCCATCTGGGTCATGTTGGCGTAATAAATCCCCTGCGAATAGACCACCGCAAGCGAGAGAATCCCGAACGAGAGGATCACGATCGAAATCATCGCTTCGATCAGCGTAAAGCCGTGTTGCCGGATTCGATTGGAACTCCGCTTCATGCCTTCTCTCCTCACTCCCGCCACGGTACCGGAGTCGTAGTCGGCGAATAGTAATAGGTGCGCACGCGCCCCGTAGCTCCCAGAATCGTGACCGCCCTGTAAGTAGCCTTCTGGTTGGGAGTGCCGATGAAAATTGTGCCGTTGATCGTCCCAAAGGGGTTCTGGTTCACCACGAACGAGCCGGTGGTGCTGAAATACATGCTGGGTGGTCCTCCACTGACACCTCCGATGTAGACGGCTGCGGCGTTGCCAAAGCCCATCGGCGTGTCGGGGACAGCCGGATCTACGTAAAATTGAGTGTGCGCCGGGAGCGGCTGAGTCACCGGAGTCGACGGATTCTCGCCGGTCAGGGTGATCACCTGGTAAGTGATGCTTGGCGCGGCGTTTGGTCCTGTGGTCGTCGGGTCAATCGTGACTTGAACCCAACGGCGTTTCGCGATGGCTACCTCGCGAGCGGTGCGGAGCTGGGTTGATACGGCATCCGCAGCCGCATCGGCCTTATATGAGCCCAGACCATTTTGGATGCCGAAGACGGTCATCGCCGCGACGACGAAGATGATTGCGATAACGATAAGGGCTTCGAGCAGCGTGAAACCCTTCTCCGCAGTGCGCATTTCTGACTTCATGAAATGATCTCCAATTGGGGACATGCCCTAGCCGCAGGAGAGGGTGCACGTAGCAAGCCAAGGAGAATCAACATCTAAAATATTGAATATAAAGCTTTTACAGTGATTTAATCGAAGGCTGGGCAGGTCCAATTGGGTGATCTGTCACAAATTGTTACAACTTGCGCTTCGGTCGCCTTGGTGCTCATGGTGAGTGCGCTCTTTAAAATGAAAATTCAAAGAGACTAATAGACGCCGTGCGATAGAAGTTCTTCGCTGAGAATGCCGGCAAATTTCCGAGACCCGATAGGATTGGTAGCGCTAACGGGAATCGAACCCGTATTTCGGCCTTGAAAGGGCCGCGTGCTAACCGTTGCACCATAGCGCCACAGGAGGGTCACTGCAACCACACTAGAATAAGTGAAATCCGCGGCGGCAACAAGCAGAGCGACGACTTGACCTGCCGGGTCCGCCTCTAGGTCTGGCGATCTTGAAATTCCTCGTGCCACGCCATCTGAATGGCTTCAAGTTTCGACTCATTCGATTTTGCCGGATCGCCCACAAAACACTGCAACTCCGTGATCCATTTATGCAGGTCCGTGAATCGGACCGAGAATGGATCCGTGTCCGGATGGGCGTCCGCAAGAGCGATGGCGATATCCTCGAAATTGTCCCAGTCAAAAGTCGGCGGCATCCCGGCTCCTTAGTGATCCATTTCCTTCGCGTAATTCTTGTTCCAGTCGGGCACTTCGACCACAATGTCGCTCGTGCCGTCCGGAACCGTCTGGCACGCCAGGCGCGACTTCGGAGTAATGCCCGGAGCCTCATCCAACTGGTCGAGCTCCGCATCGGTCGCTTCGTTGCAGGATTCCAGGCCTTCACGAACGATGACGTGGCACGTGGAGCAGGCGCACACGCCTCCACACGCATGATCCACGCCCATTTTGAAGCCTTCGGCAATGTCGAGCAGACTGCCAGGAATTCCATTGTGCCCATAAGGAAATTCGGCGGGGTCCACTTCGACGGTCTTGCCGCTCGGAAGAAACGTCACCTTATATTTTTTCGTGGGAGTGGTGTACTTGACTTCCTCAATGTATGGATTACTTCCGCCCATGATTTTCTCCCCTAAATCTCCCCAACGTTGCGGCCCTGCAGGGCGCTAGAGAGCGCACTGTCCATTATTTTTTCCGCCAGGTGCAGCGTCGCCTGATTCAGTTCGTCAATCCGCTTGCCCATCAGCTTATAGTCTGTGCCGGCTGCCGCTTCTTTCAGCGCCGCGATCGCTGCGTCAATCTTTGCGCGCTCGTCGGCACTGATCGTCCTCCCCTGCTCCGAAGCGAGCGCTTTGGAGGTTGCGGCGAGAATGCCTTCCGCTTCGGTGCGCGCTTCGATCGCCTGACGATCGGCAAAATCGCGCTCCGCGTTCTCAATGGACTCCTCGAGCATGCGCTCGATCTCCGCATCGCTCAAACCGTAGCTTGGCTGCACTTCGATGGAATGCTCCTGCCCGGTGCGCACGTCTTTGGCGCTGACTTGAAGGATTCCATTGGCGTCTATCAGAAATTTGACCTCGATGCGCGGCAGGCCGGCCGGCGCGGGAGGAACGCTCAGAGTGAAGCGCGCCAGCGAGCGGCAATCCTTGGCCAGCTCGCGCTCACCCTGCAAAACATGGATGTCAATGCCCGTCTGGTTGTCCACGCCGGTCGTGTAGAGTTCCTGCGCGCTGGCCGGAATCGTCGAGTTGCGCGGGATCACCTTAGCCACGGCGCCGCCATAGGTCTCGATCCCAAGCGACAGGGGAGTCACGTCCAGGAGAAGCATGTTCTGCGAGCCGCGGTCCAGAACGTTTGCCTGCACCGCCGCGCCGAGTGCGACGACTTCGTCCGGATTCAGTTCCGTGTGCGGGGCCCGCCCAAAATATTCCTGAACCGTTAGCCGAATGACCGGGGTGCGCGTCGCGCCTCCCACCAGGACAACTTCATCTATCTCTTCTGGCTTCAGGTTTGCGTCAGCCATCGCGCGTTTCACGGGCATCATGGTGCGCTCCACAATAGGCCGAATCAGCGCATCGAGCGACCCGCGCGTGAATTCCTGCGTGAAGACTTTCCCGTTCGGAATCGAAAAACGCAACGTGGCGGATAACTTCGCCGAAAGCTCGTGCTTGATCTCAATAAGCGCCTGGCGCAGCTCCTGGGCGATTTCGCCGTGAGGAGAAAAGTCGATCTCGTCTTCCTGCAGAATTTTTTCATGTATGAAGGCTTGCAGAAGATTGTCAATGTCGTCGCCGCCGAGGTGCGTATCGCCGTTGGTGGAGAGAACCTGGTAGATGTCGCCTTCAGCAGTGGAAATAAGCTTCAGAACGGAGATGTCGAACGTGCCGCCGCCCAGGTCATAGACGGAGACTTTGCCGCGCTTCTTTTCATGCAGGCCATAGGCAAGCGCCGCGGCGGTCGGCTCGTTCACTAGCCGCAAAACGTCCAGGCCTGCGAGCTTCCCGGCGTCCTTGGTGGCCTGGCGCTGCGCGTCATTGAAATACGCGGGCACGGTAATTACAGCGCGGTCCACTGTCTCGCCAAAATATACCTCCGCCCAGGTCTTCAGCTCGCGCAGGATGAACGCGGAAATTTCCGGCGGTGTGAAAATCTTGTCGCCGAGCCGAACGCGGATCACGTTTGCGCTCGAAGGATCGAGCCGGAAGGGAAAGAGTTTCAGTTCGTCTTGCACGTCCGCGACGCCGCGGCCCATCAGCCGCTTGACCGAGTAGATCGTCCTTTCCGGCTGCGTGAGCAAACGGTGGCGCGCAGGCTGCCCCACAATGATGTTTCCACCGGAATCGAGGCTCACCACCGAAGGACAAAGCGTCGAACCCTGCGGTCCCGGGACGCACTTCGGCTGGTTCGTCTGTGGATCCACGTACGCGACGAGGCTGTTGGTCGTTCCGAGATCTATGCCAACAATGCGTCCCATGCTTTCGATTAAGCCTCCGCCAGTTCCTTGCCGACATTTGTGACCAAATTGCGAATGTAAGACCGGCGATTCAACAATTGATTCATCCTTGCCATCAGTGTTTTCTGAGCTGCGTCATCCGCATTGGCATCCGTGGCAGTATCCCACTCACGAGCCGTTTCCTGAAGCCGTTCATCCACTTCGCCCAGCTTGGCCGCGAAATTCTTCTCCGCAGTTTGCAGCCGGGCTTTCAACGAGGACAGATCGCTCCCGGAAGACTTCGCTTCGCGCAATTCGTCGAGCGATTCGTTCAGCTCGAAAACTTCTTCGAGGAGTTCCGGCGGTGCCGTCTGTTTTTTCTCGCCTTCCTTGCGTTCACCCTCGATGGCCAGCAGATACTCGACGCGCGCGATCGGGTCACGCAGCGTACGGTAGGCGTCGTTTAATTCCGAGCTGTGCTTCAGCGAAAGCTCACGCTCGGCTTCGCTCGTCCCAACGTATTTGTCGGGATGCAGCTTCCAGCTCAACTGTAAGTATTTCTGTTCGAGTTCTCCCATGTTGATCCACAACTTGCGCGGCATCTCCATCAGCGAAAAATAATCCACGCCCTTTGGCAGCTGCAGTAACTTTCCGCAGCTCGCGCAAAAGTGCGTTCCCAGAGTGCGCTCGTGGCAGCTCCAGCAGACAAGCGGAGGATGCGCCGACATAGGTTGTGGGCTCTTGTTCAATTCCTCACCACAGAAAATGAAAAAGGTGGCTGGCGCGTTGGGCGGCCAGCCACCTGCAATCGCATTCGCGCAATCAGGCGGTAAACGAACTGCCACAGCCGCAGCTGCGCGCCGCATTGGGATTCTGCAAAACAAACCCCTGGCGCATCAGCGTTTCTTCAAAGTCCAGCGTCGTACCGTTCAAATACAGGAAACTCTTGGGATCCACGAAGATGCGTGCGCCAAATTCCTCAAACACCTTGTCCCTGTCGCGGGCCTGCGTGTCAATCCTCATTGCGTACGACAAGCCGGAACACCCGCCGCCCTGCACGCCCACACGCAACCCGCCCTGCTCGGTGGACACCCCTTCTTTGGCCAGCAGCGCAAGGATTTTCCTTGCCGCGCGCTCTGTCAGGTGAACCTTCGGCGTGGCCGGCGCAATGTTCGGGTTGGCAACTTCCGTGGACATAAAACTTCGTTCCGATCCGCAGTCCGGGCACAGCGTGCGATGCTCCGGCAAAGACGGTCAGAGTCTAATGCGAAGCCTTTTCAGCCACCGGCACTTCCACCCCGTGTTTCTTTTTCCAATCGCCGATTGCCGCCTTGATGGCGTCCTCCGCCAGCACGGAGCAGTGAATCTTGACCGGAGGAAGCGACAGTTCGCGGACAATGTCCGTATTCTTGATCGAGAGCGCTTCATCCACGGTCTTGCCCTTTACCCATTCCGTTGCCAGCGAGGAACTGGCAATCGCCGATCCGCAGCCGAACGTCTTGAACTTGGCTTCCTCGATCACTCGGGTGTCCGGGTTGATCTTCATCTGCAGCTTCATGACGTCGCCGCACTCCGGCGCGCCGACGAGGCCCGTGCCGACGTTGGGATCTTCTTTCGGCAAGCTGCCGACGTTCCGGGGATTGTTGTAATGATCGACGACTTTATCGCTGTATGCCATGGCCGATGCTCCTCCGAATCAGCTAGCCGTTGCTTCTGGCCAGGTTATTCAAACTCACGAAACCCGCATTTCGCAACGTTTTTTCCGGGATGGAAACGTTCGGCACCCAAGCCGACCGGCCCATCGTCAACTGCCGCAAAACATCCTTGATGTAATCCGCACCTACACCCAGCAGCTTCAGGAACGCGCGCACTTCCTGCAAATGCTGAAACGACCGCTCCCCCGCTGCTTTGTTGTCATCCTCCGAATAGGGCACGAACGCGACGCGGAACGCCGCGCCAGTTCCCGCAATCGAACGATGAATCCGAATTGTTCCTTCATTCACGCTTGGCATTTCCTTTTCTAACCTCACTTGTCTTTCGAGAGACACGCCCCATTTCGCCTTAGATGCAACGGACGGTCATGCCGTCTGCCACTTCATCTTCGAAATATCAATACCCTCCTTGGCCATCTCATAGAGGGGTGAGAGCTCCCTGAGTTTTGTCACTACCTGAACCATCTTGTCCGTAACGTAATCCACTTCCTCCTGGGTATTGAAGCGGCCCAAGCCGAAGCGGATGGAGGTATGCGCCAGATCTTCGCCAACTCCAAGAGCCTTAAGCACATAACTAGGTTCCAGGGTCGCTGAAGTGCAAGCCGAACCGCTCGAAACCGCCACGTCGTTGATCCCCATGAGCAGCGATTCGCCTTCCACGTACGCAAAGCTCATGTTGAGGTTGTTCGGCAGACGGTGCTCCATGGATCCGTTAATAAAGACCTCGTCCAGCTTGGCCTCTAACCCCGCTCTCAGGCGGTCCCGCAATGCGGCCATGCGTACGCTTTCCTGCGGCATCTCTTCACGGCAGAGCTCGCAAGCCTTGCCCAATCCGGCGATGCCCGGCACGTTCAGAGTGCCAGAACGCATCCCGCGCTCGTGCCCGCCGCCGTCAATGATGGCTGAGAGCTGCACGCGGGGATTGCGGCGGCGCACGTAAAGCGCGCCGACGCCCTTGGGCCCGTAAATCTTGTGCCCGGAAAGCGCCAGAAGATCAATGTTGTCCTTCTGCACATCCACGGGAATCTTGCCGACCGCTTGGACGCCATCTACGGCGAACAAAATGCCGTGTTCCTTGGCAATTTTGCCGATCTCTGCCATCGGATTGATCACCCCGATTTCGTTGTTGGCATACATAATGGTGATCAGAATCGTCTTCGGCGTGATCGCTTTCCGCACGTCCTCAGGGTCAACCCGGCCATCTTTCTGCACCGGCAAGTAGGTAACTTCGTAGCCATACTTTTCAAGGCGCTTGCAGGTATCCAGCACGGCCTTGTGCTCGATCGCCTGAGTGATAATGTGGTTGCCCTTCTCCCGGTACATCTCGGCCACGCCCTTGATCATCAGGTTGTCGCTCTCGGTGGCGCCGCTGGTGAAAATAATCTCTTTCGCAGTAGCCCCGATCAGCGAAGCGATCTGGCCGCGGGCATTCTCGACCGCTTCCTCGCCTGCCCAACCAAACGAATGATTCCGGCTAGCCGAATTTCCGAACTTCTCCGTGAAATACGGCAGCATGGTTTCCAGGACGCGCGGATCCACCGGCGTGGTGGCGTGATTGTCCATATAGATCGGCAGCTTGACACCCATGATTCTCTTCCCCCGCTCTAAGCCTTAAATGCGACGAGCGCGTTCTCCTGAGGATCCTCGCTCATCTGCGAAATCGTCACAGTTCCAAGCACTTGTAAGATACTCTCATTCACCCGGCGCAGCGGCTCTCGAACCGAGCATTTCGCGGTGGCGTCGCAATTTCCATGGTTCGTCACGCACGAAGTAATCAGCACCGGACCATCAATCGCGGTAATCACATCCAGAGCGCTGATCTTGTCCGGGTCCTTCGCCAGCTGATAGCCCCCACTCGACCCGTGCTTGGCTGCCACGAGATTCTGCCGGGCCAATCTCTGCAGCACCTTGGCCATCAGGGTCACGGAAATTCCATAAGCTTCGGCAATCTCGTTCGCGCTGCAAGCATGGGGATCTTGCCGGTAAACCGCCAAATGCTTCACCGCGATCAGCCCGTAATCCGCTTTCTTCGACAGCTTGAACATCCGTTGTTTTGTTCCCCAGGCCGCCCTAATTGCGACTGAATCAGTCGCAAATTAAGTATATTGCCTGCGGACCAAACTGTCAACCAAAAGGCTGTGCACACCGCTTAAGCAAACCCTCTATTTGCTGCAACTTATAATACGACTAAAACAGTCCTATATCAAGCGAAAATCATTTAGCTGACGTTTTTTGCAGCGAACGGTCAAATCGAAGCTTTAAACGATTGATTTCTAAGCCCCTACATGCAGCCATTTCCTACTCAATGGTCGGCAATGCAAGACGTTTGTCGCTACTTGAGTCTGAAAGTAGTCCGGTGTTTTCTATTTCCGAGTCGCTGTTCCTTTTGGAACGGCACATGCGCCGCCTTCGGACACCGCCTCAACCAGAACTTGCATTGAAGAAAGGGGCATGAGAAGGAGTTGCGCTTTGGGCTTCGTGGCGGATTGAATGAAGGCCATCTGTTGAGCTTTCCAATCTCCTGATACCGGGACACCGCTAGCCAATACGCCGAGCGCTTCAATCCCCAAAGTGCCGAGGGCCGACATATCCTGTGACCTCGCAAGGCCCTCGTTGGCAAGGATAGAGCGTTGCGCTAGCGGAGCGTAGCCGGCGTAACTATTTCTCCATTGCTCGAACTGTATCCGCAACTGCTGTTCGAGCTTTGGATCTCTGCAGGATTCCCCGATGAAGCGTTCGACCAACTCCTTGAAATGGCGGGCATGATCGCTTTCGAGCGGCACCGCGTCCACGATGCGGTTCAGTGGGGTCAGGCTTGTGGGCTCGACTGTCGCCGTTTCCTCGCGCGTGTAATCCTTTACCGGTTCCACGACGTCTGCTACTGCCTTTAACGCGGCAAATTCTTCCGGAGTTGCAGGGCCCGCAATTCTCTGAAGCATTTTCCGGTAGTAAGTACGATGCGTCAGGCCGGTACACTCCAGTTTTTCGCTGACGTCATCCATCCGCGCGTACATCGAATCGGGATCCGTCATCGTCTCCGGTGACCACAACCGCTCGGCGATCGCCGCCATGCGAGGCCAGATCCTCGAATCTATATTCTCTGCGTCCACATATTCCGACCACATGCAGGCCTCGCCTCCCAGAATCCGTTTCTTCTCTTCCGGGGTCAGGTTTGCCGCGGCGCCGCTCATCGGATCAACGGCATAGTGCCGTGCCGCGCTCCAACCCAAGTCAAGGTAATATCCGTTCGACAGAATTCCCCGGTAGCCCTCTTTCGCCGCCTGTGCCAAAGATTCCTGTCCGCGCCAGGATTGAATCACGATCCCCTTTGGCGCTCCGGGGACGAGCACTTCATCCCAGCCAATCACTGTTTTCCCATGTTTATCGACGAGTTTCTGTACACGCGTGCTGAAGTAGCCTTGCAGCTCCTGATTGTTCTTGAGGCCATGGGCCTTCATAAATTCCTGGATCTTCGGATTGGCGTCCCACTGCTTTCCGTTCACCTCGTCTCCGCCGATGTGGAAATACTGATCGGAAAAGAGCTTCGCCATCTCTCCAATAAACTCATCGAGGAACTTGTAGGTCTCTTCATTGGCCGGATTCATCGCCGGATCGAAGATTCCCCACTTGCGCTCGATCTGATACGGCCCCGGCGCGCTGGCTAATTCCGGATAGCCAACGAACCACGCCGTGCAGTGCCCGGGCATGTCGAATTCCGGCACGACGCGAATTCCGCGGTCGCGCGCGTAGGCGATCAGGTCCCGAACTTCATCCTGCGTGTAGTACATTCCGTCGGAGCCCAATTCCTGCAGCTTCGGAAACTTCTTGCTCTCCACGCGGAATCCCTGGTTGTCCGACAAATGCCAGTGAAAAACGTTGAGCTTTGCCTCTTCCATGCCGTCCAGATTTCTCTTCAGGACATCCAACGGAGTGAAATGCCGCGCTGAATCAATCATCAGGCCGCGCCAGGGGAAGCGCGGTGTATCCTGAATCGAAACGGCCGGTGCAGCAAATCCCTCTGGAGTCACGTCCACCAATTGAAGGAAAGTTTGCAACCCGCGCAAAATCCCGAGTGGATTCGCGGCGGAGAGCTTCGCGCCGATTGGTGTGACCTCCAGTGAATACGATTCGTCTTCGCCCAATTCCTGGATCTCCTTGCTGGCGCGGTCGGTGTGAATGACCAGAATTGCCGTGCTCGCGTCGCTTGCTTTCGTGGCGATCTCCAGCGCGGTTTGCTCCCGCAGCCTCGTGAGGAATCTTGCGACTGCCCTCTCCAGGCGAGGCTCCGTGTAACCGCTCAATCCCGCGGTGAATGTCGAATCAATCTTAAGATTTCCCGTGCCCATCTCGATCTTCGAGGGCCAAGGCATCAGGTTCGGGCCGGAGGTCTTTTGCGCCTCTCCCGCTCCCGCGAACGCCAACACGAAACCCGCAAGCATTACAATTTTTTTCAGCCAGCGATCTAAGCCCATCATTCGTCAAGTCCTCTCCGGACGGATCTTTCCCGCGCCGCCTCTGCTATGTAGCAGTGGGCGGTAGGATAGTGGCACAATCGAAACGGCTCGCGCAGCAAGTTTTTCCGCCGCCCGGCCAAATTGTCCCGGGCAGTGATCAGTATGCCGCAAGAATGGGCAACGTCGGTTTCCCAGCTAGGATAAAATGCTGGTTACGGCGGAGCAGCCATGAAAACCTCCATCGCCATCTATCCGGGTTCGTTCGATCCTGTGACCAACGGCCACCTCGACTTGATCGAGCGTGGCGAAAAAATGTTCGATCTGCTCATCGTCGCCGTACTGCAAAATGCGGACAAACAGCCGCTCTTCTCCGTAACCGAGCGCGTGGAAATGCTTCGCGAGGTCACTTCGCAGTGGTCCGGCGTCGAGGTGGACGTTTTCGACGGCCTGCTTGTGGACTACGCGCGCAAACGCGGCGCGGGCGTCATCCTGCGCGGCATCCGCGCCGTCAGCGATTACGAATACGAATTGCAAATGGCGCTCATGAACCGCAAGCTCGAGCCGCGCCTGGAAACCGTATTCATGCTTCCTGGAGTCACTTACAGTTATCTCAGTTCGAAGCTCGTACGGGAGATTGCGCGCCTCGGCGCTCCGCTCAAGGGCCTTGTGCCGGATGTTGTCGAGCAGCGCCTGCGCGCCAAGGTTTTATAAAGCGACCTGTCGATTGCAAGGATGTGCATTTCGCCAGAGTTGTTCGGAAATACGGTATTCTCTACTTCAAGGAGAAGCTGTGCGACTCACTGACCGCATCAATCGCATCCAAATCTCGCCGACGGCCGCCGTGATCGCCGCGGCCGAGCAGCTCAAAGCTAAAGGCGTGGACATCGCCGACTTCGGCCCGGGCGAGCCCGATTTCCCGACACCCGATCACATCAAAAAAGCTGCCATCGCGGCGATTGAAGCGAACAAGACGAAATACACGCCAACCGGCGGCATCATGCCGCTGCGCGAAGCCGTCTGCGCGTGGCACAAGCGCGAGCTCGGGTCCGCGTATGAAGCGAAGCAATGCGTTGTCAGCGTCGGCGGCAAGCACGCGATCTTCAATATCGTCAGCGCGCTGGTCCAATCCGGCGACGAAGTCATCATCCCCGCGCCCTACTGGGTGAGCTACCCCGATATCGTGAAGTATGCCGGGGGTATTCCGGCTTATGTCGAAACGCTTCCGGAAGACGGCTTTAGCGTCACCGCCGCGCAAATCAAGAAGGCCATCACACCGAAGACGCGGCTCGTCATCCTCAATTCGCCGAGCAATCCTTCGGGCGGTGTGGTTCCTCCCGACGAATACGAGCGGATTCTTGCTGTGTGCCGTGAACACGGCGTTTGGCTGCTAGGCGACGAGTGTTATTCGCATTTCGTTTATGAGCCCCACAAACCTTTTTCCATCGCCAGCGCACCCGGCGCAAAGGATCACGTCATCATCGCGGGTTCTGTGTCGAAGACTTTCGCCATGACCGGCTGGCGCATCGGCTATACGCTGGGTCCTGCCGAGCTTGTTCAAGCCGTAACCAAAGTTCAGAGCCAGTCCACGTCGAATCCGACTTCGATTGCGCAGTACGCCGCGCTTGCTGCCATGACTGGCCCGATGGACTCCGTTCCTGTCATGCTGGCGGAATACGCCCGCCGTCGCCATCGCATCGTTGAGGGACTGCGTGCCATCTCTGGCGTGACGTGCGAGTGGCCTGGTGGCGCATTCTATGCTTTCCCCAATGTGCAGGCACACCTCGCGGCCGGTTCACGCGATCCGATCGCAAACAATTGCACGGAACTGACACGGCTCCTGCTCGAGAAAGCCCACGTCGCCGTGGTTCCGGGCGAAGCATTTGGCGCGCCCGGATACCTGCGACTTTCCTATGCCACGTCCATCGAGCGCATCGAGGAAGGCTTGCGGCGGATGGAAAAGCTCTTGGCACGCGCCGAAGCCGCTGCTTGAACTGTGAAGCCCGAGCCATTTCGCATCGAGCCAACCTTCAGCCCGCGCATCTGGGGCGCGCGTTCTCTCGCTCCGTTGTTCCCTGAACAAACGCAATTGCCGGAACCGATCGGGGAAGCGTGGCTCACCGACGTCCGCTGCCGCATCGCGAATGGCCCCTTCGCTGGCAAGACGCTCGGCGAGGCGTGGGGCCAGATGCCCCCCCAATGGCGCGGATCGCGCCTCGCCAACACTTCCGATTTCCCGCTCCTCGTCAAATTCCTTTTCCCCACCGATAAGCTTTCAATCCAGGTGCATCCCGACGATTCCTACGCTGCGGCTCATGAAGCTGCCGCCGGTGGCAAGGGAAAAACGGAAATGTGGCACGTGATTTCCGCTCAGCCCGGTGCGAGTGTCCTTCTCGGCATGAAGCCCGAAACCACAAAGGAAGATCTTCTCGCGGCGCTTCGTTTAAGCACGGTTGAAAGTCTCTTTAACGAAATCCCCGTTACCACAGGCGACTCCATCTTTGTTCCCGCGCGCACCGGCCACGGCATCGGCCCTGGCATGATTCTCTGCGAAGTCCAGCAATACTCCGACCTCACCTATCGCGTGTACGATTACAACCGCCTCGATGTCCACGGCAATCCGCGCGAACTCCACATCGAAAAAGCCCTCGCCGTCATGAACTTTGGCACCTCCCTCGCCGGCAAAACTTCACCGCTCCCCCTTCCGGCGCCAGCAGGCGCCCGCGAACTCCTCGCGGCCTGCAGATATTTCGCCGCGGAGCGCTGGGACTTCAAAACCAGCATCGAAATCCTTCCCCAGTCTGCGGGCAAGCATTTTCAGCTTTTTGTGGTGTTAAGCGGAGACGGGCACATCCATTGGCAAGGTTCTCCGCTTTCGTATCACCGTGGTGAATGCTGGTTCCTCCCCGCTGCAATGCCCAATTTCTCCTTCCGGCCCCGCCAAACTACCTCTCTCATTTGTACCTATGTCCCCGATATCTCCGCTCTTCATACACAACTGTTCGGCTCCGGCCTTTCCGAATCCCAACTTTCGGCTGCCCTCTTTGGCTGAGCGGACTCTTCTTCTCTCTGGTTAGTATTCCACCGCATCTCCGTCCTCTCTGCGTCTTGACAGTGTGTACTCTGTGATATGTTTTCTCTTCCCCTTTCGGGCAAGGTCATTGAAGAAAACTATGCCCAGCGAACGTTTGCCAATTCATGCCGTGATACTTGCCGGGGGCCGCGGCACTCGTTTCTGGCCGCGAAGCCGCACCAAAACGCCCAAGCAACTCCTCAACATCTTCGGCAAGAA
>DATIXL010000044.1:0-2329 GCA_035518615.1 Terriglobales bacterium | reverse complement strand
CTCGTGGACATGAATAGCACTCGTGTTCAGTCCGATCTCATCGATCGTGTCGAGGAAAGCCAGGGTCAGTTGGAAGCGGAGATTCGCAAGTTGTTACATGAAGTGACCCGCGTGGCGACTGCGGCCCTCGAACATGCGCGCCTCGCAAAGAGCCGTGGCGCTGCGGCCGTCGAAGAAAAACTTCAAAGAATCTCTGAGGTGGAGAGAGAAATTCATGTACTTCTCCGAGTCTGACAAGCCCACTGATCGGTGGAGGAGACCATGAGCGCACGAGATTCCATAACCGTCGCGCTTTCTTCGACAGGTAGTGCTGAATGCAGATCCATGAACGGCTATGCCATGGTCCAGGGGAACTTTGAGGGTTGGGCCATCCGCGTCGCCGTCAAAAGTACCAATCACCGGTTCTTGGATGTAAAGACCCGCATTCCCGAGTCTTTGGAGCCGTTCGAGCACCAGTTATGTCAGACGATACGAGACAGAATCCGGCGGGGACACGTGGATGTGCACATCCTTGTTGAACCCAATGAAGATTTGGCGGTCAACGTAAACGGTGAGCTCTTGAAGGCGTACGTGATTGCTGCCGAAGACCTCCGCAAAAGTACAGGCGGGAAAACCGAACTCGACACGGTTGCTTTGCTCCGTTTGCCAGGCGTCATCGGCGGCACGTCCTCCGTGCTACCCGAAACCGTTGGCGGCGCACCTTCTTTTGTGGTGACGAGCCGTTTTGAAACTCCTTCCAGTCTGCTGTTCATCCCTGAGCGGCAACGGCAAGCGCCAAGCTATTTCGTTTCGGGTGTGATCACGATGCTGCGATAGAGCACGTGGCCCTTTTCGCTGCCTTGCAGGTAGATCGGGCCGGGGAGTTCTTCGTGGCTGTCGAGCGCGCCGCCTGTGATGCCGGGAATTTCCTGGTCGTTGATAACGGTTTGGCCGTTTTGGACAACGGTGACCCGGCGCCCGATGAGGGTGATGTCGTAGACCTGCCAGACACCCGCTCTGCGCGGCTGCTCCGGATCGGGCGCGAGAAAGCCGTACACACCGCCTGTGTGGTGGCTCGGCGGCTCGTCGATGGAATCGGTTTCGATTTGCACTTCGTAGCGGCCGCGCAAATAAATACCGCTGTTGGAAGTCTCGCCGCAATTGAATTCCACGTGGAGCTTGAAGTCTTCAAACGTTTTGTCGCTAATCAATTCCGGGCCGTTTCCCGGCGAGATCAGCGTTCCGTTCTCAACTTTCCACACGGTCGTCGCGTTCGGTTGGCACAGATGCCAGCCGCACAGATCTTTTCCATTGAATAGCGGAATGGGTTCTCCCCATTTCGGAGTCCCGCTGCGTTTTAGCGAAGGCGCCCTTCGGCCGGTCCAGGTCCAAGTGCCGCCATTCGGGGCGTTCACGGTGCCCGACAGAAATTCGCCTTTCAGCGTGCCCTCAAATACCATGTCCTGTTTGCTGGCTTCTTCGTCTTTCGGCGAGACGACCGTGAGTTTGCCCCCGGAAATCGAGGCCTTCGGAAGCGGGCGCGCGTTTCCCCAGCGGCCCACCATTTCCGCCTGGAGTTTTCCGCCCGCTTCGCGCAACTCGAGCCACGAGGGGTATTCACGATCGGGCGCTTTCAAGGTCAAATCCCAGCGGCCTAGGAATTTCTCGTTGGAATCGGCGGAGCTTGACTCCGGAGCCGCTTCTAAATTGCGGCCGAAGCAAGTACCTAATGCAATGGCCGCAATCGCGGCGAAAACAGCCACTTTTTGGAGTTTCATCAGGAACAGCTCCCTAATGGCAATTATTTTGAAAACCGCACTACGACTTGATCATTTGTGCCGCCTCGTCCCAGAAAACCGGGCCTTTGCGGAAATAGGACTCATTCGCCATGTGGCAAGCGAGCGCGGCATGATGGCCGAAAACGGCGTCCTGCACTACGGGCTTTCGCGTTCTCACGGCCTCGAAGAATTTCCAAAGATGCGGCTTCAGATCGTCGTAGTCGTCGCCCTTCAGGCTGGTCGTCTGCGTCGTAGGTTCCTGGCCGGGCTTCGGATCGTGTTCCTTGTGCCATTGTTCGAAGTATGGAGTACGCAGGCGGCTCGGGAGGCCATAGCAGTAGTAACTCGGAGCCAGATCAATCCCCGCTTGCGGCGTGTGCACCACGCCGAACTCCGTCAATTCGATGACGCCCTTTGCACCCATGAAGCGGGTGACTTCGGTGCTTTCCGTGCCGAGGGTGAGGCGGACATACATGGGGATGTTTCCGTACTGAAAGAGAACGGAGTGGACGTCCGGCATGTTGCGGCCATCCTTCCACCGGTAAATGCCGCCAAGCGCCGACGCACTCTTG
>DATIXL010000043.1:0-42926 GCA_035518615.1 Terriglobales bacterium | reverse complement strand
ATCGGCGCCGGAGTGGGCGTTCCGCTCGGCATGGTGAAGATGACCGCTGTGCCGCAGCGAACCGCATTGAGCCACGCGTTCGGCGCGATGTCCGCCGCGCTCATCGGTATCGCCGAGTATTACGTGGGCACCGCGCACCTGTCGAAATTCGAGATGGCCGAAATTGGCCTCGAAGTCATCATCGGTTCGCTCACGTTTACGGGCAGCATCATTGCCGCCGGGAAGCTCCAGGAAATCCTGCCGCAGCGCCCCATTACTTATAGAGGCCAAAACATTGTCAGCCTCTCGGTGCTCGGCACCGCTCTCGCGCTGATGGTCATCCTCGTCTTTCACCCCGGATATACGCACCTGTTTCCGGCGATGGTAATCGTTGCGCTGATCTTTGGAATCATGCTCGTCACGCCGATTGGCGGCGCGGACATGCCCACGGTCATTTCGCTCTTAAACTCCTACGCTGGGTTCTCCGCAGCCTTGCTGGGATTTGTGCTGAACAGCAAGGTTCTTGTCGTCGCCGGCGCATTGGATGGCGCCTCCGGCTTCATCCTTTCAGTGATCATGTGCAAGGCCATGAACCGCTCCTTCACCAATGTTTTGTTCGGAGCATTCGGCCAGGTGCAGGCTTCTTCCGGAAAAACCGCCGAGGAGAGAACCGTGCGAAGCGCCTCTGCGGAAGAAGCCGCCGCCATTCTCGCCGCCGCCAACAAGGTCGTGATCGCTCCCGGTTACGGGATGGCCGTCGCCCAGGCGCAGCACAAAGTTCGCGAATTGTATGACGCGCTCACCAAGCGGGGCGTGGATGTGAAGTTCGCGATCCATCCTGTCGCCGGGCGAATGCCTGGGCACATGAATGTGCTCCTAGCTGAGGCTGACATTCCCTATGACAAGTTGCTGGAGATGGACGAGATCAACGGCGAATTTCCCCAGACCGACGTCGCGCTCATCATTGGCGCGAACGACGTGACCAATCCCGCGGCGCGCACCGACGCTTCCAGCCCGATTTACGGCATGCCCATTCTCGACGTGGACAAAGCCCGCACGGTCATGGTCATCAAGCGCAGTATGGCCGCAGGGTTCGCCGGAATTGACAACCCACTTTACTATATGGATAAGACCCTGATGCTCTTCGGCGACGCGAAGAATTTTGTGGGGAATATCGTTCGCGAACTCAGTAGCGGCGGACATAGTTAAGCGATTCTCTGGAGAAATGGCGCCTGAATCTGCACAATACTAACGGGGGAAATCAGCACCTGGCCCGACGCCCTTTGCACTCCACAAAACTCAAATAACTCCTTTACTTTTCAATAGTTTGGCCCTATTCTTCCTCCCGGAGGAGGGGGCCCTCCGAAGGGTCAATCCATGCACAAATACAAACCTGAATTCCTGGGCCGGCTGTGCGCTGCCTTGCTCGCGCTGCCGCTGTTTTTTCCTGCAGACATCGCCGGAGCGCCCGCTCATTCGACCGCGCAGTCTGCCAATGAAAAAAGCCTGGAACCCATCCGCAAGTACATCGCTACTGGTTGGGATACACTCACGCGTTCCCTCTCGGATTGCAGCACTGTGGTGGATCCCAAACTCGCGCAGGAATCCATTCTCTATCTTCCCGCGGACATCCCCATGCCGGCGAGCGTCACCGCGATGCAAGAAAAATGTCAAATCCAGGTTAAGCGCCTCCCCATCGCGATTCACCACCCTGGCGAACTCGATTCGAGCGCCATTACGCATCATGGCCTGCTTTATCTCGATCACAAATATGTTGTTCCCGGCGGCCGTTTCAACGAAATGTATGGATGGGACAGCTACTTTATCATCGTCGGGCTTTTGCGTGATGGCCGCATCGAGCTTGCCAAAGGCATGGTGGAAAACTTTTTTTTCGAAATCGAACATTACGGCACTGTCCTGAACGCCAACCGCACCTATTATTTGTCCCGCTCGCAGCCGCCCTTTCTCACCTCTATGATTCTTGGAGTGTATGACGCTGAGAAAGCCGCAGGCCACGAAGACCGCGCCTGGCTCGAGCGCGCCTACGGCTTTGCCTCCAAGGATTATGAAAATTGGGTCCATGCCCCCCACCTCGCTGGAGACACCGGCCTTTCCCGCTACTTCGATTACGGCACGGGCCCTGCCCCTGAAAGTATCCAGGACGAGGTCGGCATTCGCCGCAAGGTCGCGGCTTATTTTCTTGCCCGCCCGGATCTTGCCCGCGAATTTCTGAGTTTCAACACTACAGGCGAGCAACCTCTCAATACCGTCGGACCGCAATTCTCGATGCAGGTTTGCGATCAGCAGCAAACAATGGCGCAACCCGATTGCAACTCAGACGGAACCGTGTCCCTGAACGCCGAATACTACAAAGGCGACCGTTCCGTGCGGGAGTCGGGGTACGACGTTTCTTTCCGATTCGGGCCCTTCGGCGCACGCACACAATATTTTGCGCCGGTCTGCCTGAACAGCCTCCTCTACAAGACCGAAAAGGATCTGGAAGCGATGAGCCGGATCCTTGGCAAAGCTGAGGAGACCACCCGTTGGCACGAGCGCGCGTCACGTCGCAGGCAGCTTATGCAGAAGTATTTCTGGGATGCGAAGCGCGGCATGTTCTTCGATTACGACTTCGATCGGCGGGAGCGCTCCACTTACGACTACGTGACCGCCTACTTTCCGCTCTGGGCGGGTCTCGCCACCCAGGAGCAGGCGGACGCGCTGGTCAAGAATCTGGGCATCTTCGAACGCGCCGGCGGGCTGGTCATGAGCCCCTACGAAACCGGCTGCCAGTGGGACTACCCGTACGCCTGGGCACCTGACCAGTTGATAGCGGACCTCGGTCTTCGCAGCTATGGATTCAACGCGGAAGCCGACCGTGTTTCGTACGAGTTTCTCTCGACTGTCGCTGAAAATTTTCGCCGCGACTCCAACATCCGCGAAAAGTACAACGCCGTGACGCGCTCCTCGGAAACCAAGGTCAGCGCGGGTTATCAGATGAATGTCATCGGGTTCGGTTGGACCAACGGCGTGTTTCTCCAGCTCCTTCACGATCTTCCGCACGAGCTTGCCGAAAGGCTCGCAAACGAGCAGGACCACGACTCGAAGAATTGAAGCCCTTCAGGTTTGGGTGTCGCGAACTTCTACAAGAATGGCTTCGTCGGCGGCCGGCATCGCGCCTTCCTGCGAGGCCACCCAGGCGCCCATTCGGTTTGCGCCTTCGTTCATTACCGCGAGCGATGCACCGCGCAGCGCATGGTGCACGAGCGCGGCGGTGAACGCGTCACCGGCGCCGACCGTGTCTCCCACTTTCACCGGGAATCCCGGATGCTCGTGTTCCTCGGTCCGCGTGACCAGCAAGCTGCCTCGCGCTCCCCGCGTAATGCATATCAGCCGGATTCCGAACTCGGAGACCAGCCGCCGCGCTGTCGCTGCGTCTCTCGCGGGCGGAAATCCCAGGATCTCCGCAAATCTTGGCAGCTCCTCATGATTCAGCTTCAGAATCACCGCCTGCCGCGCTGATTCGCAGAGAATCTCTTTCGTAAAAAAACTTTGCCTTAAGTTCACGTCAAATACGCACGTCGATCCAGGCCGCAGCGCTTTCAGAAATTCCTGGATCGTTCGTCGCGAATCCTCCGATCGTTGTGCCAGCGATCCGAAGCAGACGGCGTTTGCGGATTCCGCGAGCGTTTTCCACTCCGGCGTCCATTGCAAATGATCCCAGGCTACGTCTTCGATGATGCGGTACTCGGGTTGGCCACTGGCGTCCACGTGAACTAGGACAGTTCCTGTTAAATGCTTCGTATCGGCCTGAATTTGGTCCGTGTCCAGCCCGCTGGACTTCAATTGCCAGATCGCTTCCTGTCCCAGGCGGTCAGCGCCAACGCGGCTCGCGACGATTCCCCGATCTCCAAGCAGAGCTGTCATGTAGGCGAAGTTTGCTGGAGCACCGCCAAGCTGTTTGCCCTGCGGAAACATATCCCACAGCAATTCGCCAAGACCCACGATGGTGTGTTGTGCGGAAGCCATACTCTAGGAAGGTCGTTGAGTGTTGTTGAACCAATTTAAGCCGAGGCTGCCAATTCTCATCACGGCTGCTTGGCGTCCTGGCCGGCTTGCAGTTGTTCTGCCAGTTTGAGTTCGCGCTCAGCATCAGCTTCGCGCCCCAAATCGCGATATGCCTGGCCCAGCAAATGGTGAGGAATGGGATTCCGCGGATCCATCGTCAGCGCCCTTTGCAACGCCCGCACGGCGAGCGCCGTCTCGCCCTTCTTCTCCAGAACTTTCCCCAGCAGGATGTAGGGTCCCGTGGACGTGGCATCCAGCCAAATGGACCGCTGCAGCAATCGCTCGGCGTCATCGAACCTCTGGACTCGCGAATACGCATCAGCCAGCTTGTAGTAGGTCACCGCGGAGCCCGGATTGATTGCCAGCTCTTTTTCGAGCTCCGCGGTGGCTTCCGGAATCTTCGATTCGTAAAGATAAAGCTCGCCCAGCAGCTCGTGCGCCAAAGGGAGTTTCGGATCAAGTTGGATCGCTTTGCGCCCATACTCTTCGGCAATGGGACCGAAATCAAAACGCAGCAGCATTCGGGCGGTGAAGAGATACGCGGAGGCGGATTCCGCCGGCACTCCGAACATCTTTGCAAAAGCTCCTCTGGCGGCATCGTAGTCTTTTGTCTGAATGTAAGAAACTCCGAGGATATACGCCGCGTCCACGTTGGCGCTGGGAAACCACGACTGCACCTTTTGCAGATACGGAATCGCCTCGCCCGGCTTCCCAGAGAGATAGAGAGACAATCCCAGCAGCTGCACGGCTTCGTCATCCGCGGGATTTTTCTCCAGCGCCTGACGCAGAGACTGCGCTGCCTGAAAGTAGTCTCCCTTGCGGTAGTACGCTACTCCGTATTCATGGGCTAGGCCCTTCAGTTCGGGATCGCTTTTCTGCAGCTGACCGAGGGAAGCGATAGCCTCGTCAAATCGGCCCTGCTCCAGGAGTTTTTCCACATCCGCAAAGGAAGCATCCTTCGATCCGGGAGGCGTGGCGTCAGTTTGCGGTCCGGCGATTTTCCGCGTCGTGGACAGGGACGGGTGAACGAGGAGGAGAAGGCAGATTCCTGTGGCGGCAATTCGAAGGCCGCAATGAAGGCGCATATCCACAACTCTCAAAATGCAACAGCATAATGAACTGCTTGCGTTTCGGCCATAAAAAACGGGGAGCCCTTGCGGGCTCCCCGTTTGTCAGGGGTGATTATCGGGTCAGAAAGTAAGACGGACACCGAACTGCAACTGGCGCATGCCGTTCGGCGATCCAGGCGAAGCATCGGCCTCGATGTCCGTGATCTGTCCCGCATTGCCGCCGCAATCCACGCAGGTGTTGCCCTGGGTTGAGCTGAACCCGAGCACGGGGTGGTTGAACACGTTGTAAGCGTCGAACCGGAAGGCCGCCTTCACGCGTTCTGTGATCGAGAAGCTCTTCGACAACCCCATATCGTCGAAGAAGGCGCGCGGCCCGGTGAAGGAAAATACTCCGGCGTTTCCGACCGTGCCGCAAGCGGGCAGGGAGAACGGTCCATCCGTCGGCCGTGCCAGCGTGCAAGAGTCGGTCCCCACATTGCCTGGCGTAAGAGCATAAGTGAGCGGCGCAGCGGGAGTGAATTCATACCACTGGCCATTGATTTTACGCGGGCCAACGCTGAAGGACTGGCCCGGCACCAGATTCGGGCGGCAGGCTCCTGCATCGGAGATCGAACCGCATTCCCCGATGGTGGCCGTCCATGGCAGGCCGCTACTCCAGTTGAGAGTGTTGGAGATCTGCCATCCTCCGATGAGGTAATCCACGGCCCGGCTCACGTTGCTCATGTACATCCGCCCTTTGCCAAACGGCAAATCGTACACGGTGGAAGCCACAAACACGTGGTTTCGCGTGAATTGGTCCGGCCCGTACGCGATCCTCGGATCATACGAGTAGCCCGGCTGCGTCGTGTCATACGCCTTCGAATGAGAGAAAGTGTAGTGGGCGATGAACTGCAGCCCGCTGCTCCACCGCTTGTCCACCTCCACTTGGATTGCATTGTAGCTGCTGCTCGCATCATTCCCGAAATATCCTAGATCCAGCGGGAACTGAGGATAATTCCGCCGCAGATCCGGGGCCAGTGTGGCCTGGAATCCGCCCAGAGTAACATCGCCCGCCGGGCAGGGGTTGATCGCAGCGCTGCAGGTGACAACGTTCATTCCGTCCCCGATTCTTACTTCGTTGTTGTTATAGGACGGGCCGTTGCTCGGCATGAGATGCGTCCCTTTGTTCCCGATATAGGTGAGCGTCACACTCATGGATGACGTCACCGCCCTTTGGATTGACGCGTTCCATGCATCCAGCGTCTGCAATCGCTGAATGTTTGGACGGATTCTCGGATTTACCGTTCCGGTGGGTCCCAAGAGTGGGAGCGTACCCTCCGGGGAAATCGCACCGAGAATGGTGGAAAAATCAAAAGCTGGCGGCCCCTGTGCCAGGGTAAATACTGAGAGTCGGCCATTCGTCGAACCTGGAATGGTGTTCGAGTCTTGGAGTTGCTGCTGCGCCAGGACCGGTAGGTTCTGCGTCACCACGTGTCCGAAGTTCGACCCGAATACGCCGATGTCAAAACTTCGTCCATAGCCCACGCGAACGACGGTCTTGGGGTCAACTTGGTAGGCAATTCCAAGTCTGGGCGCAAACGCCTTGTAGGTATTCTCTACGTTCCCGTTGAGTCCGATCGGTCCGTATCCGGCCACTTTAATGACGCCAGCATTGAGATCCGCGAAGCCCCCGTTGCCTTTTCCATTCACGGTTTCAGGGAAGTAGATTTCCCAACGCAGGCCGTAATTAAAGGTAAGTTTCGAGGTAACGCGCCAGGTGTCCTGGCCGTAGAAGAACCAGCGCTTCTGGCGTTCTGCTGCGTCCAAGCTGCTGCTGACGAAACGCTCGAACTGCGTCACATCTCCGAGCAGGAACGTCGCCAAGCTCAATCCCCCTGCGCCGCCGTTGCTCGTTCCTCCGGAGTCGAAGTGCAGCTGTCCAGTGCGGTTGGCGTCGCTTGGCACGCGCAGGTTCATGGCATAGCGGATGTCCGCGCCAAACTTGATCTGGTGGTTTCCCTTGATTTTCGTCCAGTTGTTCACAAACTGGAACTGTTGTTCGCTTTCCGTCAGAGGACAGTTGCAACGCCCTACGTTCAAACCGTCGCCGAATGCGGAGAATCCGCCGTTGCCATCCAGGAAGAAGGAAGAAGTGCCTCCCGTATCGGAAGTCCCCATGTTTAATCCGGGGATGTTGAATCCATTCATCACTTCTTGCGAAGCGTCCGAATAGGCCGTTTGCGGATTGTACTTGAAGTAGCCAAACCGGAAATCGGTCAGCCAGGTTGTTCCGATCGCTTTGTCGAAACCGCTTGCGATACTGTAATTGTGAACGTTGGATTCGCCGTTTAGGCCGCCTGGGCCGAAACCCACACCGCCAAGCACGCCCAGCGTCCCCAACCCTGAAAGGCTGTAGTAATCCTGACTGTATCGTCCAAAAACCTGGTACCCATGCGGCGCAGCGTAGTCAGCGCGGATATCAAATGAATTTTGGCTAAAGGGGCCGGAGCCGGAACCCACAAAGTTGTTGGTTACCCCGCTACTCGTGGGGGCCGGGAAATCTGCCAGCACAGCGGCTGCCTGCGTGGAGATCATACCGATGGGAATCCAGTTCGGCTCGGTCGCGCAGCCCGCTGGCCCGCAGAACGCGGTGCGCCCGGACCCATCAAGAGCGGCGCTGCTCGCCGGGTTGTAGATGAGCCCCCCGCCCGAGGAAATCTGTGACGTATAAGCGCTCAAATTGCAATATCCCGGCGTATCGCTCATAGCGTTTGTCGCCGGATTGCAAGTGCTCAGTACCTCGGCCGTAGGAGTCGTCAGTTGGTTCGTGATTCCGGCAGTCTGCCGCGTCCCTTGATAATCGCCGAAGAAAAACAGTTTGTCCTTGATGATTGGGCCGCCTAGCGCGCCGCCAAATTGCTTCCAGGTTGCGTTCGGCAGAGCCACTCCGGGGGCGTTCGTAAATGGATCGCGAGCCTGCTGGCCGCTGCCACGATAATCATAGAAGCCGCTGCCATGGAAGTCGTTGGTGCCGGACTTCGTCTGCACCGTTACGATTCCCGCCACCGCCTTGCCGAATTCCGCGTCGTAATTCTGCATGGCAATCTTGGTTTCAGTAATGGCCTGGATATTCGGATTCACGACGATAATTCCGAGAATTGGGTCTTGGTTGTCAGTGCCGTCGAGTTCGTACGCCGTTCCGCTGAAGTGCTGGCCATTGACGAAGATCTGCTGGCTGCCCTGCGGATTTTCCGTGGCCGCGTGGCTCCAGCCGACGAGCTTCTGCGTTCCCGGGGAAAGCAGAAGGAAATTCGTGAAGTTGTTATTCAGGATCGGCAAGTTCTCAACGTAGCGCGAGTTGAATGTGACAGCCACATCCGAGCGATCGGTTTTCAACTGGGGAATTTCGCCGGTCACCTCAATGGACTGCGTAACCGCACCCAGTTCCAGCTTCGCGTCAACGTGCGCGGCAGCGTCGGCGAAAACCTGAATCCCTTTTACCTCGTACGCTTTGAAGCCCTGCCCCTCCACCTTGATGTTGTACACGTCTGGAGCGAGGTGGGTAACCGTGTAGTTGCCGCTTTCGTTGCTGGTCGTTTCCTGCGAAGTGCTTTTGGTCGCAGACGTTACCGTGACCTTGGCACCTGCAACCGCGGCTCCCTGCTGGTCCGTAATTGTGCCGATGATGCTGCCGTAAACTGCCTGGCTTAGAACTCGTGGCGCTGCGAACCCTAAAACGAGACAAAAGGCGAAAAAACACCCGACGTAGGAACGCCTGCTCATTACACCCCTCCTGAAAGACCATCTCCGCACAGAGCCCGGCTACCCCAGCCGGCCTACCGTACGTCATTCCGATCACGCACAGCCGTTGGTTGCGAAGCTGACTCGAAGAGTCCCGCGAGGAAACCTTCTGACTTCGGTTTATCCGGGAACTCGCCGGCCCCCAACCTCTACCGCCCTACCCTAGTCGTGCGACTGACAGCACCTATACCGGGCCCTCGCCCCGGACCTGCAACGTTAAAGTTCACGTTACCTGAGTTCGAGGCATGCCAATAAAGACACGGCCTGCCTTCAAACCGAATATATGATCCGACTTATCGATCTTTTGAGAGATTGAGGAAAGTCTCATTGCGTTTGATACGGTTACATCAAATAAATCTAGGTATTGCATGTAGATGGAGCGCCTGATACGCTTATGTTACATCAGAGTAACAGGGTGGGTCGTGACGGATCGTGACCAATTCCATGCCCAGATTGAAAAATTGACAGCGAGCCACGCACTGCATGGCTCCGAGTCTCTCTGTAAATTACTGCGCTATCTGGCAAAACAGGCCCTCGAACACCCGGGGGTTGCGGTCAAGGAATACCAGATTGCCACCGAAGTGTTCGCCCGGCAGACGGACTTTGACCCACAGCTGGATTCAATGGTCCGGGTTCAGGCGGGGCGTCTTCGTTCGAAGCTTTCAGAGTATTACAACACAGAGGGTGCAAATGACGCTGTAGTGGTTGAGCTTCCGAAGGGCAGCTATGCGGTGGCGTTCCATGTGCGGCCCCATCCCGCCCCGGGAAACGGAGTAACAGAAGAGCAGTGGCATCATACGGCGGAAGGTCGCAAACCCACAAGATGGGTGATCGCCTCCGTTGTCCTCGCAGTGCTCCTGGCGGGATCACTGGCGAGCTTGACAGTGCTTCTCTTGACGCGCCGTGTGGCCCCTCTCGTTACTCCAAGTGCCAGCGAGAGCGTTCCGCCGCCCATCCTGACCTTCTGGAACGGCTTTGTGACCGGGCCGGATGAACCTTGGGTGATCTTCAGCAATGCCGCATTTGTGGGACGGCCCGACACGGGAATGAGGTATTACGTGGCGGCACGCGACAAGAATGCCTTCATCCTCGACCATTACACGGGCGTAGGAGAAGTGCTCGCGGTGCACAATCTCGATCGCGTCTTCCGTATGCTTCACCGCACGTTGCGCGTCAAGCGTGGCAGCCTCTTCTCTCTGGATGACGCGAAGAACAACGATCTGATCTTCATCGGTTCCCCTTCGGAAAACCTGACTCTGCTCGAAATTCCCAGCACGCAGGAATTCGTCTTTCGCAGCGTGAAAAGCGGCCAGCGCGAAGGCAATGTGGAAATCATCAACGTCCATCCAGAAGGGGACGAACCAAAGGAATTTCTGGCCACTCCTTCGAACGTGCCGGTTACGGAAGATTACGCCGTGGTGGCCTATACGCGGGGAATCAATCCAGATCATTCTGAACTGATTCTCGCGGGCACCACGACGCTGGGCACGCAGGCGGCGGCGGAGTTCGTGACCAATGAGAATTACCTTGCCGTGCTGCTCAAGCGGCTGAACGTGGACAAACCGAGCGAACTGAAGCCGTTCGAATCGGTCATCCGCGTGAAGGTTGCCAAAGGCGTGCCGGTGGAATCGCAACTTGTGGCGCTGCGGAAATTGAAATCGTAAGCACGACAGCGAACCTCAGAGATTTTTCAACTCCCGCCATTTGACAGAAACATTCAGGAGAGCGGCGGTTTCAAACGCGGATCGAGGGCGTTGGCCTTGAGGAATTCCTCCTTTGCGGCATCATTTTTTCCCTGCTGCCGAAGCGCCAAGCCGAGTTCATAGTGCGCCGGGGCATAGTTCGCGTAGGAAATGATGGCCGAGCGAAATTCAGAGATCGCGCCATCGAGATCGCCGGCATTGCGCAAGCGCTTGCCTGAGTTCGTTGCGAAGATCGCGGCCTGCAAATTTGTTTTTTCCCGGGCAAGTTCCGCTCCCTTTCGCGCTTCCGCCGCGGCGCCTTCAGAATCTCCCAGTTGACGCAACACTCCGGCAAGCGTGATGTGCGCGCCGGAAAATTGCGGCTGAAGGCGAATCGCTTCGCGCAACGCCGCGGCGGCTTCCGGCAGTTTTTCCTGCTGTTTGAGGACAGTTCCCAGCGTGTAGTAGGCCTCGGCATAGTCCGGCTTGGCTTTGATTGCGGCGCGCAACTCCTTTGCCGCCGCATCAAAATCGCCCTGCTGCCAAAGAGTGACGCCAAGCGTGTAAGGCGGATCAGGGAGACTGGGATCGAGCTCTTCGGCCTTGCGCAATTCGACAGCTGCCGGTCCGAGCTGATCCTGAAGCTTGAGCGCAAGGCCCAGATCGTAATGGAGAGTTGCATCATCTGGAGAAAGCTTCAGAGCCGATTCAAACTCGGACTGCGCAGCGGCAAAATTCGCCACCTGGAGGTAGGCATCGCCGAGATTTGCCTGAAAACCCGTGTCATGGGGCCGGGAGCGAAGAGCGGCCTGAAATTCCTTGATGGCTCCATCGCCATCGCCCGTCTGCAAAAGGGCCAAGCCAAGATTGTTGTGGGCCCCGGGATCCTGCGGTTGGAGGCGAACCACTTCTCGAAATGGGCCGACGGCCTCATCGGGATGGCCGGTGTGCTGAAGCAGCAGGCCGAGCTGGTTCTGGGCATCGGGCTGATCGGGGCCGAGCTTTACGGAAGATTCGAGAGCG
This sequence comes from Terriglobales bacterium, assembly GCA_035518615.1. Classification (GTDB taxonomy): domain Bacteria; phylum Acidobacteriota; class Terriglobia; order Acidiferrales; family UBA7541; genus Acidiferrum. The sequence continues at coordinate 31,327 of DATIXL010000043.1, read as the reverse complement.
CTGATGGCTTTGCCCGGATCGTTCTGATCGCGATAGGCGAGGCCGAGGAAATATTCGGCCTGAGCGCTTTGCGGCAGGAGCTTTACGGCGTTTTCGAGTTCTTCCACGTCTTCGGGTGACTTTTCTCCCTGAAGTAAGACGCCCAGATGGAGATGCGGTTCGCCGGAATCAGGAGAAAGGCGGATCGCCTCGCGGAATTGCGCCTCCGCTTCTTTTGCCAGGGAGAGCTGCGTGAGTTCGGAGCCCCACTCATCATGCAGGTCGGCGCGGGCAGGTTCGAGGGCAACGGCCTCGCGCAAAGATGCAGAGGCAGCCTGGGTTTCCCCGGCAGCATCGAAAGCGTGGGCGAGAGTCCGGTGCGTTTCGGAATTTTTTGGAGCGTAACGTACCGCCAGGCGCGCTTCGGCGATGGCCGCCTTGGCATCGTGATTTTGCAGCAAGGCGTTCGCGAGGTTGATATGGGCCTCGGCAAAAGCGGGCTTCAGACGAATGGCCTCATGAAATTCGGAAATCGCGGGAGAGATTCTGGATTCCATGAGAAGCACAAACCCAAGCGAATTGTGGGCTTCCGGGCTGCCAGGAACGAGCTTTACCGCCTCTTCGAAGGAAGAGCGGGCGGATTCGAGATCGCCCTGGCGGAGCGCCGCAACGCCCTTGGCGTAGATCGCGTTGGCATCTTGCGGCGCAACCCGCTCGGTGGCAGCGGAGCCCGACTGCGCCGGGAGTGCGGGATATAGAAATATAAAGAGAAGGAGGGCGGAGCATGCTCCCGCGAATGTCAGTATTGAGAACATGGATTTCGGCACGTGGAAACTGGTCCGTTTGGCGCGGAGTATGCACGCGAAAAATATACTAACACTGATGCGGGCCGTGCCCTGGGGAGTTGCGCGGCCCCGCAGCTTGACGCTTTCCGCCATGAAATCTACGATGCCAGGGGACCTATGATTTTGCGATCGCGCCTCGTGCTTGCTCTCCTCTCGCTTTGCCCTTTCTTTTGCTGGGGAGTACTTTCGCCCACGTTGCGCGGGGGACAAGAAAAGCCGCCCTTGCCGAGCGCGAGGCCCATCGCGTACTTCACGGATGAAGCGCAGAAGGCCGGGCTCACGATGCACAACGTGTTCGGGGGAGTGGACACGAAGGAGTACATCATCGAAACCACAGGAACCGGTGTGGCGATCTTCGATTACGACAACGACGGTTGGCCGGACATTTTTATCGTGAACGGTACCACGCTCGATCCCTTGAAAGAAGCGACGCCGCCGACGAATCATCTCTATCACAACAATCACGACGGGACGTTCACGGACGTGACGGAAAAAGCGGGCCTCGTGCATACCGGCTGGGGACAAGGGGTGTGCGTCGGAGATTACGATAACGACGGGTACGAAGATCTTTTCGTGACGTACTACGGAAAGAACGTGCTGTACCACAACAACGGGGATGGGACGTTTACCGACGTGAGCGAAAAAGCCGGCGTTGCCGGAACGGGAAAGGACTGGGGAACGGGCTGCGCGTTTGTGGATTACGACCGCGACGGCAAGCTCGATCTTTTCGTTTCGAATTACGTGGACTTCGACCTGAAAACGGCGCCAAAACCGGGCGACCGGGCCTCCTGCCTGTGGAAAGGTGTGCCGGTGATGTGCGGGCCGCGCGGATTGCCCTGGAGCAAAAACATTCTGTACCACAACAATGGGGACGGCACATTCACGGACGTGACCGAGAAAGCGAAGATTGACAAAACGGACGGGCACTATGCGTTCAGCGTTTCGACCTTCGATTATGACGATGACGGCTGGCCGGATATCTTTGTGGCGTGCGACAGCACTCCGAGCATTCTCTATCACAACAACCGCGATGGAACGTTCACTGACGTGGCGGTGATTGCGGGCGCGGCGTTCAACGAAGACGGAAAAGAACAGGCGGGAATGGGCTCGACGATCGGGGATTACAACGGCGACGGCAGGCTGGACATCTTCAAGACGAATTTTTCCGACGATACTTCGACGCTCTACCGCAACAACGGCGACGGAACTTTCGACGATGTGACTTTCGACGCGGGGCTCGGCCTGCACACGCAATATCTCGGCTGGGGAACGATGTTTTTCGATTTCGACAACGACGGCTGGCCGGACTTGCTGCTGGTGAACGGGCACGTTTATCCGGAGGTGGACAAGCAGCACTTGGGAAGCGATTACGAGGAACCGCGGATTCTCTATCACAACGACGGACATGGAAAGTTCACGGACATTTCGGCTACGGCGGGACCAGGAATCACGACGAAGAGCTCCTCGCGCGGACTGGCGATCGGCGACTTGTGGAACGACGGGAAACTTTCGGCGGTGGTGAGCAATATGAACGAAATGCCGAGCCTGCTGGTCAACCAGGTCCGAACGGCGAATCATTGGGTGGAAATCAAGACCGTGGGAACGAAATCGAACCGCGACGGAATCGGAGCGAGGATTTGCGTGCACGCGGGGACACGAACCTGGGTGGATGAAGTGCGCAGCGGATCGAGCTACGACTCGAACAGCGACATGCGCGTACATTTTGGATTGGGACAGGCGGACAAAATTGACTGGGTAGAAATTCGCTGGCCCAGCGGATTGACGGAACGCTTTGCGGGGCTGGCGGTGGACAAGATCCACACGTTGAAAGAAGGAACGGGGACCAAAATCGGCCCTAGTTAATCTTCGCTACACCTGCCCCATACAACTCTCGGTTCTATGCATTTCGCTCAAGTTCTCGAAGGGTTGCGCAAGGGTGGAGGTTTGCGTTTATGGTGAATCACATGAAAACGACAATGGGACGACACGGATTTCGGTTGTTGCTTGCCGCATGCGTCATGCTGGCGCCCGGGTTGGGCGCGAGAGGACAGGGCAATGGCGATATTGGCTGGGGGAACTATGGAAGCGATCCCGGTGGAACACGATATTCGGCGGCGGCACAGATCAACCGGAGCAACGTGGCGAAGCTGAAAGTGGCGTGGACCTACCGGACGCATGCGTTGGATGTGGAAACGGATTTGATTCATAAAGCGGCGTTCGAGGCGACGCCCATACTTGTGGAAGGAAAACTGTTCTTAAGCACACCGTACGATCATGTGATCGCGCTCAATCCCGAGACGGGCGAGAAGCTGTGGGAATTCGATCCCAAGATCAATCTGAAGATGGACTTTTCGGAAACGACTTCCCGCGGAGTCTCGGCGTGGATAGATCCGAAGGCCAAGGAAGGGCAAGCCTGCCAGCTGAGGATTTTCCTGGGAACCGTGGATGCGCGACTGATCGCACTGGATGGAGAAACGGGAAAACTCTGCGCGGATTTCGGCGAGAACGGAGAAATTGACCTGGCGCGCGGGGCAGCGACGCAAACCGTGTGGACAGGAGGCTACCAAGTCACTTCGGCGCCGGCGATTTACGGAGACCTGGTGATTACGGGATCTTCGATTGCGGACAACTGGAAAGTGGATACGGGGCGGGGGATCGTGCGGGCATTTGACGCGCGAAACGGGAACCTGCGCTGGACGTGGGATCCGATTCCCTGGGCGGAGAAGACGACACCACGAACAGGCGCCGGAAATGCGTGGTCCACGCTTTCCGTGGATGCGAAGCACGACCTGGTATTCATTCCGACGGGGAGCGCGGCGCCGGACTATTACGGCGGGATTCGCAAGGGGGACGACAAGTGGGCGGATTCGGTGGTGGCGCTGCGGGCTTCAACGGGAAAATTCGTGTGGGGATTCCAGGCGGTGCATCACGATTTATGGGATTACGATGTGGCTTCGCAGCCGACGCTCTTTACGTGGAAGGGCGGCACGCCGGCAATCGTGATCAATACAAAGATGGGGCACGTGTTTGTGCTGAACCGGCTGAATGGCAAACCGCTTTTGCCGGTCAAAGAGAGGCCCGTACCGAAATCGGATATACCAGGCGAACAGAGTTGGCCAACGCAGCCATTTTCGACAATTTCACTCGTGCCCGAAAAGTTTGGTCCGAGCCAGGCGTGGGGAACGACGCCAAAAGACGTGGAATGGTGCCAGGAAAAGCTCGAGCACTCTCTCGATGATGGAATTTTTACTCCGCCCAGTCTGAAGGGCACCGTGGTCGTGCCGGGAAATGTGGGCGGTGTGAACTGGGGCAGCGCGGCGTACGATCCGAAAAATCATCTGATGATTGCGAACACGAACCGGCTGGTGGCGTGGGTAAAGATGATTCCGCGCGCGGAGTACGATGGCGAAAGACACAAGGACCAGGACAACCGAATTTATGGAGAGTTCGCGAAAGAGGATCCCGCGCCTTACGGCATTTACCGGACGTTTTTATTTTCTCCGAGCGGAACGCCGTGCAATACGCCGCCGTGGGGCGACACGGTGGCAGTGGATTTGTTCACCGGAAAGAAAGCCTGGGATGTGCCCCTGGGGACGATGATCCCCGGGAAAGAAACGGGATCGATCAATCTGGGCGGGCCGATGGTGACGGCGGGAGGGCTGGTGTTTACGTCCGCGACGATCGAGCCGGTTTTTCACGCATTCGACGTGCAGACGGGGAAAGAGCTGTGGAGGTACGAATTGCCGGCAAGCGCCGAGGCGACGCCGATGACGTACATGCTGAACGGAAAACAATATATCGTGATTGATGCGGGCGGACACGGGAAGATGCGATCGAAACAGGGAGATTATGTGATTGCGTTCAGTCTGCCGTAATCAAGAGCGTTTGGAAAACGCCTCTGTCCGCGTGATGCCTTTTTCCTCGGTGACGTAGTAAAGACGGTTGGGCGCGAGATCTTTCAGGGAGTCCACGGCGCCGGAGGGCCAGCGGATTTCGAGGAGGTCCACTTTTTCGGCGAGGCCGATGCCGAAGTGGACGCGAAGATCGCTCTGGGAAATGTAGCTGCCGCCACTGCGGACTTCGTCAATCTGGCGATGGGGTTTGGATTCGCCCGGAGGCGAGGTGACGCAGAGCAGGCGCGCGCCGATTCCGCTGCGATTGGATTTGACGCCGATGGTGCGGACCTTGATCCAATTGTGCTTGAGGCTAGAATCGCAGCGAATCAGCTGGGGAAAATCGTTCACGCAATTGACGGCGAAATCGAGATCGCCGTCGTTATCGAAATCACCGAAAGCGCAGCCGCGCGAGGGAGTGGGAATTGAAATTCCGGGGCCGGCTTTTTCGGAAATGTCCTCGAAGCGGCGGTTGCGGAGATTGCGATAGAGGAGCTTGCGTTGAGCATATCCGGCTTCGGTGCGAAGCTGCTCGACTTCGGGATAAACGTGGCCATTGCAGATGAGAATGTCCGGCCAGCCGTCATTTTCAAAATCAAAGAAGCCGACACCCCAGCCGAGATATTGTGTGTAGCGGCCGAGACCTCCGGCATACGTGGCGTCTTCGAAATTGCCGCCGCCGAGATTGTGATAAAGCGAAGGCGTATCTCCCGCGAAATTGGTTTTGACGATATCGAGATTGCCGTCGAGATCGTAATCGCCGGCAGAGACGCCCATGCCGGCCTGGGGCTTGCCGTCGGCGCTGAGAGCGCAACCGGCTTCGATGGCGATGTCCTCGAATTTTCCGTTCTTTTTATTTTGGTAGAGGGCGCTGGGAGTGGAATCGTTGGCGACGTAAATGTCCGGCCAGCCGTCGTTATCGAAATCGGCGGTAAGCACACCGAGGCCGTAAGTGCCATTGGCCTGGAGAATGCCGGAGGATTCGGAAACGTCGGTGAAGGTGCCATCGCCATTGTTGTGGTAGAGGATATTTTTTCCGCCGATGAGGCCGGGCGGACCGCAGGCGACAAGAACTCCTTTGTAAAGACACGGGCCGGACTCGGGGACGGGAGCGGTGGCAAGATCGAGCGCAATGTAATTGGCGACGAAGAGATCGAGGTGGCCGTCGCGATCGTAGTCGAGGAAAGCGCAGCCGGTGCTCCAGCGCTTGCCGTTTGAAGCGACACCGGCTTTTTCGCCGACTTCGGTGAACGTGCCATTGCCATTGTTGTGGTAGAGCAGATTGTGGCCGAAATAGGTGATGAAGAGATCTTCGTAGCCGTCGTTGTCGTAGTCGCCGATGCAGACGCCCTGTCCCCAGCCGGAGTGGACGAGGCCGGCTTTTTCGGTGACATCGGTGAACGTGCCGTCGCGATTGTTTTTGAAAAGATGCGAGATGGGTTCCTGGCCTTTGGGAAAACCTTCGAGACGCCAGCCGTTGACGAGAAAGAGATCGAGCCAGCCGTCGTTATCGTAATCGTAGAAAGCGACGCCGCAGCCGGTGGTCTCGAGGAGATATTTGTTTTTGTGTTCGCCGCCAAAAATGGTTTTAACGTTGAGGCCGGATTCCTTGGCGACATTGAGGAAATTGACGCCAACAGGAGTGCCGGCGACGGGAGAAACCGCGTTCGCGGAGTTTGGCGAACCGATTTGCGCGGAGCCCGCGGCGAACGAAGGGAAAACGAAACTCAAAATGTTTTCGAGCGACAGTACCAAAGCGGAACGGCTGAGAGAGTGAAGAAACCTGCGGCGCGAAGAAAACAATCGTTGAAGTACCTTCCCAGAGATTCAGCGTGCTACACTTTGGCCGTTTCTTTTATAGACAGAGACGCGGGAGTTTGCAAGCGGACTTCCGCGCGCGAGTCCCACAGATGCACGGAGAACAGTCCAAACCATTTCAAGGAAACATGCTGAACCAGCGAGTCTGGCTGTGCCGATTCAGCGTTGCTGTTGTCATGGGCGCGCTTCTCGGCGCGGGTTTCTTGTCCGCGGCGGCAGCAGAAACGAAAAGCGATACGAAGATGGAGATCACGCGGCCCGCGCGAACCTGGGAATTTCTGGATGCGGTGGGAAAACGCGCGGGGATTTTCGGAAACGAGAGTGGGCGCGTGGAGGCGTGGGTGTATCCGCTGAAGATTTTTCGCGATTTTCATTTGATCGTGCATACGGAAGGGCGCGCGATTCCGGCGGAAAGCCTGGTTCGAACGGTGGAGGCGAGGCCGGAGGCGACAACGCTGGTGTACAGCGGGGACACATTCCGGATTCGAGAAACGTTTTTTGTTCCAGTGGATGAGCCAGGCGCGGTGATCGCACTGAACGTGGAAACCGAGAAGCCGCTCGAGATCGAAGCCGCTTTCCAAGGGGATTTTGCGCTGGAATGGCCGGCAGGATTGGGCGCGACGTACATCAACTGGGACGCCAAGCAGAAGGCATTTTCGTTTGGAGAAGAGACGAAAAAGTTTGTGGCGTTCGTGGGATCGCCAACGGCGGCGGATCCAATGGAGGAGTATCAGACAAATTATTCAGCTTCGGAAGAAAATTCGATGCGGTTGGGAATGACAACCAGTGGGGAAGACACAAAGCTGATCGTATTTGCGGCGAGCGTACAGGGAGAGAAGCCTGCAGAGGAAGCGTACGAGAAGCTCATGTCCGGCTATCAAGAGTTGCGCGATGAAGCGGCGAAATACTACGCGGATTATTTGGACAGAACTGCGAGCGTAGAGCTCCCCGATGCGCAGCTACAGCAGGCATACAACTGGGCGCGGGTGAGCCTGGTGCAGGGCGTGGTGACGAATCCGACGATGGGCACGGGATTAGTGGCCGGCTACAGGACTTCGGGAGACAGCCAGCGGCCGGGATTTGCGTGGTTTTTTGGAAGAGATTCGTTCTGGAGCTCCTTTGCGCTGGATAGCGAGGGCGATTTTGCCACGACAAAAATGGCCTTGGAATTTATCCAGCAGTTTCAGCGAGCGGATGGAAAAATGCCGCACGAAATTGCGCAGGGCGCGAGCTATGTGAACTGGTTCAAGGATTATCCGTACGGCTACGCCTCAGCGGACTCCACGCCACTATACATCATCGCGATGAATGAGTACGTGACCGAGAGCGGCGACGTGGATTTTGCGCGGAACAATTGGGAGAAACTGCAGAAAGCGTACGAGTTCCTCCGATCCACCTACGGCCCGAACGGTTTGCCGAAGAATCTTGGCGTGGGAACCGGATGGGTGGAAGGAGGGCCGTTGCTGCCGGTGGAAACAGAAATCTATCAAGCCGGGCTGGCAGTTGAGGCTCTTCGAGCGCTGGGGAATCTGGCGCGACTGACCGGAAGAGATGCGGAAAGCAATGAATTGATGGCAGAGTACGAGAAGGAACGGCCGCGGCTGGATGAGGCGTTCTGGTCGCCGGAGAAGAAGATCTACGCGTTCGCGCTGGATAAGGATAACAACCGCATGGATGAAGCAAGCGTGCTGGCGACCGTGCCGATGTGGTTCGGACTGCTGGACGCGACAAAGTCGGAGGAGATGATCGAAACGCTGGCAAGTGCGCATCACGAGACCGATTGGGGAATGCGGATCATCTCAAACGAATCAACGAAATACAGCGGCGGCGGATATCACTTTGGCTCCGTGTGGCCGCTGTTCACGGGGTGGGCGTCCGTGGGCGAATACAGGTATCACGAAGCGCTGCCGGCGTCCGAAAATTTGCGCGCGAATGCGCTGCTGGCGCTCGATGGCTCGCCGGGACACGTAACGGAAGTCTTGTCCGGCGATTACTACCAGCCACTCTCGACGAGCTCCCCGCACCAGATCTGGTCGGCAGCAATGGTCATCAGTCCGATCCTCCGAGGGATGCTTGGGCTCGAGTACAACGCGACGGAGAAAACGCTCACATTTGCGCCGCATTTACCGGCGGACTGGACCTCACTGGCTGTTGAGCATGTGACTGCGGGAGATGACACGCTCGATTTGGAGTACGAGAAAAGCGAGGACGGGCTGACGCTGACCGTGACGCGAAAAGGCGATGGCGATTGCAGCGTGGAGTTCGAGCCAGCCGTCAGCCTGCGTGCGGATGTACTCAGCGCGGAAATGAACGGCCGACCATTGGCGTTTCGTGCCGAGGCGAATGGAAACGACCAGCACATCGTAGTCAAGTTCGGGGTTTACGGAGGTCCGAACACGCTGCGGATCCGCATGCACAATGATTTTGGCGTGAGCTATGATCCGCGGCTCCCGCAACTTGGAAGCACAAGCCAGGGATTGCGATTTCTGAGGCAATCCTGGAATGAAGTGAAAGATCAGCTGACGCTCGAAGTGGAGGGAGTCCCGGGACACTCCTACCAATTGGCAGTTTGGAACGGAGCACAACTGGCATCGGCGGAAGGCGCGGAGATCGTGAAGGCAGCCGGGGGCAAAATGGAACTAAGAGTCTCAATGCCCGGCGCGAGCAATGACGTCCCGATGAGGCAGGCTGTCTTGTTGCATCTCACACCAAAAGCGCGCAGGGGCAAGACTAAAAAGGGGTAAAAACAAAAGAAAAACGAGCGCTTCGCAAGATTTCAGGAGGGGAAAGAATGCACAGGAAAATGCTGACTGCCGCCTTGATAGCATGTTGCAGCCTGATGACGGTGCCGCGGATTGCCGCGCAGGCAGGCGCAACAAGCAGGAACGCAGAGCCTTGGTGGAAGCACGCGGTGTTTTACGAGATCTATCCGCGAAGCTTTGCCGACAGCAACAATGATGGCATTGGCGACTTGAACGGAATCGCTTCAAAACTGGATTACTTGAAATCGTTGGGAGTGAACGCGATCTGGATCACCCCATGCTTTCCCTCACCACAAGTGGATTTCGGCTACGACGTTTCGAATTACGAGGACATCGATCCGATGTACGGCACGCTGGCGGATTTCGATCACCTGATGGCCGAGGCGAAGCAGCGGAACATTCGCGTGATTCTGGACTTCGTGGTGAACCACACTTCGGACCAGCATCCGTGGTTTCTGGATTCGAAGTCTTCGCGGACCTCGGCGCACCGCGACTGGTATATCTGGCAGGACGGGAAGGAGCCGGGGCAGGCGCCAAATAACTGGCAGTCCACGTTCGGACTCTCCGCATGGCAGTGGGATCCCACGACAAAGCAGTATTACTACCATTATTTCTATCCGCAGCAGCCGGATCTGAACTGGCGCAATCCGGCCGTGGAAAAGGCGATGTTTGACGTCACCCGCTTCTGGTACAAGCGCGGCGTCGCCGGCTTTCGGCTGGATGCCGTGGACACGCTTTTCGAAGATCCGAATCTGCACGACAATCCGATTTTGCCCGGCAAGGATAAGTTCGGCCGGCCCAACATGGAGGACAAATACAATACAAATCTGCCGGAGGTTCACACGGAGCTGCAGCGGCTGCGAAAAGTCGCGGATGAGTATGGCGCAGTATTGATTGGGGAGACATGGACCGACAACGTGGCGAAACTCAAGAAATACTACGGAACGGACGACAACGAGTTACAAATGCCGATGGACCTGAGGCTGACCGAGCTTCCCTTTTCGGCGGATGTGTACCGCGAACATGTCGGAGCGTTGGAGGGTTCGGGCGAATGGCCGGTGTTCGTGATCTCCAACCACGACATCGTGCGCTCGTACACGCGCTATGGAGACGGGAAGCACGACGAAGACATTGGCAAACTGATTGCGGCGTTTTATCTGACGCTGCGCGGGACTCCGATCATGTACTACGGTGAAGAGATCGGCATGCGGAACAACGATCCGACGCGCAAGGAGGACGTGAAGGATCCCATCGGCAAGCTCGGCTGGCCCAAAGAAAAAGGGCGAGACGGCGAACGCACGCCGATGCAATGGACCGACGGCAAGTATGCTAGCTTCAGCGAAGTGAAGCCCTGGCTGCCCGTGCCGCCAAGCGCGGCAACGCATAACGTGGCCACCGAGGAAAACGATCCGCACTCGATTCTGTCTTTTTATAAACACTTGCTGAAGATGCGGCACACCGATCCGGCGCTGCTTGAAGGCGACTACGAAGCGCTGAACGAGAGCGACCCCAACGTGCTCTCCTACCTTCGGCATTACAAGGACGAAGCGGTGCTTGTCGTTCTGAACATGTCGGCCTCAGCGCAGGAGCCGCGCTTTGATTTGACCAAGCAGGGATTTGGCGGCGCCAAAGAAGAAACAATTTTGACGAACGGCGGAAAACCAGCGGAAGGCAGTGCAAAAAAGATTTCGCTCGAGCCGTACGGCGCATACATTGCAAGACTCAAGAAATAGCACGCCAGTTTTGCCCGGATTTCTCCAGGGCAATTAGTGCAATTCGCACTCCGGGGGCGTGCGGTTAAAGTCCAGCAGCAATTCTCGTGCTTGCGGCAGATCGGGATTGAACTCAAGTACGCGTTCGATCGTGGCGCGCGCTTCCGCGGTGTTTCCTTCAGCGCACAATGCCTTGGAAAGATTCGTGCCAATGGCGCTTTTTTCCGGCTCCTTGGCGAACACGATCTTCCATAGCCGAATGGCTTCCGACAGATCTCCGCTCTGGGCGATGATCACTCCCAGATCGGTTGACGCGACATCGGCAAAGGGGTTTTCCCGGAGGGCATGCTCGTAGAGGGAGCGTGCCTGCTGAATCTTCCCTTGTTTTTCGTTCAGGAAACCAACGGCGGTCAGAAGCGCGGGATCATCCGGCGTCTCCGCAAGCGCCCTAGGCAAATACTTTTGGGCTTCGGCAGCGGCGGATTCATTTCCGGATTCGGCGAGTGATTCCCAGGCCAGCGCGAGGTCACGGTCGGCAATTTTGGCTTCGGTTTGGGGAAAACGCTTTAGTTCCGGCTGGTCCAAATTCTGAGAAGTCACATTAATCTGATCCGGACGGCGAAGAATGCGATGATCCGTGGCCTGCGTATGGGCCACGTCCGAGCTTTGGATGCGCGGCATGTGGCATGAAACACAATCCGGATTCTTCTTGTGATGTTTTGCGACAAACGCAACGCCGTGGCAAGAGATGCATTTGGCGCGGTAGTAGGAAACCCTTTCCGAAGGAGCAGGAGAGGAATGAGGGTCGTGGCAGGTGATGCACGAGAAGGAGCCGCCGGATTTCAATTTGCATTTGCTTCGATAAAAAGATTCGAACTGGCTTGCGGCGCGATACTCCCGCGCAGTGCCGGTTAGCACGAAATAGTGAACGTAGTCCTGAAGGTCATCTCCGGGGCGAAATTGGTTCAACTCGTGGCCGGGCTGCTGAATGGCGACGTTTCCTTCCAAATGGCATTGCATGCAGATTGCATCGCGCCGTGCTGGATCGAGTTTCGACGGATTGATCATGAGACCCATCTTGGCGATGTGAACGGCTCCAGGGCCGTGGCAACGTTCGCAGCCGATGCCTTCCTGCGAAAGAAGAGGTTCGCTGTACCGATTCTCCGTTCCGGGAGCCGGGCTCTGGGGATCAGCGGCATGACAGCTGAGACACGACGCCGCCAGAGGAAGGTTCAAAGGGATATGGTGCGCGTCTTGGTAGGCAGGCGTCATGTCCCACGTGCTTTTCTGAGCGTACCAGTTTACCGGCGCTTCGAAGTAAAAACCGTCCTCGAGAAAAATGTAAGTGCGGCCGCGATCGCCGGAGCCGATGAAGTAAAGCAGCTCCCGTTTTCCGTGAATCGCGTCCGCGCCGTTGCGATCGAAGCTGAGCCAGGCGCGGCCGCCTTGCTCGTACACCCTGTAGTGCACGCCAGACGGAGCGTGGGTAAATTCTCCAGGAATCAAATTGCCAACTGCGGGACCGCTGGCGTGCGCCATCGCGGTCTTTTCGTAGCTGCGGTAAATTTCGGCGTGGCAACGTTCGCAAGCTTTGTCGCCTGTATAGCCACTCGTGGCGGATGCCTTCGGCGAAGCGTTGACTGGAGACGGGGTCTGTGCCGGAAGGAAGACTGGAACCAAGAACGAAATAGCCAACGCCACGAACGTGCAACTGATGCAGCGCGCATGCTGAAAGACCGAAAAACCGCGTGAATGGACCCACCCCAGCAATCCCATTGGCACACAGCCCACCGCAATCGGGTGATTGCGTATAGACCCGGCGCCAACTGTGGAATGAGACGGAGCCGAGCAACTTTAAGGGTACGTACGAGGACTGAGCTCAGGCGATACCGAGCTTGCGCTGCATCTCTTCGAGAGACACGCCTTTGGTTTCGGGATAGAAGAGAAGGACCACGATAAACTGCACGACCATCATGGCAGAGAAGAAGATGAATGGATAACCGCCGGATTTGGCGGCGAGAACAGGAAAACCGAGGGAAATTGCGCCGTTCATGAACCAATGGGAGAAACTGCCGAGACTCTGACCCTGCGCGCGTACGCGGTTGGGGAACACCTCGCCGAGATAAACCCAGATCACCGCGCCTTGGGAGAATGCAAAGAAGGCGATGTAGCCGACCAGAAACCAGACAAGCAATTCCTCATGGCGATGACTGAGAAAAATTCCGGCAACGCCGGCGAGGCAGATGGCCGTCCCGACCGCTCCCGTAAGGAGCAGCTTTTTGCGGCCGAGACGGTCAATCACGGTCATGGCGATGATCGTGAAAAGCAAGTTGGTCGCGCCGATGGCCACGGATTGCAAATCCGAGGAGACTTTGCTGAAACCCGCACGGGCGAAAATGTCGTTCAGGTAATAGAGAATCGCGTTGATGCCGGAGAGCTGGTTGAACATGCCGATGGTAACGGCGAGAAAGATCGGGAAGAGGTACTGCCTGGAGAAAAGCGAATCGTGGGCATGGTGCTCGGCGTCGATGGAAACGATAATGTCCTGCAATTCCTGCTCGTAATCTTCCTCGCCGATGCGGCGAAGCACTTCTCGCGCCTCCTCGGTTCTCTGCTTCTTGACTAGCCAGCGCGGGCTGCGCGAGATGCCGAAAAGTAAAAGAAGGAAAAGAGCCGCAGGAATCGCGGGCACGCCGAGCTTCCAGCGCCACTCGGACGGGCCAAAATTCTGCAAACCGATCAGGTAGTTGGAAAAATAGGCCAGCAAAATTCCGAAGACCACGTTGAACTGAAAAAACCCCACCAGGCGGCCGCGCCATTTTGGCGGCGCAATTTCCGCGATGTACATCGGACCGAGCACGGAAGAACCGCCGATGCCCAACCCGCCGATGAATCGGAACACGACCAATGAGTCCCAGTTCCAGGCGACTGCACAACCCAGCGAGGAGATCAGGTACAAGACGGCCATGACGCGCAGACTGTCACGGCGCCCATAGGCGTCGCCTGGCCAACCGGCGGAAATCGAGCCAATAATCGTTCCAAAAAGAGCAATGGAAACGGTTGTTCCTAGGGCGATCGGGGTTAAATGAAACAGCGCGGTGAGCGAGCTGGTTGTGCCCGCAATCACGGCGGTATCGAAACCAAAAAGAAGGCCACCGAGGGCGGCAACTACGGTGCTTTTGATGAGATAGGCGTTGAGCTTCATGTCACCTGCTCGCGATGCATTGATTCGTTTCTGGCGATCTCCCCTGAAGGCAAACGGCAGCCCGGCCGTGGCCGATAGGGTTCGTGCGGATGGATTGTATTGAAAACCGGGTTTGCGCGCAGGGGTTTTTTCAAGGAAGCCTGTGGGTACCGAGAGGGAGAGACATTTAACGAATTTGCCGGAGTTTACATCTAATAGGTGTGCCTGAAACCGAGAGAATGACATCGCGAATCATAGTGTTTGTCGCCACAATTCAGGGGATTTTGTTTGGGGCGCATTTGTTCGTCTATGAGACCTGGAGGTTTTTCTGGGGACCGCTTGGTTCCCCAGGAGATATCATTCTTGCCTCGGCAGTCGGAGTCCTTTCCGTCAGCTTCGTAACGGCGACATTGCTCGCGCATCGGTACTCGAATCCCGTGGTGCGCGGCTTTTACCGTGTCGCGAGCGTGTGGCTGGGAGTGCTCAATTTTTGCTTCGTCGGGGCTTGCGTTTGCTGGGTCGTGTATCCGGTGGATCTGCTGATTGGATCGACGGTGCCGCGGCGAGACGTGGCGGGCGTGCTCTTCGGCGCCGCTGTTTTGGCCAGCATGTACGGCGTGATCAACGCGGCGTCGCTTCGTGTGAGGAGAATCAGCGTGAAGCTGCCGGGATTGCCAGAATCTTGGAAAGGCCGCGTTGCAGCTTTGGTGACGGACACGCATCTGGGCCACGTGCGCGGATACGCGTTTATTTCACGAATTGTGGCCATGCTGAGGCAATTGCGAGCTGACATCGTTTTCATCAGCGGGGATCTGTTCGACGGAACAAAGGCCGACCTGCACCGGCTAGCGGCGCCATGGAAACAACTTTCGCCGCGATTCGGGTCGTATTTTGTGACCGGGAATCACGAGGAATTCTCCGATCCCGCGAAATATCTCGAGGCAATACAGAGTTCCGGCGTGCGAGTGTTGCAAAATGAAAAGGTAAACGTGGACGGGCTTCAGATTGTGGGTGTGCCTTACGGGGATTCGGGTAACGCTGAGCGCTTGCGGAGCATACTGGAGGCGGTGGAGTTGGACCGCGAGAGCGCAAGCGTGCTGCTCGCGCATGTTCCGCACGGACTGAAGGTTGCCGAGCAAGAAGGAATCTCTCTGCAGCTTTCCGGACACACACACGGAGGGCAAATTTTCCCGTTCACGTGGTTTACGTCGCGGATATTCGGGCAACAGACCTACGGACTGACCCAACTTGGTGATCTCAAGGTGTACACGTCGAGCGGAGCCGGGACCTGGGGCCCGCCGATGCGAGTTGGAACACAGCCGGAGATTGTGCTGATTCAGTTTGAATAAGATTCGCGAATAACCTGGGGCCTTTCGAAATTTGCCCGCTATTTTTGCAGCGGCTGGGACGGGTCTGTCCAAGCGAGCCGACTCAAATGATGTGGGCGAGAGCGAAGGTCAAGAGCAAGGCCAGGAAGGAGATGATCGTCTCACAGATGGACCATGTTTTGAGGGTGTCGGCGACCGACATATTAAAATATTCCTTGACGAGCCAGAAGCCACCATCATTCACGTGAGAGAAGACGAGCGATCCCGCGCCGGTAGCGAGGGCCAGAAGCTCGGGGCGGACTCCGCCGGCCTGCAATGCGATCGGCGCGACGATTCCCGCAGCGGTGGTCATAGCCACAGTCGCCGACCCGGTGGCCAGACGCACAAGTGCCGCAACAAGCCAAGCCAAAACAAGAAGAGAAATGTGACTGTGAAGCGCGGCTTGGACGATGGTTTGGGAAATGCCTGTATCTTGAAGAATGCGGCCAAAGCCGCCGCCGGCGCCGATAAGAAGAGTGATGGAAGCGGTCGGCGCCAGACACTCCTCTGAGAATTTCAGGATGGCCTCGCGGCTGAAACCGCGCATTCTGCCGAGCACGACAAAGCTGACGAGAACGGCGGCGAGGAGAGAAATGTCCGCGTCTCCAAGAAGGTGCAAAACGTTGTTGGCGACCGTGCCAGGATGGAAAAAGGCATCCGCCCAGCTGCCGATCATCATGAGAACCACAGGAAAAAGAACAGTCGAGACGGTGACGCCAAAGCTGGGAAGGTCGCGTTCCCTCCGCTCTTCGATGAATTGCGAGGCAATAGGATTGAACGCCTCGAGCTTGATGTGCGGAGCAATGAGTTTGGCATAGAGAGGACCGGCAACGATGGCCGTGGGAATGCCCACGAGCAGTGCGTAGAAAATGGTGCGGCCTATATCGGCATGGAAAGCGGCAACCGCAAGAAGGGCCGCGGGGTGCGGCGGAACGAGGCCGTGGACAACCGAGAGGCCCGCGACCATGGGCAGGCCCACGAGAACCATGGATGTATTCGTGCGCTTGGCGACGTTGAAGGCGATGGGAATCAAGAGGACGAAGCCGACTTCAAAGAACACGGGCAGGCCGACGACGAGGCCGATGACCATCATGGCCCAGTGGACGTTCTTCTCGCCGAAGGCTTTGATCAAGGTAAGGGCAATGCGTTCCGCGCCCCCCGATTCCGCCATCATTTTGCCCAGCATCGTGCCGAGTGCCACGACGATGGCGATATGACCCAAAGTGCCGCCGACGCCAGCTTCGAAGGCCTTGACGATTTCCCTGGACGGCATTCCCGTGACCAGCGCCAACGCGAGAGAAATGGTGAAAAGGACGATGAACGGATTGATTTTGTAGCGGGCGATAAGAAGGATCAACAAGAGGACTGAGGCGAGTCCCGAAAGAAGGAGGAAAAAGCCGTGGCTGTGAATCAGCGTGGGCACGCGGGTCTCCCACTTGCGCAAAGGCGCGCGGTCCGTGCGGGCAGGCGGCAAGAATAAAGAATCATCTGGCTGGAGGCTTAAACGCGACGCAGTCAATCTCAATTTTGCAATCCACGACCATGCTGGAGACAACGCAAGCGCGCGCCGGGGGATTCTCGCCGAAAAATTCCCTGAACACCTTGTTGAACGAGACAAAATCGCGGGCATCATCGAGCCAAACGCCGCAGCGCACCACGTGCTCCATGCCGTACCCGGCTTCGTTCAGGACGGAGATCAGATTCCGGATGGCTTGGCGGGCCTGGGGAACGACCCCGCCGTCAACAACTTCACCATTCAGCATTGGCACTTGGCCGGAAACGTAGAGCCAGCCATCCGCTTCCACGGCGCGGGCAAATGGGAGTTGTTGTCCGCCGGCGCCCTTCCCACCTTCGGCGCCAAAACGTTTTATGCTCATTCGGAGCGCTCCTTCGGATGCAATGACGAAAACTCGTCTTATCTTGCGTGTGCTTGCCTGGACAAGAATCGTCCGGCGCGCGGACCGCACGCAGAGCCGCTACGATACGACAAGACTCCGTTGACCCAGACAAATTCGATTCCCTGAGCAGGACGAACGGGATCTTCAAACGTAGCCGTGTCCCTGATGTTCGCCGGATCGAAGAGCACCAGGTCAGCGAAAAAGCCCACACGCACGAAACCACGATTTGTGAAACCGAAGCGCCGGGCGGGCAGCCCGGTCATCTTATGGACTGCTTCAGAAAGAGAAAAAAGTTTTTGTTCGCGGCTATAGTAGCCCAAGACGCGCGGAAAAGTGCCCCAAAGGCGGGGATGGGGACGCGGATCGTTGGGCAGGCCGTCAGAGCCGATCATCGTTTTCCGGTGGCGAAGAATTGCGCGCACATCTTTTTCCGACATGCTGCGATAGATCGCGCCGGCAGGCTGCAAACGGCGAGCTGCTTCGATTTGCGGCAGCCGCCACATCTGCGCAATCTCCGCGAGCAATTTGCCCGCCACCTCCGGATGCGGCCTGGACCATGTGATTTTGATTTTGACGCGGTCGTCCACCTGGCACAGATCCAGAGTGCTGGAGGAAGCGTCGTAAGGATAGCAATCGCAGGCGACTTCCTGGGTATGAGAGGCAGCGTCAAGCGACTGGAGTATTTCCGCGCTTCCGCCCCAGTTATCCATGCCGGCGCACTTGAGATGGGAGAGAACAACTGGTACGCCGGACCGCCGGGCGATGCCGAAGGCTTCCTCCATGGCTTGGAGCACGCCATTGCTCTCATTGCGCATGTGCGTGGTATAGATTGCGCCAGCTGCGGCCAGAAGTTCCGAAAGAACCAGAACTTCCTCCGTGGATGCGGAAGCTGCCGACAGATAAGCCAGTCCCGTGCTCAATCCTAAAGCGCCATGAGCCAGCGCTTCTTGTAATTCAGCGCGCATCTGTGAGATTTCATCGGGCCGCGCAGTGCGATCGAGAGAATCCATGTGATTGTTGCGGAGCGCGGTGTGCCCAACCAAGGCAGCGACGTTCACCGAGGGCCGAGTCGCCGCCAACGCGTCTACGTAACTGGAAAATGTGGGAAAGCGGAATACTTCGGCGTCCCCGAGCAGATTCATGGGATCGGGCAGGCCATGGGAAAGCTGAACCGGGGCAGCGGAAATTCCGCAGTTGCCGACAACCACCGTGGTTACGCCCTGAGAGAGTTTTGGCAACATTTCTGGTGCGCAAATTACGCTTGTGTCGTCATGGGTGTGTGTATCAATGAAGCCAGGAGAAAGCACGAGGCCCTCTGCGCCGATGGTCTGTTCCGCCGCGAGCCCCTTCAGGGCGCCGATCGCCTGTATTCGGTCTCCAGTAATCGCAACATCAGCGACGAATGAGTCGCCTCCGCTCCCATCGTGGACGATGGCGTTGAGGATCAATGTGTCGCAAGATGCCATTTCAGAATCCCAGAGAAGAGTGACACTTGCCGATGCACTCGGCCAACCTTTCTACCATCCTTCCGGAGAATGTGATAGTCGTACTACTACACGCCGCGAAATGCAGCTTCTTGCGAGCGGACGAGGACTAGGAAATGAAGAAAAGAGGCCGTCAAGAGGACGCCGCCGACGAGACGTTGATGAGCGAGACGGTCAGCCCATTGAATAAAGGGATGGGCGCTCTGGATCGCGAGATGCCCATAGATGACATTGGGCGACTGGGCTGGAACTTACTTCGCGAAGATTTGAGCCTTCCTGCGGCGGTCCTGTACGAAGAGAAGATGGCACATAATTTAAAATGGATGCAGCAATTCATCGAAGCCTACGGCATGAAGCTCGCGCCGCATGGCAAGACCACCATGGCGCCAAAGCTGTTTGCGCGTCAACTGCAAACGGGAGCCTGGGGCATCACGCTGGCTACGGCTCATCAGACGCGAGTGGCCCACGAGCACGGAGTGCGAAGGGTGCTGATGGCCAACCAGCTTGTGGGCAAGCAGAATATGGCCACCGTCGCCCGGCTCCTTGAGGATACCGAGTTTGAGTATTTCTGCCTGGTTGACAGCGCGGAAAATGTGGAGCAGCTCGGCTCGTTTTTTCGGGCCGAAGGGCGGCGCCTGAATGTGCTGATCGAAGTCGGGGTGGAGGGTGGACGAACCGGAGTGCGTGACCGGAGCCAGCTTGATGCGGTGCTCGATTCTCTGGAGCGATGGCGAAAACAGATTCGACTAAGCGGCATTGAACTGTTTGAGGGTGTGCTGGACAACGAAGCCTCAATCAGAGGATTCCTGGGGCGCGCCGTGGGAACTGCGCGCGAACTGGCGCGGACGAAACGATTCGATCGCGCTCCCTTTCTGCTTTCCGGGGCGGGCTCCGCCTGGTACGACGTGGTTGCCGAGGAATTTTCCAAAGCGGAATTTGGGGATGCTGCGGAAATCGTCCTGAGGCCCGGATGCTATTTGACGCACGACGTCGGCGCTTATCGAACGGCGCAACAGAGGATTCAAAGCCAAAATCCTGCCGCGAAACGCAGGCAAGCCGGCTTGCAGCCGGCTTTGCAAGTCTGGGCTTATGTGCAATCGGTTCCTGAAAAACAGAGGGCGATTGTGGCGATGGGAAAACGTGATGCCGCTTTCGACTCCGGGCTGCCCACCCCCGCTTTGCACTACCGGCTGCGCGCTGAAGCGCCGAAGCCTGCTCCTCCCGCGTGGGAACTCACGAAGATGATGGACCAGCACTCCTATCTTCGCATTGGAGAAGGCGATGATATCCAGGTGGGCGACATGATCGGATTCGACATCTCGCATCCGTGCCTGACGTTTGACAAGTGGCGGTATCTTTCGGTGCTGGACGCGAATTACAAGGTCATGGATGTTGTCCAGACCTACTTCTAAACGCGAGGCTTGTAAGGACCAAATTGAAAAAGAGGCATTGGTGGGCCCGCCAGGATTTGAACCTGGGACCAACGGATTATGAGTCCGCTGCTCTAACCGCTGAGCTACGGGCCCCACGCAACGTACCGATGTTAGCTTGAAAGAAGTGTTCGCGCCAAGAATCCTTGGGCCGAAAATTCCTGGATTCGGACGAGCCAAAATCGGGCGCACGAGCGCTTGCGAAGGATTTCGCGAAGATTTGCGCCACGCGCAGTTCGATTCGAACGCGGCCGGATTGCTTTCACAAAAGCCGAACCGAACTTGCGTACGCTGCTAAACTACATGAGAACGGCGGCGCGGTCTTCCGGGGAGGTTCTATGGCGAAGCCGATCGAATTCGTCGTCAATGGAATGCAGTACGCGGTCCGATCAGACCCCGATTCTCCTCTTTTGTTTGCCCTTCGCGATGATCTTGGATTGACCGGAACAAAATACGGATGTGGTGAAGGGCAGTGCGGCGCATGCACGGTCCTGATAGGTGGCAAGCCGCGACGTTCGTGCCAATATCCCGTTAGCGCGGCGGCGGGGAAAACGATCACGACGATCGAGGGGCTCGAGGAAAACGGCAAACTACATCCGGTCCAGCAGGCATTCCTCGATGAAGAAGCGTTTCAGTGCGCTTATTGCACCTCGGGAATGATCATGAGCAGCGTGGCTCTGTTGCAGCAGAAACCGCAACCGACCGAAGCGGACATCGTGCAATTTCTGCAAGGCAACATTTGCCGTTGTGGAACGCACCCTCGAATCCTCGCTGCGGTACAGAAAGCCGCCAAAGCCCGCCGGGAGAGCCGTTCATGAGCACCAAAACAACGAATCTCCTGGTCGAACCGGAACGCTATGAATTTCGCGGAGGATCGCTTCACGAATTTACGTTGCTGCGGCGTGATTTCTTTAAGTTCGTCGGCGCGGGCATTGCCATATTTGCGGTCGCGAAGGACGCGCTCGCGATCCAGGAGACTGCGCCGGGGCCCCGGATGCGCTTCCCCGAACTCCCCAAAGAAATCAGCGCATGGCTGCACATTGGCGACGATGGCGCAGTGACGGTGTTCACGGGAAAAGTCGAAGTCGGACAGAATGTGCGCACTTCTTTGGCACAGAGCGTTGCCGACGAACTGCGGGTGGCATTTTCTTCTGTGAAGTTGGTGATGGGCGATACGGAGCTGACGCCCTTCGACATGGGAACGTTCGGAAGCCGGACGACGCCCACGATGGCACCGCAGCTTCGGCGTGTGTCCGCCGCCGCGCGCGATTTGCTGGTGGGCATCGCCGCGAAGGAGTGGAATGTTCCCGCGGAAGGACTGAGGGCAGCGGACGCGAGGGTGACGGATCCCGCCTCCGGAAAATCGGCGATCTATGCGGAACTTGCGCGCGGGAAAGCGCTCGCGCAGGCTATCCCGGCCGAGGATCCGATTACGCCCGCGCTCGAATGGACGGTAGCAGGCAAAGCCATTCCCAAGGCGGATGCGCGAGTCTTCGTCACCGGTAAGCACCAGTACAGTCCGGATCTGCGAGCGGATGGATTGTATTACGCCAAGATTCTGCGCCCGCCGTCGTTCGGCGCGACGCTCATTTCGTATGATGACAACAAGGCCAGGGCATTGGCGAATGTCGTTGTGGTTCGCGACGGCGATTTTGTTGGCGTAGCTGCGCCTAGTTTGAATGAAGCAGAGAAGGCGCTTGCGTCTATTAAAGTGGAGTGGAAGGAAGTGCCGCAGATTTCGGACAAGGATCTTTTTTCTTACCTGAAGAAAAATGCGTCGGATAAGGCGGACGACCGAGACCAAAGGCGATCAGGTTCCATAGAACAAGGACTTGCTGGCGCTGCGCATCGTCTGGAGAACACTTATACGGTCGCTTACATCGCGCACGCTCCACTTGAGCCGCGCGCGGCCCTGGCCGAATGGAAAAACGGGAAAATGACCGTTTGGACCGGATCGCAACGGCCCTTTGCCGTGCGCGCCGAAGTCGCGAGCGTCCTGCACGTTCCGGAGGATAATGTTCGCCTAATAGTGCCCGACACCGGCTCGGCGTACGGCGGAAAACATACAGGGGATGCCGCGGTGGAGGCCGCTCGGCTGGCAAAAGCGGCGGGACATCCCGTGAAATTGATTTGGACGCGCGAAGAGGAATTCACCTGGGCGTATTTTCGGCCTGCCGGTGTAATCGAAGTCAGAAGCGGCATCAATGCGGAAGGCAAACTCACGGCTTGGGAGTTTCACAATTATCATTCCGGCTCGTCCGGCATCGAAACGCCTTACGACGTGGAGAACCAGCTGACGCAATATCATTCGGTTCCGCTGATTCTGCGATGCGGCTCTTATCGCGGGTTGGCGGCCACGGCGAATCACTTCGCGCGCGAGACGCATATGGATGAGCTCGCGCAGACAGTGAATCTGGATCCACTGGAGTTCCGGATGAGAAATCTCTCAGACCCCAGACTGCGCGCCGTCCTGGAGTCTGCAGCAAAGACGTTCGGCTGGCCAGCGAAGAAAACCAGGGACGGACAAGGCTTTGGAATTGCCGGAGGACATGAAAAGGGAAGTTACGTTGCGACGGCCGCAGAAATCTTCGCAAACCAAGCCACCGGCAATGTACAAGTAGTGCGCATGGTAACGGCTTTCGAGTGTGGCGCCATCGTCAATCCGAATGGTCTGCAGAATCAGGTGGTCGGCGCGAATATTCAGGGACTCGGCGGTGCTCTCTTCGAAGCGATCCACTTTGCAAATGGACGGATTACTAATCCGCATTTTGCCAGCTACCGCGTGCCGCGTTTCCGCGATGTGCCGAAGGTCGAAGCAGTTCTTCTGGATCGTAAGGATATTCCTTCCGCGGGTGCGGGTGAGACGCCGATCATGGCGGTGGCTCCGGCCGTCGGAAACGCTATTTTCAACGCGACCGGAAAGCGCCTGCGGTCTCTTCCGCTGATTCCGAATGGTTTGAATCATGCCAAAACCTGAGAGGAATCTCGCGATTTAGCCCGACGTGCCACCGCGCAGGATGCCTAAAGCACTTGAAAGGCTTCCGCCACCGCGCTGGCCTGTCGCTTCCTTTTCCCCGTCCTCGGGACGCGGGTCCCCTTCCCCCGGTGCGAGAAAAAGATTGGATTCGAGGCCGTGCTGCCGGGTGTACAGATCGTAGTAGCGTCCGCCCAGCGCGTAGAGAGAATCATGCGTGCCCCGTTCGATGACCTTGCCTCCCTCGACGACCAAAATCTGCTCCGCGCGGCGAATTGTAGAGAGCCGGTGCGCAATTACAAAAGTGGTTCGCCCGCGCATCAAATAGCGCAAGCCCTCCTGGATAAGCGCCTCGGATTCGGAATCCAAACTGGATGTGGCCTCGTCAAGAATCAAAATGCGCGGATCGGCAAGGATAGCGCGCGCGATTGAGACGCGCTGCTTCTGGCCGCCGGAAAGCTTAACTCCACGCTCTCCGACCACGGTGTCGTATTTCTTTTCGTACGAGTCCGCAAATTCATCCACGCGCGCGATTCGGCACGCCGCGAGAATTTCGTCCTCGCTCGCATCGGGGCGGCCAAAGGCCACATTCTCACGGATCGAACCGTCGAAAAGAAACGTGTCTTGCAACACAACGCCGAGCTGCCGGCGATAGGAATCCAGCCGGATGGTCGCGAGGTCTAAACCGTCAACTAGCACTCTTCCATTGGTCGGTTCGTAAAACGCTGCCACGAGCCCGATGATTGTCGATTTTCCGGCGCCCGACGGGCCCACGAGAGCAGTCACGGTTCCCGGCAACGCTTCGAAACTGACGTCGAACAGCACGGGCTTGCTGAGATCGTAGGCAAAGTCCACCTGCTCGAAGGTCACCTCTCCGCGGAGCCTGCCGATGGTTTCATTTCGACTCGGTGCTTCATCTTCCGGTTTTTCGGCCAGGATTTCCCTCGTTCGTTCAAGCCCAGCGAGTGCTTCGGTGAGTTGCGTGCCGATGGCCACGATCTGGAATACTGGTGCGATCAGCATGGCTAGAAATGCCATATAGGTTACGAGCGTGCCCGGAGTCATGTGGCCTGCAAGGATTTGCCTGGCGCCCAGCAACATGACCGTGGCGCTCACGATTCCAAGTAGCGTTGTCGCCGATAGACTCATCAGCGACGTCGCCGTGAGCGTCTTGAGCACATTGTCCAACAGGCGTTGTACACCGGCGGCAAACACTTTCTCCTCACGCTCCTCTGCGTGATAGCCCTTCACGACACGAACTCCGCCGAGAGATTCCGTTAAGCGCCCGGTCACCTCCGCATTGATCTTTGGCCGCTGCCGGAAGATCGGCCGAATCGTCGCGAACGCCTTATTCAACCCAAAACCAAAAATCACCAGAATTGAGAACGCCACGGCGGTCATCACCGCGCTTATTTTCAACAGAATGATCAGCGCAAAAACCGCGGTCATCAAACCGCCGGCCAGCTCCACCAGTCCCGTTCCGAGCAGATTGCGTACACCCTCCACATCGCTCATGATTCGAGACACCAACTCGCCGGTTTTGTGCGCGTCGTAATAGGACACCGGCAATCGCCCAATGTGTGCCTGCACCTGGCGCCGCATCTGCGTGATCATTCGCTGCGCGGATTTGGAAAGAAGCTGCGTCAGGGAATACGATGTGATGCCCTGCACCAGCGTCGCGCCGACAACCACCAGAATCAGAGGCACCAGCAGTTTCGTCTCGTGTTTGGAGACGACATCGTCCAGAAGATATTTCGGAGAAGCCGGAAGCGCCAGCCCGGCTACGCGATTCACCACCATCAGGACAAAGCCCAACGCAAGAATGCCACGCCGGGGCTTCAGTAACTCCCAGACGTCAGGCAAGGCCTTCCAAGTGTTCTGCGTCTTCTTCTTGTCGTGCTCGCCAGTCATTTGTGCCATGGATGCCGATTCGAGATACGGAAGCTACGCCTTTGTTGGATGTAGCATTCTGAGAGGCAACTACACCTGGCCGCAAGTGGAAAAGGAGTGCAGGACCTACGCGGTGATTCCACCGAAACAGAGATATTTGATTTCGAGAAACTCTTCCATCCCGTACTTTGAACCTTCGCGGCCCAGCCCGGATTCTTTCACACCGCCGAAGGGCGCAACCTCGGTGGAGATCAGCCCCGTATTGATCCCCACAATGCCGTATTCCAGCGCTTCAGCGACGCGCCAGATTCGCGCGATATCGCGCCCGTAAAAGTAGGCCGCCAATCCGAACTCCGTATCATTCGCAAGCGCGATCGCTTCCGCTTCCGTTTTGAAGCGAAATAGCGGTGCCACCGGCCCGAAGGTTTCCTCGCGCGCCACCGCCATCTGTGGCGTGACCTCCGTCAGGATTGTCGGCTCGAAAAATCTCCCCCCACGACTGTGCCGGCGCCCGCCTGCGAGGATTTTTGCCCCTTTCGACTTCGCATCGCGAATGTGGCTCTCGACTTTTTCCACCGCCGCATCGTCAATCAGCGGCCCTTGGGTCGCGCCCGCTTCGAGTCCGGGAGCCGGCTTTAGCTTTCCCACAGCGACGGCCAGCTTGGCCGCGAAAGCGTCATAAACGCTGTCCTGCACCAACACGCGGTTGGTGCAGACGCACGTCTGCCCCGTATTTCGATACTTCGAAGCAATCGCTCCCTCCACTGCCGCGTCCAAATCTGCGTCGTCGAACACGATGAACGGCGCATTGCCCCCCAGCTCGAGCGAAAGTTTCTTGACGGTACCCGCGCATTGCGCCATCAGCACCTTGCCCACTTCCGTCGAGCCCGTAAAGGAAAGCTTTCGCACCATGGGATTGGAAGTGAGTTCGCCGCCGATTTCTTTCGCTGATCCGGTGACTACATTGAGCACCCCTTTCGGCACGCCCGCCCGCTCCGCCAATTCCGCAAGCGCCAGCGCCGAGAACGGAGTCTGCGATGCGGGCTTAAGCACGACAGTGCAGCCCGCCGCAATCGCCGGTCCGGCCTTTCGCGTAATCATGGCAAGCGGAAAATTCCACGGAGTGATGCAGGCCACCACGCCGATCGGCTGCTTGATGACTACGATTCTCTTATCAGCCTGGTGTTGTGGAATCGTATCGCCGTATACGCGTTTCGCTTCCTCGCCGAACCACTCCAGAAAGGACGCGGAATAGGCCACTTCCCCCAGCGATTCCGTGAGCGGTTTGCCTTGTTCAATGGTCATCAGCCGCGCCAGGTCTTCCTGGTTCGCCATCACCAGATCGAACCATCGCCGCAACACACTGGCGCGCTCTTTTGCTGTCTTCTTGCTCCAGGCGGGGAATGCTTTATTGGCAGCTTCGATCGCCTGGCGCGTCTCCGCTGCGCCTAGCTTCGGAACCCTGCCGATGACTGCGGAGGTCGCCGGATTATCCACCTGGACCGTTCCGCCCGAGGCAGCTTGAATCCATTGGCCGTCCAAGTAGCAGGCTTCCCGGAAAAGTCTGGAATCTTTCAGCTCCGGAGCCGCGTTTAAGGCGCCGACCACTCTATTCGCCATCTTCCTTCTCCCGTTATTTTGTTACGGCCACCTGCAATTTTTCGCACACGGCTGCCAACGCGCCTTCGAGCACGCCTAGCCCTTCCTCGAACTCTTCGTCCGTCATCACCAGCGGCGCCAGAATGCGCATTACATTTCCATACGTTCCCGCTGTGATCGTGATCAAGCCGTGCTCATAACAATATTGCGCTACTCTTTTCATTTCCTCGCCCGCCGGTTCCCGCGTCTGCGCATCCTTCACCAATTCGATGGCGCACATCCCCCCGAGACCGCGCACTTCACCCATAACCGGAAACCTCTTTTGCCAATCGAGCGCGCGTTCCCGGAACCGTTTGCCGATCACCACCGCGCGAGCAAGCAGACCTTCCTTCTCGATCATTTCAAGCGCTGCAAATGCCGCCGCGCAGGCAAGCGGATTTCCGCCGAACGTTCCGCCCAGTCCGCCTACCCCCGGCGCGTCCATGATCTCCGCCCGGCCCGTCACCGCCGCCAGCGGCAGTCCGCCTCCCAGCGATTTCGCGGTGGTGATTAGGTCAGGCTCGACCTCGTAATGCTCGATGGCAAAGAATTTTCCCGTTCGGCCAATGCCGGATTGCACTTCATCCGCGATGAAAAGAATGCCGTGCTTCCGGCAAATTTCCTGGAGCACGCCGAAGAATTCTTTCGGTGGCGCGACGAATCCCCCCTCCCCCAGCACGGGTTCCGCGATGACCGCGGCTACGGATTCCGCGGACACCACGCGTTTGAACGCATCTTCCAGCGCGTGCGCGCAGCCCATGGCGCAGGCGGGATACTTCAATCCATAAGAGCAGCGGTAGCAATACGCATACGGCAGCCGGTAAACATCTCCAGGAAACGGTTCGAAACCCGCCTTGTAAGGATGCGTCTTGCTGGTTAGCGAGAGCGTCATCATCGTGCGGCCATGGAAGGCATCGTTAAACGCGATAATTGCAGGCCGTTTTGTGTACGCCCGTGCGATTTTCACCGCGTTTTCCACCGCTTCCGCTCCGCTGTTCACCAGGAGGGTCTTCTTCGCAAAATTGCCTGGAGCCAGGGCGTTCAGCTTCTCCGCAACGGCGATGTAACCTTCATACGGCGTCACGCTGAAACACAGATGCATGTATCTTTCGAGCTGGTCGTAAAGCGCAGCGTCCACTGCGGCCGGCCGATGTCCCGTGTTCAAGCAGCCGATCCCGCCGGCGAAATCCAGAAACCGGTTCCCGTCCACGTCCTCGATGACCGCGCCCTTCGCGCGCGCCGTGAAGATCGGCGTCGCATGATACGGCCCTCTCGGCACGGCTGCATCGCGCCGCCGCATCAACTCGCGGGAATTCGGCCCCGGAATCTCCGTTCGAATCTGAATCGTGCCCATTTCAGTACCACCCGATTGGTGTTTCGTCGAGATTGACGTACACCTGTTTGGTTTCCAGATACTCTTCCATTCCCCAGGGCCCCAGCTCGCGCCCAAAGCCCGATTGTTTGTAGCCGCCCCAGGGCGCTTCGACATATGTAGGCTGCATGTGGTTCACCCAGATGATTCCGGCTCGCAGCGCCTTCACCACGCGAAACGCCTTGAAAATATCCCGCGTCCAGACTGCGCCGGCCAGACCGTATGGCGTATCGTTTGCAATTCTCACTGCATCTGGCTCGCCATCGAAAGGAATCACCGCCGCAACAGGGCCGAAAATCTCTTCGCGTGCGATTCTCGCGCCGTTGTCTACGTCGTAAAAGATCGTCGGCTCCACGTAATAGCCCTTGCCGAATTGCTTGGGACGCCCGCCGCCAATCGCCGTTTTTGCTTCCTTCTTTCCGGTTTCAAGATAAGAGTTTACGCGGTCGTATTGCTCTTTGCTCACGAGCGGTCCCATTTTTGTTTCACGGTCAAGAGGTGGCCCCAGTTTGATCCTTTTGGCCTTCTCCGTCATGGCCTCCACGAATTTCGAATAAATATTTTTCTCCACCAATATCCGGCTCCCGGCCGAGCAAACTTCTCCCTGATTGATGAACACTCCAAACAACGCCCCATCCACCGCAGCTTCCCAATCCGCATCCGCAAAAAACACGTTCGGCGATTTTCCGCCAAGCTCCAATGTGACTCGTTTCAAGGTGTCCGCGGCACTCTTCACGATCAACTTCCCGACCGCCGCGCTTCCCGTGAACGCAATTTTATCCACCCTCGGATGTGCCACCAGCGCGGCTCCGGCCGTTTCGCCGTATCCGTTCACGATATTCACGACCCCAGGCGGCAGGCCTGCTTCTTCGAAGTAATTCGCAAATTCCAGCGCCGTCAGTGGCGTTTGCTCTGCCGGCTTTAGCACGCACGTGCATCCCGTGGCAATCGCTGGCGCCAGTTTCCACGCTGCCATCAACAGCGGATAATTCCAGGGGATAATCTGTCCCGCGACGCCGACCGGCTCTTTCAAGGTGAAACTAATTGCATTCGCAGGGACCGGATTCACCTGTCCCGCGACTTTCGTCGCCAGCCCTCCGTAGTACTCGAAACACGTCGCCACGTCCGCGATGTCATATTCCGCTTCGACGATTGGCTTTCCCGTGTTTCGCGCTTCGATCTCTGCCAGCGCCGCCACGTTCTGCCGAATCTTTTCCGCCAGCTTGAAGAGAATTCGACCCCGGTCCTGCGCGGTGGTTTGCGTCCAGGGCCCCGAGTCAAACGCAGTCCGCGCGGCCCTCACCGCGCCGTCCACCTCGGAGGCGTTCGCCTCCGCCACCTGCGCGATTACTTCTTCCGTGGATGGATCGTATACAGGAAATGTCTTGCCTCTCGCGTTGCTTTCCCATTTTCCATTCACGTAATTCTGGTAAGTCCTTACTCCCGCTGTCGCGCTGCTTGGCATACTGACCTCCCGGTATCTTCACTTCGTGGCTTCAGCCGCCGCGGCCGCCTGTTTTCGCCGGCCGTACACAAAAAAGAAAAATGCCGCGAGCCCTACGAACAGGATCGTTCCGCCCGCCATCCACGCTTCGTACGAGCCCAGCGATGTAATCTGCTGCGCGGGAAAAAACGCCAGCGCAATTCCCAGAATTGTCGTCACCATGCCGCTGGCTCCTGCAAAGATCAGTGTACTCCGGCCGTAGCGTCTTTTCTGAAATCCCGCGTCGAACGCGATTTTCAGCAGCGCGCCGAAAATGTACAGAAAGGGAATCAACTGCAGCACCACCGCCAACGAAAGCAATCGCTGAAACGATTCCTGCACTCCCGATCCCACGAAATTCATCACCACCAGAATCAGAGACACAACTGCGTGTACCATCAATGCTGCGTAAGGTGTCCCATATTTCGGATGAATCTTCCCGAGCCAGAAAGGCAGATACGAATCTAATCCCGCCACGAATGGAATTCGAGCCGACCCTCCCAGCCATGCCGATCCGATTCCGGCGATCGACAGGCTCAACAGGAACGCGAAAGGAGCGATAATCCATCCCGCGTGGATTTTTCCTGCCAGATGTTGTACCGCCTGAACCACTCCCTGCAGCACGCTGATGTCCGACTTACTCACGGCAATCAGCAGCGTCAGCGTCGCACCGATGTAAAGCAAGCCGGAGAAGATCCCGCCCCAGGCCACCGCTCCCGGCAGCGTTTTCCGTGGTTCGCGTATCTCGTCGCCCATGATGGAAGCCAATTCCAGCCCCACCAGCCCGAAACAGATCACGCCAAAGGAATTCAGCACGAATCTTGGATTCGTGGGAATCTGAAAATCCGACCAGGTCACCGTCGAGCCGAATCTGGTCCACACAATGACCCCCAGCCCGATCAACACCGCCGCTGCGACGAAAGTTCCAATCCCGCCTAGGTTGTTGATCCACTTCCCGACGCCGAGTCCCGTCACATTCAGCACCACGATGATCAAAAGCAGTACGGATGCCATGCCAAGCGCGAAGAACTTGTTGTCCGCGAGCGCCTCGTGACCCGTTCCCAGCACAAACACCGACACACCGACGAAATACAACATCACCGTCGGTACGTACATCATGTTGTTTGTCCAGTAGCACCAGCCGGAAAGAAATCCGTGAAAATCGCCAAACACCTCCTTGGCCCACAAGTACACTCCGCCCTCGCCTGGATAGCGGTCCGCAAGCTCAATGACGGCGATTCCCTGCGGCCAGAAGAAAAGAACAAGCGAGACGATCCACAGCCAGATCGTGACTCCGCCATTTGCCGCGATGGAAGGCAATACGTTCAGGTTGAAAATGGCCACCACAAACAGCAACACCAGGTCCCACTTCCCGAGCACTCGCTTCAAATGCGGCTGGTTCCCGGTAGTGGTGGCCTCACTCGACAATGTCTCACCTTGATGATTTGCCGCGCTCAGTGCCCCGCTGCTACGGTCACTGTGCCGCGTTCTGCCTGCGCTTTTGCCAAAGCCGACGCTACTTCCTCGAACACGGCCAGGTGTTTGTCAATGTCCGCCTCCGTGTGTTGCACGGAGATCGTCCATTGCTCGTCCCACCA
>DATIXL010000042.1:0-17514 GCA_035518615.1 Terriglobales bacterium | reverse complement strand
GCAAGTGGACGTCGTCCTCCAGCGCCGCGCCGACCTCATCCCCAATCTGGTTGAAACGGTGAAGGGATATGCCGCCCAAGAGCAAACTGTCTTTGGCAACATCGCCAACGCGCGCGCGGCCCTCCTCGGCGCCAAGACTCCCGCGGAAAAAATCGCCGCGAACGGCCAGTTGGATTCCGCACTCGGCAGGCTGCTGGTGATCGTTGAGAATTATCCCCAGTTGAAATCCAACGAAAACTTCCTTCGGCTGCAGGACGAATTGGCGGGAACCGAAAACAGAATTGCGGTCGAGCGCCGCCGCTACAATCAGGCCATTCAGGACTACAACACTTATATCGCGCTCTTTCCCAATAACATCGTCGCTGGGATGAGCGGCTTCCCGCGCAACGACGCCTACTTCAAGTCAGAGGAAGCGGCGCGGCAGGTTCCCAAAGTGAATTTCGGCAGTGCTGCTCCGTCGTCAGCCGCCCCCAGCCCCACACCTGCCAAACCTTAAGCCAGGAATATATTTTTCCGGAATCAGCGTCCGAGGAATTCGCTCAGCAGCATGTGAAAATGGTGCACGCCATTTTCACGTTTCACGGAATATCGTCCACGGTCATAGGTGGAGGATCGCAGCCCCTTCTGCACGTTTTCGCAAAGCAGGATGTCTTCCTGCTGCACTTCATCGCTGAAGCTGACTGCCTTTTGCACGCGTTCCTGCGTCTTGGCCATACCAGCATCGTGGAAAAACCACTCAAAGACTGTCAGCGTCTTGTCCGTCGAGAGCGGCACGATAACATTGGTCGAAATATTGTCTGGATAAATGTTCAGCATCAGGTTCGGAAAAATCCAGAAGTATAAGGCCTCACTCAGCCCGGTTCCCGGCGCGTAGAACCGCTCGCCCTTGTCCTCGGGTTTCATCCCGCGAATCGGCGCGAATTGCTGGGAATAGTAGCGGAACGTGTCCGTGCGGTACTGCGCATAGTCAATCTCGCGCATCAATCCCGGGTGCGCAATCGGAATGTGGTATCCCTCCAGATAGTTGTCCACATATACTTTCCAGTTGCAGTCAATCACGTAATCGCGCCGCTCAACGGACCTTAAGCCCTGGAAAGAAAATCCACGTGCCTGATTCGGAATTTCCCCAAGAAACGCGGCGAGCGGTTCTGTCTGACCTTCAAAATTCACGAAAATAAGGTTTTGCCAGGTTTCCACGCGCAATGGCACCATGCCCATTGTGCTGCGATCGAAGAATTCCACGCCCTCCACGTCCGGCGTGCCGATCAACCTTCCGTCCAGCGTGTAGGTCCATCCGTGATATTGGCAGCGCATCACATTCTTGCAGCCGCTGCCCAAGGCGATCGGCCCCGCGCGATGCCGGCAAACATTGCTGAACGCGCGAAGGGTGCCTTGCTTGTCGCGCACGATCAGGATCGGTTCTCCGGCAATTTCCGCGGTGAAATAGGTCTCGGGATCGGCAATCGTGAGTGCTTTCCCCTTGGCTTCGCCGCAACGTTGGTTCATCGTTCCGACGAGTTGCCAGGTGCGCCGAAAGATTTTTTCCTTTTCAATTTCGAAGATCGCGGGATCCGTATAGAAACGCGAAGCAAGCGTGAACGCGCACTCGATTTGTTCGTTAATTTCCAAACGAATGGGCTGCATTGTCCTGGCAATTCCACGTTTTCCAAGCGGAGAAAGCGTATCACACGCTCGCCCGCGCCTCACCTTTTTGGCGGCCGTCCTGCTAGATTCAAACATGAAGGGATCGCCAAGACTTAGGGCTCAGCGAGTTCCCGCCAATCGTGCCAGCCCCTCCATGCGAGCCATCCCACCACCGCCAGCATTCCCATCCATCCCAGGAATCTCGTCGCATGGCCAATTTTCTGGTCTTGCAGCATCAATCCCCATTTGCCGAACAAAATCGCCCAATCATGGTCGCCCGACCCTACCAATGGCAACGCCTGCGCCCGCGCGTCAGCCATATACACTCCGATATAGAGAAAGTTCTCAAAAAACCAGAAACCGCAAAACGCGAGGCCGGGCACGTCGCGTTTCACAAAAAAATACGCCGCACAGGCGAGTGGCACAAGGAGCTCGGCGAGCGTTCCTCCCATAATCATGATGGTGTAACCAAACCAGCTGAAAAGCGGATGCCCGCACTCATGAATCATCAGATTCGCAAAATCCAAAAAGAGAAATCCGCTTCGATCCGTCAGCGCGTAGATCAGGAAGAGCGTGTATGCCGCCAGCCACGCAGCCGCAGCCCCGCGCGACACGGGTTGCCATTCTCCGAAATGCTCTTCAAGGAACCCCATACGATCAGCCTAAACCGTTGGGGACAGGTCACGCTAAGGGTCTTGTGGGAGTTTCCAAATCAGGCTCTCAGGCAGAGTTCGCGGGCGGTCAACTTCGCCTAGCTTTCGCGTTTGGCTCGCAGCGCTTCGTAGGCAGCGCCCAGCAGTGGCGCACTCTCGTTCAAGATCACAGAGACTGGAATGTTTTTCAAAACATTCTCAAAATGCCACTTATCCTTGAACAGCCGGATAAACGTTCCATCCTTAATCTTTTCCAGGATCTTCACGGCGATCCCTCCTGCCACATAGACACCGCCGAGAGCAAGAACTTTTAGTGCCAGATTGCCCGCCTCCGCTCCGTAGATTTCAGTCCAAAGGTCCAGAGTCTCCACGCACACTGGACAGGCGTTCGAAAGTCCGTTTTTCGTGATCTCTGGCGCGGGGTCCGAGTCCGGATCATCGAACGAAGCGTGCCTGACGTTCGGATTTATGAATTCATGAAGCGTGCGAAACCCTCGGCCGGATAAGATGAGTTCCCAGCTGACTTGCGGATACCGACGCCTCATGAATCGCAGCAGCTCGATCTGCTGCTCCGTGTGCGGCGCGAAATCTGTGTGTCCGCCCTCGGAAGGCACCACGCGGTACCGCGCGCCATCCCACACCAGGATGGATTGCCCCAATCCCGTTCCTGCTGCCAACAGCGCGCGCGTTCCTCCCGGCTCCGATGTTCCCGGATTAAGCACGCAGAACTCTTCGGGCGCGAGGTATTCAATGCTGTGGCCTGTCGCGCCCAGGTCGTTCAACAATACGATGTGCTTGATATTTAATTCCTGCGAGAGCACCGCCGCATCCACCACCCACGGCAGATTCGTCGCGCGCACGCGGTTGTCAATCACGGGACCCGCGATGCCGAATCCCGCCGCCTCCACGCGGTCTGAATTAAGATGCGGCGCCGCAAGCCGCGAAAATTCCTTCGCGATATAGTCAAATTGCGCGAAATCCTTGCTCGGAAAGCGTTGCCTGAACACCGGCGTCAGTTTTCCGCCCTTTTCCGCAAACAACGCCAGGTTGCATTTGGTCCCGCCCACATCTCCCGCGAGGATCACCTGTTCCCCCAATATCTCCGGTTCGTCATCTTTGCCATCCTCGCCCGGTTACGAATTCATCCATTTCCTGCCGTCGCGTTCCAACAAAAGATCCGCTTCGCGCGGTCCCCAGCTTCCAGCGGCATACAACGGCACCGCTGCGGTTTTTGCCGCGCTCCATACGTCGAGGATCGGATCCACCAGCGCCCAGGCGGCTTCCACGCTGTCGCCACGGTCGAAGAGCGTCGCGTCTCCTCTCAAGCAGTCGTTCAGCAGCGTGGCGTATGCGCTTCGCGTGGATTCTCCAAATCCTTCCAGATAACTGAAATTCATGTTTACATTACCGATGTTCATCTCAGTTCCCGGTCGCTTCGCGCCGAACGAAATGGAAATTCCTTCTTCCGGCTGGATATTCAGGACCAGCCGGTTCGGTTCCGCCTCTCGCCCGCGGAAAACCACGTGTGGCGCGCGTTTGAACTGGATTGCCACTTCCGTCGTGCGCTTCGCCAGACGCTTTCCGGTTCGCAGATAAAACGGCACGCCCGCCCATCGCCAGTTGTCAATCAACAGCTTTGCCGCCACAAACGTCTCCGTGCGCGAATTGGGGCTTACTCCGTGCTCCTCTCGATATCCCGGCACCGCGCCTCCATTGACTTCACCGGTGGCGTACTGGCCGCGGACTACGGATTGCGCCACCATCTCCAAATCGAACGGCCGGATGGATTGCAGTACCTTCAGTTTTTCGTTCCGCACCGCTGTCGCATCAAACGAGGCGGGAGGTTCCACCGCAACAAGCGAAGTCAACTGCAGGACGTGGCTCTGGATCATGTCCCGCAAAGCTCCTGCGGTTTCATAGAATCCTCCGCGTCGCTCAACCCCCAGTGTCTCCGCCGCAGTGATCTCCACGTGGTCCACGTAATTCCTGTTCCACAGCGGCTCGAAAATTCCGTTTCCGAAACGCAGCACCAGCATGTTTTGGACTGTGTCTTTGCCCAGATAGTGATCTATCCGGTAGACCTGCTGCTCGTCGAATACATTGAGAACGATATAATTCAGCTCTCTCGCCGATCCCAGATCTCTTCCGAAAGGCTTCTCGATGATGATTCGAACCCAGGATCTTCCACTCGACGGACGAGCCAGTCCCGCCCTCCCAAGTTGCTCCACGATGCTTGGATAAACCTCGGGAGGCGTCGAAAGGTAGAAGAGCCGGTTTCCTCCTAGTTTCTTTTCAAGTTCCAGTTCCGCAAGCCTCTGGGCCAATTGCTTATACGCTTCCGGGTCGCCATATTCTCCCGCGTTGTAATAAAGGTTGGAAGAAAACTTGCCCCACTTCTCCGGATCAATCGGCCCAACTTCGGAGATCGTCTTTGCCGCTTCCCCCGCGCCGGCGCGAAAAGACTCGTCTGTCATCGCCGTGCGGGCGAAGCCCACGATCGCGTAGCTTGCCCCTAGCGAATTGTGTGACGCCAGGTCGTACAACGCGGGCAATACTTTGCGCTTGGCCAAATCGCCCGATGCGCCGAATAACACCACCGCACAGGGATCGACTGCACCGCTATACGCACTCCCCAGGCGTGTAGATTCTCCAGGCATTTTCTTCCTCTCTGCCCCGCCTCTCGTTGCCGATGCGTTCGGCCCGGCGGTGAAAACTATACCTCAATCCGGTGGCATCTCAGTTCCTCGCGCAGTTGCCCCGCGTTCTGGAAGTGAACAACGTTCATTCCCAGCCGCCGCGGGGCCTCCAGGTTCAGCTGCCGGTCATCGATGAAGATGCACTGCTCTGCGGGACGTTGCGTCACTTGCAATGCGACTCGAAAGATCGTCTCTTCGGGCTTTCTCGATCCAACAAAGCAGGAACTGAAGAATACCTGAAAATCCCGCCGTAAACCGAATGCTTCAATTCTGTATTGATTCAGCTCCAGCGGTTCGTTGTTGATTGCCCCGATGAAATATTTTCCGCTCCTCGCCGCAGCACTCAGGATCTCTCTCGAGTCCAAAAACTCTTTCGATTGCGCGAACATGAAGGCCGTAAATTCTTCCCGCGTAAATGGTCTGGGTCTGTAAAAGAGGGTCCTGTCCAGATACTGGTTTAACGTGATGTGTCCCGAATCAAACGCCGGAAATGATAGGTCGTGCCGGTCCTGAAAATCTTCCCAATCCAGGCCAAATGCCTTTGCTGCTTCTTGCCGCGAATTGCGGTCCCATCCGTTGGTCAAAAGGACCCCGCCAATATCCCAAAAGAGCGTCGTTATTTCTGCCAAGACTCTCCGCCTCCTGGAGCGATTCGGCTCCTCCAGTTTTTTTGTAATTGCTTAGCCTACTCTCCGCTGCGCCGAATTCCAATCAGAGCTTGGTCCACCAGGTCCCGCAATGCCTCCACTCCGGCAATGGCTCCCTTTCTCAAGTGCAGCCGCACCACGATCCGATTGCGCAGGGTCAATGAATCAAAATCGGAAAGCGCGAGAGTCTTCACCAGATCTCCGAACGTGTATTCTGCCCCGGGAACTGGGATATCTTTCTCAAACTCCGCCGTCAGCATCAGAAATATCCCCTTTGCCGGTCCTGCTTTATAGCATTGTCCGGACACATGCAGGTATCGCGGCCCATGATTCAGCACCACGGGCACGCGCAAATTCGCTTCCATCTGTTCGCACAGCTTCCGCAGGGACACTGCGACTTCCCCCAGGTTGGGAAGGAACGAGAGAATAGCCAGGTATCCATTCCCATCCAATATTGAAAACAAGCTCCGGAGCGCGTCTTTCATGCTCAGCTGGGAGATTTCGTGCCGCGTCCCGCCCTCCGCGTACAATTCGATTCCGTCCTGCTGCAAACGTACTGGCGTAACCGCGGACTTCTGGCCCGACGTCTGCCTCCCTAGATATTCCATCGCCAAAGCTCTTCCAGCTTCCATGTCCGGGGCTTCGAAAGGATTCACTTCCAACGCCGAGCATGCGAGACACGTCGCAATCTCCCATCGGTATACTTCGGCGCCAAAGTCTACCACCCCTCCTAAATCCACGAACGCCGCGGGTATTCCCTCTCGCTCGAGATAATCCTGTGCCTGCGCCAGTTCGGGATCGGAAACCCCTGCGAACCGGATGACCGCAGCCATAAATTTCCCTCGGATCGCACTGATAATTCCTGGCCCCGCCGTTATGGGCACAATTCCCCTCCCTCCCGAGCATGTGCTCGTCCCAGCAAGCTGTTCCAACCGATACGCGATGGCTCGCAATGCTTTGTGAGTGAGGATCATGAGTCGTTCGTGGCCGTTTTCTGCTCCTGCTGACAGAAGTGCGGCCAGGCTCAGGGCCGGATGCTCCCGCAATGCCCCTTCTGCTTCGCACACCGATCGCATTGCTCGCACCTTTGCCAACAGCGCATCAGGTTCACTCTTATTCAGACTGGAAAGCAACAGGGTGAAATGAATCACTCCGGAAAATCGGCCTGGGTATCCTGCCGGATCAACAAATATATTTCGAAAATGGTATTCTCCCGCCAAATCGCGCAGATACGAATCTTCTTCCGTCACCGCAATAAAGTTTCGCCCAGGGTACGGACTTCCCAGCGCCCTCAGGCGCTCCAAAAAATGAAGAAACAGCCCGTGTGTTTCGATGCGTTTCCCCGTCTTGCTGGCCAAAAGAAAAAGCGTTCGCGGAAGGTCTGTAATCTCCTCGATTCTTCGTATGTCTGCGGGATGCACTGAATCGAGGATCAAGAAGCGCTTGCCATAAGCAAACAGACCGAGGGAAGGGACGATCTCCGCAGCTAGATTTGAGCTTTCCAGCGCGATAAACACGACGTCATCAAACTCATCTCCCACTCCGTCCGCAGCCCGTGCGGCTCGCCTCGCATAACCCTCCAATCCTTCGGGAGGATCGAGCCAATCCAGCTTGCGGGCACTAACGGAGCTCCGTGGCCCTCCGCCCTGCCAGAGGCTGGTATCTTTCGACCAAAAGCGCTTAAGTGTGTCTGTATCTCGGAATCTCTCAAGTTCGTACTCGTACGCGAGCTTGACGACTCCAGGCGATACGACCAGCTTGGGGAGATCCACTAGCCTCCTTTACGCCTGGAAGCTATTACAAATGTTTAAATACTTGTCTCAGATTACCCCCCTGAGTGCAAGCCCTCTCCATTTTTGCGCTTTAATCTATCGCCTAGGAATTTCCTTGAACATGCAGTAAGGTGAAATTTCACAACATTCACGAGGACAACCCGAGGAGAGAACGATGGCCAACGATTCCTGTGAACCCACGCCCGCGGTCAGTCAGCCCGTTGCCCCTGGAACCCGCATGGTCCACTGCGTCAAATTCGGCAAAGAGCTTCCCGGCTTGGATCGCATACCGTGGAAAGGCGAAATCGGCAAACGCGTCTTTGAAAACGTTTCCAAAGACGCCTGGAAACTTTGGATCGAACATTCAAAAATGATCATGAACGAGTATCGCCTCAACCCACTCGATCCCAATTCCCAGAAGATCATGGAAGAGCAGATGGAACAGTTTTTCTTCGGTGAAGGTGCGCGGCTGCCGGAAGGCTACGTCGCCCCCAAAGCAAAGGGTTAGCTTCCTGCCTTGTGAAACCGGCCTGTCACGGGATGTTCCACAGGCAACTGCGGTGTGATTGCAAATCGCAATTTTCCATGTGCCGCGCGCACAGCTGCTTCCGCCTCTTCCGGCGTATCGCTTTTGGCGAATAAAAATCCCAGGTAGCTTGATCCTTCAGGCCACGCAGTGATCAAGTCCTTCACCCGCGCCGTGATTTGCAGATCGGTGATTCCTTCCGAGTTCCGCGCATCCTGTTCGCCCTCCACACCTTCTAGAATTCCGCTCCTCGGCACAGGAATCATCATCACGGCGGAAGCTGCTGTCTCGCGCGGCGGTACTTTCTCTGCTTCCCCAAGCGCATGACGCAACAGCAATTCCTCAAGTCCGATTGTCTCGCCGTATCCCTCCGGAACGAATCGCAGCGCGCTCGCGCACATTCCCCCGATCGGCCGCGGCGCAACCTCCAACGGCCACACTCCCTCTTCGTTGATGCGGAATTCCGCATGCACGGGTCCGCGCGTCAATCCGAGTGCGCCAACGGCCGCACTCGCGCATCGCACGATCTCTCGCTGCACATCGCCTGAGAGCCTCGACGGCGTAACATAAATCGTTTCTTCGAAATATGGCCCTTCGAGCGCATCCGGCTTGTCAAAAATCGACAAAACGTGCAACCGCCCCTCGATCAACAGTCCCTCCACCGCCACTTCCCTGCCCGGGATGTACTCCTCCACGATAAGCCGGCTCAAATCCTCTTCTTTTTTCGCACGGATTTCCGGTGCCGCCAGCATTTTCCGAATCCTCTCAGCCGCTGCAGCGAATTCTTCTCTCGAATTCGCTCGAATCACTCCTTGGCTTGCGGAAAGTGACGTCGGTTTCAGCACGCAAGGAAAAGAGATCCCCAATAACGCGGGCTCCGCAGGTGGATTCACGGGCACACTTTGAAACCTTGGCGTGCGCAAACCTGCCTCACGAAAAATCTCACGC
Organism: Terriglobales bacterium; assembly: GCA_035518615.1. Lineage (GTDB taxonomy): Bacteria > Acidobacteriota > Terriglobia > Acidiferrales > UBA7541 > Acidiferrum. The sequence goes on along the minus strand of DATIXL010000042.1, from coordinate 8,628 downwards.
AAGCGCAGTTTGCTTCGGCACGCTTCCGCCGAAGCAGGGTGGTTGTACGCAATCCCCAGCCCGCGTGCAGCGTATGCCGCCGCGATCGTAGGCCGGTCGCCTACCGCAATGATCCCGTCAACTCGCGCAGCGCGAAACTTCTCGATCACCGTATGCGCCGCCGCCTCCGGCGCTTCAAAGTGCACCGCGACCGCCCCGTCTCCCCACGGATCTTTCAATTCATGGCAGCGATCTGTAGCGTACGCGAGGTCGACGCCTAGCTTCTGAGCAACTTCCTCGAAGCTGCGCGTCTGGTAACCCAGCTTCGCTGCAAACAGCAGAACTCGCTGTTTCTCCCGCATCGTTCTTTATGCCCTCGGTTTCCGCCGCCTGCCTTCTTGGTGTTTATTGTCCTGAGCGTTCTGATTCGCGGCTCGGTGACTGGAGCCTGGACTCAGACGAATCCTTCTTCCCGTTTCGCCGCTACTCCGAACTTCAGTAGGGGAACCAACTGTTCCCTCGTGGGCTCCGCTCAACAGTACCAAGGCTCGTTCAGATAAGGGACCGTCGCGCGATCCGCAAGCAGGGCCCGACTGTCCAATTCTTCGCGCTCTTCAGCGTTCTTCCGCGCCGCTTGTCGGATCCTCGCAAAAATCTCTCTCCGCGTTTCTTTCCTTCTCTCGCCGGCGGCCACGATCTCCTGCACTTCCGCCGCCAATGTATCTATACGTCCATCCTCGTGACGCCAGGGATGCACAAGCGCCCCTTCTTCAAACGGCCCACAAATCTTTTGGATCTCCCCCAGCTCAAGCAGTCTGGATCCCGCGGGAATCAGCAGCCGGATCCCGAGTTGGATCGGCGCGACCGATTCCTCAAGCTCGCACTCCCGTAAAGTTTCCAGAAGCTCCAGATATTTCTCGATTGTCGTCCACGGCGTGAACGGCACAAACGTCGGCTGCAGGGCCAGCCCTTCGTGTCTGCAATCCTTCAGCACTTCCAGAAAATCCGCTCGCGTGTGCCCCTTTTCCAATTTCTTCAACACATCATCGTCCAGCGATTCCACTGCGCTCGTCACCAGCAAGCATCCGGTCTCTCGAAGTCTTCCCAAATGTCCCTTGTGCTTGCGAAGGTGTTCGATTTTGATCGTCGCATCGTATGTCAGCTTCGGGAATTCCTTGTGCAGAGCCTCCACAATCCGCATCGCGTGCTTAATTCCATTGAAGAAATCCGGATCGCCAAACGTAATGTGCTTCGCTCCCGCCTTCACCTGCTGACGAATGTCCGCCAGCACCACCTCTGGCTGCACAACGCGAAATACCCCGCGATATACGGGTACGATCGGGCAGTGACGACAGAGATGCTTGCATCCCCGGCTCGCCTCCGTGTACCCCGTGGTCCGGTGCTCTCCATTTGGAAGTACCAGGTGCGCATACTTCTTTAGACTCGGCAGTCCCTTCCGATCTGGAATCTCGAATTTCAACCGCGGAATCGTTCCGTCGCCTTTTCCGTCGCTTCTCTTTCCATTGCTCGCGTATCGAGACACTTCATCCGCAAGTTTCGCAAGCTGCTCCTCGAACTCCGCTCCCAAAACGCTTCCCACACCCGCCTTTCGGAAGACCGCCTCATTCATCCGCGCATACAGCCCGAACACGCAGAAATGCGCCTTTGGATTCATATGCCGCAACGGCTCGATGCACTGCACCGTCATCCGCGCCGCTGTGTGCATCGGAACATAAAATCCGATCATCTCCGCTTCGCGCACGGTCTCTTCATCGAGCGGCTTCCGCGATACATCCACACACCTTACCTCATGGCCCCGTTTTCTCAGCCACGCCGCGGGTGACGCCAGCCCAAATGGCTGCCGTCCCAGCTCATACGTCGAAATGAGCGCAATTTTCATTCGTTTCCCAGTATAGCCCACGCGCCCCTGGTGCTTTCTTGCTCGGCTTTTCGGGACAGCCCCAAAAACGGCGCGTTGCCCATAGGGGTTGGGCGACCATGTCTTTCCTCGACCGTTAACGCGCTAAACGTGCGAATGCTTTTGCGGCTCTTTCGAGTCTTCCCTCACAAAAAATTCACCAGCGCGTCCGTCGTCTGCTTCGGCTGCTCTTCCAGAATCCAGTGGCCGGAGTTCTTGACGATCACCACCGTCACATCCGTTGCCACCAGTTTCATCTGCGCGGCCAGCGCCTCTCCCAGCGATTTGTCTCCTCCGATGGACAGCACTGGCATCGTCAATTTCGTCTGCGACATCTCCTCAAAATCCTTGGCAGTCTGCGGCCACGAAGCGAAATACTCCCACGCTGCGTGCATCCGTCCTGGACGCGAATAAGCCGCAAGGTATGCCTGCCGGTCCGTCTCCGGAAGCGAATGATCCTTGTCCGCAGCCAAATCGTTCCAGAAGTAAGCGAAGTAAATACTCTCGCGTCCTTTCACCAACGCTTCCGGCGTCGGCCCATGAAAACGAAAGTGCCAGTAATTTGGCGAATTGTAGATCGGCTCCCAGCCCGCCACGCCTGGCAAGAATGCGTCCATCACTACCAACTTCTCTACTTCGGAGGGAAACTGCGCTGCATACGCATACGCCACCATCAGCCCGATATCGTGTCCCACCACGCGCGCCTTCGTAATTCCCAGTGATCGCACCAGATCGTGAATCTCGATCGCCGCCATCTTCATCCCGATTTCACCGCTTGGAATAGACGAATCCCCGATCCCCGGAAGGTCCGGCGCAACCACCGTGAATTTCTCGCCGAGCACCGGCAGGATCGGATCCCACATCCGCGAAGTCTCCGCGAACCCATGCAGCAAAATTACCGCCGGCCCCGATCCCCCCGTCTTGTAATGGATTGTCCCGCCATCAATCGTCGCGTCCCGGGATACAAACGCATTCTTCGCGGTCTGCGCGCGCGCCGCTCCTGAAAAAGCGCACCAGATTGCGCACAGGCCGGCAGCGCAAACCACTCGTTGAACCGAAATTGTCCTACCCATCTCCACTCCTCCTTACGCTTTTGTTTGACCCAACCCAAAGCCTTGTCATCAAGCTATTTTTCGCGAAGCGGATCCGCCTCGCGACCGCGAGGCGCCACAATTATAAATTGCCTTGATTGTATCGGGAATTTAGTCTGGCCATCGAGTCGCTGCGCCGCCGGAGCGCAAGGGGTTCCCTCCGCCCTCCCCTTGCAGTAAGATCATCCGCAATTCTTGGCATGGAGGTTCTTATGCATGCCGACCGAGTGGAAGTTTCTTGGGATTCCGCCAAATCCAACTGGATCGTCAGGATTCAGTCCGGTGAGGAGGCCATTCGACGTCCCTGCAAAGTTCCGAAAGACGCCGACGAACAAACTCTTCGCTCCCTGGCGCAAAAGACTCTCCGGGAAGAAGGCTACGACCAGGACGTTCCCGAAATGATCATCCGTCGATAATCCGTCCCGCGCCTCACGCCGCTTTCTTCACGCTGTCCTTCAGCAGTCCCAGCCTTACCATGCTCTCCGCCGTCGCGACGATCGCCTCTTCATTCGATCGCGGTGCCCATCCCAGCATGCGCTTGGCCTTCTCGTTCGTGGCATTTTTCGGCTTGCCAAGTTCCGGCAAAATCAGCTTTGCCGCCGGGTCGCGCAGCGCCACCAGCCACACTATCCAATTCGGTACTTCTCGAGTCGGAACTCTTCTCGCCGCCGCCCCCATCCTGCTCTTCAACACTTTGGCAATCTCTTGCATGGTCATAAAATCCCCCGCGACCGCCAGGAATCGTTCGCCCTTCGCAACCGGATTCGTCATCGCTCGCAAATGCAGGTCAGCCACGTCGCGCACATCCACCACCCCAAAATAAAGTTGCGGGCAGCCCGGCAGTGCCCCGTCCATCAACCGCTGCACCAGCAAGATCGAAGCCGAATAGTCCGGCCCCAGCACCGGCCCGAACACTCCCACCGGATTGACCACGGAAAGCTCCAGCTTTCCGCCCTCTTTCTCCATGAAATCCCACGCCGCGCGCTCCGCCAGCGTCTTCGATTTGGGGTATGCCGCCAGCCCTTCGCTTTCCGGATCCGTCCAATCCTTCTCCGTGAACGGTATTCCCTGGTCTTTGTGTCCATAACCGATCGCCGCAAACGACGAGGTCAGCACCACTCGCTTCACTTCCGCATCTCGCGCCGCTTTCAGCACTCGCAGCGTTCCCTGGCGTGCCGGCACGATCAATTCATCCTCATGCTTCGGCAAATTTGGCGGCAAGGGCGAAGCCACGTGCAGCACAAAGTCACAGCCGGCCACCGCTTCCGCCCATCCTGCCTCTTTTTCCAAATCCGCCGCGACAAAAGTCAAGCGCTCCCCCGCCTCCGCGCCTCCTTCTTTCAGCAGCGCTCTCACGTCTCCTTCACGCTTCAGGTTCCGCACCGTCGTGCGCACCTCATAGCCCGCCGCCAGCAGTTGCACGATGCAATGGCTCCCAATGAACCCCGATCCACCCGTCACCAATACCCTCTGCGCCATCGAACCCCCTCCAAATCCTACCTTTCAAGTAGATAGCTGCCGCTGTCCTTCGGTTACATCCCCCGCAATCCCAAATTTCTGCCGCCATTCTTGTCCAAGCTCCCGGAACCGGACCATAGTCCCCGTCCACTGCGGTAACTCGGCGCCTGGCGTACGTCGAGCTCGATGACGGACAATACTTTACTTTTACGGCCGCACGCCTACTCTCACGCTTTCGCGCATGGAGAAGGGGAGAACTTCCTACCTCGTTGGTCAGGAAGCTGTGGACGGACTACACTCGCCACTGGTAAGGACTTCGGGATGATATTCAATGAGGCCGTAGCTCCCGTCCCTCCGCTCAGCACACAACAGAAGCGGGTACAGGAGCGTTCCGGATTCGTTCCGAATCTCGTTTGAATCCTTTTCTCTTGGCGGGTGAAGCTGAAAGTTCGCGCTGACTATGGCACCGGCATCTCTTTTGCCATACCAAGTCTTACAAACCTTCCGAAAAAGCTTATCCCTCTTTGGCCTCACGCACCAGATGCGGCACCTTGGCTTCTCAGTGGAAGGCGAATGGTCCCAAAGTACAAGAAATAGGAACGGCATCTTGTCGAGCGATTCCAGCTTGCCCGCGCTCTCCGCTTTGGTCCCAGCTTTGATGACGCCATTGAACCGTGGAGTATCGATAGCCTCCCACGTGTTCGCTGCCTTAACATCGCTGCCGTCCTCCAGATCGGTCCCCTTCTTGCGATCCCGCCCCCGGATTCCCGTGAGAAGACTAACGACAATCTGCGACCATCCTCGGCTGTCACTTGGAACAGGATGACCCGTTTCCTTGGCGAAGCCCGCTACCTGATAAAAGCTGTCGTGGTGCAAATCTAAGAGCTGCAGCACCTGCCCGAGGCGATCACTAGTCTTCCGATTCATATTGGCGTATAAGGTCAGAGAGGTTCAGTGAGAGTCCGCGAGCGATGCGCTCCAACACATCGAAGGAAGGGTTTGCTTCGCCCCGCTCGACCTCGCCCATAAATGTCCGGTCTATCCGCGCGAGTGCGGCCAATCCCTCCTGCGAAATGCCACGCTCAAGCCTCAACCGCCGGATGACGGTACCGAGTCTCGCGACGGCCTCTGACATTCGGATAGCATCCTCCGATTGAATGAGCGTTTTCCACGTGCTATAGTCATCCAGATTGATAGTTATCTATGAACTCCACTCTTAATCGGAATCTGTTCGAGACTAACGGAGGGTCGGCAAACTATGCCCCCGTTTACCAGAGCCTTGCGGACCTACGGGAGGAGTTCCACAGGTCTGGAAGGCTGGATGACTCAAACGCAAAGCTCGACGAAGTCGTCAAACTATTTTCCACGTACTTGGGCGCCAAGCTCGGAGACATCGATGACTTCCCGAAACCCACTTTGTCCCCCGAACCGAATTTTGTGGGGCGGCTCCAGGAGTGCTTCGCTTTGGCCGGCCGGCTGCCATACTATGTGCGAAACGATGACATTTCCATCTTCGGTTCGGCACCCACACTCACCCTCCGAGAATCCGATTCAAAACTTGCAGCTCGCTTAGTGCAGTTGGTCACGCGCGCCGTCGACGACGCGTTTCTACACCAAGAGCTAGGGAACCCCTACGATGTCCTGAACGAGGCTTTTGGACACTTCATTCGAGACAACTTTCGCGGCAACATCGAAGACGCCCAATACCTGACCCCCACCGAAGTGGTGGAAATGATGGCGACCCTCGCCGCCGAGGACCTCAGGCGGGACGGTCGACTTTCCGACAAAAGCCCCCTAGTTGTCGCGGATCCCTGCTGCGGCGTCGGCTCGTTTCTGGCGACCTTCGCAGCAAGGTATCGGCCTTTGGAAGCCCGAGGAGCGCCACACCTAAAGCTTTTCGCGCAGGACAAAGTAGAACGGATGGTTCGCCTCGCAACAGTTAACCTAACCCTCTTCCGTGTGTTCGACCACTCCGTATCGATAGGCAACTCGCTCTATAAGGGCTCACCACTGGACGTTCTGAACGGTCAAGTTGACCTGGTACTCACGAATCCACCGTTTGGCGCCAGATTCACGCAGGCCGAAATCAAGCTCCTAGCTGGCGACAATACGCCCTTCCTGTCAACCCTGGGACGAACCCGTGGACCGCTCGAATCCGAGCTCCTATTTGTGGACAGAGATCTGCGTCTGCTTCGGGACGGCGGCTTGCTGTTAATCGTAGTTCCAGACAGCGTAGTGTCCTCAAGCGGCACACCCGCACTGTTACGCCACCACCTGTGTAACTCTGCGACGCTACGAGGCGTGATCGAGCTTCCATCCGTGACCTTCGCCCAAGCTGGCACTCGAACAAAGACGGTCGTCCTCTACGTAAAGAAGGGTAAGCCACAAGGGGGATCCAGACACAGAGTATTCATGGCGGTCAGCGAAGATCTCGGTTTCCAGGTCAGCAGCCGGAAAGGAGTCCAGATAAAAGCGGAGAAAGGAAAGAACGACCTATTCGCCGTGGCAGCCGCGTACAGCAAGTCCCACGGCTGTAAGAACTCCGTCGAGGCAGTCATCCTTTCGGAAGCCCCCTCAGCGGTCGTGATTCCAGAATCCCACTTGGGAGACTCATGGACCCCCGGACATTATCAAGCCAGAAGGCTCGAAGTCCTTCGAAGCCTCGCTGACACGCCGGAGGTACTCACCGCACAGCTTAAGGACCTAGTCGACTTCGTGGCTGAGGAGCGGAGGCTTACGCACCATAGGGCGGGCGCTGTCTTCATAAGTGTGCTCCACGTAATCGCTGAAGGCATCTTAGACCTGGGGGGAATCAGCGACTACGCTCCGAAGACTCCTGGGGTGCCCGTCGAGTGCGGAGAGGTACTGCTGTCCCGAATAAACCCACGGATACCCCGTGTCGTGGTTGTCCCGGATCTAGGACGACCCGTGGTTTGTTCTACGGAATTTGAGGTAATGCGACCAAGAAAAGGAGTAGACGCATATATGATCGCGTATCTTCTCCTCTCACGACCGGCACAAGCACAAATCCAAAGCCTGACATCGGGCACGTCCGCGTCCCACAACCGCGTCAAGCCAGACGACCTAGCCCGCATCTCGCTACCCATACCGCGTGCCGGAACAGAGTCAGAGAAGCGACTCAAAGAAAAAGTCGCACAGTATCACAGAGTGCTTGCGAGAATGGCGGAGAGCAGCCAAACTTTATTGGATCTCAGGCGAAGCGACGCAAGCTGGCTAAAAAGCCAATCGAGCGATCGGTGATCACATCCTCGTCTGCCCAGTCGCGAACCACTCACGGGGGCGTGATCCCTCCCACTTCGGTTATCATAGAAAGTTACTGAGCCCTCGAAAGGAAGCGAGATGCCCTTCTCCTCAAGCAACTCGTTCGGTACCCGCGATAGACTGAGCGTCGGCGCGCAATCCTTTGAAATCCATCGCCTGGAAAAACTGGAAAATTCCGCAAACGCCGATCTCGCCAAGCTTCCCTTTTCGCTCCGCATTCTTCTCGAAAATCTTCTTCGCTGCGAAGACGGCCGCTTCGTTCACGCCGCGGACATCACCGCTCTCGCCAACTGGAAGCCCGGTTCGCCCGACAAAGAAATTGCCTTTATGCCCGCCCGCGTTCTTCTCCAGGATTTCACCGGCGTTCCCGCCGTCGTGGATTTCGCCGCCATGCGCGAAGCCGTGGACAAAATGGGCGGCAATCCTAAGCGCATCAATCCGCTCTTTCCCGCCGAACTGGTCATAGACCACTCCGTCCAAGTGGACGGCTTTGGCAACGTCAACGCCTTCGGTCTCAACGCCCAGCTCGAATTCCAGCGCAACGTCGAGCGCTATGCCTTTCTCCGCTGGGGCCAGACCGCTTTCCACAATTTCAAAGTCGTTCCTCCCGATACCGGCATCTGCCATCAGGTCAACCTCGAATATCTCGCGCGCGTCGTTTGCGCCGTTCCTGTCGGTAGCAGGATGGAAGCTTATCCGGATTCCCTCGTCGGCACCGATTCGCACACCACCATGGTCAATTCTCTCGGCGTTTTCGGTTGGGGTGTCGGCGGCATTGAAGCGGAAGCCGCCATGCTCGGCCAGCCCAGCTCCATGCTCATTCCCGAAGTCGTCGGCTTCAAGCTTCACGGGAAATTGCCGGAAGGCGCTACCGCCACCGACCTCGTTCTCACCGTCACG
>DATIXL010000041.1:0-23685 GCA_035518615.1 Terriglobales bacterium | reverse complement strand
TGCTTCAACCGGCATCTGGCAACGCTTCGTGACCCGCTGCTATCCTATAGAGGAGGATAATCTCTCGAAATGCATGAAAGGCACCTGATGGCTCTTCGCCGAACAGCTTTCTCTCGGAGCCTGCTTGTTCTCGCAGGCGCGTCCGTTTTGGTTGTGGCGCCCGCAGCGCACGGCCAGGTCACCAGTATCTTTCTTGCGGATCACTACGACGTCTCGGCGACGCTCGACCCCGGCGGCCAGGCCATTTTGGCCACCGCAAAGGTGGAATTTGTCGCCCAAGCAGCGTCGGGAATCGTTCGCGTGGAACTGCACCCGAACCTCACGGTTTCGGCGGTCAAGTCCGCCGACGGCAAATCGCTGCCGTTTGAGCGCGATTCCTCGGACGCGATGCTGGTCAGCGTAACGCTGCCGACGCAAGTCGCTTCCGGCGGAAAAGTCACGCTGGAATTCGATTACTCCGGGATTCTGGCAAACGCGGAAAACAGCCCGGTGCCCGGAGTGCGCATGGCATCCATCACTCACGATGGAGCCTATCTGCTGCTTCCCGCGCGCTGGTTTCCTCTCACCGCTTATCCTACCCAGGCCTATACAGGTATTTTCCGGCTGAATGTTCCGGATACCTTTGCCGTCGCCGGCACGGGCAAATCGGAAGCGCCGACGCCGCTGCCGGCAGGTAAGGCTGGGGGGAGCGGCCGGCTTCAATATGAATTCCATTGTGACCGGCCAGGACTCAACGGTTCTTTCGTGGCCGGCAGCCTGCAACTGAACCCCCAGCAAGCTGAGGGCATCAGCGTTTCAATTTACGCTCCCCGTTCGGAATCTGCGACGGCCGGGGGTTTTGCGAATGACGTTGCGCGCGCGGTCACGACGTTTTCCGATCTTTTCGGACCTCTCCCGGATCCCACGTTCACGTTGGCGCAATTACCCGACGATACGGTGGGCGACTTCTCCGGCCCGGGATTGCTGCTTCTTGCCAAGCGTTACTGGGATCCAAGGGCCAGCAATGAAACCATTTCTCGACTGGTCGCCGCACAATGGTGGGGCAATCAGGTTTTGCCGAAATCGCCGAGCGACGTCTGGGTTACCGACGGTCTTGCGCAGTACTCGGAAGCACTCTATGCCGAACAGAGCGCTGGGCAGGAAGCAGGGCTGAGGCAGGTGGACGAATTCGCGGTTGGGGCGTTGATGTACGAAGGCGCGATTCCCATATCGCAGGAAGGCCGCCTGGTGCCGTACACCAGCCAGTATCGCTCCATCGTGATGAGTAAAGGCGCTATGGTCTTTCACATGCTCCGCGCGCAGATGGGCGACACCGCTTTCAAGAACCTGCTTCACGATTTCTATTTTCACTTCGCGGAAAATCACGCCAGCATCGCCGATTTTGAAGCCCTCGCCGAGAAAGTTTCGCAAGCTTCAGTGAAACCCGGTGAGACGCCTCCGAATCTTCAGGGATTTTTCGCCCAGTGGCTGGATTCCACGGGAGTGCCGGATTTCACGCTCGATTATGTTGTCTACCGCACGCCAAAAGGATTTCGCGTTGTCGGGAAAATCAAGCAGCCGCTCGAGACCTTCTCGATGCCGGTGCAATTGCGGATTGACACGGAGGGTAATCCCGAAACAAAGACAATCCAGGTGACTGGAACCGTGACTCCCTTCGATGTGGAGACGTTTGGCAGACCCAAACCGAACGGAATCAAAATCGATCCCAACAACGTGATCTTGAAAGGCAGCGTAAGCCTGAGAGCCCGCGCCGCCATTGCCCTCGGCGAGGAGCTTGCCGAGCAGGGAAAATACTACGACGCGATTCAGCAATATCAGCGCGCTTTGCAGATTCAGCCCGGCCGGCCGCTTGCAAATTTCCGCATGGGCGAAGCGTTTTTCTATCAGAAAAATTACAACGCCGCGGCGAACGCCTTCAAGGAAGCACTGGAAGCGGTACCGGAACCTTCGGAAAAGTGGACAGAAGTCTGGGGGCACATCTATCTGGGCAAAATCTTCGACCTGCTTGGACAGCGCGCCCGCGCCGTCAATGAGTACAGCAAGGCGAAACAGACCAACGATAACACCAGTGGAGCCCAGGAGGTGGCGGATGCTCTTCTAAAGAAGCCGTACTCCGAGGGAGGAATTCAGTCGGCCGCAGGCGGGGCAACAAAAGCGACTACAGGCGCGGATCCCAAGGCTCAAGCGACTCCTGCCGCGGACGACAGCCGTCCAAAACTAAAGAGGCCCCCTCAGCCCTAAGCACCATCGCTCCAGAATCAAGCGTACGCGTTTTGCGCGTTTCTTCATTTAGATGACGCGATTCAAGCCGGACAGGAACCTTCCGAGAAAGCCGTGAGCTTCACAATCCGGCTGGAACTCCAGTTTCACGCGCCAGCTTTCGTTCGTTTCGAACGTGAACGTAATTTCAAAATCCTTGCGCACGGACAAAGCCGCTTCACCCGTAAATGCCGGGAGGGACATCTTCGCGAGCTGCGCGGAATATGCGGTATTCCGGGTCGTTCCTTCTGTGGGGAAGGCTTTTGTACCCGAAGCTCCCAGGCTTGCCGCAACCAGAACCAGCGCGGCAGCTGCCTTCAGTTTCGATCCAGAATTTCTCCACAGGATTGCGCGCACGTATTCCACGAGCGCCTGGATGCCCGCAACGACCGTCGAGATGGCCAGCGCAGAATAGATACTCAGATTGGTCCAGCGGGACAACATCTCGGCCTGGGCGACCGCCGGATGAGTACCTGTCAGGAGAATCCACTCCGATTTCATCTCCGGCCAATGCGCGCGAACCACGAAGTAGGCCATCGTCGCGACGCTGGCATTGATGGTTCCCCGAATGACTAGGGTGGGCCTCGTCCAGTACGGGCGAATGAGGTTTACGACCGCAACGCACACGTTGATGAGCGTGAGTACGATCACCAGGTAGAAGAAGTGATGGTGAAAATCCTGCCACACGGAACCCCATGCCCAATGGATACCCGCCTTGTCGAGCCCCCAGGCGAAGGGAAATCCCTGCGGCATCTTGATCCACCACGCCAGAAAAATCAGGCTCATCACAATCTCCACCAGGCTTCCCGTTCGAGCGACGCGGTACGGGTCGCGCGCGGGGCGCACTTTCGGCAGAGCACCGGGATTCCAGTTTTCCAGATATCCGCCTTTCGCATTGCACTGCTCGAGCGCCGCGAAAACGAGGGTGATGATGGAGAACTGGAACGCCAACGTTCCCCAGAGAGAGCCCCATAACCCGCCAACGACTTCACCAAGTGGGTGCGAACTGCCAAAAAACAGCAAAACCAATCCCGCCAGGGCCCACGGCACGACGTAGCACAAAATCGCGATCTTCAAGACCAGCGTGTACATCGGATAGAGCGTTGGCCCAATGAGGTAACCCTTGGGCCGGAAGCGCATGGCCACCATCATCGGCCGGCCTCTTTTCTTGAGCAGCGCTTCGATTTCCGCTCCGGTCATCTTGCGGCCCAGACCAGTCTCTTTCTCCTCGATCTCCGATGCGATGTCTTCCTTCAATTCCGCCAGAATGTCGTCCTGCTGTTTCTTCGGCAGCCAAAACTTCACGGCTTGCAGATAGCGTTCAAGAAGTTCCATGACGTCACCCTTTCATGATTCCATTGAGAGAGGAATCGATACTCTTCCACTCCGACAGGAGTTGTTTCAAAATCTGCTTCCCATCGCCGGAAAGCTTGTAAAAACGCTTGTTGCGCTTCTCTTCCTCGCGCCACTCGCTCACCAGCAGCCCCTGGGCTTCCAGGCGGCGCAGGAGCGGATAGAGAGTTCCTTCATCAATCGCCATGCCGTGCTCGGCGAGAGCCTTGCGAAGCGTGTAGCCATACTGCTCGGTGCGAAGCTGTGCGAGCACGGCCAGGACCAGCGAACCCCGGCGAAGTTCCAGGCGAAGGTTTTCAAACGTGTTGGAATCAAAAGTCATGTACAGTGTCCTGCATAGTATGTACCACATACTATGTGTTACACAGTATAGATGTCAAGAACTTTTTTTTCGGCATGCAACCGGCTGTGGAAAATAGGCGTTCTTGGCAACTTGGGGATGAATTGCAGGTCGTTTAGCCGTGCCGCGGGCCAAGCGATGGCCGGGAAGCTCGGATTCAGGAGACTTCCGCTTGCAGGCGCTTCCAGGTGCTGGAGAAGATTTTGCACGCAACTTCGTCAAAGAGCACGAAGTACACGGTTTCGATGGAAGTTTCTCCGCCGAGATGCTCGGCCGCTTCTCTGAGCATGATTTCTGCGCACTCGTCCACCGGAAAGCCGGAAACGCCCGTTCCAATGGCAGGAAATGCGATGGTCTGCAGCCCGCGCTCCGCGGCGAGACGCAGCGAATGTGCCGTGGAAGTGCGCAGCGTTTTCGCGCTCGTGCGAATCCCGCGCAAACTCATGCTGGCAGCGTGAATCACATGGCGTGATTTCAAGGATCCCCCGCCGGTTATCGCCGCGTAGCCGACGGGAATCGTGCCAATGCGATTGCACTCCTCCTGGATCGCCTCCCCGCCCTTGCGGCGAATCGCGCCCGCAACTCCAGCGCCAAGCATCAAGTCGTTGTTCGCGGCGTTCACGATGGCGTCCACGTCCATTTCCGTGATGTCGCCCTGCTGGATCAAAATTCTGCTGTCGAGACTTTTCGACTTGTCCAAAGTTTCCGTCCGCATTCGTCCACTGGCCATCATACACGGAGTGGACTGACGCGGGGCGCGGAAACGCCGGTATTCAGCTCCGATTCTTCAAACGCGAACCCAAATTTTGTAGCGATAAGTAATCGTACGGGCTTCTTCCGGCTTGAGCGTGATCTCCCAAGTGAGCCGAGACATCGGGTTGTCTGTTTGGATCGCTTCGCCCAATTTTACGGCTTTTCCTCCATCAGTTTGCGATTCCACTTCCCCCCGCAGGGTCTTGCCGATCTTGAGCCGAACTTCCTTACTCTTGTAGTTTTTTGCTTTCAGCGTTCCCTCGACGGTGACCAGATCGTAGTTGTAGCCCCGCCGTCGCTCTACATTTTGCTGCCGCGCGATTTCTCGTTCTTCATGGGTAGAACGAATATCGGTGGCGATGGTGATTTTCAAATCAGAGCCCGCCGCTTTGGGCGTGTACGGAAGAGTGTCTTGAGAAATGGGCCGCGTGCCGGAGATGACCATGGCCGGCGCGCTGGTCCAGGGGAATTTCGTCGAGTTTTTCAAGCGAATGCAGTGCCAAATATTGTTGACGTTTGCGGTGTCCGGCGAATTCGCATTGTAATTGGGCTGCACCACGTTGCCGAAGCCATCCACGCGGGTCTGATCCTGCACCTCCCATTCGTAGATGTGCTCGTAGCTCACATCGCCGGAAAAGACGTTGAACATTGCGCGCTCGCCGCGAGCCAACGTGACTCCCGATCGCGTATAGAGAAAGAGGTCTTCTTCCGGCGCTCCCGAGAGCTCCGCGACCGTCGTGGCAAAACTTGGGGCGGAAGCGATGCTGACTTCATCGGCCACCAATTGGCCTGCAATGGCGTTGGAATACAAAGAGTTTCGGCGGGCGTCGCGGCTTTCCGCGTCTTTCATGAATTGCAGCAAGGTCTCTTGCATGGCCATTGGAGAAAGGGTGCTGGAGTACGAGAAATTCGGCACGCCGACCACGAAGAATACATCGGCTCCGTTCAAATCCTCTGCATCATCCGTCAGCACAGCTTGCATGGTAATTTTCGCCGTATTGTCGTCCTGGAGGGAAATCATGTACGACGGCGTCCACCCGAGTCCATGCTCGAGATATCCCATCGTCAAGCCGGTGTGTGACCCGGCGCCTTTGATCTTGAAGCGCATCGCACGGCGCTCTTCTTCCTGCTTTTCCTGCAGAACCGCATCGGAGGGCAAATAGGCCTCCTGGATCGCGGAAAGGTGCAAAGCCAAAAGCTTTCCTTCGGACTTCAGCAGCAGATACTCGGGCGCCGCGTGCGCCGGAGGGTTGGAAGAGAAAGAGTATCCGGGCTGGCCTTCGGAAAAGGATAAAGGCTGAGGTTCAGGTGCAGGCATCTCGCTTTCGCGCAAGCCAACAATCTCTCCCGTGAATTCTTTGTTGTTGTAATTCACGGTTACCGTTTTTCCGGCATTGGCAAGCAAAACGCTTGCGAGCGATGTGAGGCTGCGCTCCCCGCTCACTTTGTACCGATAGGCGATCACCTCCTCGAGCGACGTGCCTGGTTCGTTGGGAGCGATCCACAGTGTTCCCAGCGTGGCTTCCGGAATGGCAGAAATTCTTCCCGTACTGTTCTCGAGCTGCACGTCGCCTTGCCGGATAACAAAAGAGAGCCCGTTCTTGAATGCCGCGACCGCAACCGTCTTCAGGTGCGCATCGGGTGGTTCGTCGGGCAGCACAACCAGAGGAACGGCCAGACAAATGGACAGAAAAACAGCCAGGATCTTCGAAATGCGCATGGTGCGCCCTCCTCAAAGGACGGATCTACTCGGATGTGCGGGGACATCAGCCTGGATGCGGAGGTGGTCCAGTCAGGTTTCCCGCTCAAGGATTAGAACGAGGAGGCAGGAAAATCTTGCACTCAAGATTCGGAGGATTTCGGTGGGTTGGGGTGTTCCGGGTAATCATAAACGCCGCGCCCGGATTTGCGCCCCAGGCGGCCTTCTTCCACCAGTCTCCGCAGCAGCACGTTGGGCCGGTACTTTTCGCCAAGAGTTGAATGCAGATATTCAAGGATGCCCAACCGGACGTCCAGACCGACCAGATCAACCAGCTCAAATGGCCCCATCGGATGATTCAGGCCGAGTTTCAGTGCTTTGTCAATGTCTTCGGCGGAAGCGATGCCCGCTTCGAGCATGGCAAACGCTTCGTTGCCAATCAGCGCGTTGATTCGAGTCGTCAGGAATCCCGGCGATTCCTTCACCACCACGACTTCTTTCCCCATTCGCCGTCCCACTTCGCGGCAGGTGGCGATCGTTTCCTCCGAGGTTTTTCGCGCGCGGACAATTTCGATCATCCGCATTTTCGGCACAGGATTAAAAAAGTGCATCCCCACGCAGAGTTCCGGCCGATAAGTCATTTCCGCCATTTCTGAGATGGAGAGAGACGACGTGTTGCTCGCGAGCACGGCCTTCGGCTTGGCAAATTTATCGAACAGCGTAAACAGTTCCAATTTCAGCTCCATCTCTTCGGGCACTGCTTCGATCAGGAAATCGGCTTCCCGGCAGACGGCTTCGACGGTCGAAGACGTCTCAATGCGCGGGAGTGCCGCGTCGCGATCTTCCAAGGCCACCTTTCCCCGTTGCACGCCCTCCTCGAATGCCTGCCGGATCCAGGCCAATCCTTTGGCGAGCATTTCCGGCATGACGTCTTCGAGCACAGTTCGATACCCGCCGAGCGCCGCGGCATAAGCGATCCCGCGCCCCATTGTCCCGGCGCCGATCACTCCGATCGTTTTTACTTCCATCTGTAACTCTCCAGACGCGCACAGCGGCTGAATGGGATTCCCTGAAGAAAGGCAAAAAGGCGGCGGCAGAAAAAATCCCGTGCTAATACCGGGGCACTCGCGGATCCACGTCCACGGCCCATCGCTCGATTCCGCCCGCAAGGGATTTGGCGCTCTCCACACCCTGCCCGCGCAACCACATGGCCACGTCCAGGCTTCGTTGACCGTGATGGCAATAGCAAATGACGGTTTCTTCCACGTCGAGCGACTGAAAATTCGCGGGAATGGTCCTCATGGGAATCAGCTTGGCACCCTCGATGCGGCAAATCTGGTGTTCCCACGGCTCGCGCACGTCAATGAGTAGCAGCTTTTCGCCGCTGTCGAGTTGTTTCTTCAGTTCCGCAACGGTTATCTCCAGATCATCGAAATTCGGCATGGTGATTTTTTACCGTCCTTGAAAATGGGGCGTGCGCTTTTCCAAAAACGCCTTGATTCCTTCGAGGCAATCCTCGGAAGCGAAGCATTTCATTTGTTGCTCGACCTCCGCCTCCAACGCCCGTTCCAACGCTTCTCGCTGGTTCGTGAACAGCACGCGCTTCACCCCGCGAATCGCAACTTGCGGCCCCTGCGCGATTTTCTCGGCAAGAGCTTTCACTTCTGTTGCCAATAGCGCGGCGGGCACAACGTGATTGATGATGCCGAGCTGTAGCGCCGTCCGCGCGTCAATCATTTCGCCGGTATAAAAGAGTTCCGCGGCTTTCGACGGCCCGGCAAGCTCTGGGAGGAAGAAAGTCCCGCCATAATCGGGATACAGCCCTACTTTTGCAAAGTTTTGGCCAAAGACCGCCTCTTCGGCGGAAATGCGGATGTCCGCCGCCAAAGCAATATTCATCCCGGCACCGGCAGCCGGGCCATTCACCGCCGCAATCACCGGCTGCGGCATTGTGCGCATCTTGAGCACCGCCGCCATTCCCGCGCGAAGGATGGGTTCGAGCTGCGAGACGTCTCCCGCTTCACGGCCCCTGCCGATCGCCGCAAGATCGCCCCCGGCGCAGAAAGCTCTGCCCGCCCCTGTCAGAACCACGACGTGAACCGAATCGTCCTGGGCCGCTCGGCCCAACGCTGCATTCAGAGCCGTTGCCAGATCATTGTTGAGCGCGTTCAACCTGTCCGGCCGGTTCATCACAAGGGTGATGACGCTGCCGTGCCGGTTTTCCAGGAGCGCGGGCGCTGGTGTTGCGGAGACGTTGGTCATAATCCGCTTGGAGCAGACTCAGTAAAGCCGCAAGCGAGGAAAACGTCAAGTCGTCTGTAATTGAAACAGATCAAGCTTGCGGAGCTTCCAAGCGTTCTTTGGACTTTTCCGTTTTGCGAACGAGCTGCGCCAGTTTTCGAAAGTGTAGCAGCTTTTCCTTGTGCTCCTGCGCGTTTTGTCCGCTGGACGAGGGCAGCACGTAGATCCGCGCGCCGTACAGACGCTCCACTTGCAGCCCGTACTTGCACACGCGCTGCGCGAATTGCTCATAGACCGATTTCCCGTTGAACGCGACCACTCGCGGGGTGAATTCCTCGAGCTTTTGCGAAAGCACGATGCGGCCCTCGGCAAAATCCTGGCGCGTGAGCTCTTCGATTCCCTTTGTCGGCTTCTTGACCAGATCCGTGAGCCCGATCCCGAATTCGATGATGCGCTTATCGTCGCGATATTCCAGAGGCTCCGGCACCACGCCGCTCTTGTGAAGCATCGGCCAGAACTGATTGCCCCTTCCGGAGTAATAGTGGCCCGCGCGCACCGACGACTCGCTGGGATTACATCCCACGATCACGAGCTTCATTCCTTTGCGCAGGTAATCGGGAAGCGTCTTCATGCAGGGATTGTCTTGGACCTAGGATAACTCCACGGGCATCCGCGCCCGCCAATGTTCTATAACGTCCGCTGCCAAAGGGGCAAGGGGCGACCCAGTCCTTGCTCCTTAGCAAGCGCGAAAATCTTCACCGCGGAAGCCAGGTCCCAGGAAGCGATTCCGTTGGACTTGAACAGCGTGATTTGCGAATCGCTTGTCCTGCCTGGAATCTTGCCTCCCACCAGCTGAGCCAGCTCGTGAATGCCGCTCCATCGCGCTTCGTCTCCATGGAATCCCAAAATCAGGTCGCCTGCTTCCTGGCGCGACTGTTCGATCGAATCCACAAAAATTGCGCCCGCTCTGGCAATTGCTTCGTCGTCCAACTCACGTTTATGTGCGTGATTTGCGCCGATCGCATTAACATGTGTTCCCACCGCTAAATCCGCGCCGCACACAACGGGCGACGCGGAGGTCGTCGCCGTGCACACAATATCCGCCCCGCGCACAGCCGCTGCCGGAGATGCCGGTGCGTCCACAGGAATTCCCAGCCGCTCTGACATTTCCTTGGCGAAAATGTCCCGCCGCCCCGGGTCGCGTCCATACACCCTTGCAGATACCAGCTTCCGCACTGCGGCAACCGCCTCGAGCTGCGCGCGCGCCTGCCCGCCGGTCCCGATGATCGCCGCCGTCCGGGCATCCTCTCGCGCAAGATACTTCGTCGCGACGCCCGAGGCTGCTCCCGTCCGCAATTGTCCCAAATAGTCCGCTTCGATCTGCGCCAGCAAATCTCCCGTTGCCATATCGTACAGCGGCACAAGAAATTTCAGTTGCCCTCGAACATAGGTGTACTGCTTCATGGCCACGTGGCCGGACGTATCATCCGCCGCCGCCATGTAGTGGAAAAAACCGCCATGCGGCAGTTCAAACCTCCTCCGCGCATGAACAACAACTTCGCCGGTGGATTGCTTGCGCGAAATCTCTTCCACGCATTCCAGCGCCAATTCCATGTTGAAAAGAGAACGCACTTCCGCTTCGTTGATGTGCAGTGTCATGACCCAAGTGTTTTCCGGAATTTGATTTTTAGAAAAAATGCAGCCGGAGAGTTCTTGCTCGAGTGCTTCTCTCAGCGGGTCTTGTGTGTTGAGGGTTTGTTTCCTGCTCCTTCCCGGTCATCTCGAATACGGCGGACTACGGTTTGGATCAACCGATAGCCTCGCTCTTCGCCCGTGTCCATCAGGTGAAAACGAAACTCGGGCTGTCCCTCGGCATTCTTGCTCACGAGGATGGGCAGTTTCCCACAAATGTCGTTGTCAATGAAAGCAGTTTCGTAACGCGACCTTCTTCCGTTCCAGGTATAGACCCGCAAGTTCGTGAAGTCGCAAGGCTGTCCCTCCGGTCCGCGTGCCGCCGCCAGCAAATACTGCGGCTTGTCGCCTGAGGGATCGGGAACGCGGTTCAGCTCAAACCACGCAATGGGCCGCAGATTCGCTGCGTTCGAGCCCTCCCGAATCGCGTCGGGCACTTCCAGTTCCACGAACCGCGCCACCACCCAACCGGCGATTGGGACGGACTGGTCCCCCGGCTCCGTCGTTTCCGAGGGGACGCCTCCACGTGCCGCGCTTTCGCCGGGCGGACGGGTAGCAATCGCGCGCACCAGAAACCAATCTTCTTTTTTTGTTTCCTTGGGCGCGTCCTCGGGTTCTCGGTCGTCGCTGACCTGCACCCAGTTCGCGACCGCTCTTCCCACAACCTCGACGGGAACGCCGCGGGTAAATTGATAGAGCCGCCCCGAAGTGCGTCCCGGAGCCACACGCAAATTCGTAGGCACCTTGGTCTTACCCCGGGCCTGGACCGGCAAACCTTCCACCTGTTTCAACAACTCCTCGCTGCGGTGCCAAATCGTTGGTTCCATCAGCGAGCGCCCGTCCACCCAGCCAATCGCGCCGGAAGCCGCTCGCACCTTCACATAGCCGTTCCGGTGCGCCAGCGTGTCCACTCGGTCGCCATAGTGCAACATTCCGAGATCCTGCCGCACTTGCGCCACGCTGCTCAGGAGGGGCAAGCTCTGTCCACTCACGTAGGCTTCGCCTTGGGGTTCGCGCTTGGGCCGGAATATCCACGCGGCCAGCGCCACAAGACACAACAGCGGCACTGCCACCAGCAGCTTGCGTTTCATCTCCAGGCCTCGGCCATCTCGTCAGATGCGGTGCGCAAGAACTCTCTCGCTTGCCCGCTCTCTCGAACAGACGATTGTACCTGAATCCCGGGACGTTCCGAGGCCGGCGCAGTCTCCCTCTGATTTTTGGTAAAATGCTGCACCGCCGCCCGAAGCGTGCGGCAATTCACCCAGGAGAACGCATGAAATTCTTGAATTCGCTGCAGCCGCTCGCCCTTCTTCTGTTGAGAGTTGCGCTCGGAATCATTTTCCTCACCCACGGTTATCCCAAGCTCGCCAAGAACTCTGCCCCATTGCAAGCGTTTTTCGTGCAGCACGGGCTGCCTTCCTATTTTGTCTATGTCTCGGGCGTTCTCGAAACCTTTGGGGGCGCCCTTTTGATCATTGGCCTATTCACGCGATGGGCCAGCCTGCTTCTTGCCATAGAAATGGCCGTGGCCATCTGGAAAGTGCACAGCGGCGGGGGGATTCTTGCAGTGCACATTTACGAATTCCCGCTGTCTTTGGCGGTGGCTTGCTTCGCTGTGGCTGCGATCGGAGCCGGTATGGTTTCAGTGGATCACATCTTGCTTCGAGAAAGCGGAGGCAGGCCAAAAGCGCCAAGGGGCGCACGGAACTAGCGCAGGTTGCGACAACAGCAAATGAAGATTTGCGAGGGGCGCGAGATCGTCGCACCCCCGTTCTCTCAATCTTATGGCGCGACCGTAGTCGGGGTGTTCGGCGGCGCAGGAGCTGAAACTGCTGTCGGGACAGGATACGGTGCCAGCGGCAAAACAATCCACAAGATCACGTAAACCAGGATCCCGGTGCCGGCAAAGAGTACCGAAAGCAGCCAGACGAGACGAATAATCGTCGCGTCCAAATCGAAATAATCCGCCAGCCCGGCGCAGACTCCTCCGAGCTTCTTATCCACGCTCGACCGCATCAGCTTCCGCGGCCCTCCGGTCACCGAAGCCATGTCCGGCGCGGTGCCAACCGCTTGCCGTGCGCCGCAGTTGTAGCAAAAGCGTGATCCTTCCGCGATATTTCTTTGGCATGATGGGCAGACCATAGTTTCCTCCCAGGGCAGACTTCTCCCGCTCTCTATTCTGCAATACGATTCGCCCACACGGAAAGTTTCCTCGATCTCGAGAGGCCTTCCCAGCCAAAAACATTTGGGGGCCTTTTCGTCCCCCAGCCCGCACGGATTTAGCCCTGCACTGAAAACTGGAACGTCGCAGTATCCTTGCCGTTCACCGAAACGCGAGCCTCGTAGTGGCCTGGATCGAGTCTTACGTTGTTTCCATAGTGGGTAGTTCCGAGCCCCTTACCAGTCACGTGCATCCGCACCACGGGCAACTTTGTCCAGGTCTCCTCTTTGGAGCTCAGCAGTTTGTAGCTGATCTTCACTTCGGCGCTTTCCACCGGCTTTCCGTCCTGGGAGATGAAAGCGACCATGTGATGGTTCGGATGGTCCGGTCCCGTGACCAGATTCGCCTGGGCGCCGGCGTCCCGGGTCATTTCGGCTTTCGGGCCGCGGAAGGACTCGGCTGGAAGGACCTTGAGGGTCACGGAGTAGGAGCCAGCCTTGGCAGTCTCGCTGATGTTCTCGGCCAGTGTAGATTGGGGCAGAAGCAGGCTGGCAATTGCAAGTGCCAGCCCCGTAAGTAGCCAAGTGTAGTATGAGTTTTGGTTTCTCATAATACATACAAGCATAGGAGCCTGACTGCATAAGAACAAGTGAGAATGCTCTTCCATCGAAAGCGACCGGTGGCGGAGGGAGGTTCCATGTCGCCCCCACGAATCGCTTGGCTCTTATTCAGCCGGAAGCGGCCCAAGGGTTTCGATTCGGGGGGCAAACACCAATCAGGATTTCACGCGATTCGCATTCGAAAGAGCCGCGCGCGTCTCCCGTACGAGGTCGGCACGGGAAATCCAGCCGTCGTGATGCCACAGAATTTTGCCTGAAGGAGAGCTCAGTACGAACCAAGGCAGGTCCTCCACATGGTAGCCGTCAGCGAGTCTGCCGCTCGCATCTTCGACAATGGGAGTTCGAAGTTTTGCCGCAAGTGGGATGAGCCCTTGCTTCGCCTCAGCCGGCGATGGCTCGGTAGTCAGCTCATCCACGGCGACCGGGGTTGGCCAGCCGTGCTTCCTGGCCAGCTCGGCGTAACTGTCGAGCTCGCCAAGGTTCTTCGACAAGTCAGAAACTTGTCCAAGCCAATCCGCGAAAAAAACGACCAGATGCGCATGCGCGCCACCAAAAGCCACCGTCCGCTGCTTTGGACCAAGGTCTGTCAGTTCCACTGTTTCGTCCGGTCTAAGCGGAGCCTCCTCCACCTCTGGCGTCTGCCTTGGAGCCGGAACGGCCGGGTGGTCCGGGAGCAGGCGTGCGATTCCCGCGGCAAGAGCATGGGCCTGATCGCCAACTGCTGCGTAGCTCATCGGAGTGCTATTCAGGCTGCGCTCTTTGCCCTTCCCGTCGATCAGGAAGACAACAGCAGTATGTTGGATGTCGTTGTGCACCACGGCTACATAAACGTGGTAGCTGTGCCAAATCCGCTCGAGTTGCGCGCGCGAACCGGTCAAAAATCGCCATCGCCCTTCGAGTTCGTGCGTGTGTGTGTATTGCGCTACGTCGGTGATCTTCGTCTTGTCCGGATTCGCGTCCACACCGAGCAGTTGCACCTCCGACGCGGCGCCTGGCCCGAGAAGTTTTACCGCCTCGACCATACTCTGTGTCGTCAACGGACAGAGTTGCGTGCATTCCGGATCGATAAAAGTCAGCACAACCACTTTGCCCCGGAATTCGGCGAGCGAGGTCAGCCGGCCTCGTTGGTCCCTCAGCGTAAATCCAGGCGCAGTATTGTCCGCCTGTCCTTTTCCCTTGGAAAGATGGATCACCCCGGTCACGGCCGCGGCCGTCAGCGCCACAATCGCGCCGGCGCCTGCGACGAGCAGCCAGGGGTCCCGCCAGGGTTTAGCGAAATTCTGAGAACTTGTTTCTCTTCTCACGTTGGATCGTCCAGTTTTTTTGAATTTCAAACGCAGATGGAAAACTACACCCAGGGTAACGTCAGCGCAATGCCAATTCCGGCGTTCGCTAATACTCGAGGAGGAGTTTGACCGATTCGACGAGCTGATTTGTCTGTGGCAAAATCACGTCCTCGAGCTTCGGCTGGTACGCGCAAAAAACATCCTGCGCGGCCACGCGCCTCACCGGCGCGTCCAGCTCTCCGAAATGCTCGTCCGCGATCCGCGCCGCGATCTCCGCGCCATATCCCCAGCTCAACATATCCTCATAAGCCACGATCACGCGGTGCGTCTTGCAAACCGTCGCCGAAATCGCGTCCCAGTCATACGGCGAAAGTGATCTCAAGTCCAAAATCTCCGCGGAAATTCCTTCGCGCTCGAGCTGCGCCGCCGCCACTTCCGCGCGGTGCACAAACGCCCCATAGGTGACGACGCTGACGTCCGAGCCTTCTTTCACCACTCGCGCTCTGCCGAACGGAATCGTGAAGTCCGGACCGGGATATTCCGAACGATTGTACGGTTGTCGGTAAAGGTGCTTGTGTTCAAGGAACATCACGGGATCGTCGCAGCGAATTGCCGTCCGCAGCAGTCCCGCCACATCCAGCGCCGTCGAAGGCATGACTACCCGAAGCCCCGGCAAATGCGTGAAGATCACTTCTCCGCTCTGGCTGTGGTAGACGGCTCCGCCCGTCAAATATCCGCCGATGGGTATGCGGATCACCGCCGGGCACTTGAACGTTCCGTTCGACCGCCACCGCATCAGGCACAGCTCGCTGCGAATCTGCATCATGGCAGGCCACAGGTAATCGAAAAACTGGACTTCCGCAACCGGCTTCAACCCCCGCGTTGCCATCCCGATCGCGCGCCCCACGATGCTCGCTTCCGCCAGCGGCGTGTTGAACACCCGGCTAGAGCCATATTTGCGTTGCAAACCGGACGTCGCTTTGAACACGCCACCTTTGCCTTTCACTTCCTTCAAATTCTCCTCGCGGCTCGCGTCGGCCACGTCCTCCCCGAAAACAGTGATCCGCTCGTCGCGCGACATTTCATCGCTGAGCGTCGCTGCCACCATCTCTACCATCGTCTTCGGGGCGCCGTGGAATCGTGGCTGCGCCTCGAACGCCGCCGAGGTTGGGTCCACTTCCTCCGAATAAACGTACCGCCCCACCGAGTGCACGCCGGGCGCCTCGGCAGCCAGCGCCTCGTCCCCCGCCTCGCGAACTTCCCGGTCCACCTCAGCTTCCAAACGTTCGATTTCCTTCTGGTCCAGAATTCGTTCGCGAACTAGGAACAGTGAGAACTTTGAAAGAGGATCTCGATGCGCCTCCGTTTCGCGTTCTTCCGGAGATTTGTAGAGCTTCTCGTCGTCGGAAAGCGAGTGCGAGTAAGGCCTCACCACATGCGTGTGTACAAGAGCGGGCCCTTGCCGCTCGCGGCAATAATCCACGGCCTTCTGGCAGGCCGCGTAACTTTGGAGCACGTCCGTCCCATCGCACTCAGCGACGTACAAGCCGGGAAAGTCGCCCACCAGCTTGGAAATGCTGCCCCCTGCAGTCTGCACCTCGACCGGTACGGAGATCGCGTAGCCGTTGTCTTCAATCAGGTACATGAGCGGCAGTTTCTTGGCGCACGCCGCATTCAGCGATTCCCAGAACTCTCCCTCGCTCGTCGCCCCGTCCCCGCCGGAAACGTACACGATTTCGTCGCGTTCGTGCCTCGCCAGGTTTCCCAGCGGGGCCATTTTCGCTTCTCCCAGCGCTCGCGGATGCTCTTCGTAATAGAGCGTTGCTTCCGCTGCCCCCACCGCCTGCACGAATTGCGTCCCGGTGCAGGAGGACCGGCTCACAATGTTGAGTTTCGGATCGCCCCAGTGCGAAGGCATCTGCCGTCCGCCGGAGCTTGGATCGTCCTTGGCTCCGACAGCCTGCAGCAAAGTGCCCAGCGGCGTAACTCCCAGCATCAGGCACAGCGCGCGGTCGCGGTAGTACGGAAAGATCCAATCAATCCCCGGGCGAAGAAGCAACCCCATGGCCGCCGTCACCGCTTCGTGGCCGGCGCTCGAGATCTGGAAGAATATCTTGTTTTGCCGCTTGAGCTGGATTTCCTTGTCGTCCAAACGGCGAGACAAATACATCATCCGGTAAATGCGGATGAGGGTCTCATTGCTGAGCCCGGCGTGCTCTTCGGCTTTCTCAATTTCAACCTTTGCGGCCTTCGGGCGTGTCTGTACGGCCATGCGGCGCGACCTCGAATCGGAAGTGAAAGCCCGGACCTCGCTTACTCGCAATTATACCGAACCGCGGGCATTTTGAGTGAAGTACATGGGTAAGGTATACGGGTAAAGTACGAACCCGGGGCACGCGTCAATCCAGGACTTCAAACCTCGCTTCTACGTCCTCAAAAGCAGGCTGCCCTTCTCGTACGGCCTCTGGAGCGGCTTCCTTGAAGGGTTCCTCCGTCGGAATGCGATCGACCCAGCGTTGTTCGGTCAATTTCTCGTGGCTTGAAAAGGCCAGCCGGATCAGCAGCTTGATCTTTTCCGCCTCTGCTGCCGCCTCCTCGAGCTTGTTGCCTTTTGCGCTCTTCGCTTTCCCTTTCTTCGCTGATTCCTTTTTTTTCTCCTCTTCGGGATGGGCTTCGGCGTCAGCACCGTCGCTTCGGTCGAATTTGTACGTCAGTTTTTTGTCCAGCCGGAATGCCTGTTTCCATCCTTCCAGCCTGTGCCGCGCTTGCTGTGCTTTTTCCTCGTCAGTGCCAAAGTCAAACGTCAAATAAATATGTGCCATGAATTGAGTCTGCGACGCGCCGCCTCGCAAGTCAAGATTGCCCGCCGATCTCATCCGCCGGAGCTTGATCCCTGGCGCGGCTTACTTCTTCGGATGCAACAAGGTAGCAAATGACGTATCATCCTTTCGGCAACAAATCCCGTATCCTGTGACCAAGTGAACGCTTCGAATTACTCCCGGTCTCATCGCGCCGCTGCGATCTTCTGCCTTCTGGCAGTGGCGTTTCTGTACGCTCCTATGGCTGCCGCCGCGTGGAACAATTCCTTTCCGGCATGTTGCATCAACGGAATGTGTCCCATGCACATGCACCATGGCGCCTCAGGCGAGGATAAATCCACGACTGGCGATTGCGGCCATGATATGAGCCGCATGGGAGCCTGCTCACTTTCCTGCTGCCATAGTCCGGATCGGTTTGCCGTTTCCTCGCAAATCTTTCTCTTGCCGCTTCCAGCAGTGTTGGCAGGGCCGGGTGACGCTCTTGACCCGGTTGTTCGCGCGACATTTTCCCGTCTTTCTCTTTTTTCCGATCCTGCCTATCCCCCTCCTCGAAGTATTCGCGCAGTCCGTTAAATCCGGGAACTCCACTCGAACGCATCAGCCTGCGCGGCGGCTCGCGCCTCGCGCAGCTCGTCATTTTCCTGGAGAAAAATTTTCATGCGAAAAGCTTGCATGTGGTTCGTTCTGTTTTTGATTCCAACGGCGTCGGCTTTTGCCACGGTGTTCGGGACCGTCAGGGGAATCGTTCATGATCAGCAGCATCGTCCGATTGTCGGAGTCTCCGTGATCCTGACGGCGAATGATTCCGGCTATAAGCAAACCGCTCTAACGGACGCAAACGGTGAGTTTCATTTTGATGCCGTCCCACTCGGCCAGTACGTCGTGCGCGTCAAGCAGAATGGATTCCAGCCCGCGGAACAGAGCGTTACCGTCCTGTCCGGAACCGCGCCCATTCTTCACGTCGAGCTTGCTGTTGCCGCACAAGCCCAGTCCGTCACGGTCTCCGCGGAGACTTCACCCGTGCAGATGCAGACCGTCACCCCCACGACTCTAGTCGAACGTGAGACCATCGAACAGACTCCCGGCGCAACCCGCGCCAACAGCCTGGCCATGATTACCAACTATGTTCCGGGCGCCTATTTTACTCACGATCAGCTGCACGTCCGTGGCGGTCACCAGGTCAGTTGGTTGATTGACGGTGTTCCCATACCCAACACCAATATCGCCAGCAACGTGGGCCCTCAAATAGACCCCAAGAATATTGACGCCATCGAGATGCAGCGCGGGAGCTACGCTGCCGATTTTGGAGACCGCACCTATGGCATCTTCAACGTCGCACCGCGCACTGGATTCGAAAGTGACAACGACGCAGAACTCCTTCTTGGTTTCGGCAACTTCTATCAAACCGACAATCAGCTCAATTTCGGCGGCCATTCCAACAAATTCGCCTACTATGCCAGCGTGGACGGAAACCGCACCAATCTCGGCCTGCAGACGCCCACCTCACAGGTGATACATGACGCCGCAAACGGCGTCGGCGGCTTCACTTCGCTGATTTACAACCCCGATCCAAACGACCAGTTCCGCGTGGTCGCCCAGGTGCGCCGCGACTTCTATCAGGTTCCCTTCGATCCCAACGACCCGAACGTGGATCCGGGCACGTACTTGCATGATGTCAACATCGAGAAGGATGCCTATTTCATCTTCTCCTGGGTTCGAACCTTTAGCCCCGGCTTGGTGATGACCGTTTCTCCGTTTTTTCATTACAACGACGCCAATTATGAAAGCGATCCCAACGACATTCCCAGTGCCGCGACGCAACGGCTCTCTTCGAATTACGGCGGTGGCCAGGCCACCATCAGTTGGGTGAAGCAGCGCAACAACCTCCGGGCGGGCATGTACGCCTTCGCACAAGCCGACAATCAATCTTTTGCTGTGATCTACAATGATGGAAGCGGCACTGTGATCCCTCCCCTGAATGAGAGCCCCTTAGGAAGCACAACCTCGCTCTTCCTTGAAGACGAACTCAGGGCAACCTCCTGGTTGACTTTGAGTGCCGGCATTCGCCAGACGCACTACTCGGGCGAAATCGTCGAGAACGCCACCAGCCCTCGCGTGGGAATGTCCATCCGTATTCCTGTGATCAACTGGGTCTTTCGAGCCTTTTATGGCCATTTTTATCAGCCCCCTCCCCTCGGTACGCTTTCCGGCCCAACTCTCGAGGCCATTCAAGATCAGCAGCAACTCGGCTATCTGCCGTTGTATGGCGAGAGAGATGAAGAGCATCAATACGGCGTCACTATTCCTTTGAAGGGCTGGACTCTCGACGCGGATACCTTCTTGAATCGCGCAAAGAATTTTTTCGACCACAACAACCTCAACAATTCGAATGTTTTTTTCCCGGTCACCATCCAGGGTGCGCGCATCAACGCCTGGGAGTTGACGCTTCGCTCCCCGCGCATTCGAAACCGCGCGCAACTGTACCTGACCTATTCGAACCAGCTCGCGCTCGGCTTTGGCGACATCAACGGCGGGCTCACCGATTTTTCTTTCGGCGACGGCTACGGCCTGCTCGATCACGATCAGCGCAACACCCTTCACTTCGGCGGTCAGTTTTCGTTGCCGTGGCATTCTTTCGCCGCCACGGACGTGTATTACGCCTCCGGCTTTACAAATGGCAATTCCCCGCCGGATCCAAATGACCACCTCCAACCGCACACAACGTTCGATCTTTCCCTCAGCAAAGAATTCGGAGAGAGATTCTCCGTGGCCGTGAACGCAATCAACGTCGCCAATCGCCGCGTCCTGCTCGACAACAGCTTCACCTTCGGCGGAACGCACTATCTCAACCCGCGCGAAATCTACGTTCAAGTGCGCTACCGCTTCCATTACTGACGGTGAGCGGGCAAATCGGGGACAGCGATGAACTGCGAATTAACCTTCGGCCGAAAGGGGCGCGCGATGCAATCGCCGCTTCTTTCCCGTTTTTTTTCGCGTCGCGTTTTCTTCCTTTCGTTGGCGGCCTTGCTGATGCCCGCGCTCTTCTCTGCCGGGTGCCAGAAGAAAACGGAGAAGCGCTATCCTGTGCAGGGAACGGTGATTGCCATCCATGCCGACCAGGGCATTCTGGAAATTGACGAGGATGCGGTTCCGGGCTACATGGCGGCCATGGAAATGTCCTACGTGGTTGCAAATCCCGCGGAGCTTCGCGGACTGCGGCCCGGAGATCTTGTAAAAGCTGAGCTGGTGCTTGCAAACGGGAATGCCACACTTGAAAGCGTCAAACTCGTTCGAAAAGCTCCACCGGAGGCGCCACCTCCGTCTTCGCCTGCTGCAAAAAAAGAATGATTCCATTGCGCGCGGGCCGTCGCCGCGATAGACTCCAGACTCAGAACTAGCCGGGATGGCGATGGAGTTCGCCATAACCGCTAAGATGCGCTTCCTCAAGGGGTGCCATCGAGGCTGATGACTCCTGGCGGCTGCACGCCGCCAGGAGTTTTTTGTATTCGCGCCAGGAATATGGGGGAAGGTAGAAAGTGAAAATTGCCTTGATCGCATTGTTTGGAGCCGTGGGTACGCTTGCCCGGTATGGGATGCAGGGCCTGGTGCAGTTCCGCACCGGCGGCGCCTTTCCTTATGGCACGCTGGCCGTGAATCTCGCCGGATGCTTTTTTCTCGGCCTGATCGGGCAGTTCACCATGAATCGAATCGTCATACCCCCGGAGTGGCGCATGGCGATCGCCGTGGGCTTCTTCGGTGGATTCACCACATTTTCGAGTTTCGGCTGGGAGACGGCGAAGATGCTGGAAGACGGCGAATGGCTCCGCGCATCCGCGTATGTGGCCGCAAGCGTCTTCGTGGGACTTTTGCTTTCGGTGGCGGGAATTCGTCTCGCCAACCGGCTGTAGGAGGGTGAGCTGTGAGCCACGAAAAATTTGAGGGTGAACGCACGCTGATGCGCATCCACATCGGCGAATCGGACAAATGGCGCGGCAAACCGCTGCATGAGGCAATCGTCGAGATGCTTCGGAAGGAGAAATTCTCCGGAGTGACCGTCCTTCGCGGCGTGGGCGGTTTCGGCGGCTCGAGCATCTACCACACCGACAAGATTCTGCGCCTTTCGCAAGATTTGCCCATTGTCGTGGAAGTGGTGGAATATGCGGAACGCATCGAGCAAATTCTGCCGCGGCTGGATGAAATGGTCGAAGGTGGCCTGATTACTCTTGAAAAAGTGCGAGTCATTCTTTACCGGACCGCCAAGAAATAGGCTTCCCGAATGAAATTGCATGAATTCCACGCACGAAGTCTCGAATCCACTCTGATTCTGGCGGATGAATCGGTTCTGCGAATCCGGCGCCTGCTGCGCGACGCCGGACAAAGAGGAATCATCCGGCAGATCACGAATTCGCTGAGCGAAGTAAAGCGGGACGAACTGGAGTCGAACGCCGAAGAATTGCACCGGATGTTTACCAAATTTGCGGAGGATTTTTCTCTCGAACCTCACCCGCTCGATCTGCGCCGGGTTCTTGACGCCGAACTCTCCTCGCTGTGGGTGGATTTGCAGGATTGCCGCCCGGACCGGATGAAGGGCTATGGACAACCGTTCTCTCCGGAAGCGCAAAAACGTCTCGAAAGTACGATTGAAGATCTGCTGGCGCAGATTGAAGCGATGCGAATGACTCTTCTCGAAGACTAGACCCCGAAGAACTTCTTGACCGGCAGCGGCAAAAAAGTCATCCAATTGCATTCTGCCGTCCGGCAAAGATAGAGTTTGTTGATCCATGCCGAACACCGAAAGCTCGGAAAAATCCTGGCTCAATCGAACGGTGCTGGGCGTCGGGCTTACTTCGCTTTTTTCGGACTGGAGCCACGAAACGGCGACGGCGGTTCTGCCGGCTTTTTTGGCGGCAATCGGTGCGGGGCCGGCGTGGCTGGGAGTCATTGAAGGCGTCGCGGACGGCCTTTCCAGCTTTACAAAACTTGCCGCGGGACACTTCACCGACCGGCTGAAACGCCGGAAGCCTCTCGCGGTTTTTGGGTATGCGGTCACGGCGCTGGCGACTTCCTCCTTTGCGCTGGCGACACATGCCTATCACGTGCTGATAGGGCGGTCGGTGGCATGGCTGGGACGCGGTGTGCGGTCTCCTGCACGAAAAGCCTTGCTGGCCGCGGATGTTCCACCGGAAGCCTACGGACGAGCGTTCGGGTTCGAGCGGCTGATGGACACGGTCGGCGCGATTGTGGGGCCGCTGACGGCGCTCGCGCTGCTGCACTGGACGGGGCACTCGTATCGAAAAGTTTTCTTGTGGACGCTGGTGCCGGGAATGATCGCCGTGGCGTGCTTCTGGCTGCTGGTGTGCGAAAAGAGTTTCGAGCGGAAGGAGCGAAAGTCGTTCTGGCATGGAATTCGCGCGTTGCCAGAGGGTTACAAAAAGTTTCTGGCGGGAGTGGGAGTTTTCGGAGCGGGAGATTTTTCGCACACGCTGTTGATTTTGTACGCGACGAAGATGCTGGCGCCGGGGCACGGCATGGCGAGAGCAGCGAGCCTCGCGGTGATTTTGTATACGGTGCACAACGTTTTTTATGCCGGATCGGCGTATACCAGCGGCTGGCTGAGCGATCACGTGCGGCACAGAAAATTGGTGTTGACGGGAGGCTATGCGCTGGCGGGAGTGACGGCAGTTCTGCTGGCGACGGGAACGCATTCGTACTGGCTGCTCGCGGGAATTTTCGTGATGGCGGGAATTTACATCGGTACGGAAGAGGCACTGGAAGACTCGATGGCGGCGGAGCTGGTGCCACGAGAGCAGCATGGAATGGCTTTTGGAACGCTGGCAGCGGTGAATGCAGTGGGAGATTTCGTATCGAGCATGGTGGTGGGATTTTTGTGGAGTGCGGTGAACGTGCACGCAGCGTTTTCGGTTGCGGCGTTGCTGCTTTTTGCCGGATCGCTGCTGATCCTGAAGCTGCGATAGCCTGGAGAAAATGCGGGCTGGCTTTTCCCGCAGCATGAAAAATCCTGTAGGATGTGCGGGGAATTACTGGAGACAAATCATGAACAAGCTGATGAGAAGAATCTGCTGGATGGCTGCGGCAAGCGCGCTTTTTTTCGCGGCGTGCCCGCGAAATGCGGCGGCATGGGACAACGGGCTGGCGAAAACTCCGCCGATGGGCTGGAACAGCTGGAACAAATTCGCGTGCAACGTGAGTGAGGATTTGATCAAGAGCGTGGCGGACGCGATCGCCAGCAACGGAATGAAGGATGCGGGATACGAGTACGTGGTAATTGACGATTGCTGGCAAGTAAGCCGCGACGCGAACGGAAATATCGTTGCGGACGCGACGCGCTTCCCTTCCGGGATGAAAGCTCTTGCCGATTACGTGCACTCGAAGGGATTGAAATTCGGGCTGTACTCGGATGCCGGAGCGAAGACTTGCCAGGGACGGCCGGGAAGCCAGGGA
>DATIXL010000040.1:0-8729 GCA_035518615.1 Terriglobales bacterium | reverse complement strand
GCGGAAACCTTTCGAAGTTCAACGCCATCATCCTGGGAGTGCGCACCTATGCGGCCCGCGAAGATCTGAAAACGTACAATGGGCGCATCCTCAACTACGTGAAAAACGGTGGAGTGGTGATCGTGCAATACAACACGCCGGAATACGATCACAACTACGGTCCTTACCCGTACAAAATGGGATCCAATCCGGAGGAAGTGACCGACGAGAATTCCAAGGTGGAGATTCTGGATCCAAAGAATCCGGTGTTCACCTGGCCGAACAAAATCACGACCAAGGACTTTGAGAATTGGGTGGAAGAACGAGGCTCGAAGTTCCTGGAGAGCTGGGACTCGGCCTACGAGCCGTTACTGGAAACGCACGATCCGGGCCAAGCGCCGCAAAAAGGCGGATTGCTATACGCAAAATACGGCAAGGGCGTTTACATCTACAATGCTTATGCCTTCTACCGGCAATTGCCCGACGGAGTTCCCGGGGCATACCGCATCGTTGCGAACATGATCAGCCTGGGCGAGAATCCGCAGATCAAGAGCGCTCACGACATGAAAGCTCCATCCGAAGTGAAGAAGTCCGCTCCCTGAGCGTTGCCGGAAGGAAATGAGCGGGTTTGGCGCCGGACCAGAGTTAGTTCTGGTCCGGCGTTCCTTTTTGGATGGTCAAAAGAAACGTCTTCATGGTTTGATCGCGGCGGGCGTTTTCATCGGCAAGAAGTTTGGACGCGGCTTCGTAAAGTTTCATTTCCTGCAGCGAACGTTCCTTTTGACCGAGGTGCTGATAGATCTGGGCCAGATGATAATGAGATTGCGCCGAGTCCGGATCAAGGCGGACGCATGTTTCCGATTCGCGAAGGGCTTCCTGCCAGCGATCCATCCAACGGTACGTCCTTCCCAACTCACAATGCGGCGGAGCATCTTTCGGAAGCAGCCGTACCGCCGCGAGCAGGCGGCGAAGAATCTCGTCCGCCTGAGATTTGTCCCCGGAAGCGTAATCCCTTCGGAATTGCAAGGCGCCGCAGTAATACTGCATGCGGCCGTTAGCGGGATGATGGTCCGCGTAACCGCACAACTGGGCGATCGCGGCCGGATCGGGCGCGGAAGCACGATCCATCTGGATATCTCCGACATAGTTGAGCGCGACTTCAGGTTCCGGAGCCAATTCCGCCGCATGCACAAGTATGCGACTGGCTTCGACGTCGCTACCCGCGAAGTATTCAACCATGCCCTGGGCAAGCTGGATTCGCCACGACTTGGGAAAGAGTTCTCCCGCCTGCTTGAGAACGAGGCGGGCAGCGTCAAAATTCTTGTGGCGGATGAATTCCACGGCGAGGGAGAGACGGTATTTCTCCTGATTTGGGGCGAGCGCCACGGCGGTCTGATAACTCCGCGCGGCGGCCAGGTTATCTCCGCGTGCTTCCTCAATGTCACCCAAGAGATCCTCGATCTCGGCGCCATCGCCAAGGGCTTTGCAGCTTTCGGCGCTCGCAAGAGCCTCGTCCAGGCGGCCCGCCCGGAACTGAGCGAGGGCAAGATTGAAAAGCAGGTCCGGCCGTTGCGGGTCAAGCTCGGCCGCCCTCCTCAATTCCGTGATGGATTCGCCGTATTCTCCGTGAGCGATCAGAATTTCCGCCAAACGCTGGCGAAAAGCCAGTTCGTCTGGCGGAGAGAGCTTTGCGGATCGAAGCGAATCTAGAGTCGGGCGAAAGTCAGAATGCATGCCCAATTGGGCTTCGAGTAGAACGAGTCCAATCCCCGGATCTTGCGTGCGGGAGAAGAGCGGCTCGGAAAGACTTTGCGCGCGCTGCCAATGGCCTGCTTGGATCTGCGCCATCGCGGTCGCAGTGATGAGCCTCGGATCGTCGGGCTGTAGGGCAAGGGCCTTTTCCATTTCAGAAGCTGCGGCCGCGTTGCTTCCGAGACCGAGAGCCACGGAAGCTTTCAGCCTGTGAAATTCGATGAGTTGGGCGGGGTCAGTTGGCGGCGGCAGGCCAGCCAGCGCGCTTTGCGCTTCCTTGTACTTGTGGAGGCGAGCGAGTATGACGGCCCATTCGGTACGAATCTGCGGATTGCCGTGGCTGAGCTTCGCGGCGCGCGCCATGAGCGGCTCGGCCTTTTCCAATTGACCCGCTCGTGCATCAAGTTCGGCGAGCGCCGCTAGGGCGATGTAATTGCCGGGAGCGGCTTTCAACACTGCTTGAAACTCTTCTTCGGCCTGGGCGTCCTGACCAGCGCTGGCATAAGCCTGGCCGAGCATCAGCATGGCCGATGTGTCTTTTGGATGAGACTGAAGATAGGCGGAAAGAGCTTGAATGGCGGAAGCCGGATCGCCGTGAGCAAGAGCCGATTCCGCTTCCGCGAGGGGTTCGGACGATTGTGCCGATTTCATCTGCAGCAAAGGCAGGCTCCGCGCGACGGCAAATGCCGGGGAAAAGCAGATCAGCAAGACGCAGCCGGCGCGCAAGGTCCTTCGCCAAAATTTCAAACGCAATTTCACGCTGATGGCCGCTCCCGCTCCTCGTTTCATCCTAATCGCAGCTTGCGCCGGGGACAATCCGTGTATGGAGTGTGAACGCGCTTACCAGCTTCCAGGGGCGTCAGGATGAGCGAGCCAACTCTCAATCAGCTTTACGATGGCGTCTTCACTGATCTGGACCAATTTGCGCCCCTTTTCCGGAGAAGCCTCGCTTACGTGGCCGGAATATCCCGGCCAATCTGCGGCCATCGATTTTTGCAGAAAATACGGCGAACCTCCGGAGAGATCAGGAGGTTCGGGCAGATCGCGCGCTTTATCGAGGTGGACCAGGTCGGGGCGGAATGCTGCAACCGCGGAAGTTTCGAGTGGACCGCCATGGCCGTGCCCACCGTTGGCCTGGTGAAACATCCCCATTGCTTTCATCATTTCGCCGGAAAGAAATTCCCACCAGCTGGCAAACAGAAGTGCCGAATCCTTTACTTCGTCCGCGACTTCGGCGATCGCGCCGCGTCCCGGACCGATATTGCCGTCGTGTCCGTTGAGAATGAAGATCTTGCGAATTCCGAGGCGGAGAATATTGCGAAGGATGTCCGCGAAGTACATGGTCATGACTTCGGGACGAATGGAGATCGTGCCGCGAAAGTGGGCGGTGTGGGAGGGGCACTGGGTGAAGGTCACCGTTGGGAAAAGAAGGCCCTTGGTGCGAACCGCGACGCGTTCGGCGATTCCCGAGATGATGATGGAGTCCACACCCAAGGGATTGTGAGGCCCATGAAACTCGAGGCTGCCGAGGGGGAGAATCGCGAGCGTTTGTGGGGAAAACGCTTCTTCAACCTGGTAGCCGATGACTTCCTCGAATCGTTTCGGCCTTTCCGGACTCCCGCTGTCTGGAATGCTGGAATAAGCAGCTTCGACGATGCCGGGCAATGCCATTCCCGCCCGTAGGACATCTCTTCTACTAAATGGTGTCATGTTTCCTCGCTTCAATACCGCAGGAAGGTTAACGCAAGGCTTTCGCCATTGTCCACGCCGGTCTGGTTTGAGAAACGGCCGTAAGCCGAATAGGGGCTCGCGGATCGATCGGGGCGCGAGGTACCGAAACGTTTCAGTATTTTGCTGCGTTCCGCGCTTGCCGGATGGCACGGACGCTGCTATATTGCCGCCTCGCCGCTTTCGTTTCTATCTAGTCCAGGACGCCCAACTTGGCCGATAACGCAACGTCGCATCTTCCACCTGAAGTCGCCTTAACATCCGAAAAGCTTGTGCGCGGGATGGGTCTGATCCAGTCCACCGCGGTCAATATGCTGGAGATGATCGGGATCGGGCCTTTTATTACGATTGGCGTGATTCTCACAGCCATGGGCGGGCCTCAAGCCATCCTCGGCTGGTTTCTGGGCGCGCTGTTTTCTGTTTGCGACGGTATGGTATACGCGGAACTGGGCGCAGCGATGCCCGGCGCGGGCGGATCGTATATCTATTTCCAGGAAGCTTTTAACCCGCGCACCTGGGGACGCCTGGTCTCGTTTCTTTTTCTTTGGGAAACTATATTCGTCGCCCCGCTGGCCATCTCCGCGGCATGTGTGGGTTTCGCGGAGTACTCGCACTATGTATTACCAGGACTAAATCACGCGGGAGTGGGAACGATCGCCGCGGGTGCCTGCATCTTGATCACCTTCCTTCTCTATCGGCCCATCAAAACGGTGGGGCGTTTATCGGTCGTGATGTTGGCAGTGGTGTTGTCGGCCATGTTTTGGGTCATCGGACCGGGGCTCGTTCACATGAATGCAAAGATGGCCTTCGCCTTTCCACCGGGCGCGTTTCATCTTTCGAAGGCGTTTTTTTACGGGCTGGCGAGCGCGACGCTGATCGCGATGTACAACTACGGCGGCTACAACAACATTACTTATCTCGGAGGCGAGGTAAAAAATCCGACGAAAAACATCCCGCGGGCGATCGTGCTGTCGGTTCTGGCGGTTGCGGTTCTGTATCTCCTGATGAGCACGGTGATTATCGGCGTCATCCCTTGGCGCGAGGCAGCCGCATCCCACGCGGTTGTTTCCGAATTCATCGGCAAGCTTTACGGAACGCGAGCAGCCTCCGTGATGACCGGCTTGATCCTCGCGGCGACGCTGGGCGGCATCTTCACGATGAGCTTGGGCTACTCGCGCATCCTGTATGCCGCGGGCGCGGAAGGAAATTTTTTCAAGATTTTCGGCCGCGTGCATGCCAAAGGACACTTCCCCACGGTCTCGCTGCTGGCTATCAACGCGCTGGCGATCCCTCTGTGCTGGTTCTCCCTGGAGCGGCTCCTTTCCGCACTGATGATCATTCAGATCGTGTTCCAATTTATTCCGCAGATTGTTGCGGTTTTTGCGATGCGGCTCTATCGCAAGGAAATTGAACGCCCCTACAAGATGTGGCTCTTTCCGGTTCCGGCCCTCGTGGCGCTGATCGGCTGGGTTTACGTGGCGGCAACGCCGGATCAGCGACAGTACCTGGGCACGGCCGTCATTCTTCTTTTGCTGGGGCTTGGAGCATACGTGCTGCGCGCCAAACTGATCAGGTCTTGGCCGTTTGGCGCGGCGAATGGCCCTCGGACAACGCAAGCTCAATAAGATCCAGCCGGGAGAACACGGATCCGAAGCGGGCGCATTGATTGAGAGGTCGCGGTTATCCCTCAACGCGGTTGAGGCTTCTTGGGAGGACAGCACGAGTCGCGCACGATGAGTTGCGTCGCGAGCAACGCGGGTGTGGGAACGCTCTGACGCCCTTCGATATGGTCAATCAACATTCGGGCGGCGATCATTCCAACTTCGCGCGCCGGCTGGCGAACTACCGTGAGTCTCGGTCGCAAGAGGGTAGCCCAATAAAAATCGTCGAAGCCCAGCAGGCTGATGTCCTCGGGACAGGCAAGGCCAATTTCCTGAATCGCGGCGAGCGCTCCCAATGCCATCATGTTATTGGTGCAAAAAATCGCGGTCGGACGCTCCGTTCCGGTCAACAATTGCATCGCGTGAAAATGTCCGCTCTCCATGTCATTGTGCCCCCGGTGAACCATGGAGCGGTCCAGGCGGATTTTCGCGCTTCGAAGTGCCTGCGTAAATCCTTCGAGCCGGTCCACCGACGTTCCGCTGGACGGATCGCCGGTGATCACGCCAATGTGGCGATGTCCTAGGCTGAGCAGATATCGCGTGGCGCTGTCCGCGGCGCGGCGGTTGTCCACGCCGACTCTGCCAACGTAAGCGTCGCGCACAAGCGGGTAGCGGTCTGCGTACACGACGGGGAGATTGCCGAGCACCGCCTTCGCTTTTCCTCCCGGCGCGTCAATGGCGGGGACGCGCACAACGCCGTCAACGCGGCGACGGTGAAAAGAATCCAGATAGTTGCGCTCCTCTTCCCAACTCTCGCGTGAGTCCCCGATCAGGACGGTATAGTTCGCGGAAGCCGAGTAGTCCTTGGCGCCGCGCACCACTTCAATATAGAAATTGTTGGAGAGATCGGGAACAACGATCGCTATGGAGTGCGTTTTCTGAAGACGAAGTCCTCTTGCCAAGTCGTTAGGCCGGTAGCCAAGTTGCTTGATTGCTTCCTCGATGCGGCTGCGCGTTTGCGCGCTAACATAATCAGAATTGTTGAGGGCCGCAGAGATTGTGGAAACCGAAGCCCCCGCGGCCTTGGCGACTTCACGAATGGTGACGTGGCGTCCCGCGCGTTTCGTTTTTGACCTCAACTCGCTACCCTCAGCCTGCGATTCGCGGCATGCGCCTCGACGCGTTCCTCATCCTTCATGACGAACCAGTACGGAGCTTGCGCATAAACGTGGGCCGAGGCGCAAGCGGGCAGTTCCGGAAGAGCATGATACCTATGAACCGATTTAACCGAAACATTTCGATATTGAACCGGCAGAATCCCGGCGAGCACATCTTAATATTCCGCCCGGGAATTGCCTAGCGCTCTGCCAGCGTAAATCGGTGGTCCGTTCCTCTGCTTACGACGCCGCGTGGGCTGCAACACGCACATCCATTGACCTTCAGGCGCTGGGACCAACTCTTCGCTCGGCCTGGCGGAAGATGGCGCTGGACCGCGCAAGCGTTCGACCGACGCGCAGGTTTGCCTAAAAGTCCAATGAAAAACGTTTCGGGAGGTCCTACTTCAGGAAGTGATCGGTGTATACTACCCCGCATGGAACGGTAGGTTTTGGTCGGCGTCTCCGGACCCCCTGAGCGAGCAGATAGCCTAGAAAGCAGTGGTGGCTGGCCGCGGGACGGAGGAAACAATCTGGATGAGGAGAAGGTCATGACGCAGCTCGTAAAATTCAAAAGCCCCCTGCATGAAATGACCCAGACGACCCCCACCTGCCTCTGGAACGATTCGGCATCCGTCCAGGAATTGCGCTATTCGATCGAACATGGAGCTGTCGGAGCCACATGCAATCCTGTGATTGTGGGGGATGTGTTGAAGAAAGAAATGCCCCTCTGGAAAGACCGCATCCAGGAGCTGATCGAGGGAATGCCTTTCGCCACCGAGGATCAGATTGCCTGGAGGGTGGTGGAAGAAATTTCCATCAAAGGCGCAGCGCTTCTCGAACCGGTCTTCAAGGAGTTTCGAGGAGTCAATGGACGGCTATCCATTCAAACGGATCCGCGCCTCTATCGGGATTCCAAAGCGATTCTCGCGCAAGCTCTGCGCTTTACTGAACTTGCGCCGAACATGGTTGTCAAGATACCGGCAACCAGGGCTGGCATTCCTGCCATTGAGGAAGCGACTTACCTTGGAATCAGCATTAATGCCACGGTTTGCTTCACGCTGCCGCAGTGCATCGCCGTAGCCGAAGCGGTCGAGCGCGGCCTGCAACGCCGCGAAAAGGAAGGCAAAGACATCTCCGCCATGGGACCGGTATGCACAATCATGGTCGGCAGGCTCGACGACTGGCTCAAAGTCCAGATGGAGCTGAACAACCTCGCCATTGATCCGGGTTATCTCGAATGGGCGGGCGTAGCCGTCTTCAAAAAAACCTACAAAATCTTTCGCGAACGCGGTTACCGCATCCGCCTGCTTTCCGCGGCCTTCCGCAATCACATGCACTGGAGCGAATTCATCGGCGGCAATGTGGTCATCTCTCCGCCGCACAAATGGCAGGTGCGTTTCAACGCGAGTGACGTCGAAGTCGTTCAGAGGATAGACAGACCCGTTTCTCCGCACGTCGTAGACGGCCTGCGCTCAAAGTTTCACGACTTTGAGCGCGCCTATACGGAAAATGGCCTTACGATCAATGAGTTTGACTCCTTCGGCCCGACCCGCCGCACGCTGCGCCAATTCATCTCGGCCTGTCATGACCTGGCCGGAATGATCCGCGATCAGATGCTTCCCAACCCTGACCAGAAATGATTTCAGCCCCAGGCCACGCCCGCGCGCAACGCCGTTAGATCCCCGCGTACCACGAGTAGCCAAATTCGGGTTCCGCCGACCCCAATCCTTTCCCGAACTGCTTCACGTTATCCGTCATCGTGAGCCGCGTGATGTATTTCAAGCTCTTGTAGCCAAGCTGCCTTGTCACGCGCATTCGCACCGGTCCCCCGAACGCCACCGGCAGTTCGCCGCCGTTCATGCCAACCGTCAGCAGCGTTTGCGGATGCAGCGCGTCGGCCATGTCCATGCTTTCCCACCAATCCGGCTGGAACGAGCGGTAAACCACGTACCGCACCTCCGGAAGCGCCCCGGCCAATCCCAGAATGTGCGAGAGCGGCACTCCGCTCCATTCCGCGATATACGACCAGCCTTCCTCGCATTGGATCATCGTGATGTGGCTGCGGCGCGGAAAGCTCTTCAGCTCCGCAAGCGAAAACGCCGCCGGCCGCGTCACCAGGCCATCCACCGTGAGCCGCCACTCGGCAAACGCGCTCTGCTGCAGGCGCTGAAACTCTTCTCCCAGCGGCGCCACTTCATTCGCAAACGGCTTTTTCGAAACCTGGCTCGCCGAAAATTCGCGCGCCATCGAATGCCGCGTCAAAAGCCGCTGCGCCGCGTACGTCAGCGTCTCGCCCGGCCCATAGATTCCCCCCGAATCCGGCGGAATCAATCCGTAACGCTTCGCGAGCTTCGCGGCCACCACCAGCCCAGATACGCCCGCCGTGGCCGCGATTCCGCTCGTAATCAATTTGCGTCGCGAGATCGTGCTCATGCTCGCTCCAGTGGCTCGGCCGCGCGCCCCGTGATCATCGCGCGCATCCGGCTTCGGAATCCTGCCAGAATCACCATGA
>DATIXL010000039.1:0-111399 GCA_035518615.1 Terriglobales bacterium | reverse complement strand
AATTTCTTCGGTCTCGAGATTCCGCGCCTCGCAAGAACTCATCCGGCCCCTCAACTTCAGAAAAACAGTTGCTTCACGCCAGCCGGCCGAAACGTCGCGCCCAACGGAACTTGCCGTTGAAAATACGGAGGAGGAGGGATTCGAACCCCCGAGACCCTTTCGAGTCTAACGGTTTTCAAGACCGCCGGTTTCAACCGCTCACCCACTCCTCCGCATTCGATTCTAACGTATTCAGCGATGCTGCGGCTCACCTTTGGCATCCGTGATGCGGATAGCCTGTGGGGATCATGGTCTACTCCCGTTTCGATGCAGAAACTCGAAAGACCCTCCGAAAGCCTCTACAAAAACGATCTTGTAGCACTTTCCAGCCGGAACTGGTTATGATGGCAGGCACTAAATTGCACCAGGGGGCAATTCCAGTGACAAGAAACACCCCGATTCGAATTTTGCTCGCGCTTGCTTCGGCTCTTTTCTTCGTATTTACGATGCCCGCATTTGCGCAGCATCAGCCTCACAGTCAGGCGGAAGCCCAGTGGAAGAGTTTTCCGTGGATGAACGCCGCCCTCTCGCCGGACGAGCGCGCCGACATGGTGCTGAAGCAGATGACCCTCGAAGAGAAGATCAGCCTGCTGCATGGCAACGGCATGCGCGGGTGGGGAAAGCCGCGTCCCAACGCCTATCTAGGCAATGGCGGCGCGGGATTTGCATTGAGCATTCCGCGCTTGGGG
Organism: Terriglobales bacterium; assembly: GCA_035518615.1. Classification (GTDB taxonomy): domain Bacteria; phylum Acidobacteriota; class Terriglobia; order Acidiferrales; family UBA7541; genus Acidiferrum. Next base: position 110,671 of record DATIXL010000039.1, on the reverse strand, counting down.
ATTCCCTTTATCCAGATGAGCGACGCCGCGTACGGTGTGCGCAGCAGCGCGGAAAATGGCCGGTACTCGACCGCCCTTCCTTCCGATGTCGCAGCTGCAGCTAGCTGGGATCCGCAAGCGGCCTGCGAGTACGGCGCTCTGATTGGCCGCGAATTGCGCGCGCAAGGGTACAACATGACGCTCGGTGGCGGCGTGGATCTGACGCGCGAACCGCGCAATGGCCGGACGTTCGAATACATGGGCGAAGACCCTATTCTCGCCGGAACGATGGTCGGCAACCGCATCAAATGCGAGCAGGCGCAGCACGTCATCGGGGACATCAAGCACTACGCCCTGAACGATCAGGAAAGCGGGCGCAAAGAAGTCAACATCATCATCAGCAAGAGGGCGATGCAGGAAAGCGATCTGCTTGCGTTTCAGATCGGAATTGAGATCGGCAACCCCCAGGCAGTCATGTGCTCCTACAACGCCGTGAATGGAGATTTCGCCTGCGAAAACAAATACCTTCTGACCGACGTGCTGAAAAAGGACTGGCAATTCAAGGGCTTTGTGGTTTCTGACTGGGGAGGGACGCACAGCACGGTTAAGGCATCGGCTGCGGGGCTGGACAACGAAGAGCCGGAGGATATTTTCTTCGGCGAAAAGCTTCTGGAAGCGGCAAAGGCCGGCCAGGTTCCCATGTCAGAAATTGATGATCACGCTCGCCGCGTCCTGCGCGCGGAATTCGCCAGCGGGATCGTAGATTATCCCGAGCAGAAAAGCGTTGTGGATGTGGATGCTGGCTTCGAAATCTCGAGGCGCATCGCGGAACAGAGCAGCGTGCTCCTGAAAAATGCCGCGGACATTCTTCCTCTGGACCCAGACAAGGTGCGTTCCATCGCTGTCATCGGAGAACATGCGGATACCGGCATGATCTCCGGCGGCGGCTCCGCGCAAGTGGACCCGGAAGGGAGCACTCCCCCGCGGTGGCTCGAACACATATGGTTTCCCACTTCCCCGCTCAAAGCCATTCGCGCCAAGGTTCCTGGGATGGACGTGCAATTCGATTCCGGAGCTGATCCCGCAACCGCAGCCGCGTTAGCAAGGAAATCGGAAGTGGCGATCGTTTTTGCGCATCAATGGACCGGCGAGGAAATGGATCTTCCCGATCTCTCTCTGCCCGGCAATCAAGACGCAATGATCGAGCAAGTCGCGGCCGCAAATCCTCACACGATCGTCGTTCTGGAAACGGGTTCCGCGGTCACAATGCCTTGGCTCGAGAAAGTCAGTGGAGTTTTGGAGGTCTGGTACGCGGGCAGCAAAGGCGCCGATGCGGTCGCCAACATTCTCTTTGGTGGGGTCAATCCGAGCGCGAAGCTCCCGATGACCTTCCCGCGCAGCGTTTCCGATCTGCCCCATCCGAAACTTGCCATGCCGCCACCGGAAACCGTCCAAATTGCCCCATGGTTCCTTTCCAAACCTACGTATGACCTTCATTATGACGAGGGGCTCAAAGTCGGCTACAAGTGGTACGACGCGGAAAACAAGCCCGTGCTCTTCCCTTTCGGTTATGGTCTTTCCTATACGACCTTCAGCTACTCGAATTTGAAGGTGACCCCTGGCGAACAACCGACCGTGTCCTTCACCGTGAAAAACACCGGCAGCCGCCCGGGCGCGGAAGTCGCCGAAATTTACGCCGCGCTCCCTGCAAGCGCGGGCGAGCCCCCGAAGCGTCTCGTGGGATGGAGCAAAGTCCCGCTGAATCCGGGAGAAAGCAAAGACGTCACCGTGGCGATCCAGCAGCTCTATCTCTCGATCTTCGATGAATCTTCGAATTCCTGGAAACGCCTCCCGGGTTCCTACACGTTCCTGGTCGGCGGTTCCTCCCGCGACCTTCCGCTCTCGCAAACGGTCAGCCTGAACTAGGACCGAAAATCGCGGACTTTGTGTCCTCCGGTTTTTGCCGCATCCTTTCGCGGCAGCGTACATCCAATTTCTATCAGCTGGCGTATCATTGATTGAGGGGTAGTGTGCCTCGCAATTTTTGTCGGGAGAGGACCCATGTCGTCGGAAAGAGAACCCAAATTGACCTGGAAGGACGTCACGCCGAAAGAGGTCTACTACAATCGCAGAAAATTTCTTGCGGCCATGGGTCTCGCAGGCGCTGCGGCGATCACCGGCCGCGAGATGTGGAAGCTGGCCTCGCCGCCCACGACCGTCGAAGCCACCACCAAGCTCAATTTCACTCCCGGCCCCTTCAGTACCTCGGAAAAAGTCACTCCTTACAACGACGTCACGCACTACAACAATTTTTATGAATTCGGCACTGACAAAGCCGATCCCGCCAAGAACGCTCAGAATTTCCGCACATCGCCCTGGACCGTTTCCGTCGAAGGCGATGTAAAGAACAAGCGCAAGTATTCCATGGACGAACTTCTCAAGCTCGCTCCGCTCGAAGAGCGCATCTACCGCCATCGCTGCGTCGAAGCCTGGTCTATTGTCGTTCCCTGGATCGGCTTTTCGCTGAACAACATCCTGAAGCTCGCCGAACCTACCCCGAAAGCGAAGTATGTCGCTTTCGAAAGCTATTACAGCCCGAGCCAGATGCCCCAGGCCCAATACGCCGGCATTTCTTTTCCTTACGTGGAAGGTTTGCGCCTCGATGAAGCCATGCATCCGCTGACCATGATCACAGTCGGCATGTACGGCGAGACGCTCCCCAATCAGGATGGCGCTCCCGTGCGCATCACCGTGCCGTGGAAATACGGCTTCAAGAGCATCAAGTCCATCGTGAAGATCAAGCTGGTCGGTTCGGAGCCCCCAACCACCTGGAATCTGGCCGCCCCCAATGAATATGGCTTCTATTCCAACGTGAATCCCCACGTGGATCATCCCCGCTGGAGCCAGGCCAAGGAACGCCGCCTCGGCGAAATCTTCCGCCGCGATACGCTCATGTTCAATGGCTATGGCGATCAGGTCGCCTCGATGTACGCGGGCATGGATCTGAGGAAATACTTCTAGTGCCGCCTCAAGCCTTGCGCAAAATTCTAATCAGCAAATGGACCAAGGCGCTGCTTTTTCTGGTGTGCCTTATTCCGTTCGGCCTGCTCTGTTGGCGCGCCTTCACCGGCGATCTTGGCCCCAATCCCGTCGAAACTCTTCAGCACACCACCGGCGATTGGACCTTGCGCTTCCTGATCTTCACCCTTTGCATCACGCCGCTGCGCAAGATTCTCAAACTTCCCGACCTGATCCGCTTCCGCCGCATGCTCGGCCTCTTCGCTTTTTTCTACGTCAGCCTTCACTTCCTAACGTACATCGGCCCCGACCAGTCCTTCAGCCTCTCCGCCATGTGGAAAGACGTTTTCAAGCGTCCCTTCATCACCGTTGGCTTTCTCGGATTTGTCTTGCTGATTCCGCTCGCGTTGACTTCCACCGCCGGCTGGATTCGCCGCCTCGGCGGCCGCCGCTGGAACATTCTTCATCGCGCCATCTATATTTCGGCAATCGCTGGCGTGATTCACTATTACTGGCTCGTCAAATCCGATGTCCGCAAGCCAGTCGAATATGCCTTCTTCGTCGGCGTTCTGCTCGTCTGGCGCCTCGGCGATTGGCTCCTTAAGAAACGCGGCCCCGTCGTTGCTTCCGCCCGCGCCCCGCGCACTTCGCCTTCGAATTGAAGTCTTGAATTGGGAAGACACATGCTCGACAGGGCCGTCAGTGTGTCGCGCTGCCAGTGTCGTTCAGCAAGATAACATCCGCAGTGGGATCACTCCGCAAGACCGCAAGCTGTTTTCCGTTGTGTGACCATCGAAAATCCTGAATGATCGCCGACTTGAAGTCGGTGATCATGTGGCCCTTCGAGCCATTCACTGGCTGATCCCAGATATTGTCCACTCCCTTGTCTTCCACGGCATAAGCGATTTCTTTGCCATCGGGCGTGTAATAGAAGCTGTTGCCGGCCAGCGGTCCGCCGGTATGATTGACAATGTTGTAGGGTGAATTCGGCGCCAGATATCGCACCGGGCCTTTTCCCGAGCTCTGCAAGTCGAAAATTGCGATTCGCTGCGAATAGGTGCGCGAATTCGGACTCTCCTCTTGCATGGCGATCGCAAAAGATTTGTTGTCGGGGGAAAACGCCAATGCCGCAAAGAGAGCGTTGCGGAGTTCGGTTCCCGCGGCAGGTTCAGGCGGTCCCCCGCTGACGGGAATACGTTCCAAGCGATTCTGCTTCTGATCGTAAAAATACGCCCACTTTCCATCCGCGGTACAACCGACAAGAACGACGAACCCACTCGACGTGAGAGGCTTGGGATCGGAACCGTCGGCATTGGTACGCCAAACTCTCAGTGCGCTTCCCGTTTCGCTTCCATGGAGCGCCCAATCTACCAGGATCGATCGGCCTTCGTCGCACGAAAATGCCGAGAGAATCCAGCCCGAGGGATCATCCAACAAGGTGACCTCGTTGCTCCCGTCTGTTCTCATGCGCTTCAGTTGCCAGCCCTGGGAGAGGAGCAGCTCGCCATCCGGAGTCCACTCAATCGAAGGAATCAGGCCTTGCCGCGGGATATTGGGCACAGCACGGAACGATCCGCCCCCGCTGCCCGGCAACAGATCAATTTCATTTGACTGCTGTGTTTGCACCGTCGCCAGCGTTTTGCCGTCGCCGGAGAGGCTCAAGCTCGTATGATCCGTAGCATCGTTTGTAATCGTAAGGAATTTGGCGGCGGGAAATGAGACCTCTCCGACTTGGTCATAGCGGGCCATTCGCGCGCCGCGGGACGCATAGTCGGTCAATATCCACCTTCCGTCAGGCGTCCAGGCGAGATCGAAAACAAGTTTGTCCACGTAGACGGCGAAAGGATTCAATTTCGCTGTTGCGAGTTCAAACAGGTCTATCTCCCCAAGCGCTTTCACGTTGAAATCGATTAGAGAGATGGCCAGACTTTTCCCGTCTGGGGACCATGAAACTCTTTGCGGAGCCTTGTCCAGCGTTTGAATCGTTAGTACCTTCTCATCGCTCCCGTCAGCATTCGATTCCAGCAGCCTCCACTTTCCCACGTCCGGATCGTTCTCACGAAAGTAGGCGATCTGCTTTCCATCAGGAGAAGTGGTTACGTTCGAATCCACGTCCTTGGAAATCACCCCCGGAGTGCCTCCCAGCACCGGCGCGCGGTAGAGATTGAACGTGTTCGCCATTCCCGGAACAGTCTCTCGGAAGTAGATGTAATTCCCGTCCTGTGAAAATGCAGGCGTGGAAAATCTTTGCCCAGTAGGAGCAACGATTTCCGTATCGCTTCCCGTCGGAACATTCCGCAGCCAAAGACTCCGCTGCCCATTCTCGTTTTGCACGCTCAAAAGGAATTTTCCATCGGGAGAAATTGCCGTCTCCACGGCTTTGCCCGTTTCGGTCACTTGCGTCAGGCCAAAACTTTGGAACGGTCGGCGCGCACTGCGCTGCACCAGCGCATAGATGCCATAACCCGCCGCAGCTACCAGTATGAGAACGATCACGCCAATCGCCGCCAGCCCCAGCTTGTGTTCGCGGGCCACCGCCGCAACCGCCGATGATCCTGACGTCTGCGCCCCGGGTGTCACGCTCACGGAACCGCTTCCCGGCGTGGCTGAGGCGGCCGATGAGGCCGGGCTCGCGGAAGCCGCCCGCGAAGAAGGCTGCGGCACGGATTCCGGCTCCGCGGCTGCCACCTGCCGGCTCGAATCCGTGTCGCGCTTCAGCCGCTGAAGATCGGCGCGCAACTCCGCCGCGTGCTGGTAACGCAGATTGCGGTCCTTTTCCAGCGCCTTGTTGATAATCTCTTCCAACCGCGGCGGCAGATCGGGATTCAATCGTACCGGCGCCGTCGGCGCCTTTCGCAAGATCGCATCGAAGATCGCCGCGGACGTCTCTCCCCGGAACGGGCTCTTCCCCGTGGCCATCTCGTACAACACCGCGCCAAATGAAAAAAGATCCGTCCGCGGGTCGAGTTCCTTCCCCAGCGCCTGCTCCGGCGACATGTACGCAACTGTCCCAAGTGCCGTTCCCGGACTCGTCAAATGCTCTCCGCTTTCTTCGATTGTTGCCTGCGTTCCCGCGGTTTGCTGAGGCGCCGGGTTTTCTCCCGTCAATTTCGCCAAACCAAAATCCAGAATCTTTGCATGCCCCCGTTTGGTCACAAAGATATTCGCTGGCTTGATGTCTCGGTGGATGATTCCCTGTGCGTGCGCCGCATCCAGGGCATCTGCGATCTCGATCCCGATGCTCAGCAGGGCGTCTATATCTGCGCTCTTCCCCATTCCCCAATGCTTCAGCGTCGTGCCGTCCAGAAATTCCATGGCGATGAACGCATCGCCGTGCTGGTCATCAATCTCATAAATCGTACAGATGTTCGGGTGATTCAGCGCCGAGGCCGCTTTGGCTTCCCGCTGAAAGCGGGCCAGCGCCTGAGGATCTTTCGCAACAGCCTCCGGAAGAAATTTCAGGGCCACGAAGCGTCCCAGTTTCACGTCCTCGGCCTTGTACACCACACCCATGCCGCCGCCGCCGAGCTTTTCAATCACGCGGTAGTGCGAAATGGTTTGTCCGATCATCGGGGGGGAAGATAGTGGCAATACTATGGTCGGCTATCGGGCAAGTCAACGAGGGAATGTTTGCGAAGGAACGGGCGGGTGGAGCTATGGAGTCGCCCGGTCGCGGAACAGGACGACATCGGACTGCGAATTGTTGCGGACAAGTCCAAGGGTTTTGCCGTCGGGGGACCAGCGAAAATCGAAAATGGTCCCACTTTTGAAATAGGTGATCTGACGACCCGGAGAACCGCCGAGAGGCTGAATCCAAAGATTTTCGGCACCATTTTCGAGGATGGCATAGGCTAACGACTTCCCGTCGGGTGTGAACCGAACGTAGCGCCCGACTGATCGAGGATCGGGGATCAGCATGCGCGAGGGAGGATTCGGCCCCGCATCGAGAGTGACCATTCTGATCCTGATTTGAGCAGGAGGCACGCCGACAACATAGGGCATTCGCGTGCCATCCAAGGATAGAGTAACTGGGCCGGCGTCGAGGAAGTCATTGTCGGTCTCGGTACCGGAGACGGGTTCCGATTGGCCTCCATTGACGGGAACACGCATGATGCGATCCGTGGCTCTTTCGGTGTAGTAGACCCACTTGGCGTCCGGCGAACAAAAGGGCTGGACGTTGGCCGCGCCGGAGGTGAGCTTTAAGGGAGCAGATCCATCCAAGCTCAAGCGCCAGACTTCCGGCTCATGTGCGTCGGCATGAAAGGCCCAAGTAGCGACAAGATAGTGGCCGCCACAGGGCTCCATGGTGGCCAAGAGCGCGTCCGCGTCGGTTAAGAAGGTTCTGCGGCTTCCGTCAGTGTCCACGCGCATCAAATTTTGCCCATCGTAGAAGAGAAGATTGCCGTTGGCATCCCACAGGGAATCCAGGAACTGAGGCAGGAAGGACGAAAACGGTGGAGGAGAGGTGTCCCGAGTTCCGTTGCCGGGGAGAAGGTAGAGAGCGCTTGTGGTCTGGGCCTGAACGGTTGCCAAGGTCTTGAAATCGGCGGAAGCAGAGAGGGTCGAGTAGCTGTTTGTGTCACGCGAGATGGTGCGAAAGCGCCCGCCAGGAAAGGAAACGTATCCGAGCTGGCCTTTTTGAAGATTGGGCGGGGAATGATAGATCACGACCAATCCTTGGCCGTCCGGCGCCCAACGCACTTCATTCAGGAAAATGTTACCAAAAGGGGCCAGCACGGAGGTTTTGGAGGTGGCGAGATCGAACAATCCGATGCCGCTGAAGGACTTTTTCGAAACGAACAGAGAATAAGCGATGCGTTTGCCATCGGGCGACCAGGAGAGCCAACCCGGAGCAAACCTTGCGTCCGGCTCGATGTGAAGCACGCGCTCGCCGGAACCATCGGGATTGGCGCCGAGGAGGCGCCACTGGCCGATGATCGGATCGCCTTCGCGAACGTAGGCGATGCGCTTGGCGTCGGGCGAAAAGGTGATGTCACTGTCCACGTCGCCGGCGATTTGCTGTGGAGTTCCACCCAAGACGGGCGCGCGATAAAGATTGAAAACGGTTGCGGACTTATTGGCAGCCTGGCGAAAGTAGATGTAGTTGGCGTCCGGGGAAAAGGCGAGGCTCTGATATTGCGCCGGGGAGGCAGGGAGAATTTGGGTGTCACTGCTGGTGGCGACGTTGCGCAGCCAAAGACTGGCCCCGGCCGGAGAGTCCTGCACGCTGAGGAGGTACTTGCCGTCGGGAGAGATGGCGGCGAGCTCGGACTGGCCCGTGTTTGTAATCTGCGTGAGATCGTACTCCAGGAAGGGAGCGAGGCGGGAGCGATGAAGAAAGGAGTAAATGCCATAAGCTGCTGCGGCGAGTATCAGCACGGTTGTGAAGACCGCGGCAAGGGTTCTGAAGGAATGCTTCTTTGCCGCAGCGAGGATCGCGGAGCCGGATGACGGTGCGGATGGCGAACTGGCCCTCGTTGGTGATGCGGGCGAGGGTTCTTCTCCTGATTCCACGATTTTGCGGCGCTTGTCGGAACTCGTGTCGCGCTGCAGGCGCTTCAGATCGGCGCGAAGATCGGAAGCATGCTGGTAGCGGACGTCGCGGTCTTTTTCCAGGCATTTTTCGATGATGCGCACCAGTTCATCGGGCAAAGAGGGATTACGTTCCTTGATGGGGAGGGGATCGCGGTTCAGGATTGCTTCGAAGATGACGGCGCTGGTCTTGCCGGGGAAAGGCGGACGGCCACACCCCAGTTCGTAGAGGACCGAGCCCGCGGAGAAGAGGTCGCTGCGCGCATCAATTTCGTCGCCGCGGGCTTGTTCGGGGGACATATAGGCAATCGTGCCCACCGCCGAGCCGGGACTCGTGAGATTCTCCGCCGAAGTGCCCACCAGCGTCTCGCCTTCAGCATGCGAATCGTTTTTTCCTGGAGCGAGTTTGGCCAAACCAAAATCGAGAATCTTCAACTGGCCGCGGCTGGTGAGAAAGAGATTGGCAGGTTTGATGTCGCGATGGACGATGCCCTTGGCATGAGCGGCATCCAGGGCATCGGCCAGTTCGACGCCAATGCCGAGGATGCGCGCCAAAGGAAGGCCCATAGAGTGCACTTCGAGATCGAGGCTTTTGCCTTCGAGAAGTTCCATGACAATGAAGGCCTTGCCGTCTTCTTCGCCAATATCATAGACAGTGCAGATGTTGGGATGATTGAGCGCCGAGGCGGCCTGGGCTTCGGTGCGAAAGCGGGCGAGCGCCCGCGGATCGCCGGCAACGTCTTCGGGAAGGAATTTCAAGGCGACGAAGCGGTGAAGGCGGGTATCCTCGGCCTTGTACACCACACCCATGCCGCCGCCGCCGAGCTTTTCAATCACGCGGTAGTGCGAAATGGTTTGTCCGATCATCGTTCGGGGATGCGCCTAGGTCCCCCATGCTAGGTTGGCCCCCACGCCAAGTCAACGCTGGCCGCCGTCCGTGATCCTGACTTTTAGGGGTGCACCCCGGCCCAGGGGTGTTCAGCGTCTCTGCCTCTCCCAAGGTGCACGCCGAGACGGGGCCGGAGTGCGGTTGGTCCATCCACACTGCCGCAACCCGGTCAACTTTTCCCCATAAACCTCATCTTGGTTGGGATTCCGAGCAACGTCGGCTCACAGATCTACGGCCATGCGTATTGTGATAGTGGGAAGTTTTCTTGCCTCAGACGGGTGCCGAGTCGCTTGCCGCTCCCGCGGTTTGCTCGGCAAACTCCAGCCCCCAGAAGTGCGGCGCCGGGGTCAGAAACTCCACTCCGACCCGCTGGCCTTTCTCGCCCGGCTCGCCCAAATACACGATCCGGCACTCCTGCTCTTCTTGCGTCTCCGGATTCACCAGCACGATCATCTCGCCGTCGTCCACTTCGTGCTTGAGCATTAGCAGCCCGCCGTGAGCGTTCACCACCACCGTCTGGCAGAACTCCTTAAATTTCTTGCCGCTATGCGCCCGGCCCAGCGCCTGCACGCGCATCTTATGGAAAACGCGGGAACTCCGCCTGGGAATGGACTGTGCTGTTGTGCTCATGCCGTCCTCATCTAGCCATGTTCCCCGGCTCCCCGCGGAACCGTCAATTGCCCCTCCGGTCAGGTGTTCCCCATCCGCAACCTCTCGCCGTCACTTGTTCCTGCGAGCCAACCTCCTTAGAATATGAATCTGCGGTTGCGGGGTCGTTTCCTCGGGCGGGATATCGCTCCCTTCGCCGCAATCTGACAATTTTCTGGACTCGCTGTTCGTTTATGTCGAAAGGACGGAATCGTTCTAATCCCCGCTATGAACCTGACTGAATTCGTACAAGGTCGCAAGGACGAACATCTCGCCGAACTCATCGAATTTCTTCGCATTCCCAGCGTCAGTGCCAAAAGCGAGCACAAACCCGATATCGAACGCGCCGCGCGCTGGGTCGCAGACAGCTTGCGCTCCGCCGGCTTCAAAACGGTTGAAATCGTCCCAACCAATCTCCATCCGCTCGTCTACGCGGAGTCCCTCGAAGCGCCCGGCAAACCCACGATTCTTTTTTACGGCCACTATGATGTGCAGCCGGCAGAGCCGCTCGAACTCTGGACTTCGCCCGCGTTCGAACCGGCCGTTCGCGACGGCAATCTTTACGGCCGCGGCACCGCCGACGACAAAGGCCAGGTGCACATCCACCTCAAAGCGCTCGAGTCGCTCTACAAGCTCAATGGATCGTTTCCGATTAACATCAAGATTTTGATCGAAGGCGAAGAAGAGGTCGGCAGCGTCAGCCTCTGGGATTATGTGCAAAGGAATAAGGTAAAGCTGAAAGCCGATGCCCTCGTCGTGTCCGATACCTCCATGCTCGGCAAGGGCATTCCTTCAATCACCTACGGCTTGCGCGGACTAAACTACTATCAGATCGAACTCATCGGTCCGGAACGCGATCTGCATTCCGGCGTTTATGGCGGAGCGGTTCCAAACCCGCTCACCATCCTCACCGAGCTTTTTGCCAAATTGCACGACAAGAATTTTCACGTGACCGTTCCCGGCTTCTACGATCAGGTCGCCAAAGTTTCGGCAGTCGAACGGAAAGCTCTCAGTAGACTCCCGTGGAACAAAAAGGCGTTTCAAAAGGCCGTTGGCGCTCCCGCCTATTGCGGCGAAAAGGGGTTCACCACCGTCGAGCAGCTTTGGATTCGGCCCACCCTTGAACTAAACGGCATCTGGGGTGGGTACCAGGGGGAAGGTGCGAAGACCGTGATTCCTTCGAGAGCCTACGCGAAATTTTCCACGCGTCTGGTTCCCAATCAAGATCCGCGGAGAATCGCCACGCTCGTCGAAAAACACGTTCGCAAGCTCTTGCCGAAGACGGTGATCTGCAAATTCCAGGTCTTGAGCACCGGCAAGCCCTGGGTCGCACCGTTCCATGCGCCGATTTTCCAGAAGGCGCAGGCCGCGCTCGAAAAGGGATTCGGCAAAAAAGCGGTTTTCATTCGCGAGGGCGGCTCAATTCCTTTTGTCACACAAATGCATGACACGTTCAAGGTGCCCTGCGTTCTGATCGGCTTCGGTTTGCCCGACGAAAATGCTCACGCTCCCGACGAGCACATCCGGTTGGAAAACTATTTCGGCGGAATCAGGGCCATCGCCCACTTCTACGCCGATCTCGCTTCCCTCTAGGTTTCGGTAGTTGCGGACAACGCATCCTAAATCGTCGCGAGCTGCAACCGTCGCCCTTGCGCATATTCATTCAGTGCCGCATTCGCGCTGGTGATCACGCCGAGAGCGTCCACGACGGCGGGAAGATCGGCTCCGCGCACTACAAAATACATCTCGTCCTCCCCGAGCCCCGTGTACACGCGATTGCCCATGCATCCCAGGCTCATGACGGATCCGTGCTGCAGCGATGCGGGCAGCGCCATGCACGTCGGTCTTCCGAGCGCCGGAGCGCCGCTTGCCACGCCAGCTCGCCCTGCAGCTTCGTTCAGGAGCATCGCCGCGCCCGGTTTGCATGCAAACAGCACCACATCCGGAGCAACTGGCGTCTCTCCGAGAGGCGCGTAGAGAATCGCTGCTGGGGTTTTCGTAAGGCGCGGGATCTGCGGCACTTCTTCCGGCTTCACGTAACCCAGTTCGAACATCATCTTCAGTGTCTGTTCTGTCTCTGCAGCCCTTTCCGGTGAAAGTGCGATGTTGTGCGTGTAGGCTCCGACCGCGCAATTGAAGTGGTTTTCCGGCACCGTGTAGAAGACTTTGCCGCTCGCCGCCAGCCGCCAGAAGCTGCAACTGGAAGGCTCCGTCCCTTCGAACCGGCCAATTCCCGCCGGCGGCGAATCCAGGAACGCTACGGCCACAGGCCGCCGCCCGAGTTTCACCGCGCCCTGAATCTTCTTCTCGAGTTCTCGCCAATCGGCCCCTATCGTCATCATCATTCTCCTTCGGTTCGGCGAACTTGCCAGCATAGCACGGCGGATATATCGTGCTGGGACAGGAGTGAGGCTGCTCGAAAGGCCCATTTTTGGCGGCGATTCGCGGGGTAGCCTGAAAAAATCCGCATTTTTCCAGCGTTTTTGGCGATTTGCCCTTGCGTTTCCAGATTTCGTTCGCTATAGTCTCGTGCGGCTCGCATCTTTTCGCTGGCAAACAGGGGCAGGGAAAAGCGTCGCGGCCAGTCCCGAGCCTTCGGGACAGAAAGAAAATTCAGGAGGATAAGCAGACTAGATGGCAGCCAAGCCAATGAGCAAGACCAAGATCGTGTCGCACCTCGCAGAAAAGTGCGGCACTCCGAAGAAAACCGCGGCATTGTTTTTCGAGGAACTCTTCAAGCTCGCGGTGAAAGAGTGCAAGGGCGGCGCGGGCAAGTTCGTCATCCCCGGCATCGGCCGCGCCGTGAAAGCGCACCGCAAGGCGCGCATGGGACGTAACCCACAGACAGGCGAACAGATTAAGATCAAGGCAAAGACCGTGGTGCGCCTGCGTCCCTCGAAGGCGTTCAAAGACGCCATTCTGAAGTAGATTCCTCGGGCGAGGAATTTTCATCGGAATTTGCCCCCGAACGTCCGCCAGCGCGGACGGGCGGGGGCTTTTCTCTTCAGCGCGTTTCGCTTCGGTCAATTTCCTTCGTGCCGTTTACGATAAATCGCTACAAGGTGCGGACGTAGGCGACGACGTCCTTGATTTGTTTTTCGTCCAGGACGTCCTTGAAAGGAGGCATGAGCGAATCGCCACTCTCAATCCAATTCGTAAGGGTTTCGTCGGTCACCTTGTTGTTATTCACGCTGAAGGTGCCGCGCTTGTTGAGGCCCTTGAGGCCGGGACCGATTTTTCTCGCTGTGCTGGTATCAAAATGGCAAATCGAACATTTTTCCTGGAAAATGCCCTTGCCGCGGGCGATGGCGGCCGCGTCGTGCGCGGGCTCCTTGGAATTTTTGGATTTTGTCTGCGCCAGAACGGCGCCGCTGACGGCAAGAGTTGCAATTCCGAAGACGGCCAGAGTGCGATTCACGTTTCTCTCCTGTATTTTCGTGCAATGCAACCGTTCATTTTCTCCGTTTGCCGCAAGAATTGCCACTCATTTGCCCGGCAGAAAGGACAGGTTCCCTCCGGGCACCATCGGGACTTTCGTACCGTTCCCACAGAGCGCGTGGCGTGCTATTTAAGTTGTCCATGGACCAGGAAACTCTCACACGGGCTTGGGAAATTCTGCAGGACGCCTACCAGGCACAGATGGAAGGGGATTACGACCGGGCGGAGGAACTCTATCAGTCTTCCTTGGAGCTGCATCCGACGGCGGAAGCGCACACCTTCCTCGGCTGGACCTATCATTTCCAAGGGCGGCTGGAAGAAGCGATCGCGGAGTGCAAACGGGCGATCGAAGTGGACCCGGATTTCGGGAATCCCTACAACGATATCGGCGCTTATCTGATCGAGATGGGCCAATTCGAAGAAGCGGTTCCGTGGCTCAACCAGGCGGTGGAAGCGAAGCGGTACGAGCCGCGGCATTTTCCGCACTACAACCTGGGCCGCGCGTACCTGGGCATGGAAATGTACAGCCAGGCGATGCGCTGCTTCCAGGAAGCGCTGAACGTGGAGCCGCGCTATGCGCTGGCGCGGCAGGCGCTCGCCTCTCTCCGGCGCATGGTGAACTGAGCAAGAGCACGCGGCGCCTCGCAAACGAAGCCTTTTCCCTGACAATTCAAGGACGCTCACGAGGGTTGTCCTTTTTCGGGCTGGACGATCCGGTCGTAGATCCATAACAAAAGAGTGGTGAGAAGGCCGACGGCGGAGATGGCCCACCATGCTTGGGCGGGGTGGTGCCGGACTTCGCCGAAATGGTGCATGACCATGCCGCCGAACCATCCGCCGATCAGAGATCCGATGCCGATGGGCAAAAACGCGAAGCCCATGTACGTGCCCTGCTGATCGGGAGGGGCGAGGCGGGAAATATATTCGTAGTAGCGCGGCTGATGAATGATTTCGCCGGCGGCGAGAACGATGATCGAGGCGACGCAGGCCCAGAGGGTGCGAACGCTGGCGAGGATGAGCCAGGAAAGCGAAGTGATGAGGGTGCCGAGGATGATGGCGCGGAAGGCGGGGATTTTTTTGGTGAGAAAGTTCACGAGGACGGTGAAGCAGATGACGCAAAGGCCGTCGGTGATGAGGATGAGTTCGACGTCGGCATGGGGATTGATGTACGCGTGAATATAGCCGGGAAGCGAAATGTACTGCTGCCAGAAAACGATCCAATAGCCGGTGAAGATGAGCAGAAAGGCCATGAATTTGGGATTTCCGGCGACGGTGAGGAAATTGCGGAAGGTCGCGCCCATGCTCGGGACAGAAGTTCCTGCCGACTGCTTCGGTTCACGGAAGAAAAAGAGCACAGCGAAAAGCATGAGGAAAACGCTGAGGGCGGCGATGCGAAAGACGTTTTCAACGCCGAGATGGCGGTGCGCGACGGAGGCGACGTATGGGCCGGCGGCGCCGCCGATATTCACCATGGTGTAGTAGATGGAATAGCCGAGCGAGCGGACTTTTTCGCTCGAGGCGCGCGCGGTGGTGCCGACCACGCTGGGTTTGACGAGGGAGATGCCGAGAGCGGGAAGAACCAGGATGAAACCAACGAAGATGCTGAGAGGAACGGCAGCGCGGATTGGCGCAAGCCATGGGGCGCTAATGGAGCCGAGGAGGAAATACGCGCAAGTAAGAATCAGATAGGCGAGAGAGAGCGCGCGGCGAAAGCCGAGCCGGTCGGCGGCCGCGCCGCCGAAGATGGCAAGAAACCAGACCATGCCGCCGAAGATGCCGGTGAGCGTGCCGGTTTGCTCGGTGGGGAAGCTGAGACGCTCGTGAAGATAGTTGGCGAGGGAGGCGAAGGCGCCGTAATAAGAGAGGCGCTCAAAGATTTCGGAAATGTTGGCGACCCAGAAGGGGCGCTCAAAGCCGGAGCGGACGTCCTGAAGTTTTTGGCTAAGGCTCATGCGGCCCCCTGAATGGAGCGGTGGGATTGTAGCGGAGGAGGCCAGGAAGAGGCGAGGGTTCCAAATCGGGAAGAGAGCGCCCCCACCCACCCTTTTCTCGTATGTGCGGCAACCAAAGAGTTTACAAGTCCTTTGTTTTTGTATGTGTGGCAGGGAAAGGAGTTATAAGCGCATTTTCCGGATGTGTGGCAGCTAAAGGAGTTAGCGGAAATGGGGGACTTGAGGGGCGAAATTCGATTGCAGTGGGAAGGCCGAGATACGGCGGAATGTTTGAGGGCGAGGAGGGTGCGGGGCGCCGATTTCACGGCACATGTTAGCACGAAACGTGTTAACTGTCAAGTGAATATAGGTAGTGGTATCCACACGAATGCGGGTTTTTGGCCGCGTGCTTGGTCAAGCGGATTTCCGGAGTGGAGGAAGGAGGGATCGGGAGTGATCCCACGCTTTCCTTCGGAAAGCATGGGCCACCCAGGAGCTATCTGTCGTCGCGGTCTGTCCCACCTGACTTAGTTCTTCTCGGAGTTGGATAGAAATGGGACCGGCGGAATTTCTTCCAGCTTGATCCCGATACGAGAGGGTGCGCGTCTTTTTTCTTCAAATCCTACGCCTACGGACAAGTAGGTGAGCGCGGCCCGTGCGAGTTTCAGAAGGTGCGTCGTTTTTTCCTCGAACTGCTTGCGTGACACCATGAGGGCCAAGTCTTGCGGTGGCGAAACTGGATTTTCGTCCATCGTCACGCGCAAGTATTTGTGCTCGATGTGGTTTCTGATATCGCTAAGCTGACGTGCGTGAGGTTCGGCTACCTCGTCATTCTCTTCCTCAAAGAAGTCCTTGGAGAGCCAATGGAGTGCACAGAATCCCCAGTTGTCACTTGAATTGAACTGCTGTCGTATGGGCTTCTTTTCGTCCGGTCGCCACACCGTGCGGAAGCTGACTTTCTTCTCAGGGATCCCTAATTCCATGTATGCGTTCACAAAAAACCCAATCTTGTCAAAAAGAGAGTATGCGGTTCGGTAGGCAGTCTTAAGCCTCTCCACCGCAAGTGAGAGAGCAGCTCGTGGTTCGCTGGCATAAAGCGGCACGTCTCTGTCTGAGAGGTGCGGTTCCCTCCGGGCCAGGGCTTCGTATAAAGACCAACGAGCAGACACATATTCCTGCACCAACTGGTCGAAGAAGCTGCTGAAGAAGTGGGGCGAGTCCACCGGGATCACGTGAATCGGCAGCTGGAGACCGTCGCTCACCACCGCCACGCGAGGATAAACGTCGTTGGCGGGGTTCAAAAACAGGTAATTGGAAACGCACCAGCGGCGGTAACTTCGCTCCTCTTCACTCGTGGATGTGTCTAGTTCTAGGTACCGCCTCTGAGGATCAAATTCGTCAATCCCTCTATGGTTCATGAACGACTCGATCCTCTCCTTAATCTGCTTGGCCATCTCTCGGCTCCCTTGATCTCGGGGATCCGTGTATATCGCAGCCTGCGCAAGTGCAGCCGACGCTTCCTTGTGCGCAATCCAAAAGAACAGGGCACGTTCATCTGCATCTTCGAGGGCCGAACCATACTCGGCAAGAACTTTGGCTCTGTTGCAGAGCGACATCCCAAAGTTTGGCTGTATTTCGAGGCCACTACGCCAGTAGTGCAGAGCTTCTATGGCTCTTCCAGCTACAGATAGGCGATTTCCAAGATTGTTCAAAACCTTGCATCTGGTGACCTCGGTGGCCTCGAGAAAGTCGGGACGGGAGAGGGCGCGGCGAAGATAATAGATTTCCCGAGCGAGCGTGGGTTGTTCCCAAGTCCATTGCGTACCATATCTTTTCCCAGCGACTGCGTTCGCTCTGCTGAGGTCAAGGATAATTCCGTTCTCGCCCTTGATGTCTCTCTTCTCAAGAGCCTCGTGCCACCGGAGAGCTCTTTCCACGCCGTCTGGTCGACCAAGTTCAACGGCAAGCTCTGTGAGAGCGCAGGTACGCTCAACCGCATCATCATCCGGACGAACGCCTACCCCTTCCTGCATCAGGCGATCACAGATAGCGTTCTTGACGCGGCGCTCCTGGCTGGTCATGTGTCTTCGAGTTCGCTCAGTCTATCTACGAAAGTATTGTGCCATTTTTCCAGATCGGGGGATAAGAACTCGGACGTGGCAGGGCACGGCGGCCGCTTGGCGCAGTGATCAAGATGTAAGGTGCGAGACATCGCGACCAGACGCTACAAGGTAAAGATGGCGACATTCCCTTGCAGGGTAGGAAGTCGGCGCTACGAAGAGTGAAGACGCGGGCGGGAAGGGACGAGAAGCAGATCCCTCACGCCGTTTTCGAAAGGAGCGAAAACGGGTTCGGGATGACAAACGTTGGGCGCCGAGGGCGCGTGAGGAGCCGGGCTGAAGCCCGGCCACCGCAAAGGCAAGGGGCGGCGCGGGGCGGCGGATTGCGTGGAGGGGAGGTCGCGTCAGAAGGTTTGTGCGATTTGGGGAGGAGTGGAGGCCCACTGGGGCATGGGGTTGCGCGCGCCGCAATCGAGGCAGGCGGTGACGGGGAACTGAGTGGAACAGGACGGGCAAACGGCCAGGGTCTGAAAGGTGTCGAACGAGGTTCTGCACTTGGGGCAAATCCAGTATTGACCGACCGGAGGAGAAGCCTTGCAAGAGGGGCAGGCGAAACCGACGCGGCGAGGGGGACTTGGCCAGGCGAAGCAAAGCCCGCGCGCGATTGAGGCCGTTCCAGCAATTCAGGAGAATGAAGACGGCGAGAATGCCGAACCAGACGGACTGCTGCCACAAGGCGAGAGCAAAGAGACCAACCACGCCAACAAATCCGAGCACCGTGGCCACAAGAAGGCTGCGGGCGCGGCCAATGACAAACCAGAGAAGGGAGCGGAGAATCTGGCCGCCATCGAGCGGATAGATGGGAAGCATGTTGAAAACGAGCAAGCCGATGTTGATGATCAAAACGGCGCGAAGAAAAGCGTGGAGATCGGGCATGGCCGCCAGCCAGTGCGAGTAGTGGTTGAACAGGAGCGGAGCTGAAAGGAGCGGGAGGAAGAGGACGTTGACCAAAGGACCGGCGGCGATGCTCCAGAGAGTGGCGCCGGGGCGCGGAGGGGGACTGACGTAAGCGACGCCGCCGAGAGGCCAGAGGATGATTTGATTCGCGGTGCCTCCGACCTGGCGGCAGGCAAGGGCGTGGCCGAATTCATGGATTCCGACGATCAGGAAGAGCGCGAGGTACTCGAAAATGTTCCAGTAGATGGAAGAATAGGCGGTGGTGCGCTCATTGATTTCGATGACGGCGACGATGAACCAGGACCAGTGGAGAAAGACGTCAATGCCCGCGAGGCGGAAAAGGCGAAAAGCGCCCTTGCGAAGAGAGGCCATGCCGGAGAGATCCTTTGTCGAATCGAAACTTGAAAAAGAGCATGATTGCCGAGCTGCTGAACCATTTTCGCATGGGTTTCCGCGGGTGGCCGGGAAATGGGAAGGATGGCAACGGAATGGATAACCGCGCGGCAAAGCCCGGGGCTACATGCCGTGCTTTGCGGGGATGTCCACGTTGAAATAGACGACCTGGTCTTCCTTGGAGTTGGGTTCCGAGAGCGTGAGAGCGTCGAAATGGTGGCCATTCTTCAGCATGTAAGATTGTTTTTTTTGGAAGACCGAATCGGAGGAAGCGGAGGAGGACGTACTCCTCGTCCACGCTGATCACGACATAGGCGGTTTCCGGGGATTTGCCGTCACCGGAAGAGGCGATGGACTTGAGAAGGCTCTGCAAGACGAATTTGTGGAAATCGGCGCGCTCGGGATTCTTGAGTTCGCTATAGGCCAGGTACTCGACGAAATGCGCGTCCATATCCACGAAGTCTGAGGCGAGGACAACATCGGCGTTCTGGATGACCCTGGAGTAATCCTTGTCATTGAGCGCTTGCCGCATATTTTTTTTCTGGCCGGAGGTGTCCGGGCCCTGAGTGAATGCTGGGGAGTTGGAGTAGGCAATGCGGAGGTCGCGGAAATTGACGGTCTGGTCGCCTTTTTTGACGCGGTCCACAAGAGCCTGATAAGGGTCCGGAGCAACGACGTTGCCTTGAGAGAAAGCCGAAGGGGCGAACGCGAGGAACAGAAGGAGGAGCGCGAAAGCGGGGCGGGGCAGGGAGAAAGCAGATGCCTCGCTACGCTCGGAATGACCCGAAGGGATGGCAAAAAGCAGAGACCGGAAACCGAACGGCATCACGGAGCCGGGACAGGAAGCGGGCGAAAGCGGGAAGTTCATCTGGGCACGTAGAGAAAAACGGCTTCCACATCGGCGCCCGTGTCGCGGGTGGACGCAGAGGTGCCGAAGGCGTACCAGGAGACGAGAGAGCGCCACTCAATCTTTCCGATGTTGGGGGGCCAGGGATCATAGACTTTGACCATCATCGTGGAAGTATCAATGCCCGCAATCACGACGATATGATTTTTGCCGTTGACCCAGAGCGGACCGTAGAGCCGCAACCAATTCTCGATGGCGTCGGCGGTGGGACTGAGAGGCGGGACGGCGCGCAAGCCGATCCGCGTGGCCATAGGAACAATCTGGGGATTCTGGATGCCGCCATTACCATCGCGAATCTTGGCGCACTTCGCGTCCAGATCGGGAGGCACAAGCCAGCCAAGGGATTGCTGAGCCTGATCCTGGCGCCATTGAATGAGCATTTGGGTGCTGGCATACCAGCAGGACATGGTCATCTGCTGGGGGATCAGGGTCATGCCCGGAACTTCATAGTGACCCATGGGCTCCTCCTTTTCGCGAGGGAAATTTTTGGGGAAGGGTTGCGGCATTATAGCGCAGGGCGGGATGCGTGCCGAGGCGATTGCAGGAAAGCGGCGGGCCCCGGAGCGGCGACAGAAACTCTCGGGTTTGCAGGCAGAGGCGTGAGAAGATTTGTTGCGGAATTCGGGAGCAAAACATGATGCGACTTTGGACGGGTTTTATTTTCTTGACGTTGACGGCACTGAGCGCGACCGCGCAAACGAAAGGAGCTTCCCAAGAGGCTCCGATGCGGGTGGCGATTGCGGGGCTGGCGCACGGGCACATCTTCGGGTTCCTGAAGAATTACCAGCACGATCCGAGAATTGAAATAGTGGGAATAGCCGAAGCGGATGAGGCTTTTGCCAAGCAGGTGGCAAGCGAATACAAACTGAGCCCATCGCTTTTCTACAGCGATCTGGAGGAGATGCTCGAGAAAACGCATCCGCAGGCGGTGTTGGCGTACACCAACACGTTCGAACACCGGCGCGTGGTGGAAATCTGCGCGCGACACAAGATTGACGTGATCATGGAGAAGCCGCTGGCGGTAAGCGCGGAGGATGCTCATGCGATGGAAAAAGCGGCGCGTGAGGCGCATATCCAAGTGATGGTGAATTACGAAACGACGTGGTACGCGAGCAACCGGGCCGCTCACGACTTGCTGCACCAGGGCGCGATTGGCGAAATGCGGAAATTTGTCGCGCGCGACGGGCACCGCGGACCCAAGGAGATCGGCGTGGGGCCGAAGTTCCTCTCGTGGCTGACCGACCCGAAGCTGGATGGCGGAGGAGCGCTGTTCGATTTCGGGTGCTACGGCGCGGACCTGGTGACGTGGATGATGGAAGGTGAGAGGCCGATAACGGTCACGGCGGTGACGCAACAAATCAAGCCAGAGATTTATCCACGAGTGGACGACGAGGCGACGATCGTGCTGACGTACCCGAAGGCGCAGGCAATATTGCAGGCTTCGTGGAACTGGCCGTTCGATGTAAAGGATATTCAGGTGTTCGGACGGACGGGATACGTCAAGACCGTACTGCGCGATAAGATTTTAGTGAGGCGCGAGGGCGAACACGCGGAGCAGGAAGAGACGGCGAAACCGATTCCCGCGCCGGATGATGACGAAGTTTCCTATTTACGTGCGGTGGTGCTGGACGGAAAAAAGCCGGAGGGGCCCACTTCGCTGGAGACGAACGTGATCGTGACGGAGATTCTGGACGCCGCGAGAGAATCCGCAACGAGCGGGAAGACGATTCGGCTCGCTCCCCAGCCATAAAAAATTCCAATTCCCTCTACACAATTTTCGAGGCGCTACTGACTCTTCGCAAGGGCAGCGGTGGCGAGAGAGCCGCCGAGGCCCATGGTTTCGACGGCGGATGAGGGGACGATGACCATGGAGCCGCGTTCCTTGATGGCTTCGTAGAGCATGTTCATGGCGCGGAGATGGAGAGCGACGGGATTGTTCTGATAGGTGAGGGCGGCCTGGGAGAATTTATCGGAGATTTCGGTTTCGGCCTGGCCGAGGATATTGCGGGCCTGGCGCTCGCGTTCGGCTTGCGCCTGGCGGGACATGGCGTCTTCGAGAGCCTGCGGGATACGGACGTCGCGGATTTCGACGGATTGGACAGTAATGCCCCAGGGATTGGTCTTTTCGTCGAGGATGCGCTGGAGTTCGCGGCCAAGAGATTCGCGCTCGGTGATCATTTGGGCGAGTTCGTGGCGGCCGATGGATTCGCGAAGGCCGGTTTGCGCGCTCATGGTGATGGCTTGAACGAAATCCTGAACTTCGAGAATGGATTTTTCGGCGTTCCAGACCATCCAGAAAACGATGGCGTCCACGTTGACGGGGACGGTGTCGCGGGTGAGCGTGGATTCGGCGGTAACGCTGGCGGTGCGAACGCGCTGGTCCACGAAGCGGCTAAGGCGTTCCACGATCGGGATGATGTGAAACCATCCGGGACCGCGAAGACCCACGAAACGGCCAAGACGCAGTACGGCGACTTTTTCCCATTGGTCGGCGACCTTGATGGAGAAAAGAAGATAGATCCCGATGAGGGCTCCGATGATGATGGGAGTCCGGGTGCCGAGCTTGATGGCTAACCAGGCCCCGGCGGCGATAGAGATGACAAACAGAGCGATGGCGATGCCACTGATCGGAGTTTTTTCGCGTTCCCACAACATGGTGTTTACCTCCTCTTATTTTCCGAATCGTTCTGAAAACTCTGCAATTGTTCGAGCAATTCCTCGAGGGTGAAGCCTGCGGAACCCGCGCTGGCGACGCATTCGGCGGCAAGCTGGCCGAGGCGGCGCCGGCGTTCGGCGTCGTCGCGCTCAACTTTTTGCCGGCTAATAAAAGTGCCCGTACCCTGCTGTGTTTCGAGAATGCCGCGGATTTCGAGTTCGCGATAGGCGCGGATGACAGTGTTCGGATTGATGCAAAGATCCACGGCGAGCTGGCGGACGGTGGGAAGCTGATCACCAGGTGCCAGGGCGGAGGAGGCAATGCCTGCGAGAACCTGATCAATGATCTGGCGATAGACAGGAACGCCGGAATGAAAATCGAGACGGAAGAGGAAGGAGTTGCGGTTTTGAGGTAGAGGAGTCATGCAGCTAAATAGTGTACTATAACTACAGAACAGTCAAGAGCTATTTTTGAGATTTCCACAGGCCGACGTGGCAAACCTCCAAATCTTGCAATTTCCGCAAGTTCCCAAACTTTTTACGGCGTGAGTTCGTCAGAAGGTGGAGAGGGCTGCGATATGGGTGCGCTTTGGAAGGACCTGAAAGTTGGACTGAGGCTCCTGCGGCGGAGTCCTGGTTTTGCAGCGGTGGCGATCCTGACGATCGCATTGGGAATCGGTGCGAACACGGCAATTTTCAGCATCGTGTACGCGACGCTGCTTGCGCCGCTGCCGTTTAACAATCCCGATCGAATCGTGATGGTGTGGTCGAAGATCCAAGGAAACCGAAACGGTGTGGCGGCCGGGGACTATCTGGACTGGAAGCGCGAGAGCACGGTGTTCGAGGGACTATCGGCATGGACGGGGACAAGCGTGAACCTTGCGACCGCGAGCCGACCGGAGATGGTGCAAGGGAGGCTGACTACGCCCGGATTCATGGAGGTGATGGGACAGCCGTTCCTGATCGGAAGGGATTTTTTGCCGGAAGAAGGCGAGGTCGGAAGGGATCACGAGGTGATCCTGTGCAATGCGCTTTGGAAGGAACGGTTCAACAGCGACACGAAGATTCTGGGCAAGACGATTCAGATGAATGGAGAGCCCTATACCGTGGTCGGAGTGCTGGCGCCAGGGGCGACGGACCGGCTGCAAAACCGTTTGTTCCTGCCTTTGGCGTTCAAGCCGGAGCAGATCAATCACGACTTTCACTGGCTATTGGTGATGGGAAGGTTGAAAACGGGAATCACGATTGCTCAGGCGAATGCGGATATGGATGCGGTGACGAAGCACATCGCGCAGGTGTATCCAAAATCGGACCAGGGATGGGGAGCCAGCGTGGAGCCGCTGCACAACGATTTTCTTGACAGGGACGTCATTCGCGCGCTGTGGCTCTTGCTGGGGGCAGTGGGGTTTGTGCTGCTGATCGCGTGCGCGAACGTGGCAAATCTGTTCCTTGCGCGAGGAGCGACGAGACAAAGAGAGGTTGCAGTGAGGGCTTCGGTGGGAGCGGGACAGTTGCAGCTGTTTCGCCAATTTTTAACGGAGAGCCTGGCGCTGGCGCTGCTGGGAGGAGCCGCGGGGGTAGGTCTCGCTTGGGCCCTGCTTAAATTGATTGTAGCGATGATGCCGCCAGATACGCTGCCCTCCGAAGCGGACGTCAGATTGAACCTTCCCGTGCTCCTTTTCACGCTGGGCGCTTGCGTAATCGCCGGATTGCTGTTTGGGTGTGTTCCCGCCTGGCAAGCGATGAAACTGAACCTGAACGACGTGCTGAAAGAGGGCGGACGGGGCGCGGTGGGAGCGGGCCGGCACGCGATGCGGAGGACACTGGTGGTGGCGGAGTTCGCGCTGGCGCTCAGCCTGCTGGCAGGAGGAGGACTCGCTATTCACAGCCTTTGGAATGTGGCGCATGTGGACCTGGGATTTCGCTCGGATCATTTGCTAACATTTGGCCTGCCGGTTCCGGATGGAAGGTTGAAGGACGGGCCAGCAGTGATCGCGTTTTACCGCACGATTCTGGAAAAAATTCAGGCGATTCCAGGCGTATCGAGCGTCTCCGCCTCCGAAGGAATGCCGCTCGAGGGCGTGAACTTCGGGATGCCATTTCAGATTGCGGGAAAAGAAGTGAGCGACATGTCGAAACGGCCCGGCGCGGGATTCAACATGGTGACCCCGGACTATTTCAAGGTATTCGGGATCCGGATGGAACAAGGGCGGGCGATCAACGAACAAGATCTCGCGGGCGGCGTGAACGTGGCGGTGGTGAACGAAGCGTTCGCGAAGAAATTCTTTTCCGGAGTGGATCCCCTGAGACAGCGGATCCTGGTCGAGGAACTCATTCCAGGGGTGACCAAGCTGGGGCCGCCGATCTCGTGGCAGATCGTCGGCGTGTATCACAACGTGAAGAACGGCGGGCCGCGGGGCGATGGGTTCCCGGAAATTGACGTGCCGTTCTGGCAGAGCCCGTGGCCGCAGGCTCAGATGGCGGTGCGCGCGACGGTCGAACCAGGAGTCCTGAGCAAAAGCGTCGCGGACGCGGTGCAGTCGGTTGATCCGAATCTGCCGCTGGGCGACGTGAAGACGATGGACCAAATCATGGACGAGAGGATGTCCGGAGACCGGTTTACGGCTTTTCTGTTCGGAGGGTTTGCCGGATTTGCGCTTGTGCTGGCAGCGCTGGGAATTTACGGCGTGATGTCGTTTGCGGTGGCGCAGCGGACGCATGAAATTGGATTGCGAATGGCATTGGGCGCGGGGACAGGAAAAGTGCTGAAACTGATTTTGCGCGAAGGGATGCTGCTCGCGGGAGTGGGGCTCCTCATTGGGCTGGGCGGGGCTTATTTTGTGGGACGAGGAATGCATACTTTGTTTTACGACGTTGGCACGATTGATGGGGCAGCCTTCAGCGCCGTGGCCCTGTTGCTGCTCATTTCCGCGTTGCTGGCTTGTTCTATCCCGGCCTTACGGGCGGCCCGCGTGGATCCAATGCAGGCGTTGAGAGAAGAATAAGGAGCGCCGAACCAGAACACGCAGGCGATCTGAAGCAGATCCATTCGAGAAAGCTCGCGGCGCTCGACAAGCCGTATAATCACGGCCATGAACGAGGCGCAATCCCAGAGCGGAGGCGCATCCGCAACAGGTTCTGGCAAGCAGGAACCGCATCTACGGATCCACTGCGTCAACGTGTTTGTGCGCGACAAGGAAAGAAGCCTGCGTTTTTACCTGGAACAACTTGGCTTCCACGTGGCGTTTGACACGAGGTTGCAATCGGGCGACCGCTGGGTGGCAGTTTCACCGCCCGATGGAACTGCGATTCTGTCTCTTGTGGCGCCGAAGCCAACTTCGCCGGAGTACAAGCTCATTGGCCGCTCGACGCACGTGGTTCTGGTCACTGAGGATGTGGCCGGGAAGTTCAGGGAATGGTCCAGGCGTGGAGTGCACTTCCTGCAGACACCGAGGCTGAAGCGAATCAAGTACGAGCGTCCCCAGGAAGCAGTGCTAACGGCCGATCCCGCGATGCTCTTGGGGGAACAGACACCGATCTGGGGCGGGGTGTTCGCGCGCTTCCGGGACATAGACGGAAATTCGTTTTCGCTAGTGAGTTTCGACGAGATCACCCAGGCGCTGGAATCGCAACGACGGGCAACCGCGCAAAAGCAGGAGGAGGAACGCCGCTCCGCGCAAGAATTGGAGATCGCCACGCAAGTGCAGGCGCGGCTTTTTCCCCAGACGCTGCCAGTTCTCGCATCGCTCGAATATGCGGGAACTTGCATCCAGGCGCGCAAGGTTGGCGGAGATTATTACGATTTTCTGGATCTGGGCGGAGCGCGGCTGGGACTGGTGATCGGGGACATCTCCGGAAAAGGGATCGCCGCCGCGCTGCTGATGGCGAACCTGCAAGCGAATGTGCGCAGCCAGTGTGCGATTGCGGTGGACCAGCCGCAACGGCTGCTGCGGTCGGTGAACCAACTATTCTGCGAGAACACTTCGGAAGGGGCATTCGCGACCCTATTCTTTGCCGAGTATGACGACCGGGCGAAGCGACTGCGCTATGCGAATTGCGGGCACCTTCCCGCACTTTTGTTGCGAAAGGACGGAACGGTGGAGGGCCTCCATTCCACGGCGACGGTGCTTGGCGTCTTCAAGGAATGGGATTGCACGATCGGAGAGCGTCAATTGCAGCCGGGCGACACACTCGCGTTGTATACGGACGGCATAACAGAAACGTACAACGATGCGGAGGAGGAATTCGGTGAGGGGCGGTTGACCGAAGCACTCCGCTTAAACTGCAGATTGTCATCCACCCAATTGCTTGAAAAGGTGGTGACGGAGGTCCAGCGGTACAGTCCTCGCGAGCAGCACGACGACATCACGCTGATCGTCGCGAAGTGCAGAGAATGCTAAAAGCTCCAAACGACGAAGGCGATTATTTGGATGCGGGAACCATCTTCTCAAGCTGGGCGATTTGCTGCTCGACGAGACTGGTATTGGGCCCAGGAGGCAAATATTTGACGCAATTTCGCAGGTGCTCGAGCGCGCCGGCGAAATCGTGCTTGTCGGCCAAAATGACGGCGAGAAGCTGCTCGGAGTTGGGCTGGGTGTGGAGAGGATCCATGGCCACAGCCTTGCGGGCGCTGGCTTCGGCGACGTCCTTTTTATCCAACTTGAAATTTCCAAGGGCATTGAAATACCAAATCTCGGGAGAGCCCTCGGGATCCAGCTGAAGTTGCTTGGCGGTGTTGTCCAGGACCTCCTGCCATTTGCTCTGCTGCGCGGCCATTGCCGCGAGGTGACTATAGGGCAGGCTGAATTTCGGGTCCGCGGCCACGGCTTTTGTGAAGGAATTCCAAGCGCCCTGCGGATCTGAAGCTTGCTGTATTTTGCCGAGTTGATACCAGGCTTCCGCAAATTGTGGATCCTCGTGAACCGCCTTCTCGAGATCTTTCTGAGCGCGGTCTGGTTTTTTGTCAATCCACTCCGAGCGGGCTTTTTCAAATTCTTTCCTGGCATCTTTCGGAACCGAAGAGCCAGTGGCACTGAGTGCAGCGTCTTGGGAGCCGGCCTCGGGAATGAGCTTGATGGTGCCGAGGTCGGGATTGTCCAACATGCTGCGGTCGGCGATGAGGAGGGTGGAGGAATTGTAGCCGGGGAACACGGCGCGGATGTCGCAACCGACCAAGGCGCTGGCGGAGGATGGTTTCCCCGGAACATCGGCACCGAGAGAAGCCGTTGGATTGGAAGGGGCAATCAGGAAATTCCCCTTGGAATCGGTGTAAGTGGAATAGCGCTGCGAGCCATTGCAGGATACGACGACGCGAATGGGTTCCCAAGGGAGCAGGCCGTTGGGATTAATCACCCGACCTCCATACTGGTTTCCGGAGCGGCCTTGCATGGTCATCTGGTCCCAGTTGGCGTCCTTGCCAATTCCGCTTGTGGACTCCGGACCATCGGTGCGATTCGCAGGAGCATTTGTGCCCGAAGCGGTGGTGCCGGATCCAGTTGCCTGAGCGTGGGTTGTGGCGCTGAATGCTAAGAGGGCGAACAGAAGAAGGTATGTTTTGGTTTTCATGAGACACCTACGCCGACATTATGCACCCGATTGGTGCGGCGAGAAAACAAGAACGGAGAGGCGAATACGCGGGAACATGATCAATCCGGGGGAAAGGGCTAACCGTAATCGTGCACATCCCGCCAGAGTTCAGGCCAGGACCGGCGTAAATCGCGACAAACGAAAATGTCCGGATGATCGCGGGTTTCTTCGTTTTCGACCCCAAAATAATTCCAGGTGTGGGCAACGAGCCGGCAGGAGGCGAAATTTTCAGCCAAGAATTGCTTCGATAGACCCATAACGATGAGCGTCTGCGGAGGGGGATTGCCGTAGCCGCGAAGCCAGAAGGAATTGATGCCGCTGATGGCGTGAGGCAGGTTATAACGCGGGCCATAAAGGTCAATTGCGCCGGCCTCGCCGTAATTTCCGACGAGGACGCCGAGGTGGACGCGGTCCTGCGGAGAGAGCGAATCACGAATTTTCGCGACGGTTTCCACGAGTTCGGGCCAGCCAAATTCCTCGCGCAGATCGCCGTTCACGCTGAGCTCGGTGCGCCACCACCGGGTGTTCACCGGAGCAACGGGAAGGACAACTGCGAAGATGATGACAACATCCGCGATGAGGGCGGCGCGGACGAGGACTCGCACTGCGGCGGCCCACCCGCGGCGAAGGGAAACAAGCCACTGTTCGCCCCAAACGGCGCCAGCGGCATAGAGCATGGGATACGTTCCGGCGAGGTAGTAGCTGCGGCCTTTGGCCACGATGAAGAGAAGCAAGGGAACTACGTACATCCAGCCCAGGACACGAAAGCGCCTGCCTGAAGACGAAAAGAGAAAGTAGTAGAGCCCCACGATCCAGATCGGGAAGGCGAGAAGAGTGATGGTCAACTGGCCGGGAAGAAAATCCTTCGTGCGTCCGATGCGAACGTCGCGGGCATGAATGAACCCGAGGAAATCAATGGAAACGAAGTGGTGCTGGACCTGCCAGAGCAGATTGGGGAGAAAAATTGCCAGTGAGACGGCGACGCCGAGCCAGAGCCATTTGGTCGAGAGAAACCGACGTGCGGGAGTGAGAAGAACTCCGACCAAAAGACCCGCGACGAAGAATGGCATGGAATATTTGGACATCATGCCGAGACCGATGGAGGCGCCGATGGCGAGCCACCACCGGGGATTTTCGGACTTGAGAAGACGGAGAACAAAATAGGCGGTGAGGACCCAAAAGAAGTAGTCGAAAGAGACGTATTGCATGAGCGCGCCAGCGCCGAGGCAGAATGGAAGCGCGGCGAATGCGGCGACCAGTTGAGCGCCACGGCGGCCGCCAAGTTCGCGAGCCATGAGCCCGGTGAGGAGTACGGCTGCGGCTTCGGCTACGGAGGCGAAAAGGCGGAAGCCGGCGAGGGAGTTTCCGAAAAGAATGAGCGAGAGGCGACCAAAGAATGGAGTGACCGGTGGATAGGCGACGTAGCCCCACGCGAGGTGGCGTGCGTCATCAAGAGTGGCGAGTTCGTCGCGATGGAAACCGTAACGTCCCCCGGTGAATAGATGAACAACGATCGTGGCGAGCGCGATGTACATCAGGATCGCAACGTCGCCGGACCAAAAACGCGGGCGGGGTTCGGGCTTTGATTTAGGTGCGGAAACTCCTGGTGCGTTAGAGGTAAGCATGGACATCGGGCGGTAAGAGTCTCGCACGGATCGCGGAACTATGGCGGAAAAGAGCGCGATTGGAAAGCTAGGGATTCGGGAAGATGAGCGGCGAAGAAAGACCAGTCGTGGCCGCCGGGATAGAGATGGAATTCGTGAGGGATGTGGCGTGATTTGAGGATTTTGTCGAGGATCGTTGCGCCGGCGTCGAAACCATAGTCATCGTGATCACCACAGTCAAAATAGATTTTGAGGCCGGAAAGATTGGCAGTGCGAGCAAGGGTGATCGGACTGTTGCGCTCCCAAAATACGGGATCAGGAGGAATGCCAAAGACTGACCCGAGAATTCTGGCCCGCGGTGAACTGGCCGGAGCTCCAGAGAGAAATACGGGAAGCTTTTCAAAGAGCGCGGGGCTGTGTGCACTGACGGCGGAGAAGAGCTGCGGATGACGAAACGCCAGATGCAACGCTCCGTATCCTCCCATCGAGATGCCGGCGATGCCGCGATAAGCGCGGCCGGGATGGACGCGATAGTGGTGTTCGATGAACGGAAAGAATTCTTCGAGCAGGAAATCCTCGTAGCGATTCTTGCCGTCACGCGAATTGATGTAAAAGCTGGCGCCCGCAGCGGGCGTGGCGATCAAGAATTCCTTTAACTGACCTTTTTCCCATTGATCCTCGACGAGGTTCCAGGCGCCGGAGTGATAAAACATCTGTTCGTTGTCGCCGAGACCGTGGAGGAAATACAGGATGGGAAAGCGGTGGGAGGGCTGCGCGTCGTAGCTTGCGGGAAGGACGACGCAGTACGGAACGAAGCGACGGAGGATTTTGCTCGAGATGGAGTTGCATTCGATCCGCCCGGCCGCCGCTCGCGAAGGTGAAGGAACGAAGAGAAAGATGACCGCCAACCAGACTAACGGCAACTTAACCGAGCAGATCCTGCGTTTTGCCGATGACGTTCGGCCGAAAAACTCTGAAGTCAGGATCACAACGGTATTTTACTCATATCGGAGGGCGTCTACGGGATTCAAGCGCGCAGCGCGCGAGGCGGGATAAAGGCCTGCGATGAGGCTGACCAGAACAGCAAAGGCGATGGCTCCGAGGACGAGCCACCAGGGCACGGCGGTGACTTGAACTGCCGGAAGGTCGCGGCGCTGAAGATAAATGTTGGTTCCGAAAGTGAGTGCGCGGCCGATGAGCCAGCCAAACGCGACGCCGAGCACACCGCCGAACAGACCCATGACGCCAGCCTCGACGAAAAAAAGCTGCTTGACGTCGCTGTCGGCGGCGCCAAGGGCTTTCAATACACCGATTTCGCGGCGACGCTCGAGGATGGCCATCACGAGTGTGTTGATGATGCCGAGTGTGGCGACGGCCAGCGCGAGACTGCCGAAAATGCCGAGAAGGAGATCGAAGACCGAGAAAAAGATGCGCAGGCTTTTGGAAGCGTCGAGAAGAGAAAAAGCGCCGAAACCCATCTTCTTGATGGAGGATTCGACTGCTTCCACATCATCGGGCGACTTCGTGCGGGCCGTCAGGCTCGCGTAAGTGGGTTTCGAGGAGGAGGAGTCGCTCAAGATGTCGCGGAGATCGTTGACCTGGGCGGCGCGGAGCGATTCGGCGACCTTAAGAGGAATGAGTAGCCGGCCGTTGCCGTATCCGCCGAAGCCGGCGGCGGGTTCGGTGTCCACGACGCCAATGATCTGGAGATGCTTTTCTCTGGGGACGATGGAAAAGCCGCCGGGTGCGCTCCGGCTGGATCCCCCGTTAGCGGCCGGTGGAATGGCCTCGCGTTCGGCGTAGCGGAGAATGAGGTCCTTGCCGATCAGTGAGGAAGGCTGTGGGCTGAGTTCTTTTGCGAATTCGCTTTGCAGGATGGCTTCATCGGCTGAGGCCCCGGAGAAGAAGCGCCCCTGCATGCCATCGAATGCGCCGCTGGCTTTGGAAGATTCGGGCATTCCGGCAACCATGGTTGCGAACGGCTTGCCGTCGAAGCGGATTTCCGTGAAAAAGCGAATCTGGGGATAGACTTCGATGACGTTGGGGAGGCGCGCGATTTGGGAGCGTGCGTCTTCATCGAGGGCGCGCGGCGGTTTCTCATCCGCGGATGCCGCGGGACGCCTACCGGGACCACGAAAATTCACGCGGGAAGAGACGAACACGGAATCGAAAAGGCCGCTTCGATTAAGACGATTGGTGGCGAGCTGCTGAAGGCCGACACCAAGCGAAAGCATGGCGACGAGCGAGGCGACACCAACCGCAACGCCGAGAGTCGTGAGCGAATTGCGCAGGACCGCTTCGCGGAGATTGCGGACGGCGAGCTCGGTCATATCGCCGAACTTCATGGTCGGGTTCCCTTTTCCTGCGTGCTTGAGAGGCCGTTTGTGGACATCAGCTTGCCATCGGCCATGGAAGCGAGGCGGGTGGCAAAGCGCTCAGCGAGCGGGCGTTCATGCGTAACCATGACGATGGTCATGCCCATGTTGTCCTGGATTTCGCGAAGCAGCGTCAAAATGACTTCGCCCGTCGCGGAATCGAGGTTTCCGGTGGGCTCGTCGGCGAACAGAATTTTGGGACGGTTGACGAGAGCGCGGGCGATGGCGGCGCGCTGCTGCTCGCCGCCGGAAAGCTCGCTGGGACGGTGGCCGATGCGTTTCTCGAGGTGGACGTGCTCGAGAGCTTCGCGAACACGACTGGTGCGTTCCGAGCGGTCCACTTCCGAAAGCCGCAGGGGAAGCTCGACGTTTTCCTCGAGGGTCATGCGCGGAAGGAGATTGAAGGATTGAAAGATCATCCCGACCGTATTGCGGCGGTAACGGGCCAGGTCGAGGGAGGAGAGTTCGGAGAGATTTTTGCCGTTCGCATGAATTGCGCCAGAGGTGGGGCGGTCCAGGCCGGCCATGAGATTCAGGAGCGTGGATTTGCCGGAGCCGGAACTTCCGAGAAGCGCCAGAAAGTCGCCGGTTTGAATGGAGAGAGAAACGTCGTCCACGGCGCGGATCGCCGATTCGCCCATCGTGTAGTGGCGGCAAACGTGATCAAGCTGGATGGCCGGTTGGGAGTCAGGCATGATGAGCGGTCCGAGTCCACAGAATACTACGTATTGATGGCGGAAAAGATTGCGGCGTTGGACGCGGAAGTGTAAGGAATGGTCGGCGAAGCGGAGATGCAGTAGTGAGGCACGAATGCGGCGCGAAACGGAGGAGTTATGAAGAAGGTGGCTTGGATTTCACTGGCAGTGGGGATGGCTGTCGGGACGGGAGCTTGGGCACAGAAGCCGCCGCTGCTGCCCGAGAAAACCATCGCGGCTCTGGCCAATGAACTAAGCGGTGAGACGGCCAAGAGGAATCTGGAAGTGATTGCGACATTTCACCGGCAGCGCGGGTCGCGTGGATTTCACGAGGCGGCGGAATTGGTTGTGGAGCGGCTGCGGGCGTACGGGTTGAGCGATGCGGCGATCCTTCAGTTTCCTGCGGACGGGAACCTTTTCTATGGAACGCAAAGAGCGCGCCCGGCGTGGGATGCGAAGAAGGGCGATTTGTGGGAGATGAGGGAAGGCATGGCACCGATCAAAATGGCCAGTTATGAGGCCATGCCGATTGTGCTGGCGGAAGACAGCGAGAGCGCGGATGTGACGGCCAATTTGGTGGACGTGGGCGAAGGGACAAAAGAGAGCGGTTACGCCGACAAGAATGTGAAGGGGAAGATTGTGCTGGTGAGCGAACAGCCCGGAGCCGTGCGGGATTTGGCGATTGGAGAATTTGGCGCGGTAGGAATTGTGAGTTACGCGCAGAACCAGAAGTCTGCGTGGTGGGGCGAGGACGAAAATTTGATTCGCTGGGGGCATCTGGAGACGTTTTCGCCGAATAGGTCCTTTGCGTTCATGGTGTCGCTCAAAACTGCCCGGGCGATGAAGGAGCGCCTGGCACATGGAGAGGAGATCAAGCTTCACGCCGTCGTAAAGGCGGGACAGCATCCGGGATTCTATGAAGTGGTGACGGCGACGATTCCCGGCGCGGATCCGAAGCTGAAGGAGGAGGAAATTGCGTTTAGCTGCCACCTGGATCATCAGCGGCCGGGAGCGAACGATAATGCCAGCGGCTGCGCAACGATCCTGGAAGTGGCGCGGACGCTGCAGAAATTAATCGGCGAAGGGCAAATTCCAAAGCCAGCGCGCACGATTCGCTTCATCTTTCCGCCGGAGATCGAAGGCACGATGGCGTTGCTCAACGGCAAACCAGAGTTTGCCCAACGGATCAAAGCCGTGATCCACATGGACATGGTTGGCGGAGGACCGGCGACGAAGGCAGTGTTCCACGTGACACGCGGCCCGATGAGCCTGCCGAGCTTTGTGCATGATGTAGCCTGGGCGTTCGCCCAATGGGTGAATGAAGAGTCGTACAAGTTCGCAGCGACGGGCGAGGCGGACTATCCAATGGTGGCGCCTGAGGGCGGCAAGGAACCGCTTGGGGCGATGGATTCAGCGTACACCATGGGGAGCGACCACGACGTGTACCAGGATTCTTCGTTCAAGATTCCAGCGATCTATTTGAACGATTGGCCGGACCGGTACATTCATACGAATTTCGATACTTCCGCGAATATTGACCCGACGAAGCTGAAGAGAGCGGCGTTCATTGGAGCGGCGAGCGGGTATTTCTTGGCAGGGATGGATACTGGGCAATTAGATGCCGTTGAAAAAGAGATGACGATTGGCCGATTCTTGCGTGATGCACAGACGAGGGAGCGCGCGCGCGGTCAAAGCGATGAGACTTTATGCCTTTCCATCCGAGAGCTCGTCCACTATGAAAAGGAAGCGCAACGAAGTTTGCATGACTTCTTGCAGGACGGAACATTGATCAAGAGTGGGGCGGCCTTGATGACTGACACTTGCCTACCAGAGTCCACGATCCTTTCTGAGCCAGTCGTTTTCCCGTGGAAGTATCGTCGCGTGGCCAAACCAAAGGGCCCTCTTTCAGTTTTTGGATACGACTACTTCGCGGATCACGCGAAGGCCGCGGGAATCCCGACGCCCAAACTCCTGAGTTACGAAGGACTGTGGGGTGGCGGCGAAGAGTATGCGTACGAAGTGTTGAATTTTGCGGACGGAAAGCGGAATGCACAGGAAATCCGGGATGCGGTCTCGGCGGAGTACGGCCCAGTGCCGCTAGGAGTAATTGTGGAATATCTGAAGGCCTTGGAGAGGATCGGTGTGGTGCAAGAAGTTAAATAGGGCCTTACGGATCGAGAGAAGCCTTCCGCTCCATTGACCCAGAAAGAAACAAAGGAAATGCCATGCAAGCAATTGAAAAATAAGGGAAAAAGACTGGAAGTACACTGCGAAAAGCCAGAATAAGTCCTTTATTTGCAATGCCCAATTTTGGCATTCCAGTTGCCCTACCCAGTGTTGGCGGTGTTGTGCATTTCGCCGTCACCCAGGGAGGGCCCATTGAGAACGATCATTCGCGCGGTTTTCTTGGCGTTACTGACGACAGTCGTTTTGGTCTGCGCAGGACGTGCAAATGCGGATAGCT
Organism: Terriglobales bacterium; assembly: GCA_035518615.1. Lineage (GTDB taxonomy): Bacteria > Acidobacteriota > Terriglobia > Acidiferrales > UBA7541 > Acidiferrum. The sequence goes on along the minus strand of DATIXL010000039.1, from coordinate 75,540 downwards.
TCCAGCTGACGTATTCCGGTGTTGGGGTGAACGGATTTCTGAATTTGACTGCCAATCCGCTTGGCGGCGGCCTCTTTCAGGTGACCTCGATCAGTGGAACAGAAAATGGGACAGCCATCGCCGGAATGGTGGGTGGCTCGGGCGCGAATTATTTTTGGCTTCCCGACGGTTCCGGCTACCTCTACGATAACTACTTGACGCCAGGGACGTCGCCAGTCGTCAGCAACCCGGGGCTGCTTTTTGCGTTGCTAGGGAGTACTTATCCTGAAAACATTTACTGGGGCGGAGGCTCGTACCTGGAAGCCAGCTATCTTGGTGGAGGGAATTTCCCCCAGGACTTCAATATCGTTCCGATCAGTCTTCAGGTTACCGCGACGCCGGAACCTTCGACTCTGGCGCTACTCGGTGCAGGTTTATTCGCGCTGGGAGGCATTATCAAGAGGCGACAGCGCAAGCAAGAGCCCGAAGCTGAGTCTAACTCCTAAGTTGTCCTGACTCTCGCAGCAGAACATTCGATTGATCGACGCCAGCTCTCATCCTGCTGGGCGCCAGTTCGCCCGGCGTGACGTGGTGTGCTACTATCGGCTCCTTCCGTAGCATCTAGGAGCCTTTCCTGATGTCCTCCCCGAAATCCGGCACGATGAAAGCACTGCGGAAAATAAAGCCCGCGCGGGGCCTTTCCTACGAACGCGCGGATGTGCCGTCCCCGGGACCCACCGACGTGATCGTGCGGGTGAAGATCGCCTCGATTTGCGGGACCGACTTGCACATTTATGGCTGGGATCGCTGGTCGCAGGGAAGGATCAAGCCACCGGTAACGCTTGGGCACGAATTTTGCGGCGTCGTCGAAAGCGTCGGAAGCGAAGTCAACGCCGTGAAACCGGGAGACTTCGTCAGCGCGGAAATGCACGTGAACTGCGGGCACTGCCACCAATGCAGGGTCGGCGAGGCGCACATCTGCCAGAATCTGAAAATTATCGGAATTGATCAGGATGGGGCGTTCGCCGAATTCGTGAAGATTCCAGCGACGAACATCATCAAGCTCGATCCTTCCATTCCGGAGCATTACGGGGCCATTCTCGATCCACTTGGAAACGCCGTACACACGGTGCTGGCGGGGCCGATCGCCGGGCACACCGTGCTTGTCACGGGCTGCGGACCGATTGGATTGATGTCAGTCGCTGTCGCCAAGGCATGCGGCAGCTCGACGGTCTTTGCAACAGAGACGAACGAACATCGCCGCGCCATGGCGAGAAAAATGGGCGCGGATGTTGTTTTGGATCCGACCGCAGGGGACGAGGTGGCAAAGATTTTAGCGGACACGGATGGTACAGGGGTGGACGTCCTGCTGGAAATGAGTGGAAATCCGACAGCGATCCAGAGGGGATTCAAGTCCTTGCGGGCGGGAGGAAGAGCATCGCTACTCGGAATTCCTACGGAAAACGTGCCGCTCGATCTGGTGAACGATGTCATTTTTAAAGGCGCAACCGTACAGGGAATCTATGGCAGGCGAATGTACCTGACCTGGGAGCAGATGACGGCGCTTTTGAAGGCGGGGCGCTTGAATCTTGAGCCACTGTTTGGGGAGCGCGTGAATCTAAGTGAATTTGAGGATGCTTTCGCAAAACTGCAGGGCGGTCTGGCCGGGAAAATTCTACTGTACCCGAACGGGATTCCGCGCTAAGAGTAGCGAGGACAGCTCGCGCAACCTCGAGGCTCCAGCCCAAACTCTACACAGAGATTCTTCCCGGACGAGCCGGATTTGAAGCTCATTATTCTGAGGATTCCACTCGAGTCCGGGCTGCACCAAGGAGATCGACCATGTCTGAGACGGCAATCCAAGCCACCAAGCAAAATCCGCTGCAGTTCGTCAGCGATCATCTGAACGAACTGCGCGCCAAGGGCGTAGCGCCGAAGCTGCGCGTTCTGGAGGGAGAGCAAAAGCCTGTTTGCACCATTGATGAGAAGGAAGTGATCAATCTCGCTTCCAACAACTACCTTGGGCTCACGACGCACAAGGCCCTGCGCAAGGCGGCCATCGAAGCCATACGTAAGTACGGCGTGGGAGCGGGTGCCGTCCGCACGATTGCCGGCACGATGCGACTTCACATGGATCTGGAAGAGCAGATTGCCAGTTTCAAGAACGTCGAAGCGTGCGTCGTGTTTCAGTCCGGATTCACGGCAAATGCGGGCACCGTGTCCGCGATTCTCGGCAAGGAAGACCTGATCATCTCCGACGAGCTGAACCACGCATCCATCATTGACGGATGCCGGCTTTCGAAAGCGACCATCAAGGTGTTCAAGCATAAGGACGTGGCCGATTGCGAGCGGGTGCTGAAGGAAACGGCGGATTGGAATGGCCACAAACTTCTGATCACCGACGGCGTGTTTTCGATGGACGGCGACATCGCGCCTCTTCCTCAGCTTTGCGATCTGGCGGAGAAGTTCAAGTGCATCATGATGGTGGATGACGCCCATGCATCGGGAGTTCTGGGCCGCGGGGGCCGCGGGACGATTGATCATCTGAATTGTCACGGCCGCGTTCATATTCAGGTGGGTACGTTGAGCAAAGCGATTGGGGCAATGGGAGGCTACGTCTGCGGATCGCGCGACCTGATTGATTTTCTATACTTGCGGGCGCGGCCCTTTCTGTTTTCCACTTCGCATCCGCCCGCAACGGCGGCAGCCTGCATGGCCGCATTCTCGCTGCTCGATTCTCCCGAGGGCGAAAGGCTTGTGAAGAAACTCTGGGCCAATACAAAGTTTTTCAAGCGCGAACTGAAAAAGAAGGGCTTCCGCTTTGAAGGCAGCGAGACTCCGATCGTTCCCATCCACGTGGGAGACGCGGCCAAAGCGTTCGAATTTTCGCGAAAGCTTTTCGATGCCGGTGTTTTTGCCCCCGCGGTCGGATATCCCACCGTTGCCGAAGGGAAAGCCAGGCTTCGTGCGATGGTAAGCGCCACGCACAAGCGTGAGCAGCTTCTACGCGCTACGGAAGTCCTCGCGGAGGTTGCAAAGCCTCTTGGAATCGTCTAACGAGGCTACGACCCGGAGTTGTGACTCGAAGCTGAAATGGCTGCGGTGTCGCCCTCCCGCACAACCCACTCTTCTTTCTTGACTCCTTGGCCTGCGCCGCGGTCCTCGCGCCGTTTGCTATACTCGGCCGCATGACTGCTGCCGCCCCCAAAGCTTCCCAGAAGAAATTATTTCTCGTGGATGCCATGGCGCACATCTACCGTGCCTTTTATGCGCCCATGGTGCGAATGAACGCGCCGAGCGGGATTCCGACCAAAGTTCCTTTCCTTTTTGCCAACATTCTGCGGCGTTTGATCAAAGACTACGAACCTGACTACCTCGGAATCGTCTTCGACACCAAAGGACCTACGTTCCGCGACAAATTGTTCGAGAAATACAAGGCACAGCGGCCGCCCATGCCGGATGAACTATCCGTGCAAGTCCCGTTTGTGCGCAGGCTCTGCGAAGCCATGCGGCTGCCCATCCTCGAATTCGAGGGCTACGAAGCGGATGACGTCATCGGAACCATGGCGAAACAGGGAGCGAAGAAAAATCTGGATGTGCTCGTGGTTTCCAACGACAAGGACATGATGCAACTTGTAGGAAATCACGTGCGGACACTCCGCACGGGTTCCGGGGGCGCAAAAGCAGACATTCTGGTGGACGAACAAAAAGTGGAAGAGATTCTGGGCGTTCCACCGGAAAAGGTCATTGATGTGATGGCGTTGATGGGCGACACCGTGGACAACATCCCCGGCGCGAAAGGAATCGGCGAAAAGGGCGCGACGGAACTCATCAAGAAATACGGAAGCGTTGAAAAAGCTCTTGATCGCGCCGATGAAGTGACCAACAAGCGCTATCGCGAAGCTCTGCAGCAGCAGCGCGAGCAAGTCCTCATGTCCAAGCAGTTGGCCACCATTGCGACGGATGTACCTATCCAAATGGACTTGCATGCGCTGGAGAAAAAAAGCCCCGACACTCCCCTGCTGGCAGCGCTTTACCGTGCGCTGGGCTTCAATTCACTTCTAAAAGAGTTGGGGACGGAGGCTATTGCGGGCTCTGCGAAGCCTGATTCCGGCGAAAAGCGCAAAACCAACTTCGCGCAGTGCGCGAGCGTCAATGAATTCCAGGGTTGGCTCGAGGAACTTCCCTTGAAAAAGCCGCTCGCCGTTTGGTTGACGCTGGACACCGGGGAGCGAGAGGCGGAGGGATTTGGAACGAACCTCGTGGCAATTGAGGCTTCTTCGGGCGAGGAAGTGGGCCGGTCCATCTGGGCGAATGAACGAGGCGAAGCTCTTGCTGTGCTTGCGCCGTACTTGAAGGACGCAAAGCGCCCGAAAATTGTGCACGACCCGAAACTGTTCCAGCTTCTGACCGGGCGCGCCGCGAACATTGCGCACGCCACTCAGCTCTATTCCTATTTACTTCGGCCTACCACTGCGAATCACAATTTTGCGGATGTCGTCTTTCGTCAATTCAACTTGCCGGTGGGAGAGGCGCCGGGAGAGCACGCCGCAACACTCCACAAACTTGCGCCGGTATTGCGCAAATTGGTCGAAGAAAAAAATCTCGAAAGTGTTTATGAAAAGATTGACTTGCCCCTGGCGCCCGTGTTGGCGGAAATGGAACGCGCGGGTGTGCGCGTGGACCCTCACGCATTGGATGAAATGTCCGGGACGATGGAGAAGGAGGTTCGCAGGTTAGAAAAAGAAATCTGGCAACTGGCAGGGCAGGAGTTCAACGTCAATTCTCCCGTGCAGCTTGCGGAAATAATGTTTGACAAGCTGAACCTCCAGCCTGCTGCAAGGCGGGGCAAGGCGAAAGCGCGCTCGACGGCCGTGGATGTGCTGGAGGAATTGAAGGCCCAGCATCCTCTGCCGGCGAAAATCATCGAATATCGCGAGATCGCCAAGCTGAAATCCACGTACGTGGACGCGCTGCCAAAGCTGATTCACCCGGAAACGGGGCGGCTGCACACGAGCTTCAGCCAGACAGGCACCGCGACGGGCCGCCTCAGCTCGAGCGATCCGAATTTGCAGAATATTCCGGTGCGCAGCGAGTTGGGACGCCAGATTCGCGCCGCGTTTATGGCGGAGAAGGGACGAATTCTCCTTTCTGCGGATTATTCGCAGATCGAGCTCAGAATCATGGCGCACTTCAGCAAGGATCCCGTGCTGACCGCCGCTTTCCGCAATGGAGAGGATATTCATGCGCGCACAGCGCAGGAGGTTTTCGGCGTCGGCCCTCTGGCGCAGACCGCGGAACACCGCCGCGCGGCGAAAGCGATCAACTTCGGCATCATCTACGGACTTTCGCCGTATGGATTGTCGCAACAGCTTGGCATCGAACAAAAAGAAGCGGCGCAATTCATCAACGCGTATTTTTCGCGCTACCGCGGCGTCAAGGAATATCTGGACCGCATTCTCGCGGAAACGCGGAAGACCGGCGAGGCCAAAACGCTTTTTGGAAGGATTCGGCCAATTCCGGAGATTAATTCACCTCAAATGCAATTGCGTAATTTTGCGGAACGCACGGCTCTGAATTCTCCGCTGCAGGGTACGGCAGCTGACCTGATCAAACTGGCGATGATCGCGATTGACAAACGCCTTCGGGAGCAGAAATTCGAAGCCCGAATGATTCTTCAGGTGCATGATGAACTTCTGTTCGAAGCGCCGAAAAGCGAAGGGGCGGAGCTGGAAGAAATCGTGCGCGAGGAAATGGAAGGCGTGTATGAGCTGGACGTTCCGCTAGCCGTAGAAATCGGCACGGGGCCAAACTGGCGTGATCTCGATTGAGCGCGGGGACTTCGCTGTGACTTCCCCTTTTTAGCTCTTTTCCTCGTGGCGCTGCGGGCGTAGAATCCGCCTAAAGAAGAACCGATTCCGCTCCATCGGCAGTCCTGATCTGTGGAGGAAGCCATGCGATCCGCTTACCCTCTTCCGGGTGTGATCCTGCTTGCGGCATTTTGTGTTCTTGCCGGACAGCAGAACCCCGCTCCGGAAAAGCCAAAAGAAACCACCGCCCCTCCGACGGAAACGCCCGGTCCAGCGCCGGGTTCCGAGCGCAAAAATCCAGTGAAGCCATCTCCCGAAGGCTTAGCCACCGCGAAAAAGATTTACGGCTATGACTGTGCCATGTGCCACGGCGTGAAGGGCGACGGAAAAGGAGATCTCGTGGAGTCCATGGACCTGAAGCTGAAAGACTGGAACGATCCCGCTGCACTCGCAGGTATGTCCGATGGCGAGCTTTATGAAATCATCCTGAAGGGCAAAGGCAAAATGATTGGGGAAGGTGAACGGGCATCGCCGGAAAGAATCTGGAATCTCGTCAACTACGTGCGCGCTTTCGCCAAGAAGGGCGCCTCCGAAAAAACGCAAGGTGACGCCGAGAAACCTTGAGCATTCGTAGAAGAAAGCCGCTTTTCCAGATGAGTGCCATGGATCATTCCTCTGAGGGTGTGCGATGATTCTCATGATTTTCAGGAGGCAAAGGAGCCAATGCAGCATTCACCGCAATTTTTGAAGCTGGTCAATGAAGCAAGGAGCCGCGTAAAGGAAACCAACGTGCCCGACGTAAAGCGGCGGATGGAAGCAGGAGAAAAGTTCCTTTTAGTAGACGTACGCGAGGACAATGAGTGGGCCAACGGCCATCTCCCGGGCGCGGTGCACATGGGCCGCGGAATCATCGAAAGAGACATCGAGCAGGCTCTTCCGGACCAGAACACAAGAATGGTTTTGTACTGCGGCGGAGGATTTCGCTCCGTTCTCGTCGCGGAAAGCCTGCAAAGGATGGGCTACGCAAGCGTGGAGTCCATGGACGGCGGTTGGAGAGGCTGGATTTCCGCAGGGTTGCCGACGGTCAAAGACTGAGCTCGAATGTTTCGCGTTCCGCGCCGGGGAAATTGGCTGGGGCGGAAGGATTCGAACCTTCACCATCCTCATTAACAGTGAGGTGTCCTACCGGTTGGACCACGCCCCAGTGGTGATATCCGCTGCCTCGTTCGGGTTGCTGGTTTTGTCGCAGCAGCGGAAATCCGCAATTGCCTCGCCGCCGTTCAAGAGGTGATTGGCAGGCTGCTCCGCGCCGAGATTACATGCAGAGCATCCTCCTAAGATAACACGACGGTTCGGATCTCCCAATCCTATTGCGAATATTCGCAAAAATCTTTCGATTCTGCGCCCCGCTATGGAACAAAACCTTCTTGGGAGACGTCCGTTTTGAAACCTCCGTGAGGAATGTTTGTTTCAGCAGTGGAAAATTTTCTGCGTCTCGCAGGTTTTTTTTCGCAAAGGTTGCAATTCATTGGATTTTGTTGGAAACTATCGCGTCATTTACGACTCGGGTGGGCGCTACCCGGTGCATTTCGGTGGAGTCTCCGTTCTGGTGCTTGGTCCTCTGTGTCCTCGGAGGCATCCCCGCCACGGCGCAACGCGAACATGGCCCAGATTTTTCACCGCAGCACGAATTTCATCGCGCGATTCAGTCTTTTCTCGGCCATTTTTCTGGCCGGACTTGCGCTTACCGCCATTCTCGGGCTTGCGCGCTCACCTTACATGACGCGGCAAAACCTTGTTCAAGAGCAACCGATTCAGTTTAGTCACAAGCATCACGTCGGCGATGATGGGATTGACTGCCGCTATTGCCACACCGCGGTTGAAACTTCTGCCACCGCCGGCATCCCTCCCACCAAGACCTGCATGAACTGCCATTCCGTGCTGTTCAACAATGCCGGATACCTCGAACCCATTCGCGAGAGCTACCGGACAGACACCTCCATCCGCTGGGTAAAAGTGCACCGGCTTCCGGATTTTGTATACTTCAATCATAGTATTCATGTGAGCAAAGGCGTGGGGTGTTCCACTTGTCACGGACAGATCAATCAGATGCCCCTGGTGTTCCAGGCCAGCACTCTCTTGATGCAATGGTGCATTGATTGTCATCGGAACCCGGCGCAGGCGCTTCGTCCGCTGGAACCGGTGAATGAGGTATACAACATGAATTGGAAGCCGGCGGCGGACCAGCAGGAGATCGGCGAGAAATTCGCGGCTGAACGCCACATTCGGACGACGGTCGAGATGACCAGTTGCTCGACTTGTCATCGCTGAGAACGGTATGAGCGACCACGAACACCAATACGACGCAGACAATCATCCGCCAACACCGGAAGAGCTGGAACTGCGTGAACACAAGCTGGACTTGGCGGCCGTGCGCGCCAAGTTACAGGAAGCCGGAGGCGGCAAGCGTTACTGGCGCACTCTGGAAGAGTTGGCGGACGATCCGCATTTCAATGACCTCTTGCACCGCGAATTTCCCCGTGCGGCTTCCCAATGGGACGATGGTGTGGATCGTCGCGATTTCCTGAAGTTGATGGCGGCTTCGCTTGCGCTGGCTGGCATTTCCGGGTGCAGAAAACCCATTGACTACCACATCGTTCCCTACGTGCGGCAGCCTGCTGGCCTGGTTCTCGGCAAACCGCAGTTTTACGCGACAGCCATGCCTTTCGGTGCGGATGCCCAGGGGCTGCTCGTCGAAAGTCATGAAGGAAGGCCCACCAAAATCGAGGGGAATCCCGACCATCCCGGCAGCCGCGGTGCTACGGATGCCTTCGCACAAGCTTCTATTCTCGATTTGTATGATCCGGATCGTGCGCGAACTCCCACCTTTTTGGGCAACATCCGCACTTGGTCCGCCTTTCAGGATGCCGCGAAGGATATCGCCACCTACCAAACGGCCATGAAGGGCGCGACAATGCGCATCCTTACCGGTAAGGTCACCTCGCCGATCCTGGCCGCGCAGATTGAATATGTGCTGAAACTCTTCCCCCAGGCCAAATGGCACCAGTGGGAGCCCGCCGCGAACGACGGTGCCATTGAGGGCGCAAAGCTTGCTTTCGGTCGATACGTGAATACCGTGCTTCGGCCCGACAAGGCGGACGTGATCCTGGCCCTGGATTCGGATTTCATGGCGAGCGGGCCGGGCCATGTCCGCTATATGAAGGATTACTATTCCCGCCGCACTCTCACGGGACCGAACGACGAGATGAACCGGTTGTACGTCGTTGAGCCGACTCCCTCCGTGACCGGCGCCTCCGCCGATCACCGCTTACCTTTGAAGGCAAGCGAGGTCGAACTCTTTGCGCGTGCGCTGGCTGCAAAACTCGGGCTGGGAGGTTCCGCAGCCCTTTCTCCTGCGGCGCAAGAATGGCTCGATGCCGTAGCCAAGGATCTCCAGGCCCACCACGGCGCCTCGCTCGTCGTTGCCGGCGAACAGCAACCCGGAGAGGTGCATGCCTTGGTCCACACGATCAACGCAGCTTTGGGGAATGTCGGCACGACCATGTATTACACCGAAGCCGTGGAAGCGAATCCTGTGAATTGCTTGGAGTCGCTTCGCGATCTTTGCACCGACTTGTACCAGGGAAAAGTGGAAACCCTCCTTATGCTCGGGGTGAACCCGGTCTACGACGCGCCGCACGACTTCGATTTCGTTACCAAATTGAAGCAGGTGCACACCATCATTCATCTGCACTCGCACTACAACGAGACGAGCGAGTATTCTCAGTGGCACATCCCCGAAACCCACTTTCTCGAGAGTTGGAGCGAAGCCCGAGCTTACGATGGCACTCTGACCGTCATTCAGCCCTTGATCGCTCCACTTTATGAAGCAAAATCTGCCTTCGAAGTACTCGCGGCGTTCACCGATAAGCCCGGCGTAGGCTCTTACGATGCTGCAAGCGAGCACCTGAAAACTATTCTCGGCGGCGGCGACATCGAGGAAAATTGGCGGAAGACGCTGAACAACGGTTACGTTGCGAACACGGCTTCTCCTCCCTTGTCCATCTCCCCGAAGTTCAATCCCGCAAGTCTGGCCCCTGCAAAAACTTCGCCGCCGGATGAACTTGAATTCATTTTCCGGCCCGATCCGAGTATTTATGACGGACGCTTCGCCAACAATGGCTGGCTGCAGGAGCTTCCCAAGCCGGTCACCAAGTTGACGTGGGACAACGCTGCTCTGGTGAGCCCCAACACGGCCCAGAATCTCGACGTTACGCACAAGGTCATGTTCCGCGGCGGCGAGCACGGAAATGTTCGCTCCAGCCTCGTGGACATTCAGCTTTCTGGCAGCAAAGTGACTGCGGTCACGTGGGTTATGCCGGGCCAAGCGGATGGAGTTGTAGTTCTGCCGCTTGGATATGGCCGGTCCCGCGCCGGATACACCGGTACAAACAAGGGATTTAACGCTTACGCTGTCCGTGCATCTGATGCCCTGTGGACCGCCACCGGCGGCAAGATGACCTTGACAGGCGGCGATTATCCCGTGGCCTGCACGCAATACCACCACAACATCGAAGGGCGAAAAATTCTTTCTACGGGAACCCTGGAGGAGTACAAAAAGAATCCCGCATTCGCCCACGAAGGCGACGAACAGCCCCCGAAGGACTTTTCCTTGTACGAGCCGTTCGAGGATCTCGGCTACTACAAGGGCCACAAATGGGCGATGTCCATTGACCTGAACAAATGCAACAGCTGTAACGCTTGCGTGGTCGCCTGCCAATCGGAGAACAATATCGCGGTCGTTGGAAAAGAGCAGGTGATGCGCGGCCGCGAAATGCATTGGATTCGCATTGACCGCTATTACATGACCCCGGAGGAAACCGACACTCCAAAGGACAATCCCGGCCTGGAAAATCCGCCGACATTCTTCCAGCCCGTACCTTGCCAGCAATGCGAAAACGCCCCCTGCGAGCAGGTTTGCCCTGTTGGCGCCACGGTCCATAGCGCCGAGGGGCTGAACGACATGGTGTACAACCGGTGTATCGGCACGCGCTATTGCTCGAACAACTGCCCCTATAAAGTCCGCCGCTTCAATTTCCTGCGCTTCCAGGACTGGGGCGACACTCCCCAGTTCAACCTCATGCGCAATCCTGAAGTGTCTGTCCGCAGCCGCGGCGTCATGGAAAAGTGCACCTATTGTGTTCAGCGCATCAATAACATCCGCATTGACGCCGAAGAACAAAACCGCCCGCTGCGCGACGGCGAAATTCAAACGGCTTGCCAGCAAGTTTGTCCCTCTGAAGCGATTATTTTCGGCGATGCCAATGACCCGAACAGCCGCGTTTCCAAGTTGAGGGCGCAGAAGCGCAATTATTCGATCCTCGGCGAGCTGAATACTCGGCCGCGTACCACGTATCTCGCGGCCGTCCGCAATCCGAATCCCGACCTGGAGAAGGCATGAGCGCGGAGCAAAATAACGCCACTCCTCCGCCGGTGCGCGGGATCGTGCCGATCCTTGAACCGGGCCACACCTATGCCTCGGTCACGGACAAGATCGCTTCCATCGTTCTGACCAGGCCCACCGGTTGGGGCTGGATCGGTGGGTTCGCCATTTGCTTCTGCATCATCATGCTGTTGCTTGTCGCCGCCACGTACCTGATTTCCGTGGGTGTCGGAATTTGGGGTATAAACATTCCCGTCGGCTGGGGCTTCGCCATCGTCAATTTCGTTTGGTGGATCGGTATTGGCCACGCGGGCACGTTGATCTCCGCCATCCTCTTTCTCTTGAATCAGAATTGGCGCACATCCATCAACCGCTTCGCCGAAGCCATGACGCTCTTTGCCGTTGCCTGCGCAGGCCTCTTCCCGCTGCTGCATGCTGGCCGTCCCTGGTACGCCTATTGGATGTTCCCCTACCCAAGCACTATGGGTATCTGGCCGCAATTCCGCAGCCCGCTCATCTGGGACGTGTTCGCCGTTTCGACCTACGGCACGGTTTCCTTGATCTTCTGGTTCGTCGGCTTGATCCCGGACCTCGCCACGCTGCGCGACCGCGCGGCAAAAAAACCCGCTCAGATTATTTACGGTATGCTCGCGATGGGCTGGCGCAATTCCGCGCGCCATTGGCATCGTTATCAGTCCACTTATCTGCTCCTCGCCGGACTGGCCACGCCGCTGGTGCTTTCCGTGCACACGGTCGTGAGCTTCGATTTCGCCATCGCCATCGTTCCGGGATGGCATACGACGATCTTTCCTCCCTACTTCGTTGCAGGCGCCATCTATTCGGGCTTTGCCATGGTGCTCACGATCGCGATTCCCCTTCGAAAGTTTTATCAACTCGAGGACTTCATCACCATGCGCCACCTCGAGAATATGGCCAAAGTCATGCTCGCCACCGGCCTGATCGTGGCTTACGGCTACTTCTTTGAATTTTTCATGTCCATGTACAGCGGCAACAAGTTCGATGTCTATCTGACCCAGATGCGGCTGCATGGCCCATATCATCTGGTCTACTACTCCCTGATCCTCTGCAACATCCTGACGCCGCAGTTGCTCTGGATTCGCAAAGTGCGCACCAATATTCCGGCTCTTTTTATCATGTCCCTGGTGATCAATACGGGCATGTGGTTGGAGCGGTTCGTCATCATCGTCATCAGCTTGTCCCGGGATTTCGTGCCTTCGGCCTGGGGCCGCTTTTCACCCACGTTCTGGGACTATGCGACCCTCCTCGGAACGCTGGGTCTCTTTACCGGCTTGCTCTTCCTCTTCGTTCGCGGATTGCCTGCAATTTCCATCGCGGAAATGCGCGAGTTGGTGGATCACACCTCCGAGGAAAACGCATGATGGAACAACGATCCCATCTCTACGGAGTCATCGGCGAATTTGCAACGCCGAAGGAACTCCTGGCAGCCGCCCGGAAAATGCGCGAAGCGGGCTACGAGTGCATGGATGCCTATTCGCCGTACCCGCTGGAGGGTTTGCCGCATGCGTTGGGGCTCGGCCGCAAGCACAACATGGTCCCTCTGGTCACTCTCATCGGGGGCCTGATGGGCGGTTTGGGCGCCTTCTTCTTCCAGTATTGGGCTAACGTGTACAGCTTCCCGGAAAATATCGGAGGGCGCCCGCTGAACAGTTGGCCTGCTTTCATTCCCGTCACGTTCGAGATGACCGTTCTCTTCGCTTCTCTTTTCTCCGTGTTCGGTATGCTGGGCATGAACAAGCTGCCTCAGCCGCATCATCCGCTTTTCAATTCCGATCGCTTTCAGAAACACGCCTCGACCGACCGTTTTTTCGTTTGCATCGAGGCGCGCGATCCCAAGTTCGACCTGGCCGCCGTCACCAGCTTCCTCAAGGGCATGAATGCCCAGAACATCGCTGAGGTGCAGGATGATTAGCGCCTCGATGAAAAATTTACCGGCATGCCTGTTCGTGGCCCTCTGCGTTGCTCTCGCCGCGGGTTGCCGTCAGGATATGGCGGACCAGCCGAGATACAATCCCCTGGCGCCTAGCACCTTTTTTGCAGATGGCCGCTCGGAACGCCCGCTTGTTCAGAATACCGTCGCCCGCGGCTCGATCGCGTTTGACGCGCTTGCCATTCCCAAGGATTCCAACGCCTTCCCGCTCCCCGTCACTGCCGCGCTGCTCGAACGCGGCCAGGACCGTTACAAGATTTTTTGCACGCCGTGTCACGGCCTTCAAGGTGACGGCAACGGTTTCGTCGCCATGCGCGGGATGAAGCATCCTCCTAGCTATCACATCGAACGCCTGCGCGATGCCCCAGTCGGTTATTTTTACGACGTGGTCACCAACGGTTTCGGCGTCATGCCCGATTACGCGGAACAGATTCCCCCGCCCGACCGCTGGGCCATCGTGGCCTATATCCGTGTCTTGCAGCTCAGCCGCAACGCAAAACTTTCCGAATTGCCGCCCGACTTGAAGTCTAAATTGGAAGCAGGGGGTTCTCCGAAATGACCGCGCAGGACTATCAGGCGCCGGCGAGCGTAGGCCGCCTGCAAACACGCGCGCTCATTGTGGGCCTCATCGGTCTCATGGTCTCTCTGGTCGGCTGGTTCACCGCGCCCGCGAAGTTTTATCAGTCTTATCTCATCGCTTTCATGATGGTGCTCGGGCTCTCCCTCGGTTCGCTGGGCTTGGTGATGCTCCAGCATCTCACCGGAGGCCACTGGGGAATCATCATTCGTCGCCCCTTGGAAGCCGCGTCGCGCGCTCTCTGGTTGGTACTGATCTTCTTCCTCCCCATTCTGCTGGGTATGAAATATCTCTATTTTTCGTGGCTCACCGCTCCGAAATCCGGCGAAGGTGCCCTCTCGCCCTTTGCACAACATTACCTGACGACGGAAGGCCTCCTCGGTTTCTATGGACGCGCTGCCATCTACTTCGTTGTCTGGTTCATTCTGATGTTGCTCTTCAACTCCTGGTCCCGACACCAGGATGCGGACGCAAATGACGAAACCGTCCGGCGCCGCATGAAGATGCTCGCCGGTCCGGGCATCATCTTGTACGTTTTCGGCATCACCTTCGCCGCCATCGATTGGGTCATGTCGCTCTCTCCTCACTGGGCTTCGACGATTTATGGATTTCTGTTTGTCGCGGGCCAGATCATTTCCTCCATGGCTCTGATGATTGCCGTCGTTGTGATGCTTTCCCGCAGCGAGCAGTTTGCTCACATCATCCAGGCGCGGCATCTCCACGACCTTGGCAAACTTCTCTTTGCCTTTATCATGCTCTGGGCGTATTTTGATTTTTCGCAGTTGCTGATCATCTGGTCTGGCAATTTGCCCGAGGAAATTTCGTATTACCGCTCGCGTCTCTATGGGAGCTGGGGTGCGGTCGCCATCATCGTTCTGGTTTTCCACTTCTTCGTGCCGTTCTTCCTGCTGCTCTCGCGGGACATCAAGCGGAACCTGAAGTGGCTGCCTGCAGTTGCCTTGTGGATGCTCCTGATGCGTTGTGTGGACCTTTTTTGGATGATTCGCCCGGATTTTCCGAATACCACCGCCATCCCCACAATTTGGGATTTTGCCGCCTTGCTGGCACTAGGCGGCCTTTGGGTCTGGTTTTTTGCTCTTCAGTTGAAGCAGCGACCACTGCTTCCCCTTGGGGAGCCCAAACTTGCAGAGGCCATCGCGCACGATGAGCACTGAGCAGCACAATATTGGCGATTCGGCCGGCGAACTGCCCGTCCACAAGGACGTTGCTTTCGAGCCGCGCGATCTGCGTCCCAGGATTATCCTGTGGGCCCTGTTCTATCTTGCCGTCACTGTGGTCATCTCGCTGCTCATCAGCAAGTGGGTCTATGACTACACAACCAAACTCGCCGAAAGCGATCATCCCGCTCCGCCATCGGTCTGGCAGAGCCTTACGCCCCAGCAGCGTGAGGAATTAGCCATGCCTCCGGAGCCGCGTCTCCAGGGCGTGCCGGGCCATCCAACCGATTCCCAAGAGGACCTGCGCGAGAAAATTAAGGCGGACACCGAAGCAAACGAGCGCCTTGGCTGGATTGACGTGAAGAACGGAATTGCTCAGATCCCCGTGGAAGACGCAATGAAACTCATCGAGCAAAAGGGCTTACCCGCCGTGCCTCCGGCACAAGCGGAGAAGAAGAAGTAACTATGCCCATGAAAAAACACAGCATTTCATTTCTCACTCTCGCCTTTGCCCTTTTTCTTATGCCGTCGCTCTCCTGCTCACAGGCTGCTCCAAACAACGTTGGTCAGGCCGCTTCGGGACTGCCACCGATTCTGCGAAATGTCGGTTTCCGCCCTCAGCTCGATGCCCAGATGCCCCTCGACCTGGCTTTCCGAGATGAAACCGGCGAGGAAGTGCACCTCGGCGACTATTTCAATCACCAGAAGCCCGTAGTGCTTGCTTTTGTCTATTACAGTTGCCCGATGCTGTGCATACAGTTGCAAGAGGGCCTCGTTGGCGCTCTTCACATGCTCAGTTTCAACCCCGGCCGCGATTATGACGTCGTGTTCCTCAGTTTCGATCCGCGCGACACTCCCGAGATCGCCGCGCAAAAAAAGCGGGCCGCTCTCAAGCAGTTTGGCCGGCCGGAAACCGCCTCCGGATGGCACTTTCTGACGGGCTCCAGGGATTCCATCCTGGCGGTCACGCAGGCTGCGAATTTCACCTTCAATTACGATCCCAAGAGCAGTCTTTTTGCGCATGCCAGCGGGATCATGCTGCTCTCTCCAAACGGCCGGATCTCACGCTATTTTTACGGCGTGGAATTTCCAAGCCGCGAGTTGCGCTTGGGCCTCGTGGACGCTTCGCAGGACCGCATCGGCTCTCCCATTGACCGCGTCTTGTGCTACTGCTTTCAGTACGACCCGACCACTGCTCGCTACAGTGCTTCCATCCTGCGCGTTATGCGGCTCGGCGGTGTCCTCACCGTACTCGGCTTGGTATTCGGAGTGTTGATTTTCCGCCGCCGCGATTCCGCGGCGAAGTCGAAAAATTCGCGCCGGCTCGATGATGGCCGGCAGGGAGCGCCATAGCCCGTGCAGTCGCAATTGCCATTGTACCCGGTCGAGGCTTCGAACTTCGCAGGCAAGGTCGATTCCTTGATGCTGTTCATGATCGTGGTGTGCGCCTTTTTCGCCATCGGCATCTGTATCGCCGTCATCTATTTGTTCTTCAAGTACCGCCGGAAATCGCCCGACGAAGTCGGCGCTCCCATCCATGGCGACATGCGCCTGGAAATCACCTGGATCGTGCTTCCCTTCTTCTTGCTGATGGCAATGTTCGCCTGGGGCACAGTCGTTTATGTGAATTACCGTAATCCGCCCAAAGACACGCTGGACATTTATGTTATCGGAAAGCAGTGGATGTGGAAGCTCGAGCAGCCGAATGGCCGCAGGGAAATCAACGAACTGCACGTTCCCGTCAACCGCGATATCCGCCTGATCCTCGCCAGTGAAGACGTTATCCACGATTTCTTTGTTCCCGCGTTCCGCGTCAAGATGGACGTTGTTCCGGGCCGCTATAACGTCCTGTGGTTCCGGCCCACCAGAGTGGGTCGCTACCATTTCTTCTGTTCCCAGTACTGCGGAACGAATCATGCCCAGATGGGCGGCTGGGTCACCGTGATGGAGCCGGATCAGTATGCGGCCTGGCTCGCGGGTTCCTCCGGAACGGGTGATCCCGTCTCCGCCGGTCAGAATCTCTTTAGTCAGCTGGCCTGTACCACTTGCCATCTTGCGGACGGCACGGGGCGCGGTCCCTCCTATTATGGGCTTTATGGCTCCAAGGTACGGCTCGCCGATGGCACCACCGTGACCGCCGACGATGCCTACATTCGTGAATCCATCCTCCAGCCCAATGCCAAGATTGTGGCGGGCTATGTCCCAGTTATGCCCAGCTTCCAGGGCTTGGTGACCGAGGATCAGATCCTCGAGCTCACGGCCTACATTAAGTCTTTGAAGGATCTGCCGCCGCCGAAGAAAACTGCGGCGGGAGAATCAGCAACGGGGAACAAATAGCATGAGCGGGATACGCGAACCAGAGGGCGGCTACAAACTGCCACGGGAGCATTACCTGAATGCCACCTATGGCATCCGTTCGTGGCTTTTGACCACGGACCACAAGCGCATCGCGCTTTTGTACCTTGCGGTTGTGACTTTTTTCTTTTTCGTGGGCGGAATTTTCGCCACCATGATCCGCGTTCACCTGCTCACTCCGGAAGGCGCTCTGGTTTCTCCGGAGACCTACAACAAGCTCTTCACCATGCACGGCGTGGCGATGATCTTTTTCTTCCTTATCCCTTCCATCCCCGCCATCCTCGGCAACTTCCTCATTCCGATGATGATCGGGGCCAAGGATGTTGCTTTCCCCAAGCTCAATCTCATGAGCTGGTACATTTACGTCCTCGGCGGCTGCTTTGTCCTCTATTCCTTCTCGACGGGCGGCCTTGATACCGGCTGGACCTTTTACACCCCTCTAAGCAGCATCTACTCCAATTCTGCAGTCACTCCGGCGGTAATCGGAATTTTCATCAATGGCTTTTCCTCCATTTTGACGGGCCTGAATTTCGTGGTGACCATCCACACCATGCGCGCTCCGGGCATGACTTGGTTCCGATTGCCGCTGTTCATCTGGTCCCACTACGCGACCAGCATGATCTTTATTTTGGGCACTCCGGTCATCGCCATCACCCTCCTCCTGGTCGCCGTCGAGCGCACCCTTCACCTCGGCTTCTTCAACCCGGCCATGGGCGGCGATCCGATTCTCTTCCAGCACTTATTCTGGTTTTATTCGCACCCTGCCGTCTACATTATGATTCTTCCGGCCATGGGTGTGATCAGCGAGATCATTCCCACCTTCGCTCGCCGCCCCATCTTCGGATATACCTTCATCGCCGCTTCCAGTATCGGCATCGCGGTGATTGGTTTCTTCGTCTGGGCCCACCACATGTTCGTCACGGGCCAGGCCACCTACGCCGCCGTTGCGTTTTCCTTCCTCAGCTATCTCGTCGCGATTCCGTCTGCCGTTAAGATATTCAATTGGACCGCCACCCTTTACAAAGGCTCCATTTCGTTTGACACGCCGATGCTCTACGCCCTCGGCTTCATCGGACTGTTCACCATCGGCGGTCTCACCGGCCTCTTCCTCGCATGCCTCGGCCTCGACATCCATATCCACGACACGTACTTCGTCGTCGCCCATTTCCATTACATCATGGTCGGCGGAGCCATCATGGGCTATCTCGGCGGCCTCCATTTTTGGTGGCCGAAAATTACCGGCCGCCTCTATCCAGAGTTCCTCGCTCGCGTTGCCGCCATCGTCCTCTTTGTCGGATTCAATCTCACGTTCTTCCCGCAATTTATTCTCGGTTATCTCGGCATGCCCCGCCGATATCACAACTATCCCCCCGAGTTCCAGGTGCTCAACGTAATGTCCACTGCGGGCGCCTCGATTCTTGCGGTAGGTTATCTTTTGCCCATGATTTATTTCATCTGGTCCATGCGTTACGGCAAGATCGCCGGACCCAATCCCTGGCCCGCCACGGGTTTGGAGTGGACCACGGACTCGCCGCCGCCCACGGAAAATTTCCATGAATCACCGGTCGTGACCTGGGAACCGTACGATTACATCAATCGTCCGGATCTTGGGCTTGCCGGAAGCAAGCCGCTCACGCCGGCACATGCGCAGGGCGACGACTGAGCAAGCTTGTAGCAGCGGGTATTTGCCCCGGTCTTGATTGCAGGGCAACCCGCTACACGGCGGTTCACGGACCGCCGCATTTGAAGCAGAAGAGGAGTCCGGAGTGCATCGCACCGGAGAACTATTCGGGCAGTATCAGACACTGGAGCAGCAGAAAGACAGCGCCACGCTGGGAATGTGGATTTTCCTCGCCACGGAAATCCTTTTCTTTGGCGGCCTCTTTCTCACGTACACCGTCAACCGTCACGCCTATCCCCTGGCTTTCGGTCTCGGCAGCAATACGCTCGATATCTATCTGGGGACCATCAACACTGCCGTGCTCATTATCAGCAGCTTGACCATGGCCATGGCTGTCTGGTGCGCGGAGACAGATCGCAAGAAATTGATGCCCGTGTACTTGATGCTCACCCTCATTTTCGGCTGTGCCTTCCTGGGCATCAAATTTGTCGAGTACAAGCAGAAATTCGATCATCACCTCGTACCCGGCTACAATTTCGATCTCCGCTATCACCAGGAAGGTCCGGAGCACGCAGCAGAACTCCAGAAGGCCTTCGAGCAGGATCCAGGGCTCAATTCGCATGCCCAGCTCTATTTCTCCCTCTATTTCGGCATGACGGGCCTGCATGCCTTGCACATGATCGTCGGTGTCGGCCTCGTCTTTTGGCTGTTCTTGCAGTCGTTGAAGGGCAAATTCTCCTCGCGTTACAACAATCCTGTGGAGAACATAGGTCTTTACTGGCACTTCGTGGATATTGTCTGGATCTATCTTTACCCGCTGCTCTACCTGATTGACCGGCACTTAAGGTGACGCGCAGCTCGAGGGAAACTATGTCTGCACACGTTGTTTCGCCCAAGATCTATGTTGCAGTCTTTCTGGCCCTCATCGTTTTTACCGTCACCACCGCCGCGGTTTCTTTCGTGGATCTCGGTCCTTTTAATATCGTAGTTGCCCTCGCGATTGCCACCATTAAGGCTTCCCTTGTGGTTCTCTTCTTTATGCATGCCCGCTACATTCCTGGCCGCACGCAACTCGTCATCATTGCGGGCGTCTTCTGGCTTGCCGTCATGCTTTCTTTGACACTGACGGACTACACCACGCGCGCTCCTCAACCCAATGGGCCCAGCAGCCAGCTTTTCTCAACTTCCCGCTTGATTTGTACCTGACCGCCAGGCTTTTTCCGTGTTTCCTCCGGCTTCTGCCCGGGAATTCCGCGCACTTCCGCCGTGTTCGGGTACGTTCGGGGTGGTTGTGGAGGGTTGGTGATGGTCCGGAAGGATTTCCGGGTCACCGGCGGCAGAAGTGAGGGGAGAAGCGAACCGGCCCAGCCCTCAATCCCCTAAAGGGATCCTCGGCTCGCCTCCCCCACAGCATGGGGGTAATGCAAACGGCACACCACACATAAGCTCTTTGTAATCATTCGATTGCCATATCTAAAGCGAGTAAAAATGCTCTACCCCCCCGAAAATTTACCCGCCATCCCGTCCGTGCGCTCCGTCCGCCGGCCATGTTTCTTGACCCTCCCAAACCTTCGCTGCTATTGTGAAAGATTATTCTGGCCTCAGTGTCTCTACTGAGCGTCAGGGCTCCTGTGGGGGAGAGACTCTGAAATTATGGGCCTGACCAAACTGATCGTCCGGGGCGCGCGGCAGCACAATCTCAAGAACATCAGCCTTGAAATTCCCAGGAATACCCTCACGGTCATCACCGGTCTTTCCGGTTCCGGCAAGTCCTCACTGGCTTTTGACACTATCTACGCGGAGGGCCAGCGACGCTACGTTGAATCTCTCTCTGCCTACGCAAGGCAGTTTCTCGACCAGATGGAACGCCCCGATGTGGACGTGATCGAAGGACTTTCCCCTTCCATTGCCATCGAGCAGAAAACCACCACGCGCTCGCCGCGTTCCACGGTCGGCACCATCACGGAAATCTACGATTATCTCCGCGTCATCTACGCTTCCGTCGGTTCTCCTCATTGTCCCCATTGCGGCAAGCCCATCGCTCGCCAGTCCAGCGAGGCCATCGTTCAGGCGATTCTTTCGGGCGAGCTCTGCAAAGCTGACGATCGCATCATGATCCTGGCCCCGATCGTCCGCGGAAGGAAAGGCGCCTACCGCAAGGAACTGGAAAAACTCGCGCAGGACGGCTACGTACGCGTGCGCATCAATGGCGAGCTCTTCCCCCTCGACGCTCCGCCCGTCCTCGATAAGCGAAAAAACCACACCATCGAAGTCGTCATTGACCGTCTTCTCGTCAAGCAAACCATTGCCTCACGTCTCGAACAGTCCATCGCCACAGCCCTCAAGCTCGCTGGCGGCTTGGTTACGGTCGCCGTTGTCGGCGGCAAGGAACACGTCTTTTCCGAAAAACTTGCGTGTCCCGACTGCGGCGTCAGCGTTCCGCAGCTCGAGCCTCGCTCCTTCAGCTTCAATTCGCCCTATGGCGCCTGCCCTGCCTGTCACGGTCTCGGCTCAAAGTATGACTTCGATCCCGCCAAGGTCATCACCGATTGGACGCGCCCCCTCTTCGATGGAGGCCTCGGCCCGGGTTCCGGCTCGGCGATTCTCAAGCGCACGCTCGAACTCGCCGCTTACGCCCACGGTTTCGATCTCAATCTGCCATTTGAGAAGTTCCCTGCCCGCGTGCAGAACCTTCTCCTCTACGGCTATCCGCCCATGGGCGCTCCGGCTTCGCGCAACGGCCACGCCGCGAAGGCTCAAGGCAAGCGCGAGAAAAGTTTTCGTTTTCCCGGCATTCTCACCTTCCTGGAACGCAATTTCGCGGACTCCAGCTCCGATTCCTATCGTGAATGGATGACCCAGTACATGTCCGCGACGGTTTGCAGCGTCTGCCATGGCAAACGCCTCCGCCCGGAGTCTCTCGCCGTCAAGCTCGGCGGCTGGTCCATCGCCGATTTCACTGCTCTTTCCCTCAGCGCCGCGCGGCCCGCCGTGGACGAAATCCTCGCGCATCTCTCGCCGCGCCAGAAGGAAATTGCCGCCCGCCCGCTCGAAGAAGTCGCGGAGCGCCTCGATTTTCTGCTCGCCGTCGGCCTCGGCTATCTCAGCCTCGACCGCTCCGCAGCCACGCTCTCCGGCGGAGAAGCTCAGCGCATTCGCCTCGCCACGCAGATCGGCTCCCGCCTTCGCGGCGTTCTCTATGTCCTTGACGAGCCTTCTATCGGCCTCCATGCCCGCGACAACAATCGCCTTCTCGGTTCCCTCGAGGAGCTTCGCAACCTCGGCAACACCGTCCTGGTCGTCGAGCACGATGAGGACACCATTCGTCGCGCTGACTTCGTCGTGGATCTCGGTCCCGGCGCGGGCAATGCCGGCGGCTATCTCGTCGCCCAGGGCAAGCCCGAACAGATCGCCGCGAGCGCCGATTCGCTCACCGGCCGTTATCTATCTGGCGCGGCAAAAGTCCCCGTTCCTGAAACGCGTCGCAGTCCGAACGGAAAGTCCATCCAAATCCTCGGAGCCAGCGCCAACAATCTGAAAAATGTGGATGTCTCACTTCCCCTCGGTCTTCTCACCGTCGTAACGGGCGTCTCCGGCTCCGGGAAATCCACGCTCGTCAATGACATTCTCTACCGCGCCCTAGCGCAAAAACTCTATCGTTCCATGGAGCCGCCCGGCGCTCACAAAATCGTTCTCGGCATCGAGCATATTGACAAGGTCATCGAGATTGACCAGGCGCCCATCGGCCGCACCCCGCGCTCCAATCCCGCTACCTATACTGGCGTTTTCGGTCCCATCCGCGAACTCTTCGCCATGCTCCCGGAATCCCGTGAACGCGGCTATCGTCCCGGTCGTTTCAGTTTCAACGTCAAGGGCGGACGCTGCGAGGCCTGCCAGGGCGATGGCCTCCGCCGCATTGAAATGAATTTTCTTCCCGACGTTTACGTCACCTGCGAGGTCTGCCGGGGCCGCCGCTACAATTCCGAGACTCTCGCGGTTCGCTACAAAGGCCACTCCATCGCGGACATCCTGAATTTGCCTTCCTCCGATGCGCTCAAGCTCCTCGAAAACATTCCGCAAATTCAGCAGAAGCTCGCCACCCTGGTTGAAGTCGGCCTCGGCTATGTCCAGCTCGGCCAGTCCGCCACGACCCTATCGGGCGGAGAAGCCCAGCGCATCAAGCTTGCCCGCGAGCTTTCCCGCCGCCAGACCGGACGCACGCTCTATATTCTGGACGAGCCCACCACCGGCCTCCATTTCGACGACGTCCGCAAACTTCTCGACGTTCTTCAACGCCTCGTCTCGCTCGGCAACACGGTGCTGATCATCGAGCACAATCTCGACGTCGTGAAACAGGGCGACTGGATCATTGATCTTGGCCCCGAGGGTGGCGAAGGTGGCGGTCGCGTCGTCGCGCAAGGAACTCCGGAACAGGTCGCCCGCGTGAAGAAATCCTACACCGGCCAGATTCTTGCCCGCTTCCTCGGCCTGAACGGCAACGGCGGCGCAAAGTCCAACGGGCATGGCAATAGTCATGGCAACAATTGACCCGCGCGGCTTGCGCCAGCTTCCGCATTCCGTTTAGAGTGTGAATTCCGCGATGAGCGTTTACTCCATCTCCCCATTAGCGTTCGGCGACATCCGCACCTATCCGCTTGCCTCGCGCAAAAGCACAGTCTCCGTTGCCGATTTCGCCAAGCCGCCTGCGCCAAATTCTTCCCTCGCACAATTTCTCGATTCCCTTCCCGATATCCTTGCCGCGCAGGATCTTCGCTCCCTGCTCGCTGCAATTCATGCCGCGAAAAAGAACCGCAAAGCCATAATTTGGGGCATCGGTGGCCACGTCATCAAGACCGGTCTCGGACCCGTCCTCGTCGATCTTATGCGCCGCGGGTTCATTTCCGCCATCGCCATGAACGGCGCTGCGCTCATTCATGACTTCGAAATCGCCCTTGCCGGCAATACTTCGGAAGACGTTGCCGCCGGACTCGGCGCCGGAGCATTCGGCATGGCCCGAGAAACGGGCGAATTTCTCAATCAGATTGCTATCTCCGCTTCACGAACCCGCATCGGCTACGGTGAAGCCGCCGGCCAGTTTCTCGCAGCCCGCGATCTCGAACCTGAATTCTCCGCCGCCAGCGCCCTTTTCAATGCCTACAAGCTCCGCATCCCCGTCACGGTCCATCTCGCCATCGGCACGGACATTCCCCACATGCACCCCGCCGCCGACGGCGCCGCTCTCGGTTACGCAACCCACCATGACTTCCGGCTCTTCTGTTCCCTCGTGAAAGAAATGCATCCCGGCGGCGTATATCTCAATTGGGGCTCCGCCGTGCTTCTCCCGGAGGTGTTTTTGAAGGCCGTTTCCGTCGTTCGCAATTTGGGCGTCCCGTTGCGCCCCATCACTACCGCGAACTTCGACTTTATCCAGCATTACCGTCCGTTGCAGAATGTGGTGAAGCGTCCCACTTCGCCTGAAACACGGCGAATGGGCGCTGGTTCGCACGGCTATGCCATCACCGGGCACCATGAACTGCTTATGCCTCTGGTGTCAGCTGCGCTCGTTGCCGGCTGGCCCACGGTGACGCGCAAGCGCGAATCCCCGCGTCGCAGTTCGCCGCCAAGGAGAAAAAAATCCTGAACGACGAAAATCATTCCTTGCCGCCGGCGGATCCTCCTGCATCCGATTCTTCGCTCCCCGGCGATCCTCTGTCGCAAGCCACCGGGGCTCAGCCTTCCTATTTGCCTCAGCCTCCCGATTCCTCTGACTCGCTTCCTGAAGATTTGCGCATTCCCTGGTCCTGGCCCCATTTCGTGGTCCTTTTTATTTTTGGCGTGGTGAGTCTCATGGTGGTGCAGATTGCTTTTGCCATGATGCTGGCTCCGCACACCCGGCTTTCTTCTCCGCAGGATATCCAACGCTACTTTCTCTCCAAGCCGCAGTATGTCATCGGCACCATGCTCTTCTGGGACGCGCTGATTTTCCTGTTCCTCTACATCACCATCGCAGCTTTGCGCGAAGTCCCCTTTTGGAAATCGCTTGGCTGGCGAAAACTTCTTTCTACCGATGCCGCTCCGGGAAATCCTTTCCTCTATCTGCTTGCTGGTTGCGGCCTTTATGTACTCGTGGCCTTGGCCACCGCAACGATGAAGACTCCGCCAAACGCTCCGATTGAAGATCTCTTCAAATTCCGTACCACCGCCTTCCTCTTTATGGCTATGGCGGTGTTCATCGCTCCCATCTTCGAGGAAACCGTTTTTCGCGGATATCTCTATCCCCTGATCGCCAAATCGTTCGGCATCGTGCCGGGCATTGTTGTCACAGGCGTGCTTTTTGGTCTCATGCACGGCTACCAGTTGGGTTGGTCCTGGCGCCTGGTTAGCGTCCTCATCGGAGTGGGAATTATCTTCACCTTCGTCCGGGCGCGTACCGGAACCGTGGTCGCCAGCTTTCTCATGCATCTTGGCTATAACGCTATGATCGCCGTTACTTCGATTATTGCCACGCACGGCTTTACCCGCGTGCCTCCTTATCCCTGAGCTGCTCTTCCCGTCGAGAATGGACTTTCCTGAAGTATGATGGCTCCGCGGAGAAGCCTGCTCTGACACGCATCGCGACTGCGCGTCATTATGTTCTCCATGTCCGGTTTTTTCTCCAAGGAGCCCTCATGAGCCAGTCGAAAGCGAAGCCCGCCCGGCCGGTCTCGCTTCTCAATCGATTTTTCCTCCTCATTCTCTTCGCTGGATCCGCTTGCTTGCACGCTCAGGTGACCACCAACGATCCGCCCTTCTACGGTCCGTTCAACGCCGTGTTTCTTCCCGATGGAGACGGCCTGAAGAAAACTGTCGTCGAGCACGATTCCGTTCTGCGCGCGGACTCCCCCTGGACGCTCTCCTGTTGGATCAAGACCTCCGAAGCGATCAAAGGTCCTTCTCTGGTGGCCGGACTCGGCGATCCGGCAGATGAATATTCCCGTTATCTCGCTCTCGATGGGCAAAAACTTCTGCTTTGGATGGGCAAGGACAACGAACTTTCCTCTCCTGTGTCGCTCACTCCTGGAAAGTGGCATTTCCTCGCCGCCACCTTCGACGGCACGGATTTTCATCTCTATAGCGACGGCGCACAAATCGCTTCCGGCAAGCTGCTCCTCGCGAGCGTGAGTCCGCTGATTCTGATGGCTCCTCCCACACAGCCCTGGCCCGACAGCAAACATTTCGGCGGTTACATTGCCCATTTCTCCATCCTTCGCGAAGCTTTGAACGAAGAACAAATCAAACGGGAGTTTCAGAATCCTCCCGACTACTCCACCATCGTTTTCGAGGAGGGCTCGAAACCATGGCCCGTGCAAACCCGCGGACAGGCCGGATACCGCGCTCCGCAGGATCCTTCCACCATGCCGGTCAGCAAAGCTCCTTTTTCGGCTCCTGCCGTTCATCCGCTTCCCGTTCCGAAAACGCCGCTGCAGGAAAACTCTGAAAATCAATGGACCATTGCCGGAAACTGGACGCTTCGCCCCGCCCCGGAAGTCAACTCGGATGGTCCACAAATCTCAGCGTCGAGTTTCAGCACCAAAGACTGGTGGCCTGCCACCGTGCCAGGCACCGTGCTCACCACGATGATTGATCGCGGCGTCTACCCCGATCCTTCTTATGGCCTCAACAATCTGGCGATTCCGGAAAGCCTCAACAAGCAGGACTACTGGTATCGCAACGAATTTGCCGCCCCGCGCTCCCTGGCCGGGCGCCACCTCACGCTCACGTTTCAGGGCATCAACTACAAAGCCGCTGTCTGGTTGAACGGCGAATTCCTGGGAAAAATC
This sequence comes from Terriglobales bacterium, assembly GCA_035518615.1. Taxonomy (GTDB): domain Bacteria; phylum Acidobacteriota; class Terriglobia; order Acidiferrales; family UBA7541; genus Acidiferrum. Next base: position 48,788 of record DATIXL010000039.1, on the reverse strand, counting down.
ACCGGCGCCTTCATTCGTGGCGTCTTCGACGTCACGAATATTCTTAAGCCCGGCCAAACAAATGTTCTCGCCGTCCGCGTTTCGCCGCCTCCGCATCCCGGCATTCCGCAGGAACAGTCCATCAAGGGCGGTCCCGGCGAAAACGGCGGCATCATGTGCCTCGACGGCCCAACGTTCGTCGCCACCGAGGGGTGGGACTGGATCCCTGCCGTCCGCGACCGCGATACCGGCATCTGGCAACCGGTCACCATCGAAGCAACGGGCTCCGTCTCCATCGGCGATCCGCAAGTTATCACCACACTTCCTCTCCCGGACATCACCCACGCCGATGTAAACATCGCCGTGCCCTTGAACAATATTTCCAAAGAACCGGTCCGTGGAGCTCTGACCGCATCGTTTGAAGGAACCAAGGTCACGAAAGAAATCGCGCTTGCTCCCGGCGAAACTTCCGTAAAGCTCGCGCCTGCCGAATTTTCCCAGCTCACCGTCGAGCATCCGCGACTCTGGTGGCCCAACGGTTATGGCGATCCGAATCTGTATCACTTGAAACTAATTTTCGAAGAAGGCGGAAAAAAATCTGATGAAAAAAGCCTGACCTTCGGCATCCGCGAAATCACTTACGAATTGAGCCTTTTGGATGACTCCGGCCATCTCCGCCGCGTTGAATATTCCCCGACGACCGCGAGCACTCAACATCAGCAGGTTGTGGACCTCACCCACGAAGGCATGCGCGAAATTCCTCCGGCGGATCCCTTTCCGGCGACCTTCCCCGCGGCTTGGCGCGAGTGGTGGAAGTCCTGGGTCGCCTCGATTTATCCGGGTGCCGAATCCTCTCCATCTATCCGCATTCTCGACGACACCAAAGCCTCGCCTTATCTCGTCATCAAAGTGAACGGCGTGCGCATTGCCGCGCGCGGCGGCAACTGGGGCATGGACGATTTTCTCAAGCGCGTTTCCCGCGCGCGGCTCGAGCCTTATTTCCGCCTCCATCGCGACGCGCATCTCAATATCATTCGCAACTGGGTCGGCCAGAGCACGGAAGAAACTTTCTACGGCCTGGCTGACGAGTACGGCCTACTCGTCTGGAACGATTTTTGGGATTCCACGCAAAATTACAACGTCGAAGCCGAAGATCCCGCGCTCTTTCTTGCGAACGCACGTGACACCATCCTCCGTTTCCGGAATCATCCCTCGATCGTCCTGTGGTGCGGCCGCAATGAAGGCGTTCCCCAGCCCACCATCAACGAAGGCCTCATCCATCTCATCAATTCGCTCGATGGCACGCGCTACTACTCTCCTAGCTCGAATCAAGTCAATCTGCAGAACAGCGGCCCGTACAAATTCATGGATCCGAAGCTCTACTACACGACGCTCAATCACGGCTTCTCCGTCGAAACCGGCACTCCCTCCTTTTCCACGCTCGAATCTTTTCGCGCTTCGATTCCCAAACCGGATCAGTGGCCCGTCAGCGATGACTGGGCATACCACGACTGGCACCAGAGCGGAAACGGCGATGTCGCTCCCTTCATGAAAGCCATCGAAGATGAATTCGGCGCCGCCACCAGCCTCGCCGACTTTGCACGCAAGGCGCAAATGCTCAATTACGTCGAACACCGCGCGATTTTTGAAGGCATGAACGCGCATCTTTGGGCTCCCAACAGCGGCCGCATGCTTTGGATGACGCAGCCCGCCTGGACCAGCAATAATTGGCAGATTCTCTCGCACGATTACGATACACAGGCCTCCTACTATGGCGTCAAGAAAGCTTGCGAACCCATTCACGTGCAACTGGACCTCTCGAACGGCGAAGTCGACGTCATCAACACAACGGATACCTCGCTCGCTGGCCTCACAGTTACAGCCGACGTCTATTCCATCGAAAACAAGCTTCTGCTTCACCGCGAAGAAAAGAAAGACGCCGCCGCCGATGCCGAGACCAACGCCTTCAAGCTCGACCTCGCTCCGCAACTTGCCGAAGGTCTCGTTTTCGTGAAGCTCCAGCTCCACGATTCTTCCGGCAAGGTTTTGTCAGACAACTTTTACTGGCTCGGCCAGAACGACGCTTCCTATCGCGCCTTAAACCATCTGCCGGAGATCACCCTGGCAGCATCTGCAGCCCCGGGCACCGATGGCTCCATGGCCCTCGTGCGGGTTGAATTGCGCAACACCGGCGCAGTTGCGGCCCTCGAAGCCAAACTCACGCTGGTCAACGCTTCCGATGGAACGCGCATTCTGCCCGCTTATTACAGCGACAACTACGTTTCGCTCCTTCCCGGAGAATCGCGTAGTATCAAAATCGAATATCCTGCAAGCGCGGCCCGAGGCGAGCCGCAACTGGCCCTCCGCGGCTGGAATGTTTCGCCTCAGACGATCGCCGTTTCAGCGGAGAAGTAAGACGCAGTTTGTTCTTGTGCCCAAGCCGCCGATCATTCGGTTGGAAGAGGCCATCTCCGCTAGAATAGAAGTTTACGGAGATGATTCTAGAATGAATGTAGCGCAGCCCATCGAATGGACCGATCGCGGCGTGATCATGCTCGACCAACGCCGCCTGCCCAGCGAAGAAATCTCCCACACCTACACCGACTACCGCGAAGTCGCTAGGGCGATTCGCGAAATGGTGATTCGTGGCGCTCCCGCAATCGGAGTGGCCGCAGCCATGGGCGTCGCTCTGGGTCTTCAGAATTCTCGAGCGAAATCTCTCGCTGAGCTGCGCGACGAATTCCCTACAATCGTGGAAACGCTCGCTCAAACTCGCCCGACTGCCGTGGATCTTTTCTGGGCGCTCCAACGCATGAAAAAGCGGTTTTCGGAAACCAGCAGCGCGACTTCCGACCTCTCGAAAATCAAGCTGGCCATGGTTGAGGAAGCCCAGGCAGTCCATCGGGAAAAAAGAGCGATTGATGAGGCCATCGGCCGCTTCGGCGCCGAATTCATGCCGCGCGAAGGGCAGGTGATGACGCAATGCAATGCCGGCGCTCTGGCCACCGCCGGCATAGGAACAGCCCTCGGCGTCTTTCAGGTCGCTTTCGAGCAAGGCAAGGACATCCACGTGCTCGTGCCTGAAACGCGCCCTTACCTCCAGGGGGCACGGCTCACCGCCTGGGAGCTGCACCGCAGCGGCATTCCCCTCACGCTCATTACGGACAACATGGTCGGCCACTTCCTCAAGACCGGCAAAGTCCGCGCCATCGTCACGGGCGCCGACCGCGTTGCCGCGAACGGCGACGCCGCGAACAAGATCGGCACGTACCAGATCGCAGTCCTTGCGAAGGAGAACAACGTCCCTTTCTACATCGCCGCGCCCATCTCCACGCTCGATCTCTCCATCCCCGACGGCGATCACATCCCCATCGAGGAGCGCTCCTCCGCGGAGGTGACGGAGATTCGCGGCGTGCGCATCGCCCCCGATGTGCCCGCTGCGCATCCCGCGTTTGACGTCACTCCGCATCGCTATATCACTGCCATATTCACTGAACGCGGCGTGGCCCGCGCTCCTTACACCGAGTCTCTCTCCGCCCTTGCGTATGGCGCACAACAAAGCGCCGTTTCGCATCCCTAGCCTTGCTCGACTTGGTTGTCCGAAAGCACGTACATTAAAGAGTGAATCAGCATTCTTGGTTCGGTGTGGATCAGTTCTTCCCTGGAACGGCACGATTCGAGGTCGCCGATGAGAATCTTCCTGATCGTCTGCTGCATCGCCGGAATTGTGATCCCGTACTGGTTTGCGCTTCCCTTTTTCCTGATTCACGGACCGAATTTCAGCCTGTTTTTCGAGGAGATCTTCGCCACGCGAATTTCCAGTTTTTTCGCGGCGGATCTCATCGTTTCGTCGGTGATTTTTCTGGTTTGGTCGGGCCGCGATGCTGCGGAACGAAGGATCTCCGGGTGGTGGCTAGTTCTCCTCGCCAATCTGGTAGTCGGGCTGTCGCTCGCGCTTCCCTTGTACCTGCTCAAACGCCTCGACCAGCGTCCCGCATAGACTTCCTCGGCAAATGGCGTTCGCCGAACAGGGTTTCTCCTCTCGACCTCCATCCCAGCGCCGCTGGGTAAATCGAGCTTTGAATTTGTAACGGCCGAGCCCCCTCCCCCCGTGCCGACGGAAAGAGTGCGCAACTTACTGATTTCAGGGGAGTTACAGGGGCGCCGTCGCGCCAAGCAGTGCGCAACTGAAAGAAAATAAACTGGTTAGATAAAGTTGCGTCACTTCCCATGAACAAAGCCAGACCGTGTGGAGCGGAACGCGTTGAGGAAAATCGAAGCGTTCCATCGTGTCTATCGGGAGAGGACATGGGAGGGAAAGTCTTTCTCTCTGGGGCCACAACACGGAGAACTGCCCTGTCTCTAACATGTTAATGACACAACTAGTATACCACAAGCGTTAGTGTGAGTCAAGGGAAAAAGCGAAGAAAACTAGAGGTGGAGACGGCCAACTCGCAGCGAAGGGCTTCGAGGGAATCGAGCTGTGGCAAGATCTGACGTGGCCGACAGGTACGGGGATGGGGCGCGCAGAATATCATTGGAATCGTGGGCCGAACGACGGACTGGCCGAATGGGCTCAGCGGGGGTGGCGGATGCGGTCGGCAAGGGACCGCGCGCGATCCCGGGCGATATCCACGACTTTCTCGTCGCCACCAATCTGATCGAGGAGGGCAAGGAGCCTTTGGGGCTCGGGAAGGAGGCCGCGTGTGAAATCGGATTCTACCTGAAGCAAGGCATCATTGACGCCAAGACGGTCGTAACGGATGCTCCGGGCGAGAAGATCCGCGAGCTCCTGCTGACGGGCCAACCCCTCGAAAATTTGCAAAAGTTCCGCTGCCGTGGAATTCAAGGTGTAGTTAAATTTGGTTTCGAAAACCTGGCCACCCTGTTCCCAGCGGAACGTTTTTTCCCCGAGGTAGGCAATTTTGCGGTGAACGTCCAGGTTGAGCCCCATAAAATCGTTTAACTTATCCGCGAGGGAGAACATTCTGGCGCGCAGCGCGGCGCCGACCTGGAATGGGGTAGAGCCCGGATCTTCGTCGAGTTGACGAATTTCGTAGGTGGCAGCATCGGAATCGTTGCGCACGGTGATTTGCACGAATTCGGGCGTACTGCCTTTGAAAATACGCTGGAAAGTGATCTTTGCCGGGCCAGGTCCGGGAGAGGCTGCAATGGCAAAACTCCCCGAGAGGAAATAGGCAAACATCAATCCCAGAGCTATGCGGCAAGTCTTCATCGGGGTGCTGAGGTGCGGGAAACAGAGGCCTCGGTTGCGACGGGGACGTTTCGAAGAGCGCTTCTGGTTTTTTGCGGCGCGGCGACGGCGGAAGGAATTCCGAATCGCCTGAACGATTTTTCTCGTTGAAGATGGCAGAGTGCGACGGCGAGGGCATCGGCAGCGTCCGACGGATGGGGAGTCTCGTCCATGGACAGGATCGCGCGAACCATCAGCTGTATCTGTCGCTTATCGGCGTTGCCGTAACCCGCCACGGACGCTTTGATCTCGCGCGGGGCGTAACTGTGAATTTCCAGGCTGTGTTGAGCGGCAGCGAGGAGAACCACGCCGCGGACTTCGGCGAGGCGCAGAGCAGTCTTGATGTTAAGCGCGGAGAAAATCGATTCGACAGCAAGAACATCGGGAGCGAATTCGGCGATTAGTTCGCAAATTTTGTCGTGGACGGCGCGAAGAGCGGCACCGGCGGAGCCATTCCTGATTTTGTCCGCTACGGGGAGCGCCCCATAATGCAACATGCGGAAACGGCGGCCATCACTTTCAATAATTCCGTAACCGGTGGGGCCCGCTGCGGCAGGATCCACTCCCAGAACGCGCAATAACGTATCGTTTCGAAGCGTTCCCTTCATCGCCAACAGTCTACGGACATGGAGGGCTACCCGCCAGTATTTTTCTCGGAGGAATTAAGGGACAAACATGGCAATTCCAAAATTGCCGCATGTCGCGGGAAAATGTTCATCCGGTTCAGTTGGCGCCGACTGCTTCCTGAATCTCGGACTCGTCAATATCGAAATTCGCGTAGACGTGCTGCACGTCGTCGTGTTCTTCGAGCGCTTCGACGAGACGGAGCATCTGCTGGGCCTGCTGGCCGGTGAGCTTGATGTAGTTCTGGGGAACCATGCCGACTTCTGCGCTCGCAGGACTAATTCCCGCTTTTGCCAGCGATTCTTTGACAGCTTCGAGAGCTTCTGGCGGAGTGACGATGTACCAGTTTGAACCATCGTCCTTCAGATCCTCGGCACCAGCTTCCAAGACCAAATCCAACAATTTATCCTCTGTCGCCGCTTCCTTTGGAATGGTGATTTCGCCCTTGCGGTGGAACATCCAACCGACGGCGCCCGCCTCGGCGAGGTTGCCGCCGTTCTTGCCCATGACGTGGCGCATTTCGCCGACGACGCGGTTGCGATTGGTGGTGACCGTCTGGATCAGCATTCCGACGCCGCCCGGACCATACCCTTCGAAGGTGACTTCTTCAAACTGCTCGCCTTCGAGCTGGCCGGTGCCGCGCTGGATGGCGCGCTCGATATTGTCGTTCGGCATGTTTTCATTTTTCGCCGCAAGGACCGCGGTGCGAAGGCGCGGGTTGGTATTGGGATCGCCGCCGCCGATGCGTGAGGCGATGGTGATCTCGCGAATCAAACGGGTGAAAACGCGGCCGCGCTTGGCGTCGGTGGCCGCTTTCTTGTGCTTGATCGTGGCCCATTTTGAATGCCCGGACATGACACATCCTCTATTTCATGTGCGGCCCAAAGCGGCCGACATTTGGAAATTTTGGCCGCGCGCCCTATTGCGGCACACCCGTTTGGGTGTTTAATCCTGCGGAGACCTACGGAATGCCGTAAACCCTGGCGGACCCTAAGAAGTTTAGCACAGGCGATACAGGCGCGAAACCGGGTATACTTCGCGTGGGGCATGTCCTTGCGCCGGAAAGAGTTAGAGGCGACCACGGGCCCGACGCAGTGCACTTGGGGCGGGCATGGCTGAGCGCCTGCGCATCCTCGTCATTGCGACCCACCCAATCCAATATGGTGCGCCATTTTTCCGGGCATTTTCCTCGCATTCCAAAGTGGATCTGACGGTGGCGTATTGCAGCCTTCGCGGAGCGGAGCCAGGCTACGACAGCGAATTCAACGCGAAGGTTTCCTGGGACATTCCGCTGCTCGAGGGCTACCGATGGTTGCAAGTGCCGAATCGTCCGTTGACGCGCAATGAAGAGTCGTTTTTCGGATTGTGCAATCCGGGAGTCTGGAAACTGGTACGAAGCGGCGGTTTTGACGCGGTGATTTCCTATATGGGATATCGCAGGAGTTCGTTCTGGTTTGCGGTGCTGGGAGCCAAGACACGGGGAATTCCGATACTGTTCGGGACGGACGCATCCTCGATCGTTCCACGCGAGACGAATCGCTGGAAGCGCGGCCTGAAGCTGATGCTGAAACGGATGGGCTGGCGAGCCATCTTTTGCCTGTCGGATCAAATTATCACCGCATCGCAAGCGGGGTCCCGGATGATGGAGTCGCTTGGATTCCCGAGCGGTCGAATCTCCATGACACTGGACACCGTGGATAACGACTGGTGGCTGGCGCAGGCCGCCAAGGCGAATCGGGACGAAGTGCGGACATCGTGGGGTATGGAACGGAATGATGTGGTCATTCTGTTTTGCGCGAAACTGCAAGGATGGAAGAGGCCGGGCGATTTGCTCGAAGCGTTTGCAATGGCGAAATTGGAAAAAGCGTGGCTCGTATTCGCAGGAGACGGCCAACAGCGTTCGGAACTGGAAGAGCTGGCGAAGGCCTTGCGAGTCAGCGAGCGGGTGCGATTTCTCGGTTTTGTAAATCAGAGCCACCTCCCGGGAATTTATGCCGCGGCGGACCTGATGGTGCTTCCTTCGGAATACGAGCCGTTCGGGCTGGTAGTGAATGAAGCGATGCTGTGCGGGTGCCCGGTGCTGGCAAGCGACCGCGTGGGAGCTGCCGGGGAACTGATTGAGCCGGGCAAGACGGGTTTTGTTTGTTCTTGCGGGGATGTGGAAGGGTTGTCGCGCGCGCTGCGCGAGATTTTGGCGGACCAGGAAGCACTGAATCAGGTTGCGCGCCGGGCACGGGAGCGCATGAAGACGTGGTCGTACCATGAGGCCACGGAAGCTATGCTGGATGCGCTGAACCGCGCCCTCGCACGAAAAGGCCGCAAGCCGGCGCCGAGGGAGAAAGCCGCAGAGGGAGGATCTGAACGAAAAATGCCCGGGTGAGGCACGCACCTGTGGATTTCTTCGACGAGGGGAAAGCTCCTAGCGTGAGCGGGCGTGAAAGGGTGGGAGAGAAACTCCGAACCGAGTATGATTTTCTCCGGCAGGGAATGAAACCTTTCGGAAAAAAGACAGATTGAAACTGCTTCTTTATTCACACGTTTTTGCGCCGAGCGTCGGTGGTGTCGAGAGCAGTCTAATGTCTCTCGCCGGCGGACTTTCGCAGATGCACAATCCGGAAGGCGGACCGGAGTTCCAGGTCACGGTGGCGACGCAGACAGCGGCCGGGCAACTGGACGATACGACTCTGCCGTTTCACGTGGTGCGGTGTCCTGATTCAGCCGAACTGCGGAGGCTGATCGGGGAAGCCGACGTGATTCACGTCGCGGGACCCGCGCTGGCCCCGATGTTCTGGTCCTGGTGGGCCGGAAAACCATTCGTGATCGAGCATCACGGTTACCAGGCGATTTGTCCGAATGGGCTTCTTCTAATCGAGCCGGAGCTGCGCGTTTGTCCGGGGCATTTTCAAGCGGGGCGCTATGGGAAGTGTCTGCGCTGCAACGCGAAGGGCCGGTGGAATGGCGCGAGTTTTCGTGCATTGCTCCGCACGTTTCCACGGCGGCGGTTAAGCCGGCGAGCCACGGCGAACGTGGCGATTTCGGCCCATGTAATGCGGCGGCACGGATTTCCGCGCAGCTCTACTTGCTACTACGGGATCGAGGATCCCCTGAATGGAGCTGCCGCGGAAGCAATCTTCACCAGCGCCGCAGAAATTCCATGTTTCGCGTATGTCGGAAGGCTGGTACCGGAAAAGGGATTGCCGCTCCTGGTGGAAGCGGCGAAGCAACTTGGCGATGAAGGATTTCGTTTTCATTTGCGTTTTGTGGGCGATGGACCCGAGAGGAACGGGCTGGAAGACGACGTGCGCGCGATGGGCTTGACGGAGACGGTGGAGTTCACCGGATTTCTGCGCGGAGCTGCACTGGCGAAGTGCCTGCGGTCGGTGCATGCGGTGGTGATGCCATCCATCTGGGAGGAAACGGCGGGGCTTGCTGCGATCGAACAGATGATGCTGGGCAGGCTGGTGATCGGAGCGGATATCGGCGGGCTCGGAGAAGTGGTGGGAGATGCAGGATTGAAATTCGAGCCGGGAAGTTCGGAAGGGCTGGCGGATTGCATGCGCCAGGTGCTGCGAAGACCCGCGATCGTGAAGGAAATTGGCGAGAGAGCGCGGGCCAGGGCGTTACGACTGTTCAAGCGCCAGAGGATGCTGGAGGAGCATGCCAAACTCTACAAACGGGCTCTTGCAGAGCGGCGCTCTGTCAGTAAATTGTAAGACCGGCTGTATGTTGCCAAACTGGAAGCGGGATGGCGCTTCTTATCGCTTTTGGTCCCGAATTCTCTGAACCCGGCGAATTCCAATTGACCCTTGTTCGCTTCGGCCGCAGCGTTTTTGGGCTTGAGATGAATGCAAAACGAATTTTCGAGTACTTGAGGCGTCCCGGTTACGCGCTGCGATATATTGGATACAAGGCGCATGAATTTCTACATCGCAACGAGCCATGGATTGCGCCCGGGGCGGTGCGCTTCTGCGCGTCCAAACTGAAATCAGACCAGATCGGCTTGGAATGGGGCAGCGGTCGCAGCACAAGGTGGTACGCGAGCCGCCTGGGCAAACTATTGAGCATCGAATTTGACCCAAACTGGCATCGCAAGGTGAGCCGCATGATCACCAGCCAGGTCGCTGCCGAATGCCGGTTCATTCCTCTGGACCATCCGCTGGAACAACCGACACGGAGGGATTACGATCCCCTGCCAGCTTACGTTGCGGTTGTGGAGGAGTTTGCGGATGAGAGCCTCGATTTTGTGGTCGTGGACGGCCACTATCGCACGGCGTGCATCAAGCAGGCTTTGCCGAAACTAAAGGAAGGCGGTCTGTTGCTAGTGGACGACACGGGCTGGTTGCCTCTTGGAGAATGGGGGGTACCAAGCTCTTGGCCTATCGTGCACCAAAGCGCTAACCTGATGAAACACACGACCATCTGGCAGAAGCCAACAAACTCAGCTCGTGCTCAGTAGGCGTATGATGTGTGATCCCGGTTATGCGGCGCAGTAACTTTTCTTTTGAATTGGCGAAACTGTCGATGGGTATGGCTGAACTTGGAGGATCTCCCTTCAAGGCAAGCCCATCATAACGGCCGAGAAGTGGGGATGTCACATTTGATGGTGCGCTCACGATGAGGAATCCCGCTCCAGCGCTGTCCGCGCAGTACCGTCGCGGCCCGGTATTCCTTATCCTGTTTCTTTCTGTTTCCGCATTTATCGCCTACGAAGCCGCTCAGCTGATCATTGCCGAGCAAATGACCTACCTGGCGTTTGCCGGGCTCGCGTTCATCGTGGTTGCAGGTGTGGTCGTCATCCTGAACGATTGGAAAAGGGGCGTATATCTCTTTGTGGGGTGGTTGTTGTTTGAGGATTTCGCCCGGAAATTCCTGGGTAACAACATGGCGATCTACTTCGCCAAAGATATGCTGGTCAGCATTCTATATCTATCCTTTTTTATCGCCTATAGGGCCAAAAAAATCCAGACCTTCCGGCCGCCATTCCTGATGGCATTCCTGATCTTTTTTTGGCTGGGGCTGGTGCAGGTTTTCAATCCCGGCTCTTCCAGTTTTTTCTATGGAATTTTGGGGATGAAGCTCTATTTTCTATATGTGCCGCTGATGCTGGTGGGCTATTCCCTGATTAATTCGGAAACGGAATTGCGCCAGTTTTTTTTCGCGAATTCCATCTTGATCTTGGCGATCGCGGGTCTGGGAATTGCACAGTCCATCATCGGACCATCGTTTCTGAATCCAGCGCACCTCCAAGCAGATATTCGTGAACTGAGCTCAACCTACCGGTACGCGCCGATTACCGGAGAACTCGCATACCGGCCCACCTCTGTATTTGTGAGCATGGGCCGCTTTCAGGATTTTCTGATTGTTTCCTGGCTGATTTCTCTTGGCTTTGGAGGCTATTTGATATTGCGCAGCCGCCGGGGACGTTTGCTCGCCTTTGGAACGATCGCTGTCGTGGCAGGTGCTTCTTTCATGTCCGCTTCGCGCGGCGTATTCCTGTGGAACATGGGCAGCGGGCTTGTGATTGCGGCTGCTTTTCTCTGGGGAGCGCCCTGGCGGCAGCGGGAAGCGATAAGGGCGCTTCGTGCAATCCAGCGTTCCCTGTTGGTTGTAGGGTTGGCTTTGATGGCGCTCGTGGCCGTTTTTCCGCGGCAATTTGGGGCCCGCGTGGCGGTTTACTCTGAGACGCTGCTGCCCTCAAGTTCCGCGAGCGAACTCACTTATCGGGCCGAAACGTATCCGATGAGGAATTTTCTGTTGGCGTTTGATTATCCCCGATGGCCCTATGGATATGGAATCGGAACAGCGTCGCTGGGGGCGCAGTATGTGGCACGCATCATGCGCGTACCGCCAATGAACGTAGGCGTGGAGAACGGGTATGGCCAACTCATCGTGGAACTGGGAATCGGGGGCTTGATCCTCTGGATCGTGATGGGAACAGCCATCTGTACCTCTGCCTGGAAGATCGTGAAGGACCTGAAAGGTTCGCCCTGGCTTCCCATCGGTTTTGTCATCTTCTGGTATGTTTTTCTGTTGCTGTTTCCGATGGGCTACATGAGTCTAGTGGCATACCAGGATTTTGTGATGAACGCGTATTTCTGGCTGTTACTCGGAATCCTATTTCGCCTGCCGAGCATCGCTATTTCCGCCCAATATGCCGCCGACTCGGACACCACCAAGCCTCATCGGCGTTGGATGAGCTGACTTGCGCGTGGCGGTAGCCTCTCCGTTCGTTGACCGGCAGCACGGCACGGAACGCGCTGTCGCGGAGCTCCTCGAACGCCTGGCCGGAAAATATGGATGGGAAATCAATCTGTATGCGCAGCGAGTCGAAGATCTCACTTTGGAAGGTCGCGGCGGGGCCGGAAGTAAGGGTGAAGGTGCAATCCGCTGGCGGCGGGTGATTTTGCTTCCGGGTCCGCACATCTTCAAGTTCGCGGGCTGGTATCTTTTCAATTATTGGAGGCGACTCTGGGACAGGATGGTGGAGCGAGCGCGATTTGATTTCGTTTTTCCGCCGGGAATCAATTGCCCGGATGCGAGCGCAGTTTTCGTTCACGCCGTTTTTCATCGCCTGGCGGAACTCCAGCGAGCGGCGCTTCCCACGGGACTCCGGGGGATGCATAGAAGGCTGTACTACGCTCTGATCTGCACGCTGGAGCGGCGGACGTACACGCGAAAGAACGTGGCGCTCGCCGCAGTGTCGCGACGAACCGCCGAGCAGTTGGCGCGGTATTTCGGGCGAAGCGATGTAACCGTCATCCCTTACGGAGTGAACACGGACATCTTTCACCCTGGCGCAATGGTTTGTCTGCGGGGGAGTGCTCGCGAGCGCTGGCAGATGGCTCCCCATGAAGTTTGTTTGCTTCTGGTCGGAAACGATTGGCGCAATAAAGGGCTTCCAGCGCTGCTCGAGGCCGCGTCACATTGCCGTGATCTGCCGCTACGCCTGCTGGTTGTGGGCCAGGATGACCCGGCGCCATCCATAGCGCATGCGCGGGAGTTGGGCGTCCTTGAACGGGTGAGTTGGTCGGCCCCGTCTCGAGACGTTTTGTCTTTTTATGCGGCGGCGGACGTACTTGTGTCGGCGTCGCTGGAGGACTCATTCAACCTTCCTTGTCTTGAAGCCATGGCTTGCGGGCTGCCTGTGATTGTGAGCCCCGAGGCGGGGATCTCCGAATGGGTTACGCCCGGGCATGACGCAATTCTTCTCAAAGATCCAAGGGACGCGCAGGAGCTGGCAGAAGCGATCCGATCTCTTGTAAACGATCCTGAACGAGCGCGCCAGATGGGACAGAATGCGGTTGTCACGGCGTCTAAGCTCACGTGGGACCGGCATGCGGAAGCGGTTTATGAATGGCTGAGCCAGGTCAAACAGAAGCGAGCCTCCAGCGGCGCTGGCTGAATACGTGGCGAGAGTCAGTCAGGAGAGACCTGCTCACCTGCGGCGGCAATTTCACCGGAAAGCTTCGCCGAGAGGACAGCGCGCCGTGTGGCTTGCAAAGTGAATGTGAGCGACTCCTTTGGGATGGAATTGACGAAGGGGCCGACGAGCCAACCGAGGCCGGACGGAATGTCGCGCGTGAGCGAAACGACTTCACTCTGGATGTAGACGCCACCGTTTTTTTCTTCCATGCGCCACCAGGTTTCCATGCCCCAGAGAAAACCGTCGTCCTGGCCAGCGGGATCTTCGCGCTCGTTGCGTGCTCCGGGATTCTCCACTTCGTTCACGCGAATCGCGGAGCTTCTGCTACGAGCGCGATCCGGGCTGTCGCGGAAGTATTGAATGTCGTTGACCGTGTCAATCACGACGGTGATGACTTCGGTCCTGCGGAACCTCATAAAGACACGAAAATGCGCGCCGTCGCGAGATTCGATTCTGGATTGCTGAACATCGGGCCCGTAATAGACTGCGTGGTGGTTGTAATCCTGAAGAGTGTGCAGAACCTCGTCGAGGGTTACGCCCCGGACGAATATGAGACCGATCCAATGATGAATCAGTCCGTTTGGACATGAGATAGGCTTGCCCTCGTTCAGCGTTTCGCGTTGGGAGATCTCGAGGGCACCCGCGTCGAGTGACTGGTAGGCGTTCTGGCGCGCGAGCGGGTCAAGTGAGTCTATCCAAAGGAATTTATGATTAGCGGAAAGCTCCGCGGCGTTCCTTTGATCGGTCAGTTGGACGTATCTCTCAAATGCAGCGCGGGTTTCCGGCTTGAGGCTTGCTGCGAGCGCGCCTCCGGGCAAAGCCGCAAGCCAGGCTAAAGCAATCGCCCGCGAGAAAATCGAAAAGCTCCAGGCAATGCCAGAGATGACTTTCAGGTGTCGCACAAACCTCCCATCGGAGAGCCAAGTACGAGCGCGTAAGTGATGATTCTAGCTACAACCTCGGCATCAAGCCGAATCGCAGCATCCATTCGGTTGCACGTGCCGGACCACGGGTTGAACGGATGGGCCGTGGCCCGGGATAAATTTGCGCGAGAGCCCTATCCCGGCCGACGCATGGGTTGGGAGAGAAAAATACTCAGAGGCGAAGAACAGGCGGGTTGGGTAGCTCGCACACGGCTCCTTGCGGAGCCGCTGTCCCCGCGCGGCCCCCAACCCGTTGAGCGACTCTACCGGGCAAGACTGTTGCTCTCAATGGAGCCTTGGAGCCACCTTTGAGGGTACCCGGGTCTTAGTACGAGGCTCAATCAAGGGCCCTTTGGAATACGTTAATCATTGTAATTTCAATAAGTTAGCCAGGCATAGAAACTTGAACTTACGGAAATCAGCGGACAGGGCGGCAGTTTGGGAAAGGTATCCCTGGAGGTCAGTGACTTTTAGATTTTGCGGAGGTGGTCTTCGGCATGGATCTCGCATAAATGAGCCGCAGCGTGATTTCGCGAGTCTCGCCTTTGTGCAGGGTCACATTCTTTTCCCACTCGGAAAAGACGCCCTTGGACGAGGCGCGCAAGTCGTAATTGTCCCAGTGCAAATTCGGAATGGTGAAGTGCCCACGAGAGTCCGTGTGGACGGCGTGTGGAGCGGAACCGGCGGAGGACTGGTAAATTACGGCCGCATGAGGCACGGGCTTGTCGTCGGGCCCCAGGACGACGCCCTGGAACGCGCCTCTATCTTTCCGGTGTTGCGCGGCGTTGACGCTTTGGACGGCGACGAGTGCCGCAGCGGAAACTGCAACAAGTAAGAAGAGCATCGGGAGCAGGCGCTTCATGATTTGCGACTCCGGTACACATATGCAGTGTAGCCTCGGTCTCTTCGCTGTCTGCAAACTCACCCGTGAATGTGACTGACCGCAAACCTGTCACTGAGGACAGGTGGTTCGAGGGCGAATAGGGGCCGTTTGCCGGGTGATGCAGAAAATCCGCCAATTTCTGAGCGAGGCCGGCTCCAGAATCAGAGCGTCGCTTCCAAGTCCAGATCGTTGATCATTTTTTCCAGTTGATCGTTGGCAGCATCACGCTGAGCCTCGGTATCCTGAATTTTTTGGCGAAGGGTGGCGAGTTCCGTTTCCTGGTCGTCAAGCTGCTTCGTATAGCGCAGCAGCAGGGCTTTTTCTTCCGCACTTCCGCGCAGAGCTTTCATATTCTCGCGCAAACGGCCCTGGTCTTGGACGATACGGTCAATATCTTTCTGGCGATCTTCCATCTCTTGTTCCAGTTTTGCGACCACCGCCTTTTGCGCGGTGATTTTTCCGAGGGCGTCCGTCATTTGCGGAGTTAGCGTGCCTTGCTTTACGAATACGGCGATCTGATCGTCGTCGAGGTTTGCCAACTCGTAGGCGGTAAAAAGGGTACGCGTTTCCTCAATGGGCAAGGTAGCCGTGGATTTTGGAGCGGCTTCGACCTGGAAACGGTAGACACCGGGCGCGCGTTCTTCGGGTTCTTTTGTGGCCTTCATCAATTGCCAGTCGGGGCGGGCAGGATGCTCGATCACCAGAATGCGTGGAGTTTCATCCTGGTTTCGCGCCGCGTAAACAGTGCGCTGCCGAAGTTCACTCGTTTGCGTAAGAACGCCCTTGGAAATTTTGACCTTCGTGACGTGCTGCGGCTCGCTAGCTTGCTGCGCCTCCACGAGAAGACCCAAATCCGTCGCGTAGGAAAGCAACCGGCGCTCGCCCGGTTTGATGGGATCGGTCAAGCCTTCGCCGGCGAAGACCTCGTTTTCGAGAACGCTGAAGCTGCCGCCATCGAGAGTAAGCGGACTTGTATTCTTCAACCAGAGAGCGCGCAAAGGGCGGCCGGCACCGGTTGTTCCGCTCCACAGGGAGACTTTTTCGGCCTCAATTTCGGTTTGAGCGATCGGGACGAGCGCGGATTGGTTCTTTTTCAGAGTGACGGGGTCCTTGAGTTTGTATTCGAAGAGATCGCCCAAGCCTTGGCCATTCGCGGCAGCTTCGCTCATTTCCCGAGCTTGTTCGAGACTCACAGGAGGCGGTGGGGGTGGAGGGGGTGCCGTAAGTCTTGCTGACAGTTCTAGCCTGCCAAACTGGCCTGCGACGCCAACGTGCGGACGATTTGCGACACGAATCTGCGGTCCTCCGACCATTGCAGCGCTCATTGTGTTCACTGTTGGAGTGCTGGCGCTCACGGTGACAGTTTCCTCGGTGGATCCCACCTGAAGCGCTGAATTCAGGCTGTTGTTTCCCGGTTCGATCTGCAAGCCTGTGACGGCGTTCGTTCGGAAGCCGCGGTTGCCAATCTCAGCGCGGTAATTTCCTGGAGAAAGTCCAGAAACGTAATACTGGCCGTTGCTATCGGTTATTGTCTGGGCCACGACGGCGCCGTTTTCATCCTTCAGCACGACACTCGATCCGGGCACGACTGCGCCCGATGGATCCGTCACCTGGCCGCTCAAACTGCCATTTCCACCGACGAGCGAAGCCCCGTGCGTCTGCGGCGATAATTGAACACTTTCCGGGAGCGGCACGACAGGACGCCTGCCGTAATAGGGTTCCGAGAGCTGCTGGATGAAAGAGTGAGGAGCGCCAGCCACCAAAGAGAGTTCGACGTTGTTCCAGTCCTCGCCAACGGTGTTGTCCACGATGGCCCAGCCTTGCAATAACGGCTTCCTTCCTTCCTCCGTAGGCAAAACGATCCGGTAGGTGGTCTTCCAGATGGGAACTTCGCTGATGTAGCTCACGTAGAGATTGCGCTCGCCGGTTCCCGTCGCGGAAATGGTCATGCGGCGGACATCCTGGTCGCGAGACGAGGCGATCAGCCCCAAATATTTGCCAACCTCGACGATCAGGTCGCGATCCATAATACGGACACTTGTTGCGGGATTGAGGTCCACGCTGTGCACTTCGCCATCGTCCGTGATCAATGAAATTTCATCGGTCTCCACAGTCCAGTTCGTACCGTTGCGGGTTTTTCTCTCGACGCTGAGCAGTTTGCCGCTCACGGGAGCGGAAGTGCCGCCACGCACTTCCACGCCCGCACCACGGAGAGCGCCGAGAAATTCAGCCTCCGTGGGGCGTTCTCCCACAGCAAGACGCAGCGTCGCGAGCCTGCGGGTCAGAGGCGCTTCGCTGTTGTAATCCACACCGGTGATCCGGCCGCCGCTCAAATCAAGGACGGTGAGCGATTTCAGAACATCGTTCAGTTGCGCGCTGGTGAAATCAATGTGCACATTCTGATCGCCGCGCACACGACCCAAATGCTCGAAGTAGCCCACGCCATTTTTGTAAAGGACTACCCGCCGGACCGGCAGTTTTGTGGCTTCGCTACTTTCGGCCGCCGAACTTGTTTCCTCAGTTGCTGAATGTTGCGTTTTTACTGCTGACTTCTGTTGCGCGAGAGTCAGACCCGGAAGCACTGTGAGGAGACACCCGACCGCGATCTTCTTCATCATGAACCACCCCCGTGCGAATCGCTTCTTTGCCAATCCAGATGCTGTTGACCGGTTGTCTGTTGTCTCCGTTTAGCGATTCATTTTCGCACTCCTCGTTCAATCCAATGCTAGGAGTGCTGAACCTGATAACAGAACTCTGCCCCGGCCCCTTGCGCTGGACCCTTCCGGCATCGTGCGCGCAATTTGTATGTATGGAATACTTAGACTCCAATTTGTTTCACGGAGTTCCGATGCCACGCTATTTGACTCAACACACGCTCGCTTGCCTCACGAGGCAAGGCGCAGAGACCTTGGCGCAGCGCATGCAATGCGGAGGGACGGCAAGGGCCGAGCGCGTGCTGGTCAACATGGTGGATGGAAAAATGTTCGCGGAATTTCGAGCGGAGTCACGCGAAGCGCTCGAGGCATGGCTCAAGACCGAGGGCATGCACTTTGACTGGCTGGTGCGCATCGAATGGGAGATGCTGGAAGGCAAACTGGTCCCCGCCGAATGACAATTTAAAGGGCTTGCAGCACCAAAAATGAAGGACGGGAATCCCGACTAAAAATAGGGTGATTTCTCCCCCCATTTAGGCTACGCTCTTCAGATATCTCCAAGGAAGGATTCAGACCATGTCCGAATATGCTCATCCCGAAGTTCTGGTAACAACCGATTGGCTCGCCGCCCACGCCAAGGACCCTGGCATTCGGGTGGTGGAAGTGGACGTTGACACCACGGCCTATGATCAAGGCCACGTGGACGGCGCGGTCGCATGGAACTGGCAAACGGAACTTCAGGACGCCATCCGTCGCGATCTTGCTGAACCTACAGCCTTTGAAAAGCTTCTTGGGCAGGCGGGTATTTCGCCCGATACCACGATCGTGCTCTATGGCGACAACAACAACTGGTTTGCCGCCTGGGCGTTCTGGCAGCTGAAATATTACGGCCATGACAAAGTTCTGCTGGTGAACGGCGGACGAAAAAAATGGCTCGAGGAAAAGCGGGCACTTTCGACGGCGGTTCCTGCCTACCCGGCGACCACGTACAAAACCAAAACGCCGAACTCCGCGATCCGCGCCAAGCGCGACCAGGTATTTGAAGCTGTGGAGAAGCGCGCCGTTCAGCTTGTTGACGTGCGCTCCGTGGACGAGTTCACCGGCAAGATTATTGCTCCTCCCGGAATGTCGGAGACTGCACAACGCGGCGGCCATATTCCCACTGCGGCCAACATCCCATGGGCGCAGGCGGTCAAAGAAGACGGCACCTTCAAATCAGCCGACGACCTCAAGCAGCTTTATGGCGCGAAGGGTGTCCACGGCGATAAGGACGTCATCGCTTACTGCCGCATCGGCGAGCGCAGCTCGCATACCTGGTTTGTGCTGAAGTATCTGCTCGGTTTCCACAATGTGCGTAACTACGACGGTTCCTGGACCGAATGGGGCAACCTCGTCGGTGCTCCCATCGAGAAAGAAATCTCGGCTGCTGCCGCGAAGTAGTCGGACAAAGAATCAAGATCAAGGCAACAAAAAAGGGACGCCAAGTGCGTCCCTTTTTTGTTGCCAGATAGCAGATGGCCGCCTAATTCGAGGCCGATTCCGGTTTCACAAATTCGGTTTCGTCAACCGGAGAATTGAATTTCACCTGCGTCAACCGGATGTTGAAGACCGCGCCTTTTTCAGTGCGCCGCAGGCGGAACGGGAGCTTGACACCGTCCACGTCCCGGTAGTCCTCCATGTCAATTGCCACCTTGTATGGCCCGTCGGGCGTGGCATAGGTATCCTCGTTGCGCACTTCGAGTCCGCTTTCCGTATCGAAGAAGACCTTTGAAGTCTCGTCTTTGTCGGGGGAGAACTCGATCACATAAACTGTGTGCGCGCCGACTTTTTCGGTGCCAAGAAGTTTGCCAGTGGCTTCGAGCAGCAGAATCTTCGCGCGATCGGAGAATTCGGACTGTTTCAACCTGCTGGCGAGCGCCGCACCCGCATAGGCGTGGTATCCGCCTCGGGGGTCTTCGAGCCAGGCAGACTTGCCGTCGCAGACGTCGCGGACCACAATGTCATTCGGAAATTTATAAAGATACACGGATTTGTTGGGAGCTTTCTGCAAAATCTCGATGCCGAAGAAGCTCGAGTCATCCTGCGTTTGGTAGATTCCCTTCATGGAACGCGTGGTCATCTTTTGCCAGGCTGCTTCGCCGCCCGTGGCTTTCTCGCTTTTTTCCAGGATTTCCTTGACGGTCGGTAGCGCCGCGCTGCTCTTGGCTGCGCCTTCGGGGTTTGTGCCCGTTGCCGGGGAGGCGGCCGTTGGCGTCTCCACCGGAGTTTGGCTGACGGCGGTCGGAGGAAGTGCGAGGGCCAACAAGAAGGTGACGCCGAGACATGCTCCAAGGATCATCAATCTGCGCATGTGCACTCCTTAACCGCTCAGGATGACTCAGCCCCTGCTGAGAACAGTTTGTCCTGCAAACGGCTCACGAAGTAGGCCTGCGGGGTACGGGTGTGCGCGGCGCCACACTGTACGTTTGGACAGGCACGGAACTCTGTCTCGCCACGGACAGGCGAGAGCCGAAAATCAACCACAAATTTCAACGAGATTTATTGAAAGACGTCCAGCTTCCAAGGGTCTCCCTGCTTGGCGGGTGAAACAATTGATTGAAGCACAGGTGGATCAGGGCAGTTTCATGTCCACTGCGTATAAATCCGTACCTCCGTGATCAATCGTGGCATAGATGAAGCCGTCCGGGCCGACCCCGGTAAAGTGGCATTGGGCCGCACCATTTTCCAGCCAGCCCTTGAAACCGAGAATCTTTTCGGTTTTGGCCGTTTCAACCGAGGCCCGAAACACGCTTTGTTCTTCGTCCCCCGTATCCTGAAAATAAACAAACTTGCTATCCGACGACCAATAAATCTCCCGCGGGCTTTTTGCCTCCGCGAGATAATTCCAATTCTTGCCTTCCCCATCGCTCATCAGGATGCGATGCCCTCCTTGATCCACGGCAGCGAAGTGTTTTCCGTCGGGTGCCCAGCGCGGTTGGCTCCATCCTTCGGTTCCAGGCAGCCCGGTGATTTGACGGGTAGCTACGTCCAGAATTTGAAGATGCGGACGCAAATCTTTTCCGGGTTCCATGTAGTCCATCACGATTTCGCGGCTGTTCGGCGACCAGTCTCCGGAGATGGTTGAGCCGGTGGTTCCTGGAGGTAGGACCGGCTGAGGCGTTCCACCTTCGCTCGGAATGACGTAAAGCTGTGGCTGTTTTCCCAACGAGAATGCAGTGAAAAGGATCTTCTTGCCGTCCGGTGACCAGGACGGGGCGAACGCGCCGGGCGGAGTCGAAGTCAGTTCCACGCGGCCGCTTCCGTCTCTGCGACTCTTCCAGATCGAACCATTTTGGCGCAGAGCGTAGACGATCCAGGCGCCATCCGGAGAGTAATCCACAGTGGTCGCGCCGGCATCATCAAGGAGCCTGGTCACGTTTTGCGATTTGGGATCAACCCGGATCAATTGATATTCCGGATGCGTTCCCAATGCAAAGATGCGGGTTCCGACAGATGAAGCGGCAAGCTGAGTAAAGGAGACTGGTCCGTGCGTAAGCTCCAGGGGATTTTCGCGGCCCGCCCGAAAGAAAAATCTCTTCCGTTGCGCCACCCAGATGTTTGAGAGAGTGTCCACGGCCAGCGTCACGTGCGAGTTCAAACCCGCCGTGAAAAGAAAGTAGCGGCCATGATCGGCCCAGGCCCCGCCAACTTCATGAGTATCCCTCTCTCCCTCCAGAGGTTGATGAAGGTTTCGCCCGTCTTCCGTGATTTCCCAGATTTCGTCCGAGGAATTGTTCGGGCTACTCACTGTAAACCGCAGGGATTCTCCATCCGGAGACCAGACGAGAGAATGAGGAGGGGAAGAAAAGCTGGCGATCTCCCTCATTTGAGTCCCATCTGGCTTTACGACGAAAAGCTTGTCCTCTCGCGCAAGGGCAATCAGCTGGCCGGTCGGGGACCAGACGGCCTCGCTTGCGGTAACATCACCAAGGCGGTGAGGAGCTCCTCCGTGCGCCGGCCATAGCCACAGCGGCATTGCCTCGCGGATGTGCGAGAAGGGAGCGATTAGAAGTTGCGAGTGGTCCGGAGATACATCCAGAACCGCTGTGCTATCGAAGGGCGCAGCGACTTTCTCCGCGCTCCCGCCCCGAACGGAAGTCTGCAGGAGTTCCCAATTTCCCTCTTGCTCGGCGACGAAATACACACGCGCTCCATCGGTTACGATCCTGCTCCCGGGCGCAACCTTTCCCGTGTGCGTTAGGGCGGTCACGCGTACGACCTCAGGTTCCGCGGCGGGCCAATACCTCCAAAGCAAGGCGCCAAGAACCGCCACCAGCATTGCGAGTACGGCCGTTGACAGAATCAGGCCAAATCGTGTGCGGCGGCTTCGGTCGTCTCTGGCCCTCTGAGTGCCAGGTGGCCGGGTATCCTCTCCATGGTCCGCGATTGATTCGATGCCACGGTGAGCCACCTCCGGCATTCCTCGGGCCCAATCCTCATTACCCTCCAGAAATTGCACCGGAGCGATGAACCTGTATCCCTTGCGAGGCACGGTTTCGATGAAGCGCGGATTGTCTGGATCATCATTCAGAGCAGCACGTAGTTTTGTCAGCGCGGTGTTCACACTGCCGTCAAATTCTACATACGTGCCTCGAGGCCAGAGAAGGGCGCGTAACTCCTCCCTGGTGACCATGGCGCCTGCTCGTTCTAGCAAGAGAGCCAAAATGCGAAAAGGCTGCTCTTGTAATTTAATGGGTATGCCCTGTTTGGTCAGGCGAGCAGCGGCAAGATCAGCCTCATAGAGTCCAAACCGGCAAATTCTGCGGTCTGTGCTTGAGAGGGTCATTCCGCGATAACCATCGCACCAGATGGGTAGTTATTCCTTTCGTGAGCTTGGTTCATTGAACGTAATAAGTCAATTAAATTCTGTCGCTTGGCTGTTGATTTGGGGTTGACCAACAGTTCGTTTGACCCTGTTGCCAAGCATAGGCACTTTGAGTGAAAGCAAGCGCTGCCTCCTGGGATACCAGGTCGTCCCGGGAGGCCTTTTTCTTTCTCCCCCCGCGCCATTCGGCTTTTCAAAATATCTTTCTTCCGCCGCTTCTCCTCGGCTTTTTTTGCGAATCGCAGCTTTCCCCCTCTACCCGAAAAAAAGAGTGTAGAATGAATGGGTTCTGATCCGGGAGAAAACCCGCCGCTATGTGCCTCGGCAAATACCCATTCCGGCACTTGCTTCTTTTTCTGCTGAGCTGCTTTGGTGTAATTCTGTTCTCGATGCAATCCCAAGCAGGGGCACCTGCTTGGCCCTCAGCATATGATTTGAGCGGGAAACCTGTGGATCCAATCCACGCGTCCGAAGGCAAAGTAATTGTCCTTCTTTTTATCCGCACCGATTGCCCGGTCTCGAACCGTTATGCGCCTACCATCCGCCAGTTGAGCGCCGCCTATGCAGCTCAGGCGAGATTTTGGCTAGTATATCCGGATAAGGATGAATCCCCGGCAGCAATTCGCACACATGATCACGATTATGGCTACACGCTCTCGGCTCTTCGCGACCCCGAGCACATCCTGGTGAAGTTGGCGGGCGCCACGATTACCCCGGAAGCGGCTGTTTTTGCGACAGATGGCCACCTAGTTTATCACGGACGTATTGATAACTGGTTCGTAGACTTCGGGCGCAAGCGCGCCGCCCCCACAATCCATGACCTCAAGAAAGCTATCGAAGCTGCCGTTGCCGGCCAGCCTGCGACTCTGCCCACACAGCACGCAGTGGGTTGCTACATCGCCGACCTCAATTGATTGCCGTCATGGGTGAATCCCGCACGAAGATTCTTTTCTTGCTCGGACTCGCGATCGCCGCGGCACTTTCCTGGAGCGAAGTCGGCGCCGCGTGCAAAAGCGAAAAGCATGGAGTGACGAGGGCTTCCCGTCCCGTCACATTCGACCGAGACATCGCACCGATCTTCTTCAAGACCTGCGCCCCGTGCCATCACACGGGAGAAGCCGCGCCCTTTAACTTGCTCACTTACGGCGACGCGAAATCGCACGCCCGGCAGATTGCAAATATCACGGTAAAGCGCATCATGCCCCCCTGGCTCCCCGGCCCGAGTGATTATCCGTTCCTCGGGGACGACCACCTGACCGATCCTCAGATCGCCCTTTTCCAGCAATGGGTGGACGATGGTCTTCAGGAAGGCGACCCGCGCGATTTGCCTCGGGAACCACAATTTGTTCCAGGATGGCAGCTAGGCAGACCGGATTTGATCCTACGGGCAGAGAAGCCCATCACTTTGCCAGCCAGCGGAAGCGACCAATACTGGAACTTCATTTTTCGCACGCCGCTCGAAATAACGCGCTGGGTGAAAGCCATTGAAATCCATCCCGCCGAACGGCGCCTCGTTCATCATGCCAATCTTCTGGTGGATCGCTCGGAATCCGCGCGACGCGAGGAAAAATGTCCGGGCTGCGGTTTCCCGGGCATGGAGCTGCAAATCGAATCGGAAACCTTTGATCCGGACGGGCATTTCTTTTTCTGGAAGCCCGGGCTCATTCCGGAACCGGAGCCCAAAGGCATGGCCATGCGGCTTGATCCCGGGGACGACCTCGTCCTCAATACCCATCTGCAACCTTCTGGAAAAGCGGAAACCATTCAGCCGAGCATCGGATTGTATTTCACCGATCAGGCCGCCACACAGTTTCCGGTGCTAATGCAGCTGGAAAATGACCGCGCGCTGGACATTCCTCCAGGAGCCAAGAATTTTGTGGTCACCGACCAGTTCACATTGCCCGAAGCCGTAGACGTGATGGCCATCTATCCTCATGCCCATTACGTCTGCCGCGAAATGTTCGCGCAAGTGCTACTGCCTGACGGCACCACCAAAACCTTGCTGCACATTCCGCGCTGGGACCAAAACTGGCAAGCGGTGTTCCATTACACGCACTCGATTCCCCTTCCGCGCGGCACCAAAGTGGTGATGCGCTATATCTACGACAATTCCAGCGACAACATCTTCAATCCCAACGATCCTCCCAAGCGCATCCTCGCAGGCAACCGTGCCACTGACGAAATGGCTCATCTCTGGCTGCAAGTCCTGCCGCATGCCGCGCCAGGGGAAACCGCCGATCCGCGGATGGTTTTGTTGGAAGCCCTCGCGCGCCATCACGTTGAAAACAATCCCGCCGACTTCGAGGCTCATTACAATCTTGCCGCAATGTTGCAGGCGAGCGGCGCGCCCGCCGAAGCCATTCCCCAATACCAACTGGCGCTGCAGTTGCGTCCCGGCGACGCTACGGTGGAAAATGCTGTGGGAGGGGCGCTGCTCGCTTCCGGGAACCTGCCGGAAGCGACGCAGCATCTCCGCGCCGCCATTCAGGCCCGCCCGAACTATTTCGACGCGCACTACAATCTCGGCAATGCGCTGGCGTCGCAAGGAGACTACGCCGGCGCCGTCACCGAGTTCGGCGAGGCCGCAAGGCTGAAACCGGACGATGCCGACGCCGAAGCAAATCTAGGGAGCGCGCTGGCACTAACGGGGAAAATCGAGGAGGCGAAACAACATTTCGAACGAGCCCTGCAGCTGAATCCGAACCATCAACTCGCACGGCAAAATCTGGACGCTTTGGAGAAAGGCGATTCCAAACCGTGATTGCGCACGGGAGTCCCGCCTTGGAGATTTAGCCTGATTTCACACCCGCTGCTGCAAAGATCTTCAGAAAGCTGATCAACGCAACTGGCCCGGTTCGATTCCGTTTTTTCTCGCCTGCTCGTAGATCGCGTCCATTTGTGTCTGGATCTGGGTTTTCTTGTCTTCCAGTTTCTTGATCTGATCGGGCAGAGGATCCATGTTGTAACCGTGGTGCAGCTGCATTTCGGAATTTCCGGACGTGGCGCCGCTCTGAATATTTTTGAGTTGCGCAATCTTCTGGTCCGTATCATTCATCTGCGCTTGCAATCTGGCGAGTTCCGAGCGCAACTGCTCCCCGAGGGATGTCTTGCCAGAGTGCGCTTCATTCCCTGAATCCCCGTCGGATTCCCAATCCGATCCGCTTCCTCCATTTGAACCAGACTTTCCAACCACCGAGACTCTTCCCTTCAACTTGCCAAGATCGTCCTCGGTCCACACTTTCTTTGGCTTTTTGGCGTCGCTGGTCTTCTTGGTATCCGAATCAGCCTTTGGAGTTTGCGCAGGCTTTGCCGGGGGTTTCGGCGGATCTGGAGCATCCTGAGTTTGTTGGGCGGCCAGAAAAGCGGGAGAGAAAACCGCAAGAAGTGCCAGCGAACAGATCCGGGAAGCTCTCTTCATGGGCGAGACCTCGTTCCGTTCAGTATGACGACGATTTGGCTTTACGTCGCGGTTGCTTGCGCAATACGGCAGCAGCTGTACCAATGGACAGTTTTCGATGCCGAACACCTGTTTTCTCGATTGGAACGCGATTTTGCTTTCGGACTATGGGTCGGTGCCCTGAGCGTTCATGCTGCTTGCGCCCAGGCGTGCGAGTTCCGCTCGTATGATTGGCAGAGTCTCGCTGGGAGGTCCCACGCGCCGGTAATGGGAATAGAAGGTCTTTTCGTGGATCGAAATACTGGAAAAAAACTTTCGGCCGTCGAAATCGTACTCGGAAAAAGTGGGAAGCCAAAGGCCGGGAGCCATTTCATATCGCTCTTGCATGAAGCTGCTGCCCTTGTAGATTTTGCCGAGGAACAATCCGAACGAAATATCCTGAATGACCTGGCCCTCGACACGCGCCATCTGCGAGGTCTCTTCATCAATCCAGATGTATCCTTTCACTCTTGAAAACAGCGCGGCGGACCGGTTCAAAGGTTTGAAAGCGGGGTTGGGGTCCATGCGATATTTCAGCAGCGGGCGTCCGGCGCGCATCTCTCGTCCGACAAAAGTAAAAATGAAAGCGTCGCGCGTATCGTCAATGAGCTCATCGCGCTGCCTGATCTTCTTTTCAACTTTTTCGTATGCTTCTTTCTGGTCGTGGCCCGTTTCCAGTGCCCACTCTAAGGATTTCACCAATTTTTCCAAATCTGAACGGTATTTTGCTGAATCGGCGGGGTGCCCATCGAGGCCGAGAGAAATATGGTCAATTCCAGTTCCAGCGGGAATCACCCGCGAGACCGCGACTTCCGCGGGCTGAATGTCCTGGGGTTCCTTGCGCGACTCTACTCTCTCAATCCGCTCATAGAGATACATCGCTTGCTCGCTCGCCTTCAGCCCTGAAATTGTCTGCGACAGGCGTGTCGAGTCCTCGCGAGGCATTGCACTCCCAGACGCTTGCGAAGCAGGCGAGCGTGCAAGAGCCGCGGCACCAGCCAGCAGAAAGCACGTGGCAAAGATTGGCAAACGTTCCACACGAAACATCGGCATTGACCCGGTCCCGGGCACGTCCTGGTTTGGATTCGGACGAGTACATGGCTGTGGCACAGGTTGGTGCATCACGGATATCGGCCCGAGCCTACCATTCAGTCTAGCGCAGCTTAAGCCAAGTAAGGGCACGGGATAGGAGGGGCGGAATCTCCGTGCTTTCCACAGCCCGTAACACGTTCACTCCATGCCTCTTATCCCAAGTTCGGCAGCACTCGCGAACGTAGTAGAATGAAAGATGGCTGGCCTGGCCGGAAATACCCTCGAGTAGAAAGCTCCCGCGCTTTTTCTGGCGTCTAATAGCAACAAAGGGCCCGGTTTGTACGTAATTACAGGTAGTGAAGAAAGGGGCAACGTGTGGGCGTAGCGCCGATGGATCGTTGGACCGAGGCGCAGGCCGCCGTTTCGGCGGGACTGGAAATGACTCGTCTGCAGCGTCTCCGCCGTTCGTTGGTTACGCTCATTGAAACGCTGCGCCTGGCCATTGATTCCCTTCGTGCGCACAAGCTGCGCAGCTTCCTGACCCTGCTCGGCGTGATTCTCGCGGTGACCACCCTGGTTACGGTGATGAGCGCGATCGCTGGCCTGAACATGTATGTCGCCACGCGCATCGCGAATCTCGGGGCGAACGTCTTCATTGTGGACCGCTTCGGGATTATCACGAGCTACGATGCATTCATCAAGGCGCAAAAGCGCCCGCTCATTACGCTTGAGGATTACGAACGCCTGCGGGACACCATGACGACGGCGCAGGCCGTAGCGGGAGAAGAAGACCGTAACGCGGAAACGCGGAGCGGCGACCAAGTGATGGAAAACACCAGCGTGATGGGTGTGACGCCAAACTTTGCCGACATCAGAAGTATTGATGTGGCTTCGGGCCGATTTCTGACACCTGCCGACGAAGAGCACCGATCAGAAGTAGTGTTCATCGGCTCGGACCTGGCGAAGAAGTTTTTCCCGAATGTTGACCCGATCGGCAAAACGATTCGTGCGGAAACGCATAGCTACCAGGTGATTGGCGTGGCCACCACCATCGGCAGCGCTTTTGGCCAGTCGCAGGACAATTTCATGATGATGCCGCTCGGCACGTACCGGAAGGGTTGGCACCGCCAGAGCGATTGGGTGGCGATTTTTGTGCAAGCGCCGAATGCGGAGATGATGCAGGCATGCGAGGACGAGGCACGCATGCTTTTTCGCGCGTGGCGCCACTTGCCGTATGACGCGCCGGACAATTTCGCGATCCTCGGATCGGATTCCATCATGGCCCTGTGGCACGACCTGACGGGGAACCTGGCGTTTGTCGCTATGGCGCTCGTCAGCGTCTTCCTCGTCGTCGGCGGCATTGTCATCATGAACATCATGCTGGCCAGCGTCACGGAGCGTACCCGGGAGATCGGCATTCGCAGATCGTTGGGAGCCAGGAAGAAACATATTTTGCTGCAGTTCATGACCGAATCGGCAGTGTTGGCCGCGGCGGGAGGAATGATCGGCATCGTGTCCGCCTATCTTGTGGTCTATCTCGTTAACGCGGCGTTTTCTTTCCCGATGAGCACTTCCATCGCGGGTGTAATTTTGTCGCTTGTCGTTTCCACAGTTGTGGGACTCTTCTTCGGCATCTATCCGGCCATGCGCGCAGCGAAACTGGACCCGATCGAAGCGCTACGGGCTGACGGATAAGGAGCGGAAATGGCTCAGGCGCACGGCGAAAATCTGAAGCAGGCAATGGACACGCTGCGTGCGCACAAGATGCGCAGTGCCCTCACTGTATTCGGGGTGGTCCTGGGTGTCAGCGTCATCATGCTCGTGGCCGGGCTCCTGACCGGCTTCGACGAAAAAATTCAGGAACAGATCAAGCAGTTCGGAGTGAACACTGCGTTCATTACCAAATGGGACCAGAGCCGCCAGGGAGGTCCACCACCTCTCGAGGAACGGCAGCGCAAACCTCTTACGATAGCGGACGAGCAGGCGCTGGAGGACGGTTGTCCGGCGATCAAGAACGTGACCGCGTTTCTCATGACCAATTGGGATCAGACCCACAGCGTTCGCACCAAGGCGGGCGAAGTGACGGCGATTGATTTCCGCGGCGTGCAGCCGAACTTCGGCATTGTGTACGCCAACGCGGCGACGCTCGAAGGGAGGTTCATCAGCGAGGGCGACGATCTGCACCGGGAAAAAGTCGTAATGCTGGGAGAGAATGTCGCTCCCGTCCTGTTTCCGGAGGGACATGCCGTTGGCAAGGACGTTCTGATTGACGGTTCGGATTTTCTCGTCATCGGCGTGGTGGAAAAACCCAAGGGCGGTTTCGGCATGGGCGATGAAGACAAGCGTGTGCTGATTCCCTACAACACGTTTGAGAAAACCTATCCGGCTGCCGATGAAGTGCAAATGCGCATGCAGGCCTATCCGGGAATGCTCGATCAAGCCGTGGACCAGGCACGGGAAGTCCTTGAGCGGCGCCGCCACGTGCCGTATGGCGGCAAAGACAATTTCTCCATCATGACCGCGGAGCAGCAGGTGGAGGAATTCCACAAGATCATGGCCATGGTATACGTTGTGACGCTGGTGCTCAGCGCGATCGGGTTACTGATCGGCGGTGTGGGCGTGATGAACATCATGCTCGTGAGCGTGACCGAACGAACACGCGAGATCGGCGTGCGCAAAGCCATCGGAGCACGCAGCAGCGACATCACCTGGCAATTTTTGCTTGAGGCCATGACCCTCACCGGAGTCGGCGGATTGATTGCGCTGGTATTGGTGAACTTGCTTGTTCTTCTGATTCGAGTGACATTGCAGTGGCCCGGGGTGGTTCCGATGTGGGCCGCTTCGCTTGGCATCGCGGTCAGCGTCGGCGTTGGTCTTGTGTTCGGTGTGTGGCCGGCGATGAAAGCCGCCAAGCTCGATCCTGTAGAAGCTCTTCGCTACGAGTAATACAATTCCCTTGCCTGCGTGGTTCTTTTATTGATCACACGACAACGAGGGTAGCAATCTGCCAACACGCCCCTACGCCGAGCGCAGCAGGCGGACGGCACGGTCCCGAAGGGAGGCAGACCCGGTGCCCGGCTGAGTAGGCGGCACAGTCTTGCGGCGAGCGTGCGGATAGAGGCACTCCGCGAGAGATTCCGCAAATTCGTAGCGCGCTTCGGGGTTCTTCGAAAGGCAGCGGGCCATGATCTCATCAAAACCCGTCGGGGTTGAAGGGATCAAATGCGAGGGCGGCCGCGGGGTTGAAGAAAGCACGCGGTGGCAGATGCCCTGCAAGGAATCGGAATCGAAAGGCCGAATGCCGGTGACCATTTCGTAGAGAACCACGCCGAGAGAGAAGAGATCCGAACGAGCGTCCTGAGGCTTGCCGAGGATTTGTTCGGGACACCAATACGCGGGAGTGCCCAAAAGGCCGTTGCCGGAACTGGCGCCGTCGCGGCGCGCAAGGCGAGCCATCCCGAAGTCGGTCAGCTTCACGCGATTTTCCGAAGTGATGATGACATTCGCAGGCTTGACGTCGCCGTGAATGACGCCGCGGCGGTGAGCGACGCCGAGAGCCTCCGCGATATGGCCGACCCACGCACAGGCGCGCGGAAAAGGCACGGTGCCTTTTTCAAGAATGCGGTCCAGCGCCTGCCCGTCGAGAAATTCCATGATCATGTAAGGCGTCGAAGTGGATTCCTCGATGCCCATATCGTGGATGGTGATGATGTTCGGATGCGAGAGCTGGCCGACGACGCGGGCTTCCTGAAGGAAGCGGTCGCGGGCTTCGCCCCGAGCGAGCTCCGAAGAAAATAGTTTTACGGCAACGGTGCGGCCGATGAGCGGGTCAAAGGCACGTGCGACACGGCTGAAAGCGCCGGTGCCGATGGTATCGAGAATCTGATAGCGGCCAACTTGCATAGTCGAAAGCTCCGGGGACAGAACTCCCTGCACAGCAAGCTTAAAGTTCTGCAACGTCTGGAGAAATGAAGCAGAAGTCCCGATTTTGAGCGTACTTCGGTACTGGACCCTTTCTCGACTGTAACCATTAGAAAAGCCTAATTTTAGCGGTTCTGAGCGATTGGCTGTTCAAACGAGCTACCGATTTCCAGCCAAAGGCGGAGCATCCATGCGGAAAGGCGCCAGAATCGGGTCACTTTGCAGATGGGTTGGAAAGCCTCGCGTGTAGGACTCCATCGCGGGGTGCCAGAAGCCGTGGAAACCAAAAAAGTACATCTCCCGGACAGCTTGATCCGCCGCCCAATGGTCAAAAGCGATTCGGTACGCGGCCACGAAGACTCCGGTGCGGTCGTCTCCGAAATGGCAATGAACGAAGACTCTTTGCTTCGCGTCGCCCTGAAAAAGAGAGAGAAATTGCGCGACCTGCGCGTCGGTGGGCGCATTCCATCCGCTCACGGGGATGCTGGCGAAACGCATGCCCTGCGCTTCGGTCTGGCGCCGCTCCCACTTGCGCTTGCGCGCATCTTCCGCACGAAGATCCACGATCATCGTAATCCCCATTTGCTTGAGTTGAACAAAGGCTTCTCGGCGCGGTTGCGCGCCGCGAAAAAGCGAATCGGAAATCTTTCCGGCGTTGACAAGACCGGGAACGGCAATCTTTTCGCCGAAGCGTGCGGGAAGAACGGGAGTCGCCGAGCTGGCAGCGTCCTGCGCAAACGAAACGCGTGGTGAAGAAACGAGAAGAGCCACGAACAAAGCAGCGAGGAGTTTGCGGCGCATATGGAATTGGATGCAAAGAGTTTAGCCCGTGCGATCGCGAGAAAGCAGCGAAAGAAACAAGTCGCTGGGGGGAAAGAGCACCACTAGATATAGACATGGTACGAAAAAGTCACCGACATTTTGCGTTTTTCCTCTTGACAGATTTTTCGCATGCGCTGATACTGCGTCTCCAGATTCGGGGGAGCGTGGAAGCGCCAAACGGACTCTGTCGAGGACGGCGGGGGTTCGTTCAGAAACCACGAAGCCGGCCCGGGTTTTAAGCGAAAAACCGAGCGCGAAGTTTTTGCTCCGCGCCCGATCGTGCGGAGCAAGCGACCTGCTGTGCGGCTGCGTGTTGCGAAACCGGCCCGGGGCAGGGCATTCGCTTTTTTGTTTGCTACGCCGGATGATCGCTGGCCGCTTCCACTGAATAACTGAATCCAGTACCAAAAATTTGGCGAGATATCGCGAACTTGACGACTCTGCCGAGCGCAGAGGAGTAAAATAAGGGTTCCCCCGCACTTAGGGGACCCGCGGGGGAGGAACCGGATGGCGACTGTGAAGCCGGTGTTGAATGGCAAAACGATCGAGGCCAACGCCACAGCTGGGGCGGGCGCGCAAACAGGATTGGTGTTTGAGAGATATTTCACCGACGGGCGCGTTTCACCGTTCGATGCCGTCGAATGGGAAAAGCGCACCGCGCAGATCGGCAATGAAAAGGGCGTGACTATCTTCCGCCAGGATGATGTTGAAGCGCCCAAGAACTGGTCGCAGACGGCCACCAACATCGTCACCAGCAAATATTTCCACGGCAAGCCGGGAACGAAAGAGCGCGAAGGATCCGTACGGCAATTGATCGGCCGCGTGGTGAACGCCATTGTGCGCTGGGGCGACGATGGCGGTTACTTCGCGGACGCAGCATCTCGCGACGCCTTCAAGGACGAGCTGGCTCACCTCCTGGTCGAGCAAAAAATGAGCTTCAACTCCCCGGTGTGGTTCAACGTGGGCGTGCAGCCCAAGCCGCAGTGCTCCGCGTGCTTCATCAACTCCGTGGACGACAGCATGGATTCCATCATGTCCTTGGCAAAGACCGAGGGCATGCTATTCAAGTGGGGCTCGGGAACGGGAACGAATTTCTCAACGCTGCGCGGCAGCAAGGAAACGCTTTCCGGGGGCGGAATCGCCTCGGGCCCGGTGAGCTTCATGAAGGGCTTCGACGCCTTTGCGGGAGTGATTAAGAGTGGCGGGAAGACGCGGCGCGCGGCGAAAATGGTCATCCTCAACATTGATCATCCGGACATCGTGGAATTCATCGAGTGCAAATACAAAGAAGAGCAGAAGGCCCACGCACTGGTCCGCGAAGGCTACGACGCCGCCATTGACGGCGCGGCCTACACTTCCGTGTTTTTCCAGAACGCCAACCACTCCGTGCGTGTAACAGACGAATTCATGCGCGCTGCAGCGGAAGACAAAGACTGGTGGACGAAGAACGTCAACGACGGCCAACCGGTTGAAAAGCTTCGCGCAAAGGATCTTTTGCAAGAGATCGCGGATTCCACCTGGCATTGCGGGGATCCCGGCATGCAGTACGACACCACCATCAACCGTTGGCACACCTGCAAAAACACGGCGCGCATCAACGCCAGCAACCCGTGCAGTGAATACATGTTCCTGGACGACACGGCCTGCAATCTGGCTTCGTTGAACCTGATGAAATTCGTCGGCGGCAACGGCCAGTTTGACGTGGAGGCGTTCCGTCACGCTGTGGACGTGACCATCACGGCGCAGGAAATTCTGGTGGACAACGCCAGCTATCCAACTGAGAAGATCGGAAAAAATTCGCACAACTTCCGTCCTCTTGGGCTGGGCTATGCGAATCTCGGCGCTCTGCTGATGTCCATGGCCGTGCCTTACGACTCGGACGAAGGGCGCGACATGGCGGGCGCGGTTACCGCGCTAATGTGCGGCGAAGCCTACGCGCAGTCCGCGCGAATCGCCGAACGCATGGGCGCGTTTCCTGGGTATGAGGTGAATCGCGAGCCGATTCTGGACGTGATCCGCATGCACCGCGAAGCCATGCGCGGCATCCAGCCGGACCATGTGCAGGCGGACCTGTTCATCGCGGGCCGCGAAGCGTGGGACACCGCGCTTCATCTCGGTGAAAAATTCGGCTTCAAGAATTCCCAGGTCACCGTGCTGGCCCCCACCGGAACCATCGGCTTCATGATGGATTGCGATACCACGGGCATAGAGCCCGATCTCGCACTCGTGAAATACAAGAAGCTCGTCGGCGGCGGCTTGATCAAGATCGTGAATAACACCGTGCCGCAGGCGCTGATGAAACTCGGCTACACGCCCGAGCAAACCAGCGAAATCGTCGCGCACATTGATAAGAACGGCACGATCGAAGGCGCACCGTACCTGAAGGCGGAGCACTTGCCGGTGTTCGATTGCTCTCTGACCCCGGCGGGCGGCGGGCGCTCGATCACCTGGACCGGACACGTGAAAATGATGGCCGCCGCGCAGCCGTTCCTTTCCGGCGCGATCTCTAAAACCATCAACATGCCCGAGGAGTCCACGCTCGAGGACATCATGGACGCCTACGTGGAATCGTGGAAGCTCGGACTGAAAGCCGTGGCCATCTACCGTGACAATTCCAAGCGCTCGCAGCCGCTCAGCGCCAGCAGCGGCAAGAAAGAGGAAGGAAAAGCAGAACTCGCGGCCGCCGCTGCGGCTAACGCAACAGAAGCCATCCAGCGAGAACTTTTTTCGCGTGCTCAGCGCGAGAAGATGCCCTACGAGCGCGCCTCGGTAACGCACAAGTTCAGTATCAGCGGCCACGAAGGTTACATCACCGTCGGGCTATACGAAGACGGCCGCCCGGGCGAAGTGTTCATCAAAATGTCCAAAGAAGGATCGACGCTTTCCGGCGTGATGGACGGCCTGGCGCTCACGATTTCCATCGGCCTGCAATATGGCGTGCCGCTCAAGGTGTTTGTGGACAAGCTCGTGAACACGCGTTTCGAGCCGAGCGGCATCACCGCCAATCCCAACATCCGTTTCGTCTCTTCCGTGCTGGACTATCTGGCGCGCTGGCTGGGAGGGCGTTTCATTTCCTCGGATTACTTGAAATTGAACGGAGCAACTCCGGCGGAAGCGGGCGTTCTGCCTCCGCCCACTGCGTCGATGATGGCAATTCCGACGGCTCCTTCCGTGCGCAAAGCGGCCGATGCTGCGTCCAATACTCTTGGTAACGCCCACGAAGGCGCGCCCACGTGCAGCGAATGCGGCATGCTCATGGTTCCGAACGGCGCCTGCTACAAGTGCGAAAATTGCGGCAGCACGAGCGGGTGCAGTTGAAGCGTCTCGGCGAGGAGCGAGAGACGCGATGAGCACCCACGCAGCCCGCACCGCACTCGAGAATAATGCAACTCCAGCGCCGGCGAAATCCCGGGGCTTCCTCCATATCGTCCGGCACGGTGCCGGGCCTTCCGCTCTCTACGTGCTCACCTACCGCCGCGCTGACGCTCGAAACGCTGTTCCCCGGCCCGCTTTGGCGGAAGGCGCGCAGGCTTTGATTGATCTACTGGACAAAATCGGCGTGGATTTCCGCGTGCGCGAAGTGCGCGACGCTTTGGAAGATATTCTTCGGCTAGGCTCAGCCAATATCCCCGATCTGTGGCTCAGCGATGAGGAGATGGTCGAGAAAGGCCTCGTCGAAAGCTAGGATCGAACTGCCTCGCACGAAAAAAGGGGCCGGAGGCAATCACCTCCGGCCTCTATCTCACGTTAGGCGGACGGCACCCCAGGTCGGAAGACTCAGCGTGGACGAGGCCGTAACGGCGGCCGTGCAGCAAGTGGCCGTGGCCTCAAGCGCAACCCCGGGCCTATCGGAGGAGGCACCGCTCGCAGCAGGCTCCCGCAATCGGGACAGTGCTCCAGTCCCGCATTAGGGCCGGAGAGATGCGCGCGCAGCCAGTGGCCGCGCGCGGCGCACTGCGGGTTGATGCATTGCACGGTCCAGCCGGGCAGATATTGCATGGCGATTCCCTCAGAGGCTGCCCATCCCGTGAGCGGGATCCCCAAGGCAGCCGGAGCTCCGCAGATGGCGGGAAGTTTGCTCCGGTCAACCTGTGGTGTCAAGAGAAAACGCTACAAGGTATAGTGGTAGCACTGCGGGCGTCGTCTTGTGCCACGAAGCGCTGAATTTCAAACGGCGTGTGCGGCCGGGATGCGATAAATTTTCGGGACGGACGCTCCCGTTCTCGTTTCGGACTGAATGTGAAGAAATCTTTGAAACTTCGATGGCTCTGCTCTCTCGCGATTTCTTTTTTGGCAACGATGATCCTCGTCTCCGCGGCCGGAGCGCAAACGCTTCGCGTCGCCCTCGCCGGCAAACAGGTCGTCCTCGAAGGCGCATCCCCGTCCAACCTGGACAAGAAGATCACCAGCGGCGCGGAGCTGGATGACGCCAATCAATTTGTCATTGCCTATTACCTCGACGACGGCGCCGGCCAACTCAACCCGCCGCTATTTATCGAGCGTTT
Organism: Terriglobales bacterium; assembly: GCA_035518615.1. GTDB lineage: Bacteria > Acidobacteriota > Terriglobia > Acidiferrales > UBA7541 > Acidiferrum. Next base: position 12,468 of record DATIXL010000039.1, on the reverse strand, counting down.
CGACCGCAAGAGCAAAACCTGGCAGAGCGGCGCCTTGGGGGAGACCGGATCGGAGGAAGCCGCCTCGCCTTGTTTCGGTTCCGTCCTGGATATCACTTCCTTGTCGGACCAGTTCATTCTGGAAACGCACATCAATCCTTCGGCGGGTTGCGCCCTCATCGTTTCACGCGAACTGAAGCTTGAAGCTACGCTCGACGGTTGGGTGCTCGGCCATTTCGACGACGGCACGATTATTTATCACCGCAGCCAGGTCCATTTCGCCGCCGTGCACCCGGCGGAGATTGCCGTCTTCCTCGAAAAGACCAAAAAAGACTTCGTCATTTATCCTCCTAAGCCCGAATCGCCGGTGCGCGCGCGCCTCACCGCCGCGCTGCGGGACTTCTTCCAAACGCACCAGGGCTACTGTGCAAAAGCCAACGATCCTTGCGATCCCGCTGAATTTGACAGTGCGCTCACCGGCAGGATCGCGCTCGACGGACGCGAACATGCTATCGCGTTTGTCATTTCCTACGAGCTGCAAGGTTTCGGCCAGGACGAGAAAAAACCTTCAGGGCCCTCTCAGGTGACTTACGTTTACCGCTACGCAAATGACGAAGCCAAAGTCGAATACCGCGAACTGTTGCCGGAAGATCTTAAGGCGCAATTCGGCGATGTTTCGCTGCAAGATCTGCTCGGACCTGATCGTCTTGACGCTCTTTTTCAGAAGAGCGCGGGCCCGCAGGCTAGAAGAAAATTCAACTCTACGCGGGCAGGAGTTCCCACAGCACAGCGCAAACTTCATCCACCTGCGAGTCCGTGATCCGGTTGAAAAATGGCAGCGCTAGGGTGCGTTTGCCAATGGATTCCGTCACGGAGAGCGGCGTGCGCGGAGCAGGCAGATCGCGGTAAGCGGGCTGCAGGTGAATCGGCGCGAAGTAGCGGGCTGTCTCGATGCCCCGCGCCGCAAGCTTGCCCACCAATTCATCGCGCTCCGCTCTGCCGAAGGCTTCGCGGAGCCTCACGACAAAAACAAACCAGCTGATCCGCCGGTTCGGCGCCGCGAGCGGAGGAAGCTCCAGCCCGGGATGTTTTGCAAGACGCTCGTGATAGCCGCGCGCGATCGCTTCGCGCCGCTCTAAAATTGTTTCCAGGCGCTTGAATTGTTCTACGCCGAGGGTGGCGTGCAATTCGGAGAGCCGGTAGTTGAAGCCCATTTCCCCGTGCTGCAGCCATTCATCCTCCAAACCTCGCCCCTGATTGCGCAGCGATTTCACGCGCGAGCTGAGCTCCGCTTTGTTTGTGACCACCATGCCCCCTTCGGCTGTGGTGATCTGTTTGTTGGGATAAAAGGCGAACGCGCCCGCTTCGCCGAAAGTTCCCACTTTTCGCCCGCCGTATTCGCCTCCCATCGCTTCGCAAGCATCTTCAATCACGATCAGATTGCGCCGGCGCGCGATTTCGCAGAGCGCGTTTAGTTCAGCAGGGACGCCAAACGTGTGGACAACCAGGATCGCACGAGTGCGCGGCGTAATCGCCGCTTCGACCAGCGCCGGATCGAGATTCAACGTTCCGCGATCAATATCCACGAAGACGGGTACGGCGCGCTCGTATCGCAGAACGTTGGCTGCCGCAACAAACGTAAACGACGGAAGGATGACCTCGTCGCCTTCTCCGATTCCCAGGGCGCGAACGCTCAGATGTAAACCCGCTGTGCCCGAACTCACGCCAACGGCAAGCGCAGCGCCACAGTACCTTGCAACCTGCGCCTCGAATTCTCGCAGTTTTGGACCGAGGCTTAGCCTGCCGCTGCGTAGAACTTCGGAGACGGCATCAATTTCCGACTGGGTGATCTCCGGCGCAGAAAGGGGAATCCTCATTCGGCTGTTGCCGCTTTTTCTTCCGTGAGGGAAATGCCGCGCTTGAGCAAAAGTTCGCGCCCCAGCGGCACGCTGGCAAGCACGCGCGCGATGGTCTCAGACGCCGTTCCATCGCCGTAGGGATTGCTCATTCCGTACAGCGATTTGCGAAATTCCGCATGGCGTGCCTTACGCACGGCGGTCAGGATGGATACCGCGTTCGCCTCCGCGTCAATGAGATTGCGAGCTCGTTCGCGGCCCTGCTGCCGCAGCCCCACGTTGACGGTCGGCAGCGCAAGCGAAGGTGTCTCCATGATGCCGCTGCTGGAGTTGCCAAGAAAAAAATCGCAGCACCGCAGCAAGCTCCAGTAGCTGACTGTATCAAGATTTACGAACACCCTTCCCGCGCCCCGCCGCACTAGAAAACTCCTTGTCCGCTCGATCAATGCGCGGCTGCCCGCATCCGCATTGGGATAACAGAAGAGGAGTTGTTCGGGCAGCTCTGTCAGCGCCGCAAAAAGCGCCTCGGTCTCTTCGAGGGTATTTTTTTCAAGCGTAACAGGATGGTAGGACACAATGGCGCTGGGGAGACGCAAATCAAGCTCCAGTTTTTCTTCGAGTTCCTCGCGCGTGAGCAGCGTCGAGCGGCGCAAATGGTCAAGTGATGGCGCTCCCGCCCGGTGTACGCGCCAAGGCTCTTCGCCCATGGCGATCACGCGTTCGCGCGCGGCAAAAGTGGACGTGAAATGAACGTGCGCCATTTTCGTCAGCGCGTTGCGCACCGCGTCGTCAATCGCGCCCTCGCTGATTTCTCCGCCTTCGATGTGCGCAACGGGAATGCGCAGCGCCAGCGCCACGCTCGCTGGTGCCAGCATTTCGTAGCGGTCCGCGATCAGCAGAAGTATGTCCGGCCGAAACTCTCCGAGATGGTCCGCAAGCCCGAGTGTGGCGACCCCGATCGTCTTGGCCATGCCCACGTCCGTATCGGAGCTCAGCAGGCATTCGATCTTCGCGGAAATCGCGAAGCCATCTTTCTCGATTTCTCGCACTGTGTTTCCGAATTCATCCGACAGATGCGCACCGAGCACAATGAGTTTCAATTCCATCTCGGGATGGTCCGCAATCGAGCGCAACAGCCAATAAAGATGGCTGTAATCGGCCCGCGAACTGGTGACCACTGCGATCCGGCGCCGCAGACCGTTCATGGCTGTGCGCCTGACGCCAGGCCGGACGGGTGAGCCGCGGCAAGCAATTCGCTGGGCTCAAAATGGGGAACAAGAGCGCGGACGGCTTCGAGGAGCGCGCCAAGGTCGCGGCGCCGCACACTTTCCTCGAGTCTTACGAAGATTCCGTCAATCACATCATCGGTCGAGACTATGCTCTTGATTCGCTGAAGAGAGGCGCTTTCTGTCTTATGCAGAGTTTCCCCATCCGATAGAAGGTCCTCGCGCAGTTTGTCCCCAGGACGCAAGCCCGTGAATTGAATCTCCAGCTTCCCTGCTTCGCCGTTCCGTCGCGCAGCGGCGAGATGTTTTGCGAGTTCGAGTATGCTCACCGCATCCCCAAGTTCCGGCAGTAGCACGCCATTGGCATCATTCAGCGCCGCTGCAACGAATACCAATTGTATTGTTTCAGCCATTGTGAGGAAGTACCGCGAGGCCTCCGGATGCGTCACCGTGACTGGCCCGCCGCGCGCAATTTGCTTCAGAAACAGCGGCACCACGCTCCCCTTCGATCCCAACACGTTTCCCAGCCGTAACGCGAAATAGCGCCGGCCCGGCGCGTTCCATCGCAACACGGCTAGCTCGGCAAGGCGTTTCGATGCTCCCATGATGCTGCGCGCTCTCGCGGCCTTGTCCGTGGAAATCAGAAGCAATTCGCGCACTCCGTATTCCGCGGCCATTCTTCCCAGCCTCCACGTGGCCACGGCATTGTTTCGAATCGCCTCGAACGGATTCGCTTCCATCAGCGGCACGTGTTTGAACGCGGCTGCGTGAAGAATCAGGTCAGGCCGGTGCTCCCTGAGCATCGCCGGCAGCAGGTGTTCATCGGCGAAATCCCCAAGAACGATCTCGCGCGGAGCGCCCTCCGGGAAAGTGCGTAGTTCCATTTCCAACTCGTAAAGCGCTTGTTCGGAGTGTTCGAGCAGCAGCACGAGACTCGGCTTTGCTTTGAGAACCGCTTTTGCCAGTTCCGAGCCGATGCATCCTCCCGCCCCGGTAACGAGAATCGTCTTGCCCGCCTGCGCCGAAAGCAGCGTGGCGAGATCCGGCAGGAGAATCCGCGTCGGCAGAAGTCGCTCCAGCGAAAGATCTAAACTATTTGGCATCAGAGTGTCACTACCGATTATACGGGGAGGGAGGCCAAACTTCTCTGCGGCAAATCTCGCGTTTAGGGTTGAGGTTGGGCTGCTGCGCTGCTCGTCGCAGCCGAAGACTGCGTTCCCATTTTTTCCTGCAACTCGGCCAATTCCGACTTAAGACGCTCGAGGGCTGCCTTTTTGTCGCTGGCTTGCTGTTGCATCTGGTCGAGTTGTGCTTTGCCTGCCGTATCGTGGGCATAATCCGGATTCGAATAATACGTATCTTGTTGCAGCGCGATCTGTCGCTGCACCAGATCAAGATCGCTCTTTGCATTGGCGAGCTGATCCTTCAAGTCTTTCAGCTTTGCAGCCTGCTGTTCTTGTGCAACCTGATTGTCCGGTGCAGCAGCGCTGCCAGATGATTCCCCGGAGCTTTGCGCTGTGGCATTCTGCGTTGCGTCGGAAGAGCTCGTTCCGGCACTGCTGGATGGCCCCGCGATCTGTGTCGAAGAGTCCGTTGACGCTACTGGCATCAAATCGTCGGTCGTGATCACCTTTTCGGGAGTCTTCTCGTTCTTCTTCCGTTCGCGGTCGCGCTTGGCCGCTTCAACCACGGACTGCGTCGAGTTGTTCTGCGATTGCGCCTCCACGGCCGCAGGCAGGAGCAGCAGAGCACAAAATAGCGAGGCAAAAAGCGGAGTCGCTAAAGTTCTGATTTTCATGCAAGTTCTCTTCGTTGGACTGAAAAACAAGAATACGCCCTGGTTCGCAGCGAGGCAATGGCGGGACCCCGCTGAGGTGCAAATCAGTTACGTGCGAAGTTTCTCGGCGGCGCCCGGCCGCCCTGCTTCGCTTCAGAGGCCTGAGCCGGCCGCTGACTGCGTGTCGTCGCGGAAAAAGAAGTGCGTTTGCAGCCCTTTCACAGCCTTGCCGTCCGATTCCGCGTAGGGGTAAACGAAATAATTCAGCGGCTCGCCCTTCTGGAAGTTAGAAAGTTGAATGTCCCGCCCGTAAGTGAACATCACCCGGTTCGCGTCCACGGTTCCGAAAAAGTAGTCGCGCCTCGCCGGATTTTTCGACGCTTCGGAAGCATCCACCGGGATCCACGTTCCTTTGATGTAGAACTCTGCCCAGCAATGGTACCCGGGGATATCGCCTTCGGTCTTGCCCTCAGGAAGTGGAAAACCGATTTCGAATCGCGCGGGAATGCCGCTCGAGCGTATCATGCCGATAAACACGGAATGAAAGTCCGTGCAGTTCCCGCGCTTCGAATCGCACGCCCACATCTCGTCGCCGTGGCCCCAGCCCTCGCCGGACTTGTCGTAGCGCATGGTTGAAGCAACGTAGTCGTAGATCCGCCGCGCCTTTTCGAGTGGCGTCGTGGCTCCTTCCGTTTTTTCCTTCGCGAGCTCCGCGATCGTGGCGTTCAACGGAATGAGCTTGTCTGGTTCCAGGTACCGCTGGATCATCCGGTCGTGCCCCGGCAGCACCAGCGAAGCATCTTGCAGCTTTGCTTCGCCCACGTTCACACTGTATTCGCGCCGCGTCACGTGGAAGCTCAGCACCACGTCGAATCCTTCCTTCGCTTCTTTCGCCGTCGGCGTGAACATTGCAAACGTGTCCCCGTAAAGCGGATCCCGTCCCTTCATGTAATGTGCCTTGCTTTGGATCTGCAGCGCGGAGATGTCCTGATGAACATCGGATTGCGGCAGGGGAATCCATAGATGCGAATTTGCACCGGAAAGTGTGTTTGCTGGCACGTGCACTTCATACCTGAATGAAAATGCGCGCTGCGCCGGCTGTGCCATTTCGCCTGTTTTCGCCTTTGAACGGGCTTGAATGGCATATCCTGCGCACAGAAGAAAAATACCTAAGAAAGCACCGAGTCGTAATCGTGACACTCGATTTTCCCTCCAGATAGATTGGCTTGAGAACAGGCCGGCGCGATTATACTGAATCCGGTCTCAACGCGATGTTAAAACCAAGGCTCGGCATGCTCGGCTCCTGCGCTCCGTGGGTCAGTGCGCTGTTCATCGCCTGTTTGTCTGCCCCGCCTGCATGCGCACAGGAAAAACCCTCCGCCCCAGTCCCTCACATCGTCGCTCACAACTTGTCCGCTAAGCCCCAGGCCGCCGTTTCTCAACACGGATTCTGGGACAAGGAAAACTCCTGGCTCTTCGCCGGGGTTGCCGCTTCCCGCACTCTCGATTATTTTTCCACGCTCAATATGCGCCGCCGTGGCCGGCAGGAAATTCTTCTTTCCAATGATCTGGTGGACAACCACGCTGCGTTTGCCGCTGTCGAAGCCGCTGCCGTTGGCGCTTCCATTGGCGCTTCCTACCTTTTCCATCGCTTCCACCATCACAAACTCGAACGCTGGATTTCGATTGTGCATTTCGGTCTGGCCACCACCGGCGCCGTTCGCAATTATTGCCTCGTCACAGCTCACCCTTCCGCGTCTACTGCGTCGGTGCCTTAACCTTCACGTCGATCTTGGTTTGCTTTCCCCGCCAGTCCTGGCGCATCTAAATCACTATGGCCTCTCGTTGTCTACGCCAAACGCGAAGCTTGCGTGCAATCGCAACGTGCTACATACTCCCGCGGCGCGCGGACTCTATCCCGTCCGCGCCACGCTCGTTTCCCGAGCGAATGCAAGGAGGCTTTGCGGTGCAGCCCCTGTGGCTCTTCCGTTTTCTCGCGTTCCTGAGTTTCCTTTTCTTCCTTGCCGTTTTTGCGCAAGCGGCCGCTCCGTCTCAAGTGGGCCCCTTGACGTTTCCGCCCATGCTGGCGTCCGCCGCATCCCAGGCGATGCCCCCTCTCACTTCACCCAACACACAACAGTCAGAGCCACCGGTGAATCCTCCAGTTACTCAGGCCAAAACCGATACGGAACGCTACACCCTCTCTCACGAACGCTATGTGAAAGCCGTCGCTTATTCGCGCGCCGGCTACACGCTCTACTTTGTCGCTGTTTTCTTTGACATCGCGGTCTTGCTGCTCATCCTCTGGCTCGGCGTCGCCGCAAAGTATCGCGACTTCATTCTCGGTCGCACCGAAAATGCCTTTCTCCAAGGGCTTCTTTATGTCCCGCTGCTGGTCCTCACACTCGACGTCCTCGAACTTCCTCTCCGCATGACTTGGCACTACATCTCCCTCAGCTATGGCCAGTCCGTGCAGCACTGGGGCTCATGGTTCTGGGATTGGGCAAAGGAAGAAGTCATCTGGACGGCTCTCTTCGTTCTTCTCTGTCTCATACTTTTCTGGGTGATCGGAAAAAGTCCCCGCCGCTGGTGGTTCTACTTCTGGCTGGCTGTGCTGCCGATTCTCGTCTTCATTTTCTATATCAGCCCCTGGTTCATTGATCCCCTCTTCTACAAGTTCGAGCCTCTCAATAAGCAGCATCCCGAACTCGTCGCGCAGATCGAAAAAGTCACGCAGCGCGCCGGCCTGAATATTCCCCCGGACCATATGTTTCTCATGCTTGCCAGCAGAAAGACGAACCAGATAAACGCGTACGTGACGGGATTCGGCGCTTCCAAGCGCGTTGTGGTTTGGGATACCACCTTACAGGACACCACTCCCGACGAAACCCTCTTCATCTTCGGCCACGAAGCCGGTCATTACGTTCTTGGCCACGTCCGGGATGGCTTGCTGTTTTTTGCCGCCTCGTTATTTGTCGCGCTCTATATTTCCTATCGCGCTCTCCACTGGGCGCTCGATCGCTGGGGAAAACGCTGGAAAATCTATGGGCAGCGAGACTGGGCGGCCTTCGCTGTCATCCTTCTTATTTTCCAGATTCTTATGTTTCTATCCTCGCCCATCGTCAATGGGTTCAGCCGTATGCAGGAGCACCATGCCGATATCTACGGCCTCGAAGTCATCCACGGCCTCGTGCCCAATTCAGCTGAAGCCGCCGCTCATGCCTTTCAGATCCTCGGAGAAGTGGATCTCTCCGATCCCAATCCACCTGCGTTCATCACCTTCTGGCTCTATAGCCATCCGCCGCTCGCGGAGCGCCTTGTCTTTGCCCACTCCTACGATCCATGGGATAAGGGAGAGCAACCCAGGTACGTAAAGTCGCCGCGCTAGGAATCCTGTTTCCGCGTCTGAAGCCGTTTCGCGAACGCCGCCACCTTGCTGCGGTTTCCGCACAGCGCCATTGAACACCAGCGACGTTTGTGCGTTCGCGACGCATCGTAGAAGAACAGTCCACATTCGGGATTCGCGCACTTCCTGATCCGCGATTCCGCTCCTTCCGTCAAGAGCTCCGCTCCGGACCGCGCGATGGCCGCAAGCAGCCATTCCAACCCTTCTTCGCGCGCGATGAATTCAATCCTCCATCCTTCCCCGTCAGCCACCAGTTCGTCGTGCCCCTCCGTGATCTGCAAAACCGCATTCACCGGCCGAATCCAGTCTTCCTCCAACCTGTCCTTTCGCACTATTGCCCCAAAGATCCTCCTGAGCGCCCCGCGCAAGCTTTGTGCGCGCGCCAGGAGCCCATCAGCAGCCTGCGGTTCATTCTGCGTCAGTGTCAGCAGTTGCCTTGCCCGGTTCGCCGTGATGATCTGCGCCGCTTCCAGGAAGTCGACGAGTTCCTCCCAAGTCAGTGCTAGAGTTGGCGCTTTCCCCGGCTGGCCTGGCACATTCGCAAAACTGACCGAGAGCCGCCCCCCAATTAAGTGGGCGGGTGATTCAGCCGCCTTTCTTTCCATAACCGACCTTTTCCCCGTCACCGGTGCCTCTCCAATGCTCGCACTAACCAGTATATACTATATAACTGGTTATTCGAGTTCAACCCTCTTCCTAAAAGAAATCACCCTCTCATCTCTTTTGCTTTTCCCACCGTATCTCATTTAGGCTCATCTAAGGTGCTAAATGAAGCTATACCTTATCTCACTATCGGCCCTTGCTTTTCTGCTTCTTGCTGGTGCGGTTCTTACATTCTCGGGAAGTCGAAAGAACTCGGCTCAAGCTTCTTCCTCGTCCGCTCCGGTTATCGTGGAACTTTTCACGTCTGAGGGGTGTTCAAGTTGCCCCCCTGCCGATGCTCTCCTCCTCAAGCTGGACAAGCAAGGAACCGTCGGCGGCGTCCCCATCATTGTTCTTGAAGAGCACGTGGACTATTGGGATCACCAGGGCTGGAAGGATCCCTTTTCTTCCGCGCAGTGGACTTCTCGGCAGGCGGATTACGCCTCTCTACTTCGTCGCGACAGCGTCTACACCCCGCAAATGATCGTGGACGGCTGGGACGAATTCGTCGGCAGCCGCGAGGAACAGGCTCGCGCGGCGATCGTGGATGCCTCGCGCAAGCCGAAGGCGACGGTCGATTTGCAGACTCACGACGAATCCCCCTCGCGTATTGGCGTCACGATTGTCGTGCACGCCGTGCCCCCTGCTCTCCAGTCTGAAAAGGCGGATGTTTGGCTCGCTGTGACGGAGCGCGGTCTCCATATCAACGTTCTTCGCGGTGAAAACGCAGGCGAAGACTTGTATCATTCCGATGTGCTGCGCATTCTGCGGCGCGTTGGCGCTTCGCATGGAAACAAGGAGCCGTCCTTTTCAGGTGAAGAGAAAGTTGATCTTGGTCCTGAATGGAAGCGTGAGAATCTCCGTTTCGTTGCCTTCGTTCAGGATCCAAAGACGATGCACATCCTCGGCGCCGCCGCCATGGGCACTCCTTAGTTCGTGCCCTCGTTTCCGAACTCCAACTCCGGCGCGAAGCCCTTTCTGAGGTGATGGATGGGCACTGACCCCTCAAGCGGCGGGAAATTTCCTGAACCTCATCACGAAAAGCTTCCATGGCATCTGTTGACGCGTCTCTTCCTGAGCGACCGCGGTCTCCGCGCCGGCTGGCGTCTGCTTCTTTACGCCGCGCTTGCCTTGCTCTTCAATTTCTCGTTTGATCTTCTCGGGTCCCTCTTCCTCGATTTCTCTCGCGGATTCACTTCACCCCAAAAGCTCTCTTTCGAAGAGATCGCGGGCTTTGCCTCCGTCTATCTCGCAGCTTTGCTCATGGCCCGCCTTGAGCGCCGTTCAGCCGGCGAATTTGGTCTGCCGCTGCGCCACGCATTTTCGCGCCGTTTCTGGGTGGGAGCCTTCCTGGGATTCTGCGAGATTTCTTTGCTTATGGGCTCCATCGCGCTCTGCGGCGGCTATTCATTTGGGAGCCTCGCGCTGCGCGGCCCTCTTCTGGCTGGCTGGGCTTCATTCTGGGTCGTTCTATTCGTCTTCGTAGGCCTTTACGAGGAATTTCTCTTTCGTGGCTACACCCAGTTCACTCTGGCCGAAGGGATCGGTTTCTGGCCCGCCGCAATATTGCTGTCTCTCTTCTTCGGCGCGGTTCACAGTTGGAATCCAGGGGAAGACTGGCGTGGCATGGCGGAAATCGTCCTTACGGGCCTCGTTTTTGCGTTCGCCCTCAAACGCACCGGAAATCTGTGGCTCGCTGTTGGCTGGCATGCCAGCTTCGATTTTGGAGAGACGTTCCTTTATTCGGTGCCGGACAGCGGCGCTGTTTTTCCTGGCCATCTTTCGAATGCTTGGCTGCACGGACCAGGTTGGCTGACCGGCGGCACGGTCGGGCCTGAGGCGAGCGTTTTCGCCTTTTTCACCATGGGGCTTTCCGCCCTGGTCATCCACATACTCTATCCTGCCAAAAAATCATCTCCGTAACGTCGTTGGCCCGCGGCCTCAATGCACGAGATCGGAGACGAAAACCAGGCGCACTCCCTCGGCCTGCGCTTGGGGCAGCGTCTCGGACAACGCCTCGATGGTCGCCGAGTGCGGGTGCCCGATCGCGATCGCCTCACCCTTTTCCCGCGCTCCGCGCATCGCAATTTGCAGCTGCTTTCGGATCGCACCTGCATTCTCCACGTCGTCCAGAAACGGAACGTTTCGGAACGCCGTCTGTACGTCATCGCTTCGCGCCGTATCGTACGCAACCGTAGCCGCCGTCGTCCGGCTGTCTATGTAAAACAGTCCGTGCTCCCGCAGCACCGGCATCAGCTCATTCATCAGTTCAGCATCCGCCGTCGCTTCTGACCCCTGGTGATTGTTCACTCCCACCGCGTACGGAACCGCCCCGATCATTTCCTCCGTGAACCTCCGCACTTGTTCCGCTGACATTCCCGGCTGCAGCTCCTCTTCCTCAGGTTTTTGCGTTCCCAAAGCTTGCATCGGCAAGTGCAGCATCACTTCGTACCCTCGCCTGTGCGCCTCTTCCGCGATCTCCGCGGAATGTGCGTGGTGCGGAAGGACGGAAATCGTCAGTGGGTATGGCAACGCAAAGACAGCCCTCGCTGCGGCAGGGTCATTTCCCAGATCGTCCAGAATAATCGCCAGCAGCCCATGTCCCGCTTGGACGCCAACGCCCAATCGGCTGGTGAAAATTTCGATTTCATGAGTGGGGATTCCCGCGTGTCGAAATATCAATTTTAGTGGCAGGGCGTTTTTCTCAGAAGAATCTCGCGTCAGTTGGTGGCGAGTCGCGACCTCTTCCAACGCTTGAACCAGCCTCGAAAGCGCCGCCCGTCCCGCCGCCGATCCCACGTCAATCGGCGTAGAAATGGAAACGCTATCGGGTATCTCCGGCTGCCCTGCGGACGCACGTTTAGCTGTCCAGACCTTCGTGCCTGCGGGCGCGGAAGCGCTCGCAGCACCCGCAAATTCGCGCGTCATGGCGTGAATCTGTGCGGGTTCCAGGGCTCTCCGGGAAGGCCTGCAACCGCTGAGAGCCACCGTACACACCACCGCAATCGTCAGGAGTGGCCGGAACCGCTTCTTTGCAAGGGGATTTTTTGGGGCGTTCGAACGCCGGTCCCCGCCCTTTTCGCTCACTGACTTCAGGCGGCCTTTTTGGCGGGCGCGGACGCTTTCAGCAGCTCAACAGCCTTTTGAAAAACGGGATCGTCCGCGGACAAGGGTTGGGGCTCCGCCTTTTCGTGCTTGCGCTGATCTGCCGAGGCGGCCGTGTCGTCATCATCCTCGCTATCGTCATTCATGGCCTGCACTACCTCTGTCGGAGCCACGCCTTCTTCCAGAATGGATTTGCCGTCAGCGTTGTAGTAGTTGCCGACGGTCAGGATCAACGCGGAGCCGTCCTCGATTGGAATCAGTTTCTGCTCAGAGGCCAGGCCGAACGTCCGCTCTCCGACCACGTCGCCTCGGTGGTTGGCCTCGATGGCCGATGCAAGCACTTCCGCCGCTCCGGAAGTTGTCCCGTCAACCAGGATGGAAACGGGCCCCTTCCAAACCACTTTCTTTGGATCAGCCGTAAGAACTTGAGTGGAGATCGTTTGCCCTCGCAGAGTTGCCAGCGTCCCGGAAGGAACA
>DATIXL010000038.1:0-6328 GCA_035518615.1 Terriglobales bacterium | reverse complement strand
GGTTGCACAATCAAACTGCTGCCCATCCCGCCGCGCCACTTTCACCAACTCCGTCGCCTTCGACCAGCCCACTTGTTTCAGGTGTAACTTTGGAATCCGAGGCAGTTGCTCGTGGATGGTCATCAGGTAGTAGGCCTTGCGTCGTGAGCCCGGAAAGCGCTTCTCAAGGAATTCATCGAAGGAATTGAGATTGTCGAGTCGCCAGTACTGCCCTGAGCGGACTTCGCATAGATAGCGGCCCAGATCCACAAACCGAGTATCGCGCTCCCGTTCAATGGTCTTCTCCCAGTCCAAGATTTCATCAATCTTGGCTAGCACAAAGAGAGCCCTGCGGCGGTTGAGCTTCGACGCCACGAGCGGTCTCCCGTTAGTCGTCAAGGTGGTCAAGCCAATCAAGGTCGCTGGCTCCTGGCCGGCGGATCAGATTCGCGTCGATCAATGGCTGGTTGTTGAGACACAGCCCCAGATGGGGACAGCTCACGCAGCCGTTTTGCGGGAACCGGATGCCGCTATGCGAAACGAACTGGCCGGCTTCGATCTGAGCGCCTGTGGTTTCAACGAGCCGGCCGTACTCCCGCCGTTGCTCTTCGGAAATCGTGGCCCGGAGGTATTGAATCTCCGGCTGGTTCTTGCGCACGAACACCACGACAGCGACCTCAGGAATTCCGCTGATCCAGGAGTAGCAAATCAGCTGAGGGTCGAGCGCAAGCAATCCCTCGGGCTCTTCGGGATATCGGCTCGTGGTGGTCTTCCAATCGATGACGCAGGGAGAGCCATCGAGTTCCCCGAGGGCATCAATGTAGGAAACGAATTCGTTGTTTCCGGGAAGCGAGCGAAGCATCTTGACCTGCAGGTTCTTCTTCGGCCGAGGAATGTGAACCCGATCATCCTGAGCGAACTTTTGGAGCAGATGGACTCCCTGGTGGACCAGGCGATCCCAGGAGTCGCCTTTCTTGTATTCAAGCGGAGTGTCTCGATACGCACCCCATTCCTTGAAGAGCACTGCACTCGGATCCTCCCGGCAGAAGTAGGCGCCGAGGGCCTTCTCAAACGAGCGGCCGAAGACCATGGCCGCGCGCGTTTCTTTTTCCTGCCAGCCATCGAGATAGCGGTAGCGATAGCTGCGCGGACAGCGCAAGAACTGGCTGATCTGTGTGTGGCTAAAGATCATCGGCGTTCCTACTCTCTGCCCTCTCTTCAACCGCAGTACAGGAAAGTTCTTCCCATTCTCCGGCTGGGGCAAAGGATTCGAGGCTCTGATAGGAGTGGCCATTGAAGGCGATGGGCGAGGTGCGCACGATGCCTCGAAGATTCAGGAGGGCCTTCTCATCGACTTGATCGCGGCCGAGAAGTTCAGGGTCGTAGCCGAAGTCCCGCAAGAACCAATTGAGCTTCCACAGCGCGCGTTCGCTGCAGTAGAGGCGTCCGGAGAAGTATCGAGTGGAGAACGATTCGGGTTCCTCGACCACGAAGCGAAGCGAGAAGAAGGGTTTGTGCGGATGCCAGCGGAAGGAAGCCCCATCCACACGGACCAAGAACAATCCCTGGAGCTGACTTTCCTGATTCTGGTCTCTTGAATGTAAGCCCGGAATGTGGCGTCTCATGGATTTGCCTCCGTGGGTTGGGCATAGGAGTTGAGTTTGCAATTCAAAGCATCTCTGTCGTTTTTTGCGGCAGCCGCGAGATGAGAGATGAAGGATTCGACCAAATCCCGACTGGCTTCCTTGAGAGTTTCGGTACCGCAGAAATCTGCGGCGTAGGCCTTCACGAGTGAGGGATCGAGATTGAATTGCCGGATCAGAAGGCAGAGTTGGTCCCGCAGTCGAGGCTGGCTGTGACTGAAACCATTTCCGTTGCCGGAAACAGGCGCAGCTTGGTTGGGATGTGAGCCTGGCGGAGACGCAGAGAAGGAACCGAGCTCTTCGACCGAGCAGAGGCCGATCCCATAGGCTTTGCGAAGAGCACGATTGACGGCGCGCGTTTCCGCAACGCGCATCTCGGCGCCGCGGACCAAGGAAGACACGTTCGAGGGATCGGCGTCTCCATAGCCGACGAAGCCCCGAGATCGGGGAGACTTGTAGACGGTCGCTCTGAAGACCCAACGGCTCGTGGCCGGATCGGACAATTCTTTTTCAATAGCAGTTCTGATTCCGGCGCATCGGTTGCGTCGCGCTATTTGAAGTAACCCAGCATTTGTCACGTACCATCGGTTGTCCAGAAACTGAAGCTCTCCCGCCGCTACCTCAAGAGAGTGTGTGTCGGACAACTTCTTGAGATTCTCGAGCGCGTACTTTGGAAGAGCTCCCCAAGCGGCTCGGGCGCGGCGTGCGTTTGACTTGAAAAGAACAGAGCCTCTATGCAGAGGTCCGCTGGCTTGTCGCGGCGCTTTCGATGGAATGTGATTCTCGTCTTTCTGGACGGTGGCGTTAGAAGCAAGTTTTGGGCTCATGGCCTTCCGAGTTCTCCTTCTGTTAAGCTACCGGGCGCGTTCTTTGGCAGGGGTTGTAAGTTGGGGGACTCTTACCTGCACATGAACCCTACCGTCGGCGCTTTACTCTTGAAAAGAATACTCTAGAAATGAATAAAGTCAAGCGACATATTCCAGGCCGGCCGCGTCGTTCCCAAAGTGAAGTAGACCTTCAGGCCGTAGGACAAAGAATCAGACAGCTGAGAGGAGCGGCAACACAGGAGGAATTCGCACGCGCTTTGAATATTAGTCAGGCACAGCTCTCGAAGTATGAGCTCGGGCAAAGCGCACTGCCCTTGAGCTTACTGGCCAAGCTAGCCGAAAGATCCGGCCGCACTACAGACTGGATTTTGACCGGGAAGGGCTAACGTCCTGACTGTTTGACGTCACGAATGGAAACGCCTCAAGAAGTTGCCAATGCGGCCATATTTCTTGCAAGCCGCGCCTCGTCGTCCATGGCCGGTTTCAACTTGATCGTGGATGGGGCATTCACTGTGCGTCAACTCCAAGCGCCCATACAAGAATCAGGAGCAGGTACGGGATGGGCTGCGTTGAGGCTGGTCGGCTTGGAGGGCGCGGGTAGGTGCCGAAAACGAACACGCGCATCCTTGGCCGAGTGCTTGTGGCTCACAAAATAGAACAACACTTTTGCCGATTGTGCCCAATTTCGTTTTCGACTCACAGATAAACTGGTATGCTGTTTACATCATTAAGAGTTTCAGCGAAGTCGGCTGAACGGCAACCGTGCTCGAACGAGCAGCGGTGCCAAGTCCGAAGGTTGGACGATGAGGCGCCAAGCGCAAATTCCTCTTCGTAATTCCACCTTCAATCTTTCATTAACGATTGGAGAGAGCTATGTCAAACGAATCTCGAGAAAGAATCTACGCGCAGCTTCTCAGAACTATCCGTGCTCGCATTGATGGCGTTATCAAACTTCCAGACGATACACAGTT
Organism: Terriglobales bacterium; assembly: GCA_035518615.1. Taxonomy (GTDB): domain Bacteria; phylum Acidobacteriota; class Terriglobia; order Acidiferrales; family UBA7541; genus Acidiferrum. Next base: position 2,908 of record DATIXL010000038.1, on the reverse strand, counting down.
GTCGCTGGCTTGTGCTTTGAACCTACTTTTCCTGCTGAAAGGCGAGCGGGGTTCAATCGGAGATTATGTGACGACCTTCAGAGCCCTTCAAGCTACGGTTGGTGACGATTTAATATGGGCCGAACCCTCGAAGTCGCCAGCCGTTGCAGCTCCAGAAGTGATTCAGTAAAAAAGGCGATAGAGAAGCAGCGGAATGTCGCGAGCGTTACGATCAGCGCTGGCTCGTTCAGTGACGTTAGGAACAACTGTCATCACAAGCCCCGCAAACACGGGCGAAAAAGACAATTTGAGATTTGACACGGCGATGTCAGCCAATCCGCACGGGCGGGGAAACGAATAACACGAAACGCGTCACGCAAGAGGAGCGGTTTCTTTGCATCGCAGCCATTCGAAGGAAATAAACGCGGGTGCACTCAGCCCGAAGCCATAGCTAACATGCTCGATTGAGGATTGCTCGAGATCTCTAACCTGAGTTTGCAATTTGCAAGCGTCTCATCTGCTCCGCACGCCGCGATTCCTCCGTGGACAATCCGATCACTTCTTGGCTATCGACCGGATGTACGCCACCAGGCCTTTGATCTCTTCCGGCTTCAGGGTCTTGTCATACGCCGGCATCTTGTTCTTGCCCTTGGTGATGATGCCCGTCAGTTCCGCGTCGGTCAGTTTTTGCGCCTCAGGCGAACGAAGATCGGGAATATTCATCTTTTTCCCCATGAAGTTGTTCCCGCTTCCGTCCGCGGCGTGGCAAGCAGTGCACTTCTGCTTGAACACCGTCTCGCCAGAGTTGTCAGCGCGCGCCACCGGCCCCAACGCGAAAAGAAGCGCGCCTGCTGCAGCGCATATCGCTTTACTGATTCCCCTCATCGATCTCCTCCATCGCTTCCTGATCGCACGACATTATCAGTGAAATCGCGCATCCCTCAACTCTTTTTCTGCAACGCAGATGAACGCACCGTCCCCGCTTCACTTCTACCCAGAGACCATAACGCCAAGAGACATTCTCTCGCGATGTTCTTAGAAATTCTGCGGTGCAAAGGTCTCCGGCGGTGATACCAGTGACGTGATCTTCGCACCAGCAGCCGGAGATTTCGCCGCCGTAGGCTGACCCAGCGAAGGCCAGTGGCTCGGCGTATCCCATTTCCCGTTGGGCGTGAGTTGCGAAAGATGAACGGCGAAGCCGCCCGTTCCCACCGCGCTGAATTCCAGGCGTCCATCGGTATTGTTGCTGATCGCGAGCTGCGACAAGCTGTGCTGCTCTCCCATCATCGCCCAATTCCCGAACGCAACGTTCGCCGCAGTCTGCCAAATGTGCCACGCAATGCCTTCCTTGGCATCGAGCGCGAACAGCTCCAAACGCCCATCCGCGTTCTTGCCCAACGCAAGCTGACCGAGGCCGCGTACCGCGCCCATGCTCGTCCAGTCACCGAAAGATGAGTTCGGTGCAGTCTGGAAAGTAGTCCAAGCGCCGCCGTCCTTCGCGTCCAGAGCAAATATCTCCAAGCGCCCATCGGCGTTGCTGCTCACCGTAATTTTGTCGAGCCCGCGCCTTTCGCCGATGCTCGCCCACGTTCCGAACGCAGAGTTCGGCGATGTTTGCCAAGCGTGCCACACGCCGCCGTCCTTCGCGTTCAGACCGAATACTTCCAGCCGTCCGTCGGCGTTATTACCGACAGCGATCTCGCTCAAGTCCCGCGCATCGCCCATCGCTTTCCAGTCTCCGAAGGCAGAATTCGGCGCGGATTGCCAGCTAGTCCAGGCGCTGCCGTCCTTGGCATTGATGGCGAATACTTCCAGCCGTCCATCGGCATTCCTGCCGGCCGCGATCTGACTCAACCCGCGAGCCTTTCCCATCATCGCCCAGTTGCCGAAGTTTCCATTCGGGGTGGCTTGCCATGTGTGCCACACGCTGCCGTCCCTGGTGTCGAGGGCGAATAATTCCAGCCGCCCATCGGCATTGTTGCTGACCGCGATGCTTTTCACTCCAGGTCCGCCGAGGCTGGTCCACGCACCAGTCCATTCGCCGTTCGGCTTTTTCTGCCACAAATCATAGGGCGTGCGATCGCTGCCCACCACGAACAGCTCGAGCCGCCCATCGGCGTTTTGTCCGCACGTGATCGACACAATCGGCACACTTTGCGCCCTCAATGCAGGCAGCCAGCCAACTAAAATCAACGCAGCGATAGACAGCGTTGCGATGCAAATTCTGCGGCGAATTTCAGATGCCATGAGATGTCTCCTAGACAATCAGGGAAGAGCGTAAAAGCGCGTTCACCCGCTTCAAAATCGCATCGCACGTCGAGTGTCCGCGGGGCCATCCGAGTGGCAAGAGGCGGGCAGCAGGAGAAAGGGGTATCTTCAGTCTGCGCTCATTCCTAGTGATGTCAATGAGTTTCCCCTCGCTCTTTCTAGGCCTTGGTTCCTTCGGGGAATGTTTCGCGGCCGCGCAAGCTTCGCAATAATCAATTCACTGCGGGATCGCAAGCATCGCCCGCGCCGCAGTCTGCTACGGTCGGCCGGAGGCCATAGGCATACCGAGGGAGAGACAAAAGCGCGTCACTTTCGAAGATCGGCTTCGAGACAAGCGCTACCAATCAAAGGAAATAAACGCGGTGCAGTCAGCCCAAAATCGCAGTCTACCAGTACGTTTTTTGCGCGCACAGGCGCTAAAAACGCACACGCCGGGCATCAAAATGCACTCGCCGATGCCACACTTCTTAGACGCACAGGCTCCTTTGCAGCTCCGGCAGCCAGTGCGTCAAAAATCTCCGCTGGGCACCAACCGGGACACCGTGAGTTGCCCCGCGATGGTCGTAAACACCTGGTTCAACGCGGTGATCGGCACAGCTTGGGAGCATATGGTGCCGTTGGCCACTGAAGCATCAGGAACCGAGTAGAAATACTGCGACAA
>DATIXL010000037.1:0-35256 GCA_035518615.1 Terriglobales bacterium | reverse complement strand
AGAAAGTCGAATAGCAAGCGATAGTTTGCTGAAGAAAGGCAGACGGAGCGGGGCCGAGAAAGAGAAAAATCTGTGGCTAGCCTTTCCGCGAACACTGCGGACAGGGGCAGATGGAGCGGAGATGATCGTAGGAGAAGATGCCGGTGGAGTGACCGTCGGAGAAAAAGATCTGAATGGCGTAGTTGCCGACTTGCAGGGCAGATTGGGCGCGAACCTTGGGCTTGAACATGGGAAGCGCAGCGAATTGCGAGGAGCCCGGAGTGGCGATAGCGGCTTTCTTTTCGCGTTCCTCGTTGCAGGTGGCACAGGGGCATCGTTCCCGGAGATAAGGAAAATCGAAATGGCTTTGGTGGCCGTCGGCCCAGGAGATGTCCACGCCGGCGCCGGAGGAGACGTGGATTTTAACGCTGGAGGGTTTGTGACGGTTGTCGAGAGGAAGGGGCATCTGGCAATTGGTGAAAGCGTCAGGATTTGAGATGAGCGTCGCAGCAGGAGCCGGGAGGGATGGGATTGCCGTGGGGGCAGGTCTTTGGGTGGCCGAGGAAAGTGCAGATGCGCTGATCGAGCTCGGGACTGATAATGTGCTCGAAGCGGCAGGCCTGCTGATGGGCCTCGGTGTCGCCGATGGAAAACGTGTCCGTGAAAAGGCGTTCTGCGAGACGGTGACGGCGGACGACATCACGTGCGCGGCGAGCGCCGGACTCGGTGAGGCGAACTTCGCCGTTGCTGTGCTCGACGAGGCGGAAATCGGACATGCGCGACAGGACGCGCGAGACAGGTTCGCGTGGAGCGACGGCGAGTTCGCCCGCGGAGCCTTCGACACGGAGCTGAGCGGTTTCCGCGGGCTTGCCTTCCTCGCCGAAAATCCAGATTTGTTCGAGAAGATGATCGAAGCGGATCTCGTCGGCCTGAGCGATTGCGAGGCGGTCAGATTCGAGCGCGATGACGGAAGGAGCGGGAGTGCAGCAGTCGGCCGTGTTTGCGAGGGGACAGGCGAGGGGAGCGTTTGGGCCATGCTGGGCGGTGTCGTAGGAGAGATGGCCGTGAGCGAGCTCGATGCGTCGGCCGGCCTGACGCGCGATATCGGAATCGTGCGTGACCATGAGGATGGTATGGCCGGATTTGTGGAGCTCGTGAAAGAGATTGATAACGATGTCTTCGTTGGCTTCGTCGAGATTGCCGGTGGGTTCGTCGGCAAGGATGAGCTTGGGCTGATTGATGAGCGCGCGGGCGATGGCAACGCGCTGCTGTTCGCCGCCGGAAAGTTGCGAAGGGAGATGGGTGAGACGGTCGCCGAGGCCGACGCGTTTGAGAGCTTCGGTAGCCTGCGCTTCGTCCGTGACGGAATGGAAATACTGGGCGAGCATGACGTTTTCGAGCGCGCTAAGATAGGGGACAAGGTGGAATTGTTGGAAGACAAAGCCGATTTTTTCCGCGCGGTAGCGGACCATGGCGGATTCGGAAAGCTTGGAAAGATCAACGCCATCCACAACGACGCGGCCGGAGGAAAGGGTGTCGAGACCGCCGAGAATGTTGATGAGGGTGGTTTTGCCGGAGCCGGAAGGGCCCATGAGCGCGACCCATTCACCGGAATTGATATCGAAAGAAACATCGCCGAGAGCGCGGAGAGCGCCGTAGTTTTTGCCGAGAGATTCAACAAGGACCTGGGGCTGCGAACTCACTGCTCACCTCGAAAAATAGATGCCGGGCGAATGGCCGCGAGACGCCGCAGCGGGAATGAACCCAGGATCGCGACGAGGACGGTCAGCGCCACCGAAACAGGATACACGATGAGGCGAGGCTGCGCCGCGACTCCAAAGACGGCTTTGCCGAGCCAGACGGAGATGAGAAGGCCGAGGGCAGCGCCGATCAATCCGCCGACGAAGCCGAGAAGAGTCGCCTCGACGAGAAAGAAGCGGAGTACGCGGCGGGCGGCGCCGCCGATGGCTTTCATGAGCGCCACGTCGTTCCTTCGTTCCATGGCGATGTTGGTCATGGCGGCCATGACGCAAAGCGCCGTGAGGATGAGAATGACGGCGACGGTGGAATTGAGGACACCGGAAATGCGGCGGTAAATGTTGGCTTCGCCTTCAGTAAATTGGCGGATAGGGCTCACGGAAGCATCAGGAATGCGTTGTTGAAGGGCCGCGATAAAACTCCTGACCTGATCCGGATTGCCGGGCGCGCTGACCTGGATGAGGCTGATGCGGCCGGGAAGAGCGGCAAGGCGCTGGGCGGAATCAAGAGGAACGATGATTTGATTGTCTTGCTCCCCGCCCGATTTGAAAACTTCCGACACAGAGCAAGATACTTCCCTTCCTTCAGACCGTAGGGAAATGCGGCTTTCGACGGCCGCGGGGAGCTGGGAGGCCACTTTGCTGCCGATGCGGCAGGCGGCCGAATTGCTCTGGGAGGGATCGGCAGATGTGCGCGAGGAAGAAAAACCCAGCCAGGATGCAGCGTCACCTCCATCCAGGGATCCGACGACGACGGCTGGTGTTGGTGAAGCCGTGTTTTGCGAGGCAACGTCTGCGACGACAAAAAGGAGAGCGGACTTCCCAATTCGATTGGCGGGAGAGTTTGGTACGAGGTCAAAGTCGGATTGAGGAAGAGTCTTGGCGCCCGTTCCGGAAGCGGTGTCCGTGCGCGGAGAGACAATCACATTGGCTCCGAAGGAGCGGAATTCGGTGGTGATGCGGCGCTTGGCGTCTACTTGAAGATTGAGCAGAGCGGAGGTGACAGTGGCGCCGGCACCCAGCGCGACGAGGATGACGAATGCGCGGCCGCGATTGGCGGAAAGGAGGCGGAGTTCGATGCGCCAAAACATGGACCGGTTGATGGAGCGGGGATCAGGCATGTTCACTCGCCTCGTAGGATGGGAGCGGGATCATAGTGGGCGGCGCGGCGAAGAGGCAACGCACTGCCGAAAAGGGTGACGCCTGCAGCGAGAACGAGAACTACGACAAGAACGAGGAGAGAAGGCTCTGGCGGCGCGCCGAAGATCCTGTCGCCCACGATGCGGGCCAAGATGAGGCCCAAGGAGTATCCGATTCCGCCGCCTACGAATGCGAGAAGCAGCTGTTCGGCGGCGAGAAGAAGGCCGATGTTTGCCGAACCCGCGCCCAGGGCTTTCATAAGCCCGATTTCGGTGCGGCGCTCGATAACGCTGGCGGCGGATGAAGCGCCGACGGCAAGGCCGGCGGCGAGGAGGGAAGCGAGAGTAACGAGCCAGAGAAGCATCTCTACGTGGGAAAGTATGGCTCCTTCGGTATCGGCCACGCGGCGGATGATGCGGACATCCGTGCCGGGAAGGGCTTGCTTGAGCTGATAAGCAATCGAAGAAATGTACGGAGTGCAGAACCAGCGGTCGTAGTCAGCTTGCGAGAGTGTCGAAGGGTCGCGGCGGCCGAATTCGTCTTCTGGCTTTGTGAGGGCAGAGACGTAGAGCTTGCGGTACTGCTGCGGTTTGTTGGCAATCGATTGGGCTATTGAAAGAGGCCCAACGATTTGGTCATCCTCGGGGCCTCCAGTTTCAAGCACACCAACGACAGTAAGACCGTCCGAAGATTCCTCGCCACCATTATTGTGTCGAAAAATCATTAGGTAGCTGCCGGGCGAAACGCCCAGACGTTTCGCCAATTTCATTCCCACGACACATTCACGCACGTTGTCTTCAAACCAGCGTCCACGCACACGCCACCACGGGTCGGTTTGGGCAATTCCTGTGACGAAGTTGGAGCCGTCTGGAGCAGGAACGGTGTGGCGTGCCCAAGTACCCAAGAATTGGACATCGTAGGTGGGAATGTCCGAAGAAATCTCAGGTACGGAAGCAGGATTTCCAACCGTCATTGGCGTTTCGAGAATCGGGGCGAAGGCGATGATGTTGTTGTGCCAGAAGATTTCCTTGATTTTGGGAAGATCGGATTCGGGGAGATAGGCTCCCGCATTGGCGGGGCGATAGTCCACGCCACCGATTTCGAGCGGGAGAGAATCGGCAGTGGGTGTGACAACTAGATTGGCGCCGAGAGAGCGGAATTCGAGAGCGAGGCGGTTGCCGACATCGAGAGCCACGCTGATCGCTGCTGTGGCCACCGCCATACCGAGGGCAAGAGCCGCGCCAGTGAGGAGTTGGCGGCGCGGGCGGCGCGTGAAGGAATCGGTGACGAGGCGAAGGAACATAAGTCAGCGCCCATTTTCCCAGATCGCAACTCCATCGCCAATTGAGAGCCTGATTTGAATCGTAGGAAGCAGAATCATTTGGGGACCTCGGAGTCCCAGGTTTGGACGATGGCGGAGAGATTGACGACGATGTCCGAGTCTTCTACTTGAAAAGGGATGCCAATGGGGTTGCAGCCGCCCTGGTCGCCGATCGTCGGAACATAGATAGCAGAGCCACAATGCCGGCAAATGACATTCTGACCGTCCTGAGTGTAGCCCTGAGCGCCACAAATGCGGCAGGCGTCGAGAGCGACGCCCCATCCGTTGGGCTTCTTGATAATCAGGAAACGAAATGAGTGTGCGGCGGAGCGCACCGCGAAGATGTGAAGTCTGCCATCCTGGACCTGGCTGACGGGAATATGGATTTCGCCGTTCACCGCAGCGACCGCATCCGCAACGGGAGGAACGGAACTGGCCCGTGCATAAATGAAGTCGGCGGTGAGAGCGAGAATTACGGCGAGGCAGGCCGAAGCGGCCGAGATCATCCAATGGCGAGAGCGGCGACGCTGTGCTTCAAGGAGCCGGCGTTCGGCTTCATTGGACACTGCCGCGATTTTTGCGTGCGAAGCCACGAGCCATTCACGGAGGACGAGAAGCATGGCCGTACCGAAGATGAGCACGAAGAAAAACAGCTCGTTGCGGACGATAGGTCCAATGATGGCCATCTCGCGAGGACCGGAAGGGATCCATTGCGCTTCGCTCAACTCGTGTAGGCCGGTGATGCCAAGCTGTGCGGCGACGAGCCAAAGGATTATGGTGGTAGCCGCGAAGAAGCGGTGAAGAGGAATCTTCAAAGTGCCCTTGAAAAAGAAAAGTCCGACAGAAACGGCCGCGGCGAGCCCCAGGATTGTTCCGATCCAGGCCTGCAAACCTTCGGACGAAAATTCGACAGCGCGTAGGATCAAAGCAAGCTCAGCACCTTCGCGGAGGACCATGAGAAAGACAAAGAGGAAGATGCCCCAACCTGCGGCGGCACCCGCGCGGGCGGCGTAGGCCTCGATCTTGCTTTCGATCTCCTTGCGGAGGTGGCGCGCAACGCGATTCATCCAAACAATCATCGAAACGACGAAGGCGCCGGCAAGGAGAAGTAAAAGGCCCTCAAAACCGTCCTGACTGATCTGCCAGCGATCCAGAGCGACGGAGACAGCCAGGCTCAGGATGGCGGCAAAAGTGACGCCGTACCAGACATAGCGAGAGAGATGAGCGCGCGCTGTGCGCGAGAGGTAGACGAGTATGATGCCGACGACGAGGGCCGCTTCGACGCCTTCACGGAGAGCAATCAAAAAGGCAGAGAGCACAGAAGATCCAGTTGTAAATGATTTGCAACAACCTAATAAGTGTAACGCCTTCGGCGAGTCAGGTCAATCGGACCAATAAAGTCCTATATCTTCGAGCTAGAATACACGAGTCTCATGACGATGACGAATCATCCAGCGAAGTTTCCCGTGGCTCTGCTCAGTTGCTTGCTGATTGGCCTATCCCTGCAGGGCCAGGAGCCACCTCCCCACAGCGAGGCACAAAAGCAGGCTGAACTGGCGCTGAAGCGCGGAAACGCTGCCTTGGCCAAAGGTGAATATCTACAAGCCCTGGCAGCCTACGATGAGGCCGGGAGGGATGCGCCCAACGACACAACAATTGCGGTGCGGCGAGCGGTGCTGCGCTCTCAGCTTGTTCAAATGCATGTGGACGCGGCGGAGCATAAAGCGGCCCAGGGAAATTTGGCGGGGGCAATCCTCGAGCTGAGAACGGCCCTGCAAATTGACCCGGGAAATACCGTGGTCGCCGAACGCGTGAGAGAGATGAAGTCCATGGAGGAGGACCTCCCGTCCGGCAAAGGAAACGAGAGCGAGGACTCGCTCAAAGGAGTGCCAGAAGCCCGGCCGCAGAGCGGGACGAAGAGCTTTAATCTCCGGGGAGATACACATACTTTATACGATGAGGTGGCGCGGGCATTTGGCCTGACGGCGACTTTCGATCCCGATCTGGTGTCGAGACAAGTCAGGCTGCGTGTGGACAATGTGGACTTCAAGACGGCAATGCGGATACTCGGTGACACGACAGGCACATTTTGGCGACCGCTGAGCTCCACTCTGATCTTTGTGGCCGCGGACACGGCCCAGAAGAGGAGGGAGTTCGCAATCCAGGGGGAGCAAACTTTCATTTTGCCGAGCGCAGTTTCGGATGCGGAAATGACGGAGATCCTGCGCGTGTTGCGCGAGATCACCGGCGCGACGCACATCGAGCTGGACATGAAGAGCAGGAGCATCACGGTGAGAAACACGCCAGAAGGGCTGCGACTGGCGAGAGAGCTCATCAAACAGATTGACCGCGGGCGCGGAGAATTGATGCTGCAGATCGAACTGCTGGAGGTTGATGAGAATGCGGCACGGGATTTGGGGATCACGCCACCGTCAGGGGCACAGGCATATTCGCTGAGTGGCGCCGAGTTGCAGCAATTGCAGCAAGCCACGACAGTCGAAAATCTTCTTACCATCTTGCAAGGGATTTTTACGGCGCGTGGGATCACCACCAGCCCCACCCAAGTCATCCCGGTGGGAGGAGGAAAAAGTACCTACCTCCTGAGCCTGCCGAGCGCAACCGCGAATTTTTCGCAGGCATTGTCCCTAGTGCAGAGCGGCCGGGAAGTTCTGATGCGCGCGCAGGACGGGCAGCCGGCGACGTTTTTTGTAGGGGAGCGTTACCCGGTCACACTGTCACTCCTCTCCGCGAGCCTGGGCGGAACCGTGGTTGGAGGTTCCGTGACAGGGACGACATTTGCGCGAACGGATTTCAATGTCGGACAGACTCCTGTGGCGATTGCCGCGCAGGACTTCAACAACGACCTACAACCCGATCTGGCGGTCGCGAATCAAGGCGACAGCACCATCACCATATTGCTGAACCAGGGGAACGGAATCTTCGCACAAGCTCCGGGTTCCCCCATCACGCTGGGGACGAGCGAACAGGGGCCTTCAGGAATTGCGTCGGGAACGTTCCGGCTGACGGACGCCACGCACATTACGCAACCCGCGGACCTGGTGATTGCCAACGCGACTTCAAATACGGTGAGCGTGCTGCTGGGCAATGGAGATGGAACGTTTACCGAGGCACCGGGCTCGCCGTTCGCCGTGGGGGCACAACCACGGGCCGTGGTGGTAACAGACTTCAACGGAGACGGCATGCTGGACTTTGCGGTCGCCAACACGGGGGACAATACAATTTCCGTGTTCAAGGGAAATGGAGACGGCACGTTTACGCAGTTCGCCAATTCGCCGTTCCACCTCGCCGCGGGGGAGCAGGGCCCGGTTGCGATGGTAGAGGGAAACTTCCGAGACTCGTCAACACCGGGTCTTGCGGTGGTCAACGTGACGACGAACAACGTGGCCATCCTCGAGGCGGTTGGAGGAAGCACGTTCAACGGAACCTTTACGGAAGAGACGGGATCGCCGATTGGTGTGGGACAACTGCCGGTTGCCATCGCAAGCGGGGACTTAAATGCGGATGGCTTTCCGGACCTGGCAGTCGTGAATCAAACGGACAACACCGTCACGGTGCTGCTGAACAACGGGGATGGAACATTCACTCCGGCAGCGGGATCTCCCTTGCCTACATCGTCTACTCCATCGGGCGTGGCGATTGCGGATTTTAATGCGGACGGATTGGGAGACATCGCGGTAACGAACAATGGAGTGAGCACGCTGGGCGTGTATATCGGACTCGGGAGCGGCCTTTTTTCGACGCGACTAGAGCTTTCGACTTCCACAGGCCCCGGCGCGGTCGTATCGAAAGACCTCAACGGAGACGGATTGCCGGACGTGGCACTCACGGCGCATTCAGCATCGAGCAACCAAGTGACCGTATTTCTCGATCCGACGTCTTTCGCCCAGAGCTCGGTCGGACAGGTTCCCTTTCCGGGATCGGAATACATCGATTTGGGCGTAAAACTGAAGGCGACGCCCACGATCAACAGCGACGACGAAGTTACGCTGCAGCTCGAATTCGAAATCCGCTCGCTGGCCGGAACGAGCGTGAACGGGATTCCCGTGATTACCAACCGCACGCTGAAACAGACGGTGCGACTAAGGGAAGATGAGACCTCCATCGTGACCGGCCTGCTGGACAAGGAAGAAACGAACGCAATCGCCGGATTGCCCGGATTTGCAGAGTTGCCGCTTGGAGCCGGATATGCGTTCGGGACACAAAGCAATTCCAGTCAGGACAATGAATTCCTGATTCTGATCACGCCGCGGCGGCTTCGGTTGCCCGAACGAAGTTCCAAAATTCTTTTTGCGGGGCGCGGCGGAGCAACCACGGGAGGAACGGGTCCGGTAGCGCCAGCGGCGGGAGAAGGATTTATACCGGAACAGCGGCAGAACGAACGTGCTCAACCTCAATCGGGGCAGCCAGGTGAGACTCAGCCGGAGCCTCAGCGGCCGACCGAAGCACAGCCCCGCCCACAGCCGCAGGAGCCGAATCAACAATCACAGCCCCCGCCGGGCTGATCTGCGGAAAAGATGGTCACGGCCAAGAGAACGAATTCAAGGAAAGGCGACGAGCGACTAGACAGTGAGTGGGTGGCCTGCGAGCCGTTCGAGGATTCCCAAAGGTGATCTCTCCGGCCACAACATGGCTTCGCGAGAAACAATGAAGGTTTGTTCCATGGCGTACTGCCCTTCCAAGACAGCATGGCTGGCAAGGTCTGTAAAGACGATCCAGGTGGAATCCGGAGGAAACTCCCATCGTTGTTTGGGACATGATTGTTGAAAAGCGGCATCTTCCTTCATTGCGTTGTGACAGGCATGCATAAATTCGTCGTAGGGCGAGCGGCGAGCCCCCGGAAGATGAGTGGCGCGAGCAAGCGTGCGCCAGGCGCGCGCGAAAGAGTTCTTGGGAGCCGCGGCGGGCAAGCCGAGGCGTTGAGCAAAGCGCGGTGCGAGCGATTCGAAGGTCTGCGAGGTGATCCAGACGCGGCTTTGAGATGGGTTCAGGTTAGTGAAGAGACGCAGGATGCGGTCGCCGTTTGTGGGGCGGGTGGGAAAGGCATCCACGTGCGGGAGGTCGTTGCGTGCGCGAAGGCGTGCCGTACGGCCGCGCTCTTCGAGAGGACGGAAGCTGGCGTAGTCCAATTTGCAATGTCCGCGATACGGAGGAAGCAATTCGCCCAGAAAGGAGCTGGAGCGCTGAGAGTAGCCGCGGAGAATGCCAAGGAGGCGATCGAATTCGGGTCCGCTTGCTTTGCCGAGCCCCGTGACACGATCTTGGGCGGGGCGGTAGGCGATATTCTTGTGGTAAGCGGCGTTGGTTTGCTTCAGGCCCAGGAGAAACTCTCGCTCCTGTTGAAGAAAATCAAATGGAGTGTGCTGAAAGAAGAGAATATTGCCGGCTTCCAACTCCTGGCATAGACGGCGGTCACGCTCCACAGGCGACTTATTGGAGTCTTCTTCAACGCGGATGAGCCTGCTCATGGAGGCTGAGGACGAAGGATCCGGAGAAATGGATGGAGCAGAGGACATGGCGGCACAAAAAGAAATATAGCGCAGGGCTTGGGCGGGAACAACCGGAGTTGGACCGCGGAGCGATGCGGACCAGAGAAGTTCAGGGCAGAGGATCGAAAACAACCACAGGCTGGTAGGTGCGAGGAACGACCGCCTCGGCAATGGCGATCAGCTTGTCTTGCTGGTTGAAGACGCGAAGACGAGGAGGCCCGGCCTCACCGGCGTCCATCTGGAGGGTAGCGCCGGGAGGTGGCTCGAGGCGCGCGGGCTGAATTTGAGAAAGAGAAACATTGAAACGCGATCCGTGGCGAACGCGTTTTTCAACAACGGGCAGAACGTTCGCGCGCGGAAAATTGGGCAACAGGTTTTCAAGCTTGACGAGGCAATCCTGAAATTTTCCGGCTTGCGCGGCGGCGGCAAGCTCTTCGAGCCGAATGGCCTGGTCGAAAGCGAACTCACCCACCGCGGTCCGGGTGATTTCCGCGAGATGAGCGCCACAACCGAGAGCGTCTCCCATTTCGTGGGCCAGCGAACGAATGTAGGTGCCCGAGGAACACTCGATGACGAAGCGCGCGAGCGAGCCTTCGATTTCCGTAAGGCGATACTCGAAGATTTCGATTTCGACTGCCTTGAGGTGAACGGGCTGCTTCTTGCGAGCAAGTTCATAGGCGGGGCGGCCATGAATCTTCTTGGCGGAAAACGAGGGGGGCATTTGCCGGGAAGGACCGAGGCGATCGGCAGCGAGCCTCTCGAGAACGGCACGGTCGAGAATGGGAGGGTGATCGGGGCCCATCGGAACCCCGTCGGAATCATAGCTGTCCGTGGGAAAGCCGAATCGAAAACCGGCTGTGTACCGCTTGCGCCGATGGGAATAAAAGCGGACCAAGCGCGTGGCGCGGCCAAGGAGGAGAACCAAAACGCCGGTGGCCAAAGGATCAAGCGTCCCCAGGTGGCCGATCTGCCGGAACCCGGCGAGATGACGCACCGCATCAACCACGTCATGCGAGGTTTTCCCGCGGGGCTTGTCAATGACGAGCGCGCCGTCGAAGGGGGCGGGTTGGGGCTGGCGCGGCATGTTCAAAGAGCTTTCTTCAGGACAGCGAATTCCCCCGGGAATTGCCGGCAACGCAGACGGGATAGAATCCGAAAAGAAAAAAGTCCAGGGAGAAGTAAAAGTATTCCGGCGGAGAACCTAAGCATGGAAATCAAGAGGGTGCCGAGGGATTCTTTTTCATTTGGCTGAGAAGTTGGTCAATGCGCGCGGAATATTCCTCGGAGAGATCAAGGGTGAAATGCAAGTCCGGAGTGCGGCGCAATTGGAGCCTTTCGATAAGTTCGCTGCGGATGAATCCAGCCGCATGCGCGAGCGCCTTAATGGCGCCTTCCTTTTCCGCTTCCGAGCCGCGAACCGCGACATATATCTGGGCATGACGCATGTCCGGGGCCAGACGGACTTCGCTAACCACTGCAGAGACTTCCAGGCGCGGGTCCTTTAGTTCGCCCGCAAGCATGGCGTTGATCTCATGGGCGATTTCCTCGCCGATGCGCTCGTGGCGATGGTTTGCGTTGGTCATAGTGTTACAGAAATTCCACAGAGTGGCTGATCAGCACAGGGCCGAGAAGCCGGTCCGACTCCTCGAGGACGCGCTGGAGCGATTCCTCGACATGTTGTTCTTCATTCGACAGAGTAACGATGCCGACGGTGGAACGCTGCCATACGTCCTCATGATCCAGCTCGGCAACGGCGACATTAAACTTCTCCCGCAAGCGGTCTTTCAGGCTGCGAAGAACCTGGCGCTTGTCCTTCAGCGACCGCGCATCGGAGATGTGCAACTCCAGAATAAGCAAACCGACGGCCATGGGAATCAACGGACAAGCGGCCGGAACACCGCCAAACTATCCGGAATTCAGCGCTCGGAATTATTTTCGGCCCGCGGGGGCGGCCGCCTGTGCAGCCGCTTCCGCCGCGCTCAGCTTTTGCACGTTGAAGCACTCCAAAATGTCGCCGACCTTGACGTCATTGAAGTTCGCGATGCCGGCGCCGCATTCGTAACCAGCGCGAACCTCGTTGGCGTCGTCCTTAAAGCGCTTCAGCGAATTGAGCCGGGAGGTATAGATGATGGTCCCATCCCGGACCACGCGGACCTGACCATCGCGCTTCAAAACGCCGTCAAGGACGTAACAACCTGCCACCGTACCCGAACCTTTGATGCGGAAGGTATTCCGGACCTCGGCGCGGCCAAGATAGGTTTCCTGGACGACCGGCTCCAAGAGTCCTTCCATGGCCTTTTTGATTTCATCGGATACTTCGTAAATGATGTTGTGCGTGCGAATGTCCACGTGCTCCTGCTGAGCAAGTTCGGCAGCTTTGCGATCGGGGCGCACACCGAAGGCAATGACGATAGCGCCGGAAGCGGAAGCCAGAAGGACATCATTTTCGGTGACGGCTCCGACGCCAGATCCAATAATTTTCAGGCGCACCCGCTCGGTCGAGAGTTTCGGAAGCATTTCGCTGAGGACCTCGACAGAACCCTGGACGTCGGCCTTAATGACGATAGGCAGCTCCTTGACTTCGCCAGCCTTGAGCTGTTCGTGGAGTTGATCGAGAGTGATGCGAGCGCCGGAGCTGGCGCGAAGGGCAGCATCGCGCTGCTTGGACTGGCGATACTCGACGATATGCCTGGCCTTGGCTTCCTCCGTCACCTGGAAATGATCGCCAGCTTCCGGAACGCCCTGGAGGCCGAGCACTTCAACAGGAGTGGATGGTGGAGCATCTTTTGCCGCGCGGCCGCGGTCGTCGAACATGGCGCGGACTTTCCCAAATACCGCACCGCAAATGAAGAAATCGCCGGGACGCAGCGTGCCGTTCTGGACGAGGATGGTGGCCACTGGGCCGCGGCCCTTATCCACGCGCGACTCCAAAACCGTACCGCTTCCGGGCGCGTCGGGATTCGCTTTGAGCTCCCGCAGATCGGCGACAAGAAGGATAATTTCCAGAAGCTTGTCGAGGTTCTTCTTCTGCTTGGCGCTGACTTCAACGAATTCTGTTTCGCCGCCCCAATCCGAAGGCATCAGACCGAGCTCGCTCAACTGGCGTTTTACACGCTCAGGCTGAGCTTCCGGCTTATCAATCTTGTTGATCGCGACGACGATGGGGACATTTGCAGCTTTCGCATGGTCAATCGCTTCCTTGGTTTGCGGCATGACCCCGTCATCAGCAGCCACGACCAAGACAACGATGTCTGTCACCTTTGCGCCGCGGGAACGCATACGCGTAAACGCTTCGTGGCCTGGGGTATCCACGAAAACCACGCTGCGTCCATTCACCTGAACTTTATAAGCGCCAATGTGCTGGGTGATGCCGCCGGCTTCTCCTCCCGCGACGTCGGCTTCGCGAATGCCATCCAGAAGGCTGGTCTTGCCATGGTCCACGTGGCCCATGACGGTGACAACGGGAGGACGTGGCTTGAGATTCTCTCTGGTTTCTTCCTTGGCGACCTCCAGCATCATTTCGTCTTCGAAGGAGACGACGGAGACAACGCCGTTGAAAGCTTCGGCGAGCTGAGTGGCTGTGGGCACATCCAGAGCCTGGTTGATGCTCGCGAAGACGCCTTTATCGAGAAGGACTTTCAGCAGATCCTTCGCGCGGACATCGAGCTTTTCCGAAAGCTCACGAACCGTTATGCCTTCAGTGATGTTGATGTCACGCTGAGGACGAGGTTCCGGCGGGGCGATGACAGCTGCCGCAGAGCGCCGGTCTCCCGCGCCGGGCCGCTGACGCGTGGGGTGCAGCTTGCGTTCGCCTTCCTGCTCCCGTTTGTCCATGACGGGCCGCTGACGCTGCGGAGGCTTCCGGGTGTAGAGAGGCTTGCCGGGTTCAGCCTTGGGAGGCATTTTGTCTGGCAAAGGTGGGAGCATGCCGGGTCTGCCTGGCGTGCGAGGGCCAGGACGCGTGCCCGCAGGTACGGCACCCGGGCGCTGGCCGAATCCTCGATTCGGTGGTCCCCCCGAACGAGACGGCATGGGACGCCCCGAGCCCTGCTGCGGCGGACGCATGGGCTGTCCAGGTCGCGGACCAGAGGGGCGCTGCCCACCGGAACTTGTGCCGGGAAGAGGACCACGGTTTCCGGTCGGGAGCGGCCGATTCTGAACTGAAGGCGACGGGGGTCGAGACGCTTGGGAACCGGATGCAGCTGGCCGCATGCCAGGAGATTGTGATCCCTGCGCAGGCGGAGGCGACGCAGGACGCAAGGGCACCGAAGGACGCGCGGCAGCCGGAGTACCTTGAGGGGGCGCGGCAGGTATGGGGCGAAGTGGCTGACCATGGGGAGCGGCAGGCACGGGCTTTGTAGCCGCGGGCGGCGCCGAGGGAGGGGCAGCGGGTTTACTTACGGAAACGGCTGCAGGGGCAGTGGCAGGAGGAGTTGCCTTGGCGGGGGCAGGGGGCTCTGCCACAGGCGACGTTGCGGGTGGAGGGGAAGCAACGGGCATCGGCGTGGCAGCGACCTGAGGAGCCGGCGTGGGAGGGACTGATGGACGCACCTTGGCAGCCTTCGCAGCAACGTCCCGGGCCTCCTTTTCCGCATTCGCAGCGGCTTCCGCCTGGCCGTGAATCGACCTGCGCACTTTTTCTGCAACATCTTCAGGGATGGAACTCGAATGAGTCTTCTTTTCCGTGACCCCGAAACCGGGCAGAAGATCAATGATGGCCTTTGCCTTTACTTCCAGTTCGCGGGCCAGCTCGTTGATCCGAACTTGATTTGCGTCGCTCATGCGCTCCGTTGTCACTGTCATGAATTATGAATTCGTTTCTTCGTGTCCGGCGGCGCCGTTGTGGGGAGAAGCCGAATCCGTCTGGCTCCTCAATTCCTGCGAATCTTTGCCCACGGCCGGCTCTTCAGCCGGAGCCGCTGCGTCTGCAGCTACCGTCGAGTCAGACGGTGTCTCCGCGGAAGGCTGATCCGTGGCCACAGTCTCTTCTTCGGCTGACTCTGAAACCTCAGAACCTTCGGCGGCTGCAACCGGCTCGCTTCCACCTTCATAGTAACGATTCACTGCTTGATAGATCTTGTCCACCATTTTCTCGCCGATGCCAGGAATTTCCATAAGTTGCTCCGGCGTCATGCCAGCGAGTTTTTCCAGTGAAGAGATGCCCGCCGCTTCGATCTTCTCGATGGTCTTCGGTCCTACTCCGGCGAGCACCGTTAGTGGAGTGGCCGGCGCGGTGAGAGCAGTCATCTGCTCTTCGATTTCGCGGCGCTTCTCTTCCTCGCTCTTGATGTCAATGTCCCATCCAAGGAGCTTGCTGGCCAGGCGAACGTTCTGGCCTTTCTTGCCAATCGCGAGAGAAAGCTGCGAATCTTCGACGATGACCTCAAGTTTCTTGTTCTCGGGGTCGGTGATCTGGACACGGGTGACTTTCGCAGGGCTCAAAGCCTTCTGCGCGAAGGCAACGGTTTCCTCGCTGAAAGGGATGATGTCAATTTTTTCGCCGCGCAGTTCGCGAATGATGGATTGGACGCGCATGCCCTTCATGCCCACACAAGCGCCGACGGGATCCACATCCTTGTCGCGGCTGAAGACGGCGACCTTGGTGCGCTCGCCGGCTTCGCGAGCGGCGGCGCGAATCTGCACTGTACCGTCATAGATTTCCGGCACTTCCATCTCGAAGAGCCTTTGAACGAGAGCGGCGTCCGCACGGGAAACAATCACCTGAGGCCCTTTGGCGGCGCGATCCACCATTTTAATGACTACGCGGAGGCGTTCGCCAATGTTGTAGGTCTCCAGTTTGGATTGTTCGCGCTTCGGCAAGCGCGCTTCGGTGCGGCCCATGTCCACGATGAGATCAGGCCCTTCGGCGCGCTTCACAATGACGGTAACGAGCTCGCCGACACGATTGTGATACTCGTTGTAGATTGTGTCGCGCTCGGCCTCGCGCACCTTCTGCAAAATGACCTGCTTGGCAGTCTGGGCGGCGATTCGGCCCAAAACGTCAGTCGGCTTGAGAGTCTGGATCTCGGTGCCGATTTCAGCGCCTGGGTTTTTCTTGCGCGCATCGGCAAGACTGACTTCGCGCTTGGGATCTGTGACTTCCTCGACGACGGTCAAAACCGCATAGACATCGACCTGGCCCGTTTCCGAGTTGAACTTTCCGCGGAGATCCTCCTCGGACTTATAGTACTTGCGCGCCGCAACCACCATGGCGTCTTCGATCGCCGACACCACGATTTCCGGCTCGATATGCTTCTCGCGGCTGAGCATTTCAATCTGCTGATAGAGCAAATTCGCCATATTGCTTTCCCGAAATAGCGCTCCTAAAATTCCACGACCAGATTCGCCTTGCGAATGTTGACCAACGGCAACTCCACGGTGCGCGGCAGCTTTCCCTTGAGCTGCAGTTGAACCTTCCCTCCGGCGACGCCCGCCAAGCGGCCCTCGAAGAACGTCAAATCTTCAATCGGCGCGTCGGTCCAAATCTTGGCCAGACGCCCGGTGAATCGCTCGAATTCCTGCGGCTTACGCAATGGACGATCCAGCCCCGGCGAACTGATCTCCAAGACGTAGCCCGGCCCCGGAACAAGCTCTTCAACGTCAAGAATCACGCTGAGTTGCTGGCTCACGCGCTCGCAGTCAGCGTGGGAAATGCCCTCGACGGGGCTTTCAGACCCAGAGCGGGCACTCTCGCTCCCCTCCGAAGGCACTCTGTCGATGTAGACCCTCAGGAAGCGTTGCTTGCCGACTTTCCATTCGACGTCTACAACCTCGAGCCCTTCCGAACGAGCCACGCGCTCGGCGGCTTCGCGTACCCTTTCCAGATTCACGCAAAGACTCCCCGGGTAAGGCCGGTCCACAAAGCAACCCAACCGGCAGCAACAAAAAAGTGGGCTCGCGCCCACTCAGTCGTGCGACCCGCTTCAGAGCGAAATCAGAGTATATGCCCCGGACTCCGTAAAAGCAAGGTAGTGGTGGCAGGCGGATTGCGGAGGGAGAATAATTGAGGCAAACATGATGATCGAGGGTTTACTGGACCAGAGGGTGCAATTCCGAATCTGGGATTTGGAAAGCCCATAAATTCAATATGTTAAGGATCAAGGCGTCGCCGTGTTCTCCACGGACAAGATTCTGTTGAGGCCAGGTTGACCCGAACAGCGGAGTGGATTAAGGTTTTGTGTAGCGTGTTCCAAAAATCTCGACGGGGTCGGCCAATGTCAAGAGTAGCTAACTGGGGAGGCGGAATACGCCTGCTCGTGATGCTGAGTGCCGCGTCTTTTCTATGCGTCGGAGCAGGGTTTGCCCGTCCCCAGAAGCCAGACGTTAATGAGGGTTCATTCGGAATAGAGGAAGCACCTGTATGGCTTCAAATCAGCTTGCGTGAGCCCAATGGATTGCCCCTGACCGGCCAAGCGACAGTCAGACTACAGTCGATTGAGCACTCGATCAGCCTGGTGTCCAAAACGGCGGATGGGTCGGCGGTCTCTTTTCAAAATATACTCCCCGGAGACTACGAAATTGAAGTGATCTCCACGGGCTACAAAACGACCATTCAACATGCCTCGGTGATCGGCGGAACTACCGTTTTTCCGCTATACATTTACGTGCGCAGCGAAAACGAAGTGGCTCCAGGAACGGCCTCTTCGCAGCCTGCACCCGTATCGGTGAAGCTCCAGGAACAGATTGACAAGGGGCTTCAGAGGATGCGGAAGAAGAAGTATGACGACGCGCTTCGCGTCTTCAGCAAGGCCGAAAAGATGTCGCCGGAAAATCCCGATGTCCAATATCTGTTGGGAATGGCGCACTACGAATTGCGGCAGATGGATGCAGCGCAAGCCAGCTTTGAAGCGGCCTTGAAGATCAATCCTTGGCACGAGCGCACGCTGGTGGCCCTCGGCCAATTGCAGATGCAGACCGCGAAGCCTGCTGCGGCTATCGAGACATTGAAACAGTCCTATGAACGAAATGGAGCGGATTCATACACCCTCCTTTTGCTGGCGCAGGCCTATTTCGAGACGAAAGATTACAGAAGCGCTGAGATCTATGCTTCCCGCGCTTCGGATATGGAAGGGGGCAAGAATCCCGCAGCCCAGGCCTTGCTTGTGAAAATCAAATCTAGCCGAGACCAGGTGAGCGGAGGTGCGACACACGTCCAGGCACGGGAATTGTCAGGGCCCTCGAGCGCGGTCACCGCGAACGATCAACTGGCGGAGCCGAGCCAGACGGCATTTGATTCAGCAAAGACCGCCGAGGCCGGACCCGGCTCATCGCCTGCAACACCAGGGGCGCCCGCCAACGTCAGGCCGTGGGCTCCGCCAGATGTGGATAGCAAAGAATACGCACTCGCTTCGGATGTGGTCTGTTCCTTGCCGGAGGTGCTGAAGAGAGCGCAGCTGCGCATGAAGCAGCAACTATCAAATTTCGAAAAGTTCACGGCAACGGAGCACATAGTCCATGTTGAGATTGACCAGAACGGAATTCCCGGTACGCCGCGGGAAAAGGATTTCTATTATCTCGTGGACATTTTCCGTCCCGGGAACGGTTACACGTATCTTGAAGAGAGCAGGGACGGGGGCGAGAACCTGAATCAGTTTCCGACTTCGCTGGCCACGAAAGGGCTCATTTCGATTGGAGTCGCCCTTCTGGACCCGAATTACCAAGAAGACTTCAATTACCGCTGCGAGGGCTTGGCGAATTGGCATGACCAACCCGCGTGGGAAATGCGCTTCGAGCAGAAACAGGATGTGCCTTCGAGGGTCCTGATCTGGAGAAAATTCACAAAATCTTTCCCGATCGCGCTTCGGGGACGAATTTGGGTTGGAGCCAATAACTACGACCTGTTGCATCTGGAAATGGATTTGCGAGAACCGGTACCACAGCTGGAACTCACGCGAGACCATCTCACGATTGATTATGGCCCGGTTCAATTCGATCACGGCCGCAAGCAATTGTGGCTACCGTGGCGCGCGGATGCGTACATGGAGCTCCACGGCAAGCGCTACCATCACAGCCATACACTTTCGAATTACACACTGTTCAGCGTGGACACGGACAATAAGATCGCTGCGCCGAAGCAACCCCCGAACACCACAAACAAGAATTAAAGCCGGCCTCTAAGACTCGAATCTCAGAATGACGAACAATGGCCGGCGAACAGAAGACAATTGCAACCCGATCGTCACATGATTTTCTATCGCCGAGGGCGGTTGCGGAGTTGAATCGACCCCCTCGAATGCACGAGATATGGCGCACTAATCCAAAGGCTCGGCGCGGGCGGCGCGCGCAAAAATAAGTCCGGCGCTGAGTTTACGACTCAGCGCCGCACGAGATACGTGACGTTCTTCAGGAAAGCTTGCGGCCGATGAAATTCAGTTTATGGTTTCTGCGCACCGGTTCCGGGTTTGGCAGCGGGCCTTGCCGGAGCCGAGGAACTTGCCTTCACCGGATAAGCCTGATCATAGAGCTTGATGACGTCTTGTGTGACGTCAATTTGATTCGAGGCGTAAATGATGGGGGATCCTTGAGCGGAAGAATCAAAGATGGCGGTGTAGCCGTTTTCGCGAGCATACCGGTCCAGCACATCCACGAGCTTGCGGCCGATGCGGTCCTGAACATCGCCGAGAGCGGAATTGACGTCATCCTGGTAGTCCTGCTGTTTCCGGTTGAGCTGGGTGGTCAGTTTCTCGCCTTCGCGCTGAAGCCTCGCTTGTTCTTCCGCGCTGAGGGTAGTGCTGCCCGCTTGCAGGCGCTGTCGGACATCCTCAATTTGCTTATTAAGGTTCTGCAGCTCTGATTGTCTCGGCGCAAATTGTGACTGCAGCTCCGCCGAGGCTTGTTTCCCTTCCGCGGTGCTTGCGATCGCGGCACGCACGTTGACGATCCCGATCTTGCCGGACGCGGCGGACCCCGCCGCAGGCGCCTGCGCTCCAGCGACAGCGCCTAGCAAAAGGCACGCGGCTGAGAGAGCGGCGTTACGAAACAGTCTGGAATTCACAGTGTTCTCCTTATTGTGGGCGGCCGCTGAGCGGCCGCCTTGGGCCAATTAAGATTGGCTGAAATTTATTCTGTACACGGCTGCGGTGCAGCAGGCTGCGCGTTCATCCCTACCGGAAAATATCCATTGCATACAAACCAAGAAGTATAGCCGAGCGCCTCCGTGCCCTGCAATCGGAAAGCGAACCACACTCCGGGATATTCCGGTACCTGCCTGATGCGATGCGAACCGGACCGCCATAGGTTGCAGGGAACCTTTCCTCGAGATCTCGTTCAGTTCGGCATCGGGAACAGGAGGACGCGATTATTGGCCTGGTCCACGATGACCGCCAGATTGGTCAACTGGTCAATCGCAACGCCGAACTGCGGCGAGCCACCCAGAGAAAAACTGCGCCGCGTTTTGAAAGGATTCGAGGTCGTATCAACAATCGAGATCGTGTTGCTGAGAGCATTGACGGTGATGATCGCACCAGTCTGCGGGTTGATGGCCAGAGAAATCGGATTTATGCCCACGTGAACGGTGGATGTAGTGCCGGAATCCGGATTGAACGCAGTGATCACATTGCCGCCGCTGGAGGTCGCATAAAAAAGCGCCGGATACACGCTGGGATCGAAGACTACGCCGGTAGGGGTGGCGGTCACTCGGCCAACGGCTGCAGTGGTGCTTTTTGCCGGAGCGCTCGTACCGATATCGATGGAGTCCAAAACGCCCGTGGGCGCGGTTCCAATATTCAGTTGGAGAGCGGTGACGACGGCGAGACCCTGATTATTCGTTCCCCGGTCGGGATCGATGGCCACGGCGATCGGTTGCTGATCAACTGCGATAGTCGTCGCGGTGAGAGAAGTTGCGGGAGACGAGCCCATCAGCAGCGCAAGATTGATTTCAGACACGGTGTTTGCACCCGTGTTGGTTACGAGCGCGGCGCCCGTGCCCTCATCAATCGCGACGCCGGTTGGATTTGTGCCGGTAGTGACGGCGGCAACAGGCTGAGTTTTTGTCAGCAAATTCACGATGGACGCAGTGCCGTCGCCATTGTTTGCAACTACGGCCAGACCAAAGCGCGGGCTGACGGCCACTCCCTCGGGAGTTGCACCGACGGCGATGCTGCTATGGATGGTTCCGAATGCAGCGTCCTGCGGATTGATGTCAATCACGGAAATGTTGTTGCATCCGCTGTTGCTGACCACCGCGATGGGTGAAAAGGGAGCCAGCGCAAGTTGGTCCGCAATCGCGACGGAGCTTGGCTGCGGGCTACCCCCCGCGCAAGCGGGCGTCATATCCACGGCCTGGATCACAATGAAATCCGTAGCGTTGGACTGGACACCGCCCCCGTTGATTAAATCCACGGCATAACGATGAGGCGCCGAAAGGAAAGATGATGGAATGGTGACGGTGAGAAGGCGGCTGCTCACATATTGCACGTCAGAAGACGGGAGAGAAGTTCCATCAAGGCGAACCAGCGTAGAGGTGTCAAATCCCGAGCCGAAAATCTGTACACCGGTTAAATTGCTCGTGGAAGTCAAAGTCCCCTGTGGGAAGTAAGCTCCCGGCACGCCACCAAGGATGGCGGAGCCTGTGGCGGGAACGGTGAGTTCAGTAATTTGTGCAGACTTGAGAGCGTTGGACGCGCTGGGGCCCAGGTTTACAATCTGGATCGTTCCGCTCCCGGATTGCACGACAAAAGCCTGGTTCGTCGGGGCGTCCACCGCGACCGCTCCCCAAAGACCGAGCGAGTAGCTGTTGCTCCCAACAGTGACGGGCAGGGTTGCTGCTCCAGGCCCGGCAGGAAGTGTCATAACAGAATATCGCTGCTGATCCACCGGATTGGAAACGGAAAATAGGTTTTGCTGAGGATTGTAGGAAGCCACCGCATTTGTATAGGGCTGGAAAGCAACGTCCGTTGTTCCCAGAAGTTCAGGTGCATTGCTGCACGAACCGATGGGCGTATAGATGGTGCACTGCGCATGAAAAAAGATCGAAGTAACCGATTGGTCCAGAGAATTCAGCAGATCAATCTGAGCAGCGTTATTTCCGGTGGCGTTGGCATCCGCGAGCGCCGCCGTGCGGGTGATGGGATTGATAGCAATCCCCTGTAAGGTCTGCGAAATGGAGACCGTGATGTTGGCCGGGCTGTAATAGACGGTACTCAGATTGGAGCCGGAAGTAACCCCCGTGGCCGTGTCGTTGTTCGTGGAATTGAGAACGTATGTGAAGCTTGTCGCGTTGATTACGGAAAGCACGGAAAACACACCGTTGAAATCCGTTTGGTGGCTGGTACCCAAAGGAAGATTCTCGATGAGCACGGTCCCGGGATTTCCAGGATTGAGTCCATGGGCGGCTACAGTCGTTACGGTAACGACGCCCGAGGTCAAAGAAACTGATGCGATGGTGGAAGAAGAGGAAGCCTTGGTCACATCAACGCCGCTCACAACGCCGATCCCGCCCGGCGTGACGTAGGCGGTATGCGCGTGAGGCACTATGGCGACCTGAGGATAGGGCCCGGAATTCAGGGTAACCTGCGCGTGGACGCAGGGAGGGTTCTGCTGGAGGGCATTGGCAATGCAGGTCTGTGAATCCGCATTCAGATCAAGAAGAAACCCAATGTTCGCCGTCGTGGGAATGGCACTCGAAGAATAAGCCACGACTGCCATGTTCGTATCGGGATCCACACCGATCGAATAGGGCAAGGGAAGCGGGGTCACTTCGCCGGGAATGAGTCCGGAAAGCGAAATCGTGAACGGGGTGCCTGGCGCTTGGGACGCTCCGGGAATCGGTAGAACCGTTACGCTCTGATCCTGGTAGCTGACGACGGCAACGGTGTGATTTGTGGCATTCACGGAAAGACCCGTGGGCACATCTACCGCGCAAGAAGCCACAGGACACGGCAAAGGCGTCAACGATCCGGTACCAATGCCAAAAAATTGCACGAGGTTCGAACCCGTCTCGGCAACTACTGCGACTCCTAGAGTTCCATCGATGCCGATCGCGCTGGGATTTGTGCCGGCCGCAGCAGAGCCTGCTATTGTCGGGGGACTTGCGGAATAATCCGGGAAAACCGCAATTGTCGTGACTGAAGAATTGTTCGGCGCCGGAAGCGGGGGCGAGGTCCGCGCAACATAGAGAGAATAAAGCCCCGGCTTTGCAGAATTGACCGAGCTTGTCGGAAAAGCAAGATTCAATTGGCGTGAGCTCGATTGCACGGTCGAATCCTGGGGAACCGCGTTGCCTGCAAAAGTCGTGGTCGCAAGTTGGCCTCTCGGCCCAAAGTAACCCCCATCAATGGCGAGCTTGAGTTCGTTGGATTGGCCATTTTGAGGAATACCGTCCGGAAGGGATGCGACAGAGGTGGGTCGGACAGGAATCACGGTGAAAGAAAAGTTTCCCGTCGGAGATTTGGTCACCGTTTGGCTTGGATCCGTAACGTTTACGGTGTAAGTATCCGCCGCAGACAGGTTCTGTTCGAGGAGCCTCACGCGAGCTCCCGTGGAAGCAGGCGCCGGAACGTCCGTGGTGGGGATCGGGAACAGCACCTTAATTTGGCCAGATCCCGTGGTCAGCGTTGTGACTGTGCCGGTCGTCAGGCTGGTCAGGGTAATCACCGAAGATGAAGAGATAAACGGAGCGTCGAGATAGATGTCGTAGAACAATGCCCCCTGTGGGGCCACGGTCGGAGAGATTCCGTTAAAGGTGATGGGACCTCCGACGATGATAGTGATGGAGGCGAGAGAGTAGCGCGTCGTGTCTGCCTTCGAGGTGGCCACAACGGTGACGTTGGCAGGTGTTGTGCTTGCATTGGCGGGTGTGGAGGCGGTGGGAACACTAGCAGGCGCGGTGTAAATCCCGTTGGCGTCTATTTGGCCACACGTCGGAGAGCAAGTGGTAAGAGAGGGATATGGCACGGAGGTTGTGGGAACGCTCTGCGTGAGGAGCCAAGTCACGCCCTGATTCTGAAGATCGTTGGATAGGCTGGCGACGAACTGCTGCTGTTCCGAAGTGGGAACAGTCGCCGTCGCAGGGGTAAGGGTTACGGCAATACCCGAATCAATGGATATCGTGGCCGTGCCGGTCTTCTTAGTGTCTGCAGCCGCGGTCGCGGTCAGGGTAATGAGAAGGTTGGGGTATGTCGTGGCGTCCGGAACTTTTGATGGAGCCGTAAATGTTACCGTGGTGTTGGTCGAATTCGCGGGGATGTTCCCCGTGTCTGCCGTGCACGCGGCTGCACTCGAGGTGTGGGCGGTGCCGCTCGAATCAATGGTCGTGGTCGTAAAGGTGCAAGCCCACGTTACGTTAAGATTCGTGCTACCGCTGACTGTCGCCGTCAGGGTAAGTGACTGCGAAACGATGACCGTGGCCGAAGGAGGACTCACCACGACAGAGACGACGTTGGCGCTGCTGTTACTGCCGCAACCTCCGGCGAAAAAAAGCGAGAGCGCCCCCAAGAAAGCTGCAAGAACGAGATTCAGATTACGCCACTTCATGCACACGAAATCCCCCTGCGTTTCAAAGGCTTCCGAACGCTCACCGGGCGTTGCCACTGCGTCCGTGCCCCATGTTTTCCCAAGTCTTCGAAAAGCCTCATGCTTGCCATACCCCTGTCAGAATGTGCGGCTGACGGTGAACCGGAACGTCGTCTGCGGCTCAAAATAATTCAACCGGCCGGGATTGTTCTGAATGTAGTTGAGTTGCGGAAGCACTTGATACTTGAAAATCGTCGGATCAACCGCATTTAGGGTGCTCTCCAAATAGTTTATTTCGCTCGGTTCAATGAAGGGTTGCTGGGCAACGATTTGCTGGTGCAGCCTGTGCACGTTATAGGCGTAATAGATCCGGAAAGGAGCATGAATGATGGGAAGCTGAACGACAAATTGGATACCAGTGGACCCCCGGAAACGGAAATTCGTGCCATGTTCGATGGGAAGAGTACCCACCACCCCGGAAGTGGGAAATTGCTGCTGCAAATTTGCCAGGCCGGTCGGATCCAGGTGTAATCCGGATTCATCCACGATACCGTCGGTGCCGCCATCGAAGAATAGATCGGTCTCGACTGTGGAGCCGATGATAGGGATGCGATATTCGAAGTTTCCGTATGTCTGAAGATCCGCACCAGGCAATGTCGCAACGTAAGTGAGAACGGGAACAGAGATGGCGCGCAGGGCGCCGCCTGCGCTAGGGTCGCTATAGTAGATCGTCTGAGCGGATTGTACGGGGATAAAGGTAACGGGCGAAATCGAGCGGATGTCATAGCCACGCAGATCGTTTTCACCACCCAGGTAGAACCGGTTATAAGGTGGAATCTCTTTTCCGCCGTATCCGTTGATGAAGGCCGTTTGAGTATGGAAAGCGAGGACGTTTCGCTTCTTGTTTACAGAGTGAAAGTATTTCCACTCAAAAACATTCGTTAAGGTATTGACGTTTCCGCCGAGCGGTCCGCCTTGCAAGGAGACAGAATAGAGATAACTCTTCCCGCCTGTCGGATTGATGGGGTTGTTGACGGAATTGTAGCTGATCGACGGAGTCAAGGTGCTTGCTACGATGCCATTGAGTGCGCTCGGTCCGGCGACCGCTTGATACTGCAATGTCGTGAAAAGCAAAGTGGATGCCTGATTAAAAGCCGTAATGTCTGTGCGCGAAAGGCCGTAAGTGAGTCCTACTCGAGTGAAGGAAA
Organism: Terriglobales bacterium; assembly: GCA_035518615.1. Lineage (GTDB taxonomy): Bacteria > Acidobacteriota > Terriglobia > Acidiferrales > UBA7541 > Acidiferrum. The sequence goes on along the minus strand of DATIXL010000037.1, from coordinate 9,893 downwards.
ACCTTCTCAGGGGATAGCTGGCAAAAATCGTGAAGCCCGTACTGTCCTGATTATAATCCTGGATGTATTGCGGATTGAGGCTGACGGACTGGCCGTAGATCAGCGCCTCCTGTTGGGCTTGATTAAAGCTGTAGCGGCTGGAGAATATTGTAAAACCCGTGCTGATGGGCCGGTCAAAGAGGTAAGGTTCCGTAAATCCAAACATGAAGTTCCGGCTTAGGCTGCCGAACTGGGCCGAAAAGGTCAGGGTTTCTCCCAAGCCGAGAAAGTTGTTGGTCTGGTAGGTGAGCCCGATGAAGCCGCCTGCGAGCCCGCTGACCCCGCCTTGCAAGCCGATGGACTGTTTCCCCTTTTCCTTGAGTTTCAAGTCAAGATCAACCGTGTGATCCTTGGTGTTCCTGCGAATTTCGACAGACTTATCCGCTTCGATTTTATCGAAATAGTCGAGCTGGTTGAGGCGGAGAATGCTGATCTCCCAAGCCCGCTTATTGAAAAGCTGGCCTTCATCAATCAGAAGTTCACGGCGGATGACCTTATCGCGTGTCGTGGTGTTGCCGATGAAATCGATGCGATGAACGTAGTACTGGCTCTGCTCGTCGAAGCGCAGGGTGAGATTGATGACCTTTTTCGCGTCGTCAATGTCAAAATCCGGCTCGGTCGTAAAATCAATAAATCCGTATTCGCCATAAATACTCGTATAGTCCTTCAACGCCTTCCGCAGCTTATCCGTGGCGAAAATATCCCCGGGCTTCAAAGGGAAAACACTCTTGAGCTTCTCCACGTTCAGCGAAAGAGATTTGTCCGGATCGGCGCTGACGATCTTTAGCGCGCCCATGTGGTACTGCTCGCCCTCTTCAATCGGGATCGTGATGTTTACGGCCTTGCCTTGAGTTTTCCCCATCATGGGCATGCCCATGCGGTGCCCGGTTGTATCCACGTTTTCGATGATCGGGTCCTTGACGAGTACGCGGAAGTAGCCGGTATCCTGATACAACCCGCGGATTCCCACTTCGAGATCCTCGTTGAGCTTGTCGCGATCGAAGGTCTTTGACATGACCGGAATTTCGAAAAAATAGAGCGGGATGGCGTAAGGGCGGTCGTTGCGCATCGCACGGATCAGTTTGCGGTCGCTAAAAGCGTGATTGCCCGTGAATTTGATCTTTCCGACTTTGACCTTCGGGCCTTCCTGAATTTTAAAAATCAAAATGACAGCATTGCTGGACGCGATCCGTTCGTACTCCGGCGTGACTTTCGCGAATTGCCGCCCGTGCTCGCCGAGCAATTCCTGGATCACCACCTCCGCTTTCTTGATTTTCGTCGGATCGAATTGGCTTTCCACGGTGAGCCCGACCTTGCGATCCTTGAAACGGTCCAGGATGTCTGACTCTGAAATGGAGTGGATCCCCTCATAGCGGATCCGGCGGATTATGGGGCGCTCTTTCAATTCGAAAATGATGATTTTTTCACCGGGTTTATCCGGCGAATCCTCCACGCGCAGTTTGATGTCCTCGAAAAACTGCGTGTTCCACAGCGCCTCGAAATCGCGTCGCAAGGATTCCAAGTTGTAAACATCTCCCGGACGGCTGAAGATGCGCGCTTGCAGGGTATCGTTGCGTACCCGGCGATTGCCCACGAATTCAATCCGCTCGATAATGGCGGGCTGGCCGTTAGCACCCTGCTGTTGTCCCGCAGGAGTCTGCCCGAGGTTTAGGGAAGAGTTACCAGTAACCAGATCCAGCGATTCCGAAAAAAGGTAGTTGCCGGAAGATGCGGGGGCATCCGCGCTGCGTTTGGCTTCTGCGCCGGCGGACGGAACTGCGGCGACCAACGCGCAAAACGCCGCAATCCATATCCCCTTTGCCCAAAAAACGCAAAACGGAGAACAAAATTTTCTTGAAGCGGCCGTGAACGCTTTCACAGCCGCGCCCCCAAACCCAAGTTGACCTTCTCCTGCCGGACCTGGTAATGGCCGGCCGTGCGAAACCCTTCATCGGTGCCAGATTAAGCCGAGATAGGGTACACGTGTTGGTGTCAGATTCGCTAGTGGATGACCGGGGTTGCCTCACCGACGGGTCGGAACGCGAGGCCTTCTCCCCCGACGTAAATCTGCAACGTCGCCGGCCTTTGTATTCCACCCTGAATGAGCGCTTCCGAGAGCGGATCCTCCACGTATTTTTGGAGGGCCCGACGCAGCGGCCGCGCCCCATAACTGCGATCCGCACACGTTTTCTCGAGAATCCACTGGCGCGCTTCCGGTGATAAAACCACTTGCACTTGGCGGTGGATCAGCGTGTCGTTCAACTGCCCGACGAGCAGATCAATGATCCGCAGCAAGTCTTCGTCGCCGAGCGGGTTGAAAATGATCACCTCGTCCAACCGGTTTAAAAATTCCGGATTGAACGCCCGCCTCACTTCATTCATCACCAATTCTTCCATGGTGCGTTGCCCCGCCTCGTCCGCACCACCCTGGAAACCGATGCTGGTGCGTTTCTGCAGATGGCGCGCACCAAGATTGGAAGTCATGATAATGATGGTGTTCCGAAAATCAACCGTATTGCCCAAGCCATCGGTCAATTGTCCGTCCTCAAACACCTGCAACAGGATGTTGAAAACGTCCGGGTGCGCTTTTTCGATCTCGTCGAGAAGGATGACCGAATATGGAGTCCGTCGCACCCGCTCGGTGATCTGTCCGCCCTCTTCGTAGCCGACATAGCCTGGAGGCGCTCCGATCAGCTTCGACACAGAATGCTTTTCCATGAACTCCGACATATCAAAGCGGACCAAGGATTTTTCCGATCCGAAAAGAAATTCGGCCAGACGCCGCGCCACTTCCGTCTTCCCGACTCCAGTGGGGCCAAGGAAGAAAAAGCATCCCACGGGACGTGCGGGAGACTTGAGTCCCGCGCGGCTGCGCCGGATCGCGCGAGCGAGCGCGGTGATGGCCTTGTCCTGGCTGATCACGCGCTTATGCAGTTCAGGTTCGATGCGCAGAAGCTTCTGCTGTTCGTCTTCCTTGATCGAAGTGACGGCGATGCCCGTCCAGCGCGCGACGACTTCCTCGATATCTTCTCGCGTGACCACTCCCGTGGTCGCGTCATCGAGCTTGTAACGATCGCGCAGTGACCGCAGGTTTTCCTTTTCCTTGCGTTCCTCTTCGGAATAAAAGCGAGCCTTTTCGAATTCATGCGCGGCGATGGCGCTTTCCATCCGGTGGGTGATGAATTTCACGCGCTTCTGAACCTCGCCGACTTCTTCCGGAACCGTAGCCTGGCGCAGCTTCACGCGCGCGCCCGCTTCGTCAATCAAATCAATGGCCTTGTCCGGTAGGAAGCGGTCCGGAATGTAGCGGTTTGAGAGATACACGGCATACCGGAGAGCTTCCTCGGTATAGGAAACAGCATGAAATTTTTCGTACCGTTCGCGCACTCCGTTCAATACCAATACGGCCTCTTCCTCATTCGGTGCCGGAACTTTAACGGCCTGGAAGCGCCGTTCCAGCGAACGATCCTTTTCCACGGACTTCCGGTATTCCCCCGGCGTCGTCGCGCCGATACATTGAATCTCGCCGCGCGAGAGGGCCGGCTTCAGGATGTTCGCAGCATCCAGCGAACCTTCCGCCGATCCCGCTCCAACCAGGGTGTGCAACTCATCAATAAATACGATGGAGTTCTGGCTCTCCATCAATTCCTTCATGATGGTTTTCAGGCGCTCTTCAAATTGCCCTCGGTATTTAGTTCCCGCCACGATCAAGGACAGATCCAGGGAGAGAATGCGCTTGTCGGCAAGGAAAGGAGGCACGTCTCCGTCCGAAATTCGCTGCGCCAGTCCTTCCACGATGGCGGTCTTGCCCACTCCGGGTTCGCCGATCAGCACAGGATTGTTCTTGGTCCGGCGGCACAGAATCTGAACGACGCGCTCCACTTCATTTTCGCGCCCCACGAGAGGGTCAAGCTGGCCCTCGCCCGCCGCTTGAGTAAGATCCCGGCTGAATTCCGCCAGCAGCGAAGTTTCCTTGGGTCTCGCCGCAGGCGTCTTTTCGCCTGTCGTGCGTGCCAACTCCTCGCGGAGGGCAGAGAGGCGTAGCCCGCGCTCCATCAGGATTTCCGCACCGAAGCACTTTTCTTCGCGCAAAATTCCGAGGAGAAGATGTTCTGTCCCGACGTGCCGGACTCCGAGACGTTCCGCCTCCTCCGCCGCCATGTTCAAGATGCGTTTGCATTCCGCGCTGAGCGGAACTTCAACCGAAGTGGAGATGCGCTCGCGAATCGTGATGCGCGCTTCAATCTCCTTGCGGATGGACTCGATTGAACCTTGCTGCCGCAGAACGCGATTGGCGAGCGCTTTGTCCTCTCGCATGAGTCCCAGCAGCAAGTGCTCGGTCTCGATGTACGGGCTGCCGTATTGGCTGGCTTCGTACCGCGCAAAGAAGATCACACGCCGCGCTTTCTCTGTGTAGCGTTCGAACACGATTAGCTCGCTTCTCCCTGAGGGGTCCCGCCCGCAGCAGCTCCGCCTGGTTGTGAAGAGGCTGAAACCGTACGGGTTCGCAGAACGCCATGCTCCAAACCTACGATGCGGTCGCATTTCGCAGCGAGTGCCAGATTATGCGTCGCGATCAGCGACGTCAACTCGTGCTCCCGGTGCAACCGCTCGATCAGTTCAAACACGGCCCAAGCATTCTGCTCGTCCAGATCTCCGGTGGGTTCATCCGCCAGCAGCACTCTTGGCCCAGTGACGAGCGCCCGGGCAATCGCCACGCGCTGCTGCTCCCCTCCGGAAAGCTCCCCTGCGCGGTGATCGGCTCGATTCTCCAGGCCGACCTTGGCAAGCCACGACCGCGCAGTTTTGAGCGCTGTCGAAATAGACTCGCCCCGCAGCAGCAACGGCATCGCTACATTTTCGGCTGCCGTAAAATCCGGCAACAATTGGTGCCGCTGCCACAAAAATCCGACGGCGTGATTCCGAAAATCCGCGAGCGCCGCTTCGTTCTGAGTTTCAATGAGTTTCGAATCGAAGTATATAGCACCACTCGTTGGCGTGTCTAGCGCCGCAAGCAGATGCAGCAAAGTGCTTTTCCCCGCGCCGGAGGGTGCAACGATCGCCACCATCTCGCCTTCGCGCAGTTGCAAATTCGCCTCTTGCAAAACGTTTATGCTGCGCTGTCCCATCCCATAGCTTTTCTGGATTCCCCGTGCCTCCAACACGATTCCCACGGGTCCCAGCACGTCTTTACTCGCGCGATCTGTTGCCGTGCTCGAATTGGAGACCTTATCCATTATTCCATTCTCATCGTGCTCGCCTGCTGCCACACCGGTTGCAAACCGTTCCGCTCTATTAGATGCCGAGGAGCATTTTCATGCTCACATACTCTATGCGACCCGGACTTCTTGTGCGCGCAAACTCCCATGGGCTTTCCTCTTTTAGCCCACAGGTTGCCCCTACTTCTTACCCAGCTCGATGAGCCGTTTTGCAACGATTGTAACAGTTTTAGTTTCAACAACTTTCGGGCGGGATTTGGTCGCTCTCCCGGCGTGAGGGTAGCGCCGGGCTTATCCCACCTGCCTCTCGTTGTAAGTAGGTGCAAACTTCGGGCCAAACGGCATGCCATTTTGCGAGCGAAAGTGGCCAGAAATCCTCACTCAAATCGAAGGATCTCCACGGGCAACAGCCGCGAAGCCGCGCGCGCAGGAACGATGGTTGCTGCCGTTGCAATCCCCATGGACACACACGTGATCCACACTCCATCCCACAAACTCGGATGGAATGGCACGTAAGGCACGGCGTAGACCTGTGGATCGAGCGGAATCAGATGATACGTGCCTGCGACCCACGTAAAGAGGTATCCAATCAGCAGTCCGACCAGAGTGCCCAAAGCCCCAACCGTGATTCCCTGCAACAAAAAAAGAGTGCGAATCTGCTCTCGCTTTGCTCCCATCGAGAGCAGCACAGCGATATCTCTCGTTTTGTCGGTAACGGTCATCGAAAGCACCACGAGGATGTTGAGACCGGCAACAAAGGTAATGAGCCCGATAAAGATGGCAGTTACCAGCTTTTCCAGATGTAGTGCGCGGAACAATGCGCGGTTTTCTTCCATCCAAGTTGCAGCAGCATAACCTGGCCCGGCACGCTTTTCGATCTCCCGCGCGATTTCCGGCGCCTGATTGGGATCGAACAGCCGAAATTCCAGAACGTTCACGACGTCGCTGGCTCCGGCAAGCGCCTGCGCCGCGGACATTTTCATGAAGCACCAGTTCTCGTCGTAATCATAAAAGCCCGAATTGAAAACACCTGTCACTCGAAAGCGGCGTGTCCGTGGCAATAGCCCGAAGGGGGTCAGTCGGCCTTGCGGGCTCGTCAGAGTGACGTAGTCTCCCGGAGAAATTTTCCAGTCGGCGGCAAGTTGCTGGCCGATAATGAGCGCGTCAATTCCGTCCTTGTCCTCGGAGAAGTCCAGTTTGCCCGCCACGATGCGCCGGAGCGCCTCATCGCTTTTTTCTTCCGGCTGCGGCTCGATTCCTTTCGTGACGACGCCTCGCGATGCCGCCCCGAAGGTCATCAGCACCGTTGCGTAAACGGCAGGTGTGACCGACTTCACGCCGGGAATTGTGGAAAGCTCTTTTGCCATTGCGTCGTAATTATGGATTTCAGCCGACCCAGGACGAGTCAGGGAAATATGGGCAGTGACGCCCAGCAACCGGTCCTGAATTGTCTCGCGGAATCCCGTGTTCATCGCCAGCGCGATCACCAGAGTCGCCACTCCAGCGGCGACTCCGAACACGCTAAAGGCGGTTACCAGGCGAAGGACAGCAGGGCGGTTCGGCGACCGCAGGTACCGCTTGGCCACGAACCATTCAAATCGCATTGTTGGAAGGATACGTCACACACCCGGCTCTTCGGAAGCAACGGAATCATTTCCGGACGCAGCCGGGCGGAGCAAGGGAAAAAGAATTACGTCGCGGATGGAATGAGAATCAGTCAGCAGCATTGTTAAACGATCAATTCCAATGCCTTCTCCGGCAGTCGGCGGAAGCCCATGGCAGAGCGCCCGAATGTAATCCACATCCAATTCTTTGGGAGCTACCAAGTCGCCCTGCGCGATTTGCGCCAAGAACCGACGTTCCTGTTCGGCTGGATCATTAAGCTCCGAAAATCCGTTCGCCACTTCCATCCCCGCAATGTAAATCTCGAAGCGCTCCGTAAGCGAAGGATCATTTGGTTTCTGCTTGGAAAGCGGCGAAATGTCCGTTGGAAAATCGTAGAGAATCGTCGGCTGGATCAATTTGTCCTCGGCGATGGCCTCAAAGAGCAGTCCCGTCCGGTCGCCATCTGCTAGGTCTGCTTTCATTGCGAGACCAAGCGGCGGGTTTCCGGCCTTCTTTGCCCACTCGTTATAGCGATCAGCGACCGCGCGCGGTCCTCCGGGCGACGCGAGTTCCTGTGGAGTCGGCGCGAGCCCTGCACGCGTGTCTTGCGGCCAAAATTTTGCGATAGCTTCCCGCATGGTCAATCGTTCCATCTTCCCAAAATCCAGTTGCGTGTCCCCGTACTTCACGATGGTTGATCCCGTGATCGCCTGCGCAAGCTGTGCAAAAAGCTGTTCGTTCAGCTCCATCAAGTCTTTGTAATTGCTATAAGCTTCGTAAAATTCGAGCATCGTGAATTCCGGGTTGTGCTGCGTGGAAATTCCCTCGTTCCGGAAGTTCCGGTTGATCTCGTAAACGCGGTCAAGGCCTCCGACGACCAGTCTCTTCAGATAGAGCTCAGGCGCGATCCGCAGATAGAGATCAATGTCCAAAGCATTGTGGTGAGTTACAAAAGGCCGCGCGGCTGCCCCCCCCGCAAGCGGCTGCATCATCGGCGTCTCGACTTCGGTGTACCCGCGCGCGTCGAAAAATCTTCGCAATTCCTTCACGATCCGGGATCGCGTCAAAAAAACCTGTCTGGACTTCTCGTTCGCGAGCAGGTCCAGATAGCGTTGCCTGTAGCGCAGCTCCACGTCCGCCAGTCCGTGCCATTTCTCCGGCAGAGGGAGCATGGCTTTGGCCAGGAGCGTGAGTCTTTCTACCCAAATGGATAATTCACCCGTTCGGGTGCGGAAAAGATGCCCCCGCACTCCCACGAGATCCCCTAAATCGAGCAGATGGAACAGTGCAAACCCTTCATCTCCAACCACATCCTTCTTTACGTAGATCTGCACGCGCTGCCCGCTTCCCTGCAAATGGGCGAAGCCGGCCTTTCCCATTAATCGAAAAGAAACAATCCGTCCGGCGAGACTAACCTCTACCTTTGCTTCCTCCAGCTCTGCTGAGGAGTTTTTGGCGTACTTTTCCACCAATTCCGCCGGCGTCGCCGTCCATCGAAACTCGTGTGGATAAGGGACTACCTTCATCGCTTGGATTTGCTCAAGCTTCTTTTTCCTCTGCTCGAACTGATCCTTCGGTTCGAATTCCAAGGCCGGGACCCCTCTCTAAAATGCAAGTGGCGAGTATAGCGGCGCATCCAAGCCTCTCGCAACAAACCCCTTCCTCCTTTTACAGACTCTGGTATACTTGCTCGCCTTCGGGGGGATTATGTGACTCGCCGCACCCAACCGCGTCGTGGCACAACTGTGAAGGATGATTGGCGCTCATGGCTTTCCGAGCGCAAAGAAGAAGTGTTTCGCGCCCGCCTGTTTGAACTAGAGACATCCTATGGAATGTTCAGTGTGGTTTTGAATGAGGCTCTAGAGCTTCATCACTGCGGGAGAGTAGCGAAATCCTGGCAAGCGGCCTGCGTTACCCCCGCCCTGTGCAACCGTTTGGTGCTTTCCCTTTCTGGCCTTCTCTTTGCGATGGAAGCTCATGCCAGGCACTATGGCACCGTGCCCAACGCCGCACCTCTTGATGTATCGAACTTTCGAGGCTCGCGCGGGCAACGCCAGGCGCGGTTAAATAGCCTGGTCAGTCGTGTTTTGTTAACCGAGCGCTCCCAGTTTTTCCACAAGCTTCGCGCACTGGAGGAGATGGTTGAAGGCCTGAAGCAAGAATTTTGCTCGGCAGCGGAGGATCTCGCCGGCGGAGCGTCGCAAAATCCGCCGCTTTCGTGGGAAACCCTGGACTCGGCTCATTTTGACCTGAATACATGCCTTCGGGAGACGATTGTCATCTTGAAATCTTTCCTCATCGTTTTGCCCGAAGATCAGATTGGAATGTTCGAAAAATGTGTGCGAACCTTGCAGCGCCCGCGCTCTCCAAATACCTCTTCGTCAGAATCCCTCGTCGGATGGTACCATCGTAGACGTACCGCTCAATTCGCGGGAAAATAGAGATTCCTGTACGCCTTTGCGTTTTCGCTTGTACGCCTCCGGATAGCCATATCCCCTGCGTAGTCACATAGCGGACACTCAGCGCGGCACCAGGACAACTTAAGGGGGAGACGGTGCATCCCAACGGGTGGATGCGCCGCGACTGGACCGTTGGCCCGAAAATCAACAAACGAGCCGATGCCGGTGGCAGCGTTGCGAACGCCTGATTCACTGACGGAAGCGGAAGCGATCCGTCGGGCACAGGCGGGAGACGCCTCGGCTTTCGAACATTTGTACCAATTGCATGGCCGCCGCGTCTACGCTCTGTGCCTCAGGATGGTTGGGAATCCAGCGGACGCGGAAGATTTGATGCAGGAAGCTTTCCTGCAGCTCTTCCGCAAAATTGGAACCTTCCGAGGCGAATCGGCTTTCTCGACGTGGCTGCACCGCATGACGGTCAACGTGGTGCTGATGCGGTTGCGCAAGAAGTCCCTCCCTGCCGCCTCTCTTGAAGAGACGACTGAGCCGGATGACGAAACGGGTGGTCCGCGGAAGGACATCGGTGCGCCGGATTTGCGGTTGAGCGGCGCGGTGGACCGGGTCAATCTCG
>DATIXL010000036.1:0-34407 GCA_035518615.1 Terriglobales bacterium | reverse complement strand
ATTTCCATGCCGCGCCAGAGATTGCCCAGCCGCAGATTTTCGTCCGCGCTGTGCTGGTGATTGTCGTAATTCACGATCGGCACGCCGACCCAGGGCAATCCCAAATCCTCGAAGATATACATCGGAACGCTGCCCCCCAAGGTGGGAGCGATCACTGCTGTGCCGCCGGTCGCCGCTTGCACCACGCGCACGACGGCCACGGCAGCCGGCAGATCCATGCGCGTTCGAGACGCGCGATAACCACCTTCATCCACCACTTTTGCGATAAGCGCGTGCGCCCGCCGTTCGTCCATCGTGGGATCGTGGTCAATCACATAAAAGCCTTGCGCGCGGATGAAGTCCACGATCTGCTCGTACTTCTTGCGCGGACCTTCTCCTTTGACGAGACGCGCTTCGAGAGAGGCTTCCGCCTCGGCGGGAACCACGTTGGTTGCCTGCGCACCTACGTAAGCGCTTTTCAGACCACGGATGTTGAGCGAGGGCTCCTGTAGCAACTCCACGAGCTTCTTCCCTGCCCCTTCCGGTTTGGCGATGCCAAGCTCGTGTTCGAGCTCTGCATCGTTATGCGGCATGGCAGCGAGGGCCTTCAGTTCCAGACTAGTCAACGGCACAACGTCATCGTAGTAACCTGGGATCAGCACGCGTCCGTTCGCATCCTTCATGGAAGCCAGCAAGCGGGATAACTCCATCGCCGGGTTCGGCGCCCAGTTGCCGTAATGTCCGCTATGCAGCGAGCGCACCGCGCCGTAGACCGTAACGTCGAGGCCGATATCTCCGCGATTTCCGAAGAACACGAGGGGGCGCCCCGACTGATGGACAGGGCCGTCCGCGGTGATCAGCAAATCACCGCCAAGAAGGTTCTTGTGCAGTTCCAAAGCCTGCTGCAAATGAGTGGAGCCTGCTTCTTCTTCTCCTTCAAAGATCACTTTCAAGTTCACCGCAAGCGGAACCTGCTGCGCGTTCAGGGCATCGAGGGCGGAAAGCAGCGCAACAATCGGGGATTTGTCGTCGGAGGAGGATCGCGCGTAGATGCGCCAGTCGTCGCTGTAAAGCGGACCCGAGTTCTGTCCCGGCTCGGGAAATGGAATCTTTTCACCTCCCGCTTCGATGGCTCCTGTCCTGAGGACGGGCGTAAATGGCGCGCCATCCGTCCATGCCGAGGGATCCACAGGCTGGCCATCATAATGCGCGTAGAAAATTACGGTATGCGCGGCACCGGGAGTTTCGAGCTTCCCGAAGACGACTGGCCCGCGGCCCTCGATGGTGAACAAGTGAGTTTCGATCCCGCGAGCTTCCAGCATGCCCACAAGGCGCGCTGCATTCTTCTGGATGTTCACGGTATCGCTTGCAACGTTGGGGAAGGAGAGGAATTCCCGCAATTCACGGACGATGCGGTCTTCATTGGCGACGCGATAGTCCCGCACCTCCTGGACGATCTGCGCGGGCGGTATGAGCTTAGCCCTTTCGTCAACGCGTCCCGCAGCTGAAATTTGTGCCACAGCCGAGCATGGAAAAAGCAGCCCAATCAAACTGATCACAATTTTCCCCAAAGTTTTACTCCTCCGATTCACAGTGGCCGCTCGCTAACTGAGTCAGAACTATTGACGCTCAGAACTCAGGCCTGTGGCGACTTTTCTGGAGCAAAGCCGACAAGTTCAGCTAGCTTTTCTTCTGCCGCGCTCGTATGGATAGCTTCTTGCGCGAGGTCCGCGCCTTCCCGGAAACCGTGCGCGACTCCTGCTGCGACGAGGGCAGCCGCCGCGTTGATCAAGACGATATCGCGCGCCGGGCTGCTTTCTCCTGCCAGGATTGCACGGATCATCTTTGCATTCTCGGCAGGCGTCCCTCCCTGAATCGCTTCGAGAGGAGCAGGCTCAAGTCCAAAGTCTTCCGGATTCACTTCATAGCGACGAATTCTGCTCTCTCTCACCTCGGCGACGAGAGTGGGGCCCGCAAGCGATATCTCATCGAGCTTTCCGAATCCGTGCACAACAAAGGCACACTCCGCTCCCAATTTGGCCAAAGTCTCGGCGACCAAATCCACAACGTCCGCGGAGAATACCCCGAGGACCTGGGCGCGCGCACCCGCCGGATTGGTCAGCGGTCCGAGCAGATTGAAGACCGTTCGGGCGCCGATCTGTTTCCGTGCAGGCATCACGTGCCGCATCGCCGTGTGGGCCGCCTGGGCAAAAAGAAATCCGATGCCGATCTCGCGGATTGCTCTTCCAGTGTCCGCGAACGGCAAGTCGATCCGCACGCCCAGTGCCTCCAGTACGTCGGCCGACCCGCTCTTCGAGCTGGCGGCGCGGTTGCCATGCTTGGCCACGCGCGCTCCCCCAGCCGCCGCGACAATCGCCGCCGTTGTCGAAATATTGAAGGTGCCCGAATCGTCTCCGCCCGTTCCGCAGGTATCCACCATCCTTTCAGGCAACGGCTCCCCAGGCCTAAAGACCTGCGCCGCATGGCGCCGCATCGCCCGCGCAAAGCCGGCGAGCTCTTCCGCCCGGTATGGCCGTGAATTCAGCGCTGTAAGCAACTCGACAATCTGAGGCGTTGCGGCACGCCCGCCCAGCAGCTCTTCCATCAATTCTTCCGCGTCGGCTGCGCGAAGAATCCTTCCTTCAATAGCATCTTCAATCAGCTGGTGAGCCACGGGGTCGCGTTCTTGCTCCTGTAAAGGGTTCCAAGTAAACTTCTATGTTTTGCGAACGAGCAAATTCTAGCACTGAGCACTGTCTCGCAGTGCTTGGACACGGGAAACAGGATGAAGATTCACGAGTATCAAGCCAAGGCAATCCTCAGCCGCTATGGCGTCACCACTCCCCGAGGCGAAGTGGCTTTCACCAAGGAAGAAGCGCGCGAGGCCGCCCAGCGGCTGCGCTCCAATATTGTGGTCGTCAAGGCGCAAATTCACGCCGGGGGACGAGGCAAGGGCGGCGGAGTGAAGCTGGCTCATTCCCCGGACGAAGCCGCCGAGATTGCCAGCCGAATTCTGGGAATGACGCTCATCACGCATCAGACCGGCCCGCACGGGCGCGTGGTCAAGCGTCTCTTGATCGATGAGGGCCTGGACATCAAGCGCGAGCTTTACCTCGGCCTACTCATTGACCGTTCCGTGGGCAAACCCGTGTTCATGGCCAGCGCGGCAGGAGGCATGGAAATCGAGGAAGTGGCGAAAGACAATCCGGCAGCCATTCTTCGCGAAACCATTCACCCGGCCGTAGGCCTGCAACCCTACCAGGCGCGCAAGATCGCGTTTGGCCTTGGTCTCCCTTCCGAATCGCTTACCAGCGCGGTTCCCTTTCTGCAAGCCCTCTATCGCGCCTTCGTGGATACGGACGCCTCGCTGCTGGAAATCAATCCTTGTATCCTGACCGGAGAGGGCCGCCTGGTCGCGCTGGATGCGAAAATGACTTTTGACGACAACGGCCTGTTCCGGCACAAGGATCTGCGCGAACTTCGCGATCTCGATGAAGAAGATCCTCTCGAAGTCGAGGCTTCCAAGTACGGCCTGAATTACATCAAGCTGGACGGCACGGTCGCCTGCATGGTGAACGGCGCCGGCCTTGCGATGGCCACGATGGACATCATCAAGTACGCCGGTGGCTCGCCTGCCAACTTTCTCGATGTGGGCGGCGGCGCTTCCGCGGATCAGGTGAAGAACGCCTTCCGCATCCTGATGAGCGATCCCGCGGTGAAGGCCGTGTTCATTAACATTTTCGGTGGCATTTTGCGTTGCGACGTATTGGCGACGGGCGTCGTTGCGGCCGCAAAAGATCTTCAACTCAAGGTTCCGGTCGTGATCCGCATGGAAGGCACAAACGTTGAACTTGGCCAGCAGGTTCTTCGCGATTCTGGACTGAACTTCACGATCGCCAACGGCATGAAGGATGGCGCGCAAAAAGTAGTCGCCCTTGCTGGGGGTGCGCGATGAGCGTTGTTGTCAACGAAAAGACCCGCCTGATCGTGCAGGGCTTCACTGGCCGCGAGGGGACTTTCCACGCGCAGCAGATGATCGAGTACGGCACGAACGTCGTCGGAGGAGTTACTCCCGGAAAAGGGGGGACAAAACACCTCGAGCGGCCCGTTTTCAACACCGTGGCCGATGCCGTCAAGGATACCGGCGCAAACGCTTCCGTCATCTTTGTCCCTCCGCCTTATGCGGCCGATGCAATTCTGGAGGCCGCCGACGCTCAGGTTCCTCTCGTGATCTGCATCACCGAGGGGATTCCTGTTTTGGACATGGTTCGCGTCACGTCGGTTGTTGACCGTGGCAAAACGCGCCTCATCGGCCCGAATTGTCCCGGAGTGATTTCTCCAGGCAAATGCAAAATTGGCATCATGCCCGGGCGGATTCACAAGCAAGGCAACGTCGGTGTCGTCAGCCGCAGCGGTACACTGACATATGAAGCCGTTGACCAGCTCACGCGCCTCGGCATCGGACAATCCACATGCATCGGGATTGGCGGCGATCCCATCATCGGCACTTCTTTCCTGGACGCCATCAAGCTCTTCAACGACGACCCGGAGACCCACGCGATCATCCTGATAGGGGAAATTGGTGGGAACGCGGAAGAAGTCGCGGCGCAATGGATCAAAGCCAACATGAAGAAGCCGGTCGTTGGATTCATCGCCGGGCAAACCGCGCCACCGGGCAGACGCATGGGCCACGCCGGGGCGATCATTTCCAGCGGGCAGGGCACGGCAAAAGACAAATATGCCGCCATGAGCGCCGCCGGAATTCGTTGCGTGGAAACGCCGGCTGATCTCGGCCTGGCGATGGCAATGGCACTGAAAGGCTAGCGCCATTCGCGCATCGCTGAGCGTCATCCGTTTTTGCTTTCATCTTGGGGCGCAATCTTAAGTTCTAATTAAGGCATTGGAGGAGTCTTTCGTGGCAATCGAGCGTACGTTTGCGATTATCAAGCCCGACGCGGTTTCGCGCGGCCAGCAGGGGGAAATTCTCTCCCGGATTCATAAAGCTGGATTCAAAATCGTTGCGATCAAGAGCATGCGCCTGACAAAAGAGGAGGCGGGCGGTTTTTATGCCGTTCACAAAGCTCGGCCGTTCTTCGGCGAACTCACCGATTTCATGAGCTCCGGCAAAATTTTCGCCATGGTGCTCGAGGCCGAGAGTGCAATCCTCAAATGGAGGGACTCCATGGGAGCTACCGACCCTAAAAAAGCCGCGCCAGGTACGATTCGTTGCGACCTGGGCACCAACATCGGCAATAACTGCGTTCATGGCTCGGATGCTCCTGAAACTGCCGCCTTCGAGATCTCTTATTTCTTCTCCGGTATGGAGTTGATCGAGTAGCGCTGACCGCCACGGCCTGAGATGGAATCCCTGCCACATCCGAGCGCATTGCTTGCCGCACTTGAGCTCCAGCATCCCGGAATGCTCCGCACTCTTCGCAGATTCGTGCTTGCGGAATCTCCCAGCACCGAGAAGCGGGCCTGTGATTTTTGCGCGGAGCTCATCGCCGCAAACTGGGCAAAACGCGACGCCGATGTAACGTTGCTCCCTCAGAAGAATCGAGGCGCGCATATCCGCGTGACCTGGTGGCCAGGAACCGCGCGACCCGAAGGCCAACTCCTCGTTCTCGGACACTACGACACCGTGTATGCCACGGGTACCTTGAAAACGATGCCATTTCGTGTAAGGGGCGGGCGCGCGTTCGGCCCCGGTGTGTTCGATATGAAAGCGGGCATCGTCCAGGCGTTGTATGCCCTCGAAGCGCTGCAAAGAACCAAATCGCTGCTTCGGAAAAAAATCGTTTTCCTTTGGACCTCAGACGAAGAAATCGGAAGCGAATCGTCGCGGCGATTGATCGAGGCGGAAGCGCGCAGAAGCGATGCTGCTTTTGTGCTGGAGCCGGCATTCGGTCCGAAGGGTCTGATCAAGACCGCGAGGAAGGGGGTCGGCGAAGCCGAGATCATGGTCCACGGACGAGCCTCCCACGCTGGCCTCGCACCGCAGGACGGCGTGAACGCAATCCACGAACTGGCGGCCCAGATCGCACGCATCGAAAAATGGAACGACCCGAAAGCTGGCGCTACCATCAATGCGGACATTATCCAGGGCGGGACACGAGTGAATGTAATCGCCGAAAGTGCCCGAGCCTCCCTCGACTTGCGGGCCCTGAAGCTTGTCGACATGCGCCGTCTGGAATCTCGCCTCCATGCGCTCAAACCGATTCATCGCGGCGCAAAGATTGAAGTTCGCGGGGGTTTCCATCGTTTGCCTATGGAAAGAAAACACAGCAGAGCTCTCTATTCGCGCGCGCGGACCAGCGCTGCGCAGATGAGACTTACCCTTGGCGAATGCACCGTCGGAGGAGGATCGGACGGGAACTTTACGGCAGCCCTCGGAATTCCAACGTTGGACGGCCTCGGCGCAGTGGGCGGCGGCGCTCATTCCGCCGGGGAATATGTCTTCATTAAAAGCATGCCCGTCCGCGCCGCTCTCTTGGCCTCGTTGCTTGCCAATTCCTGAAGGCCGCCACGAACGAGCTTAATTCATGTAGCTCTTGCGAAGATATTCCGCGGTGGATTGCATGAGGTCTCCATAGTCGCTGTGGAGCACCGTGCGAAGGGCGACTTCGGTCGAATCCCCTTGTGCCAAACGGTCGAGAATTCTCTCGATGTCACCCATCCCGTTGTTCTGCACGATGTATTCCACATTCGCGAGCGACCACGCATACGCGTATTCCGCGGTGTCGCCGGACAGATTCATCCACGAACCCTCGAGCTGCGCCAGGGAAGCATTCTGCTTGGCATCATAAATCTGGACGAGCTGCGCTGCATTTTCTCCACTCCGTTTTCCTTCCATCCATTGTGCCAGGCCCTCCTGGATCCAGGTCGGCGCTCGGCCCCGGGTTTTTTGCCCGACAAAACTGTGCGTCAATTCGTGCTTCAGTACGCGAGACAGCTCCGGCGTGACGTTCGTTAATCCCTGCACCGGGACGCGAATCCGGCCGTCGTTGAGCGCGCCGACCCAACCGGGAGCGCGGGTGATGTCTGCAAACGCTTCCTGCGTGTAAAGAATTACGCCGATGGGGTCGGGCGGAGAATAATCCAGTTCCGATTCAATTTCGCCGTAATGCATCTCCAAAGTGCGCAGCACGTCCCGCGCCAGTTCGGGCTGCGCGGCGCCGCTGTAGCGCAAAGTGAAGTGCGCGCTTTCGTTTTCCTTATAATTCGCTTCTTCCTGCTTGTCGCGTTCCGCCTTCGCAAGGGCGGCGGCAACTTCGGGATCAGCTCGCAATGCTAGCGCGCGCTTCCATTCGGCCACCGCCTGGTCAATCTTGTTTAATCCGTAGTAGGCCCAGCCGGCGAGCTTGGCCACATCGGGATTGTCCGGAGCGACCTGTCGCGCCCGCTCGAGATCATCCAGAGATTCCTTGTATTCGCTGCGCCGCAGGTGCAGGTAAGCGACATTCATCAGCAGGATCGGCTGGTCCGGTGCATAGTTCAGGGCGGTGCGCTCGTCCGTCAGAGCGACTTCCATATTTCCATGGGAAAGCTCAAATTGAGCGGCCACATGGTGCGCCAGCGCCGCGGCTGCATTGGCATCTTTCGAGCCGGAGCGCGCTGCATTCTCCAAGCCGGCTACGTAGCTCCGGTCAATCGCCCCATCATGAACCACCCCCCGCTCGATGTCCCCGCTTCCGCTGGTGGAATCCATGGCGGGAGGAGTAAGCCCGAGGTGTGAGGCCTCGCCTTCCGAGGACCCCATCGAGATGCTCGATCCTTTCTCGATGTGGTCCACTATCGCTTTGGGCAGCGTGAGCGTTCCGGCCGGCGTTTCGTAGCGAACCTTGTCCCCGACCTGAACCGCGCTTAGAGCGGCGATGCGCCTTCCATTCTTGAGCACGATCGTGTCCGCGGAACAACATACTGCGGACAGGAGCAAGCACACCATCAGTGCGAACACACGCGGTGCATGGGAAGGGCGCTGCATGAAATCAGTTTAGCTCCCTCGGCGTTTTCGTCGTCCACAGGCTTGTCCGGGAATGCCGAATGTGCCTACACTCAAACCATGCGGGTTCTCGCTTCATTGCTCCTCGCGGGGGCCACTCTCCTCGCACAAACGGCCTGTGCCGGAGAGCAAACTCCTCGTGAGCAGCTTAAGTTATTTGATGCTCTGCAACTCGACCCTGCGGCCTCCTATGAAGTTACGCCTCAGAACCGAATCGAACTGCGACGGGCTGACGTTCTGCTCAGTTTTGACGAAGGTACTCTCGCTTTTTTCGCCGCTTCGGATGGGCAGGTCACTGGGGCGGTATTTTCCGGACGAGGGCATGTCCTGGCCGCTCCCCGCGACCCGGCGGAGAAGCAGCAGATGGCGCTCTTCCTGGGTGCTCCGGTTCTCGACGAGGATTTTTCCTCTTCGTATATGCGCTTTTCCGATGGCACTGCCGCGGAACTCTTGGCAGAACTGCATAAGGCCAAGGTTTCTCCCAAAGACGGCACTCTTTTTGAAAAGGAATGGGAGCCTGTCCTTACCCGCCTGAATCCGCGCCAGAGCCTTCGCTTGCTTTCGGAGAGATTGACACTTCATCCGCGCCCCTATTTCTACGCCTTGCTCAGTGGAGCCGCCACAGGCCCATTCGATTTTGTGTTTGACCAGTCTCGAGATGAGCCGATTCTGTTTGGCCAATTCCATAAGGGCGATTCCGCAACCTATTACGACGTTTGGGCTTCCTACCGCGTTCCCGGCATTGATCCGTTGCCTCGCGCTTTCCATGCGGAGAGCTATTCGATTGATACCACGATCCATCCGGATAACTCGATTGATGGCTCGGCCTTGATCCGCATCAAAGTAGACACGGCCGGCGAACGGCTCATAGCGCTGCAGTTGGCTCGTGACCTGGACATCGTCTCCGCCACCCTCGCCGATGGCACACCGCTTGTTTGTTTTCACAACGAAGGCATGGGCGCTCGCGAGCGTGTCTCCCATGGTGATGATTCCCTGTACGTGGTTCTTCCCCAGGTTCCGCGCAGCGGCGACGTCCTGAACCTCAATTTCAGTTACAAGGGAAAAGTCATCCGGGACGCAGGCAACGGCGTTCTCTTTGTAAGCGATCGGGAGAGCTGGTATCCGCACCTCGGCGATGCTGGATCCTTCGCCGACTACGCTCTAACCATTCGCTGGCCCCGCAAGCTGCGCCTGGCCGCTACCGGAGTCAAGATTGACGAACAACTTGACGGCGACTACCGGGTGGGTCACTGGCGTACGGAAAAGCCTGCAAGTGTCGCGGGATTTAATCTGGGAGAGTACGCGTTCGCATCTCTGCCGTCGGACGGCTATTCTGTGGATGTTTACGCCAACCGCTTTCTGGAACAGGCACTCGTTAACCGGCTGCGTCCTCCCGCTTTCGATATGAGCACCGGGCTGCCTCCCGCCTCCGGAAGGGCCAGTCGTGGCGAGATGCTCGCAATGCAGATGCCAGATCCGAGTCCCGCCGACGCTCTCAAGCAACTCGGAAAAGAAATCTCTTCCTCGATTCAGTTCTTCCAGACGTATTGCGGACCTTTTCCCTACCCGCAGCTAAGTGTTTCCCAAATTCCTGGCACCTTCGGCCAGGGCTGGCCCGGCTTGCTTTATCTTTCGACCTATTCCTTCCTTCCTGCTCAGGCGCAAGCCCGCGCCGGGCTTTCGACCAGCGCACAGGAGCATTTCAACGATCTCGTGCCGTTTCACGAAGTGGCTCATCAGTGGTGGGGCAATGTAGTTGGCTGGTCGAGCTACAGGGACCAATGGATTGACGAGGCTCTTGCCAACTACCTCGCGTTGCTCTACGCGGATGCGCAAAAGAATTCCGAGCCGAAGCTGCGCGTCTGGCTTGATCGCTACAGGGCCAACCTCACCGCGAAGCCCGAGGGCGGGGATATGCCCATTGCCGATTACGGCTCGCTAACCCTGGGCAGCCGTTTGATCTCTTCGAAAACTCCGAACGGCTTCGATCAGCTTGTCTATGGCAAAGGCTCCTGGGTCATTCACATGCTGCGGGAGATGTTGCGCCAGCCTGGCGCGAAAAACCCCGACGAACGCTTCGTCGGCCTGCTGCATACTCTGATTACGAAATACAGCTATCGCGCGCTTTCCACGGAGGATTTCCAGCGTGAAGTAGAGGCAGCCATGACCCCCTCCATGGACATCGAAGACAGCCATTCGATGGATTGGTTCTTCGATGAGTGGGTTCGCGGAACGGGCATTCCGCACTACCACCTCGAATACACGACGCATCGCATCGAGAAGGGTTTTCTGGTCAAAGGGACGCTCTATCAAACTGAAGTTCCGAGATGGTTCGTCTCTCCCGTACCTCTCTATTCGAGTTCGGGTGAATATCTTGGGCGGGTGATCGCAGGGGGCCCGGAGACTTCGTTTCATTTCATTGCCCACAGAGCTCCCGGTAAAATCGAAATTGATCCGCACGGGGCCCTGCTGTGCGTCGTTGAGCGCGAAAAGCTCTCCGCGGAAACGTTGGACAACGCCGTCCCTCACAGTGGACGGCGATAAATCGGCAAATCCTTGTAAAGTGGGCTCGCCGGATTCAACTGCGCTTTGCCGTCCTTGCCAAAAACGTACACGAAGCCTTTTGGGTCAGCCGGTTCCCCCGGCAGCAAGCCGGCTTCAACAAGTTCGCGCATGTTTGCGGGTGGATGCCCTGTCTTCACCTGAAACGCAGCAGCAAGTTCATCAATCCTGTCCTTGTCGTCGTCGGAGCGCAACAGCATCAGTTGTATTTTGGCGTTTTCCTTGAGCATCGGATCTTTTGTCGAGTTGTAGATCTCCATCCAGAGGAACCGCGAAGTCTCCCGGGATTCGCCCTGTTCCGCGATTCTCGCCGCCATGATTTTCATCCATACCGGAGCATGCGGGTTCTTGCTGCCTTCGAGAAAAGCGTTTGACGCCTTTTGATAGTCTTTCGTCCCGAAGTAATACGCATATCCCAGATCCTGGTACAACCGCCAATAATCTGGATTCGCGCGTATACCCCTGTCGAGTAGCTTGATAGCCAGATCCGGCCTTCCCGCACCTTGCGGTTGCGGCTCCGCAAGAAACGTTGAGCCAAACCGGTACGGTGGAATGAGGTTCGGATCGAGCGTCGTGGCGACATCCAGCAAAGGCCAGAGACTCTCGAGGTTGACATCTTCGTGGACTCTTTTGTTCCCGTAATACTGCACCGCCCGCGTCCAATAAATCGTGGCGACGAACGGCGCGTATTCCAGGCTTAATATTTTCATAAGCCTTCCCGAGCGCAGGAGAATCTCATCCTCTTCCTGATGGAGCGCGGCGCGCTCCACGTCAATGCGGTGCTGTAATTGCCAGATTCCCGCGAAACCAAAAACGAGGACGGCAAGCAGCCACGCGGCAGTGGATTTGGATTCGTTCATTTCAAGTTGCGCCGCGAGAAAATCAAGATGGCTGCGAAAATCACCATCGCGCAGTAGATCGTGGCATACGCCGTGTTCTGGAGAGCCAGCGCAAGCGGAACGCCTCGTCCATGCGCCACTTCCCCCATCACGTCGAAATTCTGGAAATTCGGCAATAGGTAGGAAATTCGATGCAGAAACGATTGAAACGCTTCGCTCATCTGTGCGGTATGCACGGTCCGCATATCTTCGACGAAAAGCCCTGCAACGTACAGGCCGGCGGTAAAAAGAATCGCCAGCAGTGGCGAAGTGAAACAGGAAAAAAGCAAAGCTAGCGCCACCACCAGCGCCAATTTCAGCCAAATAAAATAGACCGCAACGAGCACGCCCGCATCGGAAGGCTGCAGCGAATGCTTCACATAAAGCAGCACCAGAATCAGCGCGGCGCCCATGGCCAGCGTGTTTACCGCCAGTGTCAGCGCCAGCCCGCCGAATTTTCCCAGGAGAAATTGCCACCGCCTTACCGGCTTCGCGAGAATCGCGTACAGTGTGCGCTTCTCCATCTCCTTGGAAACCAGCCCGACGCCGAGAAAAACCGCGATCAACAGCCCGATCACGGAAATCGCCGTCAGCCCCAGGCTGATGATCACCGTCCCTTCAATCCCGATGGAAATCTGTCCAACGAATATGGCGGCAGCCATCATCAGGAACGCAAACAAAACTAAGTTGTATAGCACGCGGTCGCGCACCGCTTCGCGAAAGGTATTCCAGGCAACAATGGCAATACACTTCATTTGCCGCTTACCTCCACTGCGGCCGCCTGCGCCCGGTTCGCCGCTACAAGATGCATGAAGTACTCTTCCAGGGTGGGTTTGATCTGCGTCACTGTGACTATGCGCGCCCCCGCCTCGCGCAATTGATCCAGCGTGGCATAAAGCATTTCATCGGAGACTTGCAGGCGGTAGTGGGATCCGCTCTGCATCGCATTGGCAAGGACGGCTGGCCGTGCGCCGTCCTGCAAGGCGTAGTCACACAGAATCTCCACGCCCTGTGATTTCACTCCCACAATTTCGTCTGGTTTGCCGACTCCCTGCAACTTTCCGCCAACAATCACCGCCACGCGGTCGCACAATGTCTCCGCGTCGGGAAGGATATGCGTCGAAAAAAAGACTGTCTTACCCTGCTCCTTCAATTCCAGAATGATGTCGCGCACCTCCCGCCTGCCGATGGGATCGAGTCCGGACATGGGCTCGTCCAGGACCACGAGCTGCGGATCGTGCAAAATGGCCTGGGCGAGTCCCACCCGCTGCAGCATCCCCTTCGAATATTTTCGCAACTGAATTTTCCCAGCCGTCTCGAGCCCGACGCGCTTCAACATCTGTGCAACCCGCTCACGGCGCAGGGCCGGCGGTAATTCGTGAATTCTTGCGAAGTAGTCCAGCAGTTCTGCGGCGGTCAGATAATCGTAGAAATACGGCTGCTCGGGAAGGTATCCGATGCCTCCGTGCATCCCGATATCGCTGATTGGCTTCCCCAAAATGCGCGCCGATCCGGCCGTGGGAAAAATAATCCTCATCAGCAGTTTGATCGTGGTGGATTTTCCCGCGCCATTGGGCCCTAGAAAACCGAAAACTTCCCCCGGTTGCACCTGCATCGTCAAGCCGTCCAGGGAGCGCACTTTCTTTGTCTCCAGAAAACCGCTGGGATAATCCTTTGTGAGATTTTCGATCTCAATGGCAGGTCCGGGCATGGGATCATTCTTGTAAAATCATCTCTGAAGGTCAATTCGGCGGAAGCAGGCCTGTTCGTGAAGTGAAACGAAACCTTCCAAGAACCAATGACGAATCAGTGGGACTCAGGAAGAATTGCGCGAATTCCCGATTTGCACGAGGTCCGGAGCAACTGCAGGAGCTGACATCGGTGTCGGCTTCAGCGTTTGCGGGCTTCTCCAATTGTCCAGAATCCCCACCTGTTGCACGCAGGAAACCGTGCAACGTGGCGCGCAGAATTTCTCAGTAAGGAATTCCCTGTGGCGCATCTCCTGGGTGTACTGCGCGAGGGGAATTCCCGGGTAACCGCGTTGTTGCGAGCACCAGTGCACCATCCCATCCTCGCAGATATAAAGGTAGCGGGAACCCGAGCGGCATCGCCAGCTGTGCTCGCGGCCGCGCGCCACGTTATGTTGGAAATTGTTGAACCGCGAGAACGATCTTTTCCCGAGCTTCATGATCTCTTCGAAAATTTCGATCTGCCTCGGGTTCAGTGGCTTGAGCTGCCCGTTGTGATCGTGAATGATCCCCACAGTGCTCGTGAAGCCCAATTCCACTGCTCGGTGGGCGATGTTCAGTGCATCCTCCGGATTCTTCACTCCGCTTCCCAGCACGGAATTGATGTTCACCTGAAACTCCGCGTGCTGTGCCAGCATCTCCAGGCGGCTGTCCAGCGTCTTCAGGCTCTTCAGAGAAACTTCATCTGGCGTCAAATTGTCTATGCTGATCTGCAAATGTTCGAGGCCAGCATCGTTCAAGCTCTGGATGCGCTTCACGCTCAGCAGGAACCCGTTTGTGATCATCCCTGCGATCATGCCGCGCTTCCGCATGTGGCGAATCACCTCTTCCAAATCCGGATGCATTAATGGCTCGCCGCCGCTGATGGTTATGATGGAAGTTCCCATGTCTGCCAAAAGATCCAGCCGGTTCTTCATCTCTTCGATGGGCACAGGCTTCGAAACATCGTCGAATTCGTTGCAGTAGGCGCATGCCAGATTGCAGCGGCGCATGGGAATGATGTGCACGAGAAAGGGGTGCTTAGTTGAACGCAGCGCTTTTCCAATCGCGCGCAGTTCGCGCACGCGCGTCCGCAGAGAACGCATTCTTCTCCGCATGCGGACCTTCGAGCTGGCGCGCACCGGCTTCAGCCTATCGGGCATAAAAGTATGGAATTCCCCTCTTGGAATTATACATGACCACTCGCCGCAGCCGGGAAGGCCAACTCCCTGAGCGCCTTACGGTAACGATTCGCCCCGGAACGCGCCCTGGCCTCTCCTGGGCGTGCGGACTCCATTTTTCTTTCGTGATTGCTTGGCAGCGTTCCGCTGGCTTGTTAGATTCAAAGTGTCCATCCCCGCCCCGTTTCTGCGAAGATATGAGTTTCAGACTTGGAAAGGTTAGGCCTCATGGGTGACGACAAAAAGTCCGCTGTGCGCGCCGTCGAAACCGGCGAGCGGAAGGACCGTGTCTTGATTGTGGAAGACGAAGAGAACGCCCGCAGAGGATACGAGCAGCTTCTGCAGCGCTGGGGTTGCGAGGTTCTGGGCGTGGGATCTGCGGAAGAAGCGCTCGCTAAGTTCGCAACCTTCCAGCCGGACAGCCTCATCGCGGATGTCGAACTTCCGGGCATGAACGGTCTGGACCTATTGAAGCAGCTTGGCCCTGATCTTGCGGATGTTCCTGCGATCATCATCACCGGTAAGGGCAGCGAAGAGCGCGCCGTAGCCGCGATCGAATGCGGCGCCTTCTGGTACATCGAAAAACCCCTGAAAGGCCCCGTCCTTCGCGCGTTGCTGGACCGCGCCCTGGGCAAAGCGCGCGACGCGCGTCAGCTCGCTGTTCTGCAGCGCCAATTGCGCGAGACCGGCCGCCTCGGCGATCTTGTGGGCGCCTCGAAACCCATGCAGGAAGTGATGCGCATCGTGGAAATGGCTGCTCCCAGCTCGGCCTCTGTTTTGATTACCGGCGAAACAGGTTCCGGCAAGGAAATCGTCGCGCGGACCGTTCACAAGCTTTCGCCGCGCGCGGGTGGCCCCTTCGTCGCCATCAACTGCTCCGCCATTCCCGAAACGCTCATGGAGAGCGAAATCTTCGGCCACGAACGTGGCGCTTTTACGGGCGCTGCGGAGCGCCGCATCGGCTGCTTTGAGCTGGCCGATGGCGGGACGCTTCTTTTGGACGAAATCGGGGAGATGCCTGCTCCCACCCAAGCTAAGCTTTTGCGCGTGCTCGAAGATCGCAAGGTTCGCAGGCTGGGGAGCAAAACCGAAACGCCCGTGGACGTGCGTGTCCTCGCGGCAACCAACAAAGATCCGGAACAAGCCGTATCCGGCGGCCACTTGCGGCAAGATCTCTACTTCCGGTTAAATGTGTTTCACATTCACCTGCCTCCCTTGCGCGAGCACAAAGACGACTTGCCGTTGCTCGTCGAGCATATTCTGCGCGACGTCAACGCCAAGCACAGCAAAAATGTGAAGGGCGTCGGCACAGAAGTCATGGACATTTTCTTGAGCCACACCTGGCCGGGCAATATCCGCGAACTTCGCAATATCCTCGAGCGGTCCTCCATCATGTGCGAAAAGGATCTGATTACCCGCGCGTGCCTGCCCGGAGAGTTCGGAAAAACGCAGCCAAAGGGGCCTGGCGACCTTGGCGGCATCAAATTCCCCGTGGGAACAACAGTGGACGCGATGGAGCGCGAACTGATCGTTCAAACCCTGAGCGCCACGGGTAATAACAAAACCCGTGCTGCCGAACTTTTGGGCATCAGTTTGAAGACGCTTCACAACAAACTTAAAGAATACGGAACCGCGCACGCTGAAACGGAGTAGGAAAGCGTCATGCACCTGCGGCTGCGGCTGCGGACGAAACTCACTTTGATCATGACGGGACTTGTTTTTCTCGTCGTAGCCGTGTTGTCTCTTGTTTTTCTCTCGCGCCTGATGGACGAAGTCTTGCGCGAGGCGAACCAACGGGCGGCTGAGTTCGCTCAGCAGATGTTTCTTCAGGCCCAGCACGCCATCTCCGACGCAAAAGCGGAGGGCATCCTGCCCGCCTCGCGGGATCCCCAGGAAATCCATGATTATGTGCGGCATGCGTTTGAGATCGGCGATGGATTGAAGTCCGAACTCGAGGCAGCACGGGGGAACATGCCCTACATCTACGATGTCAGCATCGTGGATCATGACGGCGTGGCGCTGGTTTCGAGTGATTCAAATGACGTGGGAAGCTTCATGCCCCGGCAGTTGCAAATTTCTGCTCTGGTGCAGGGAAATATCCTGAGTCAAATGCGAGCTCTATATGGTCCTGGAAGGGTTTACGAGTTTGATTACCCCTTCGTCATGAGCGGCCATCCCTTCGGCGAGGTCCGTGTCGGAATTCATACCGCCTTTCTCCGCGATCAGATTGCTCCCACGTTACGCACCTCGGGTACGATCGTCCTCGTCGCCCTTTTGATCTCAACAGGTCTCACCATGGTGGTCATCGGCACGACTCTCTCCCCCTTGCAGGATATCGCCGCCCAACTCGATCGCATCTCCGCTGGGCAGTACGACGTACCCCTCCCGGCGCCCAAGGGCATTGCGGGCGGGAGCGACGAATTCGGCCAGGTCAGCCGCAAAATCTCCCAGGTCGGCCAGCACTTGCGGGGGGTCCACGAAATTTTCAGCACCTTGAGGGAAAATCTGAATTCCGTCATGGCCGGTCTCGAAGACGGCTTGTTGCTCTTCACCAGAGACGCTCGCGCCGTTATGGTCAGCCCCGCCGCGGAGAAATTCCTCGGCGCGCCGGCGGGACATTTCCTCGGGCGTCGCGTCACGGAAATATTTCCTTCCGACCACCCATTGCGTCAGACTCTGCATTTTGAGGGCGATGAACTCGGGGAGATCACCTCGGAGACAGAGTTGGAGACACCCCAGGGCTCTCGTCGGGTGGGCGTCAGCGTCCAAGTCATTCAGGAGGACGGTGAGCGTATCGGTGCTCTCGTGACTCTGCGGGATCTGGACTCCCTTGAGAGCATCAATACACAACTTCAGGTGAGCGAACGTCTGGCCGCTCTTGGACGCATTACCGCTGGCGTCGCTCACGAAGTGAAAAATCCGTTGAATTCGATGCGACTGTGGCTCGAAAACCTGAAGGAATCCCTTCCGCGCGACGGCGATACCGGAGCTCGTCAGGCCGTTCAGGTTCTGGACAGCGAGATTGATCGCCTGGACGCCGTGGTAAAGCGATTTCTCGATTTCACGCGCCCCATGGAAATCCGGTTGGAGGCCACCAACCTGGCGTTCCTACTGCGCGATGTTCTCGCAGTCGCTTTGCCCCAGCTGCAACAGGCCAACGTTGAAGTCTCCCAAAATCTGATCGCAGATGTTCCGGAGGTTTTCGCCGACCGCGGCCTTCTGCGTCAAGCGGTCCTGAATCTTGTCCTGAACGCGGTGGACGCCATGCCGAACGGAGGTCAGTTGCGTCTGATGCTCAATCGCAAGGGAGACATGGCGGAGATTTCCGTTGCCGATACGGGGAAAGGCATTCCGGCGGAAAATCAGCAAAAGATCTTCCAACTTTTCTTCACCACCCGGCCGGGCGGTAGCGGCATCGGCTTGGCCAGCACCTTCCGGATTGTTCAGCTCCATAACGGTTCGATAGACTTTACCTCGGAGGTGGGCCGCGGCACGACCTTCCGTATCGAGCTGCCGCTCGCGGCCTAGACATGACCCGGTCTCTTTATCACCCCAATCGCCGTCGCCTTTCGAATTTGCGGTGGCGGGCATTCGGCATTCTATGCGTACCGGTGCTGGCCCTCTCAGGCTGTGCGGCAAGCAGGTCTCGCGCATTTCCGTGGGCCACCGCCATTCAGGTTCGGCCCGTCCTGGCCGGCAACCTCCCTCCTGCCCCGCTAACGCCGGATTTGGCTCCCGATCTCAGGTTAGAGCTTCCATCACCGCCGACACCTCTCGAAGGCCCCCGGCGTGAGCCATCGCGTCCTCGCACGATTTCCCAGACCGCCGATTCGGATCTCGATCGCAGCGACCGTACTCCCCTTCTGGTCCCTCAATTCACGCCCGAGGAGCTTGCCGAAGCGCAACAGCAGACCAGCGAGAGCCTCGGCATCGCCGAACGAAACTTGCAGACGGCCCGCAGACGCGCTCTCAGTGCAGCGCAATCCGACATCGCTTCCAAGGTCAGCAGCTTCATTGCGCAATCGCGCGACGCCGCCAGCGAGCGCGATTGGACTCGCGCGAGCAATCTCGCGAAAAAAGCGAAACTCCTTTCCCAGGAACTCCTCAATTCCCGGTAACTTCCCTTTGCATCGCTCACTTCTCGTCCTGCTCGGACGCGCCCCTAAGCTCCCTCACATCGGTTAGAATGAGCGCATGCGAACGTTTGATGTGGCCATCGCCGGAGCCGGTCTGATCGGCGGAGCCATTGCCCTGGAGCTGGCCCGCGCAGGCCTCGACGTCGGACTTTTCGACCGACAGGAGCCCGGCAAAGAAGCTTCTGGAGCCAGCGCCGGAATACTCTCTCCCGCTCCGGAAAGTCCCGCTATGCTTCCGCTTGTCCCCCTGGGAAAGGCCAGCATGGCGTTATATCCCTCCTTCATCGAAACGGTGGAGGAACTCTCTGGGCGCGGCACGGGATTCCGCCCGAAGGGCACTCTGCAGGCAATCGTCTCTCGCACCGCCCGCGAAGAATTGAATACGATTATCGCTTTGCATCATGGGCTGGGACTTCAAGCAGAGCCCATCAGCGGCTCCGAAGCCCGTGAATTGGAACCGGCTTTGAGCCCGGACGTCGAAGCCGCTGTTCTCCGGCCTGCGGAAGCGTCTGTGGACAATCGTTGTTTGACCCAGGCGGTGCTTGAGTGCGCGCAACGCTCCGGCGTCAAAATTCTTTCCGGGACTCGCGTGGACGCGATCTGGCGCGAGGGCCAGCGCTGCTTCGGGCTAGTCGCCGGCGCCGAGAAATTTGCTGCGCGGTTTACGGTAGTTGCTTCGGGCAGTTTCTCCGCGGGAATCGCTGGGGTTTCAAAATACGCGCCGGTTCGCCCGGCAAAAGGGCAGATGCTATCGCTACGCTGTGAAGGGGTGCCGATCGAGCGGGTTCTTTGGTCCGAAAATATCTACCTCGTCCCGAGAAATGACGGCCGCATTCTGGCGGGAGCCACGGTTGAATATGTCGGTTTTGAGAAGACGGTTACTCTCGGAGGTGTCTCGAAGCTCAGCGCAGCCGCGACGGAACTTGCACCCGCACTCAAGGACGCGCGAATCGAGGAATCCTGGGCTGGGCTGCGGCCGGACTCCCCGGATCATCTGCCGATTCTCGGACCGGTTGATGTGGAAGGCCTTTTCTTCGCCACCGGCCATTTTCGCAGCGGTGTTCTGCTGACGCCCATCACGGCAAAATTGATTCGTGAGTGGATCACAGAAAAAAGTACGACTCTCGATTGCCAGCGCTTCAGCCCTCTTCGTTTTCAGGGAATCGCGTCGGCTCATGCTGGCGCATCAGCTTCATCGGATTAGGGTGCAAACCCGATTGCTTCCCGCCGAGCCATCACTGAGGCCGCATAGGCGGCGTGATTGGCTGCTCCTGGCCAGTGTTCGTAAACTGTACCATGCTCGCATCAAGCGGCAGGTCCCTCTCGAGCACGATATCGAGAGTGCTTCCGCGCGGCAATTCCGCCTCCGGACCGCGAGTCAACAGGATAGCGCCAAGACCTATGAGCCCCCCGATTCCTGCTCCAATTCCAGCGCCTTTACCGCCTCCCGCAATCGCTCCTATCCCCGCCCCGGTCGCGGTCGTTGTGGCCACTGTGCCAACGTCCTTTCCCTTCCCTCCGGCCCCGGTGACTTTCCCTTCCGAATCGGTCGTTTCCTTCCCTCCGGTATCCGCGCTTCTCGGCACCGCCAGAAGATTCACGGTGTAGCCGTTTGGAAAGATCAGCGTTTCCAGCCTGAGCCTGAATTCTCCTTTGCCCTTCACCCGTCCCGGCCGCTTGCTCTCCAGCAGCGAGCCGCGTAAATACGATCCGACAGGAATCACGATCCGGTTGTTCTCCGTCACCGGAAACGCCGTATGAAAGTACAGCGAATCTCCCACCTTCGCGCTTCGCGTCGAAATCCCATTTTCCAAAACAACCGCAAGCCGTGTTCCCGCAGGAACCAGGATGTGCTGGTGCGGCGCCTCTGATGCAGCCTTTTGCAGGGGCGCAACCGGAGGAGGCGCCGAGGTTTGCGGTCCCACTGGCTCTTGCGCCAGAACTCCGCTCGCCATCAGTAATCCCCCCAGCAGGCAAATATTGCGTGTTAGAATTCCGCCGCGCGCATCAAGCATTGTTGTCCTCCGCCCTGCCCTGTGATGCGGTCTGTGGCTCGTCCGGATGCATGAGTATAGCGCCGGGAGCCTTTTCCCGTGCGGTGCTTCCTCGGGACGAAGGACAAATTTCTGTTCGCGTTTGGCGGCTTTGACTACTGGATGCACGCAGCTGAAAAAGCATCGGAAACCTTGGGGGGTGCAAAATGGCGAAACTCGCGCTCGTCTACGGCATGCGATTGTTGCCGGAAGAAGACCTCGGAGAGGTACGGGATGCAACCGTGGTCCTCAAGAACGGCAAATCCGCCCGCGTCACCATGCACCTAATCGAAGGCTCGAAGGAAGAAATCGAAAAGACCTTTCAGCAATCAGTCGAAGCTTTCTTTGACATGTACCCGGAAATCTAGGTGAGAAACCGGTTGTGCATCCCCGGCGCCTATTACCGGTTGCCAAAATTTTCTGGATCGACGTTGCGATCCCCTAACGCGTCGTTGATGAGCACCGTGGATTGCCCGGTCAGTTCGATTCGCTTCCGGCACTTATGGCACGCCACCAGGTCGTCCAGCCGAACCATGTAGGAAGTCGCCTTCGCAAACTTGGTTCTGTCCTCGCTGCTCGCACCCCGCGGCAGCTCTTTCCGCTTCATGCAAACCTTCCATCGAATCGCGGCGGTAAATTCATTTCGGCAACTTGGGCACACAAGTTTTTGCGGCTTGGATTCTTCTTTTTCCGTATAAAACGCTCGTTGTTCCATGTCTATGAAGCGGCTGCACCCGCCGCTTCTGAAATTGTAGCAAATTCCAGGCCCAGCTCGCTCCAACGGGGCAGCCAGTATTCAAGGGCCTCGAGAGTTCGTGTCCGATCGGCATTCAATCCGCGATAACCGCCGTCGTGCAGGCAAAGCACATCTCCTGTGCCGGTCTTCACGCTCTGATTTTCCACCTTTCGCTTCGCAATCGGTTCCATGCGGCGAATCAGCCATTCCGCGGGCTTCTCGCGCCAGTCTCCGGGGATCAGCGTCCACATCACCGTCTTCATCCCGAGCCTTCTCGCCTTCGGCACCACCCACGGATTCCGAAAGCCGTACGGCGGCCGGAACCATTCGGGTCTTTTACCCAGCGTTTCACCGATGGTTTCGCTGCACCGGGAAAATTCGCTCTCGATCTGTTTCGGCGGACACCAGAACAAATTCGGGTGCGTGTGCGTGTGATTTCCCACTTCATGCCCGCGCGCCGCAATTTCTCGCGCCAGTTCCGGGCACGCTTTCGCAAATCGCCCGATCAAAAAGAACGTGGCTCGCGCCTGATGCCTGTCCAGCAGATCAAGCAGCCTCGGCGTGATCGCGGGATTAGGTCCATCATCAAACGTGATCGCCAGTTTCCTCGCCGCATTCGTCCGGCAAATTGTGCTCCCGAATAATTGCGCGCGAGGATAAGCCGCGCCATAGGCGGCTACTCCGGCGGCGGCAGCGATCAGCGCGGGCGCCTCAATCAGCCAGGGACTCGTATCCATTCCTATTCCGGCTTTCGCAGCGATTGCAGGTCAATTCCCAGTTGCTGGCACTTTTTGTAGAGATGGCTTCGTTCCAGGCCCAATGACCGCGCCACGTTGGTCATATGAAAATTCTGGCGGCGAATTTCCTCAAGCAACACCTGCTTCTCAAATGCCTCCGTGCGTTCCGCAAGCGTACCGGAACTTTCCGCCCCTCCGGCAAGTCTTGTGGCCCCTCCCGTTCCCCCATCGTCCACGGGCAACGCCAGCCGCACCTCATCCGCGGTAATCATCTCATCGCCCGCCAGCAGCACAAGCCGTTCCACCACGTTCCTCAGTTCCCGGAGGTTCCCGGGCCACGAGTAGCGCTTTAATGCTTCCACGGCGTCGCTCTCAAAAACCTTTTCCTTCCACCCATTCTGCGCTGCCACTTGTCCGGCAAAATGCCCCACCAATTCGGAAAAATCTTCCTGCCGCTCCCGCAGCGGCGGCAAAACGAGAGGAAATACGAAAATGCGATGGAAAAGATCGCGCCGGAACGCATTCTGCTTCACCAGATCTTCCAGATTCCGGTGCGTCGCCACCAATACCCGCACGTTCACTTTCACCGGCTTGTCCCCGCCCACGCGTTCCACCTCGTTCTCTTCCAGCACGCGCAACAGTTTTGCCTGCATCGCCACCGGCATATCCCCAATTTCATCCAAAAAAAGCGTGCCGCCATCCGCCTGCTCGAATTTTCCCAGGTGCCGCGCTCCCGCCCCGGTGAACGCGCCTTTTTCGTGCCCGAAAAGCTCCGATTCGATCAGCTCCGCGGGAACTGCGGCGCAGTTCAACGTGATGAACGCCGCCTCGTGCCGCGGGGATTTCTCGTGAATCGCCCGCGCCACAAGCTCTTTTCCTGTTCCCGTCTCTCCAAAAATGCACACGCGCGTCTCGCTCGCCGCCACGCGTTCGATCTGCGCCAGAAGTTTCGCCATGGCGGGTCCGGACCCGACCAGCTTGTTCTTCCCCAGCCGCCGCTTCAACTCGCGGTTTTCGTCTTCGAGGCGCGATATTCGCAGCGCATTTTCCACCGTCACCAGCAATTTGTCTGTTGAAAGTGGTTTTTCCAGAAAGTCCAGCGCACCCAGCTTCGTCGCGCGTACCGCCATCTCGATGTTCGCTTGTCCGGAAATCAGGATGACCGGCGTTCTGACCCCTGCGTTTCTCAATTCCTCAAGAAATTCAATCCCGCTCTTTCCCGGCATCACTACGTCCGAAAAAATGAGGTCGAAGCTCTCGCTGCGCAGCAGTTCGCTGGCGCGCGTGGCATTGTCGCAAACCGTAGCTTCATGGCCCGCCAGCCGGAAGGCGCGAGAAAGCGAAGCCAGTGTGTTGGCTTCGTCGTCCACGAGCAAAAGATGCGCTTTCTTTGGCAAGGGATTTTCGCCTCTCGCGGTTCAGTCGGTAGCAGCCGCAGCGGCGGCTTGCGAGGCCTTTTTTTCTTCGGGTGTCCCACTGGCCGGTTTCACCGCTCCGCCGCTCTGGCGCTGCGGAAGTTCGATGCGGAATGTCGTGCCTTGTTCCTGTTCGCTTTTCACGGAGATGGTGCCGTGATGGTCGCTGACCACGGACTGCACGATCGCTAGCCCCAGCCCGGTGCCCAGTTGTTTTGTCGTGTAGTACGGCGTAAAAAGTCTGGAGCATTCCTCGGGAGTCAGCCCTTTGCCCGTATCGGTAACTTCAATCCCCACCGCTCCGGGCAGCGCCGACGTCCGCAAGGTCAATGTGCCTCCGGCGGGCATCGCATCCAGCGCATTCAGCACCAGGTTCTGAAACGCTTTGTGCAGCAGGTCGGGATCGGCGTCAATTTCCGGCAAATCCTCAGCCAGAAAAAGTTCAGGCGTGATCGTAGGTTTC
Organism: Terriglobales bacterium; assembly: GCA_035518615.1. Lineage (GTDB taxonomy): Bacteria > Acidobacteriota > Terriglobia > Acidiferrales > UBA7541 > Acidiferrum. Next base: position 10,558 of record DATIXL010000036.1, on the reverse strand, counting down.
CCTACTTCGTGGAATTGCGGTTCGAACAGTCGGATCGCGTTTCGAATCGCTTCGTTCAGGTTCACCCGTGAAAATTGCGGCGCCGGCATTTTTGAAAAATCGCTGAATCTTCCGACGATGGAGTTTAGATTCGCAAGTTCCGCCTTCAGCGTCGCCGTGGACTCGTTGAAAACTTCCAGGAACTGTTCCGCTCCCAGCTTCTTCGCGCGCTGCATGTTTTCCACGGTGATCTGCAGCGGGAATAACGGATTTCGCAGTTCGTGCGCCAGCCGCCTTGCGAGTTCTCTCCACGCGGCCACCCGCTCCGTCTGGACGAGACGCTCCTTCTGCGCCGCGAGCGTCTGCGTCATGTTGTTGAACGCCGAAGCGAGCTGCCCCACCTCGTCGCGGCCCTTCAGATCGATTCGCGTATCCCAGTGGCCGCCCGCCACGTCCCGCGCCCCTTCGGCCAGTTCCTCGATCGGTTTCGTGATGCGCGCGGAAATCCACATTGTGAGCAGCAATCCGATCAGCAGCGCCGCTCCCGCCACGGCCGCGGAAGTCCAGACAATGTGCCGCATCAGGAGCACTAGTTCACGCCGCGAACTGCCCACCAGCAGTACACCGAGTAGATCGTTCTTCCGGCTCAGTAGCGGAATCGTGTGAAACGTCTCCGCGCTTGCCGGATCGCTCGACCACTGGATGGTCTTCACCAGCGGCCTCGGATCCTTCTGCATCTGTTCGATGAGCGGCTCGAATCGTTCCGCCGTTGCCAGGGGCCCGTCTTTGTCCGAGAGCGACGCCGGGTTGTAGCCGGGGTCAAGATTGCGGTATAGCAGCGCTCGCATCCCGTCCGGCAAAACAAGCGATTGCAGAAATTCCTGGTCCAGCCGCTTCCCTCCGATCACGTACAGGTTCTTGTCCGTCACGGGGAGAGTTCGCACCACCGTGAGCGAAAGCTCGACTCGGTCGGGCAGTTCTTCGCGCATCAGGAAAGCCGGAGTGGCATGCCAATCCGTTTGGGCCGTCACCCACTCGTTTTTGTAACCCACGCGCGCCGGATACTGCGCCGAAGAAACGATGGTCCCATCAGAACTCACGAACTCGACGTAGTCGAGTCCATGATCCTGCGCCGCTCCCGTTGCATCGTGCACATACAGCGATTGATCCGCGTTTGGCCGCGCCAGATCGAGTGCCATCCGCAGAGTCGCCTCGGAGTTCGCGATGTTCTCCACCTGCCGCGCCACTTCTTTCCCCTGTTGTTCGAACTCCTTCTTGAACTGCGCCACAAGCGCGTTCGTCCGCTGCTGGTCCATCTCCTCGAACGCCGTTCGCGTGTAATACGTCACGCCGTATGCCACCACCGAGACCGACGCAATCACCGTGATCACGACAATCATCAAAACCTTTGTTCGGAAGCTCATGGATGTGCTCCGGAAAAATTGTTCGTGGCCATGGCCTGCGGAGGATTCGTCACGGTTTTCTCTCCCCGTTCGAGCCACACGTCCGCCAGGTTCCATTCGCCCCACGAAGTCGGCAGCCAGTCCCGCACCGCCGGACTCAGGGCAACGTAATCGGGCAGGCAGACCAACGGAATAATCTCCTTTTCCTCAAGCAACGCTCGCTCTTGCCCATAAAGCTGTCCGGCGCCCTTCCCGGCTTCGGGAGCTGCGCCGCTTTCGAGATGCAATGAATCTATCATCGCATCCAATTCAATGCGTGGCGAAAGCAAGCTGTACCTCCACGCGAGCAAGCGCACGGATACATCGTCCTCGGTTGATTTTTCATTTGCGCTGGCTGGATGTCCTTCGTCGCTCAGCGGGCGCATCGCCAGTTGCATGATCAGCTGCATGGTAAGTCCCGCTTGGCGCGCGTTCACTACCACACGCTCCCCCAAGAGTTTCGCCAGGTCGCCCGGAGTGCTGACCTGGAGCCTCAGCGGCATGGCTGCACCGGCGCTTCCCGCGGGCAGTGCGCTTCGCAACTCGTGCGCTCGTTCCAGATTTGTTTCCATGCCGAAGAGAAAAGCATATCCCGAGAGCCATTGGGGTAGTAGCGCGCCCGCCGGTTCCGCTTGCTTCTGCAGCAATACGCCGGCCATGGTCGCACGGTCGAGAGAAAGCGACACGGCTTCGCGCAGCTTCTCGTCGGAATGTTGCTTTTTCGGCTCCTCGAATTGCAGCGCATACAGCGTCAAAGGGAATGAGCTCCACACCCGCAAATTTGATTGCTGCGCGCGGCGAACAGTGTCCGGTGTGAGCAGCGCGAGATCCGCTTTGCCGAGCTGCACGTCAAACAGTCCGCGAAGGGGCGGCACACCCAGCGTAATCTCAATCGCGTTCACGAACGGCCTTCCCGCCCAGCACTGCTCCGACGCTTGGAAGCGCAGCTTACGCGGTCTTGGCTGTCCTGTTCCGGGCGAATCCTCGGAATCAACGTCACTCGCCGTCCCAGCAAGAGTGAATGGGCCTGTGCCAAGCAGCGTTCCATCCGCTTCCACCCGGTAAACAAAAAATTTCCCGGAAGCGAGGAGCTCCAGCAAATCTGGCATCGGCGACACGGACTGGAACATCACGCTGTCGCCCGCGGCGGTCACTTGCGATTCTCTCGGCAAGAGTGGCTGGAGCGCGGCAGCTACGTCCGCGGGCGCGAGTAGCGATCCATCGGAAAATTTCACGCCGCTCCGGATCGTGAATTGCCAACGCTTGAAGGACGTGTCATGGTTCCAATCCGTCGCCAGCCGCGGTTGAAATCTCCCATAGTTATCCAGCGCAATCAGCCGGTCGTACATGAGCTCCGCGATCGTTTCGCTTTCTCCTGACTGCGTGCTCCCATCTCTCCATTGTCGCGGGTCAAAATTCACTTCACGCGCGCTCAGTTCCACGCGCAGCGTGCCCCCGTACTCCGGCCGCGTGGATGCGGCGGCCATCCAATTGATGGCGCACTCTGCGGCAAGCAGCAGCGCCAGGATTTCAGTTCCTGCAACCCAGCGTGACCCTGTAAACCTCATAATTCCCCGTCGCAAGGTTGAATACCGTTGCCGTAAAAACGTTCGCAGTATTTCCGGTGGCCAACGAGAGCACCGGCCCCGGCACACTCACTCCCGCCACCGGAGTCTGTGTCTCGGGCAGGAGCGGGTTCATCAGCTGGACCCGGTCCAGCTGGCTCCAGTCTCCTCCATCGCTGCCCAAGCCCTCCGATACGCCATCGCAAGTCACAGGCAGAATCTCTCCTCGCCAGGAATCCACGTGGGGTACGCAATCGATGGGGCCACTCGCACCGATGTTGGCTCGGCAAACTCGTCCGGGAAGATTGATTTGGAGCGCGTCGGCATCCCCCTGAACAAGCCTTAACTCTCCTCGTGGATCGCGTTGCGGTTCTCCGCCGCGCGGCAAGGCTAGAACTCGCGTTAAGTTCCAGACACTCGCTTGCGAACGGTAAAACGACACTGCGTCTCGCGTAAGCACAACCAGGCTGCCTCCATCTCCTGTTGAATCCTTGAGTTCGACTGCATCCAGGATGCGTGGCTCTCCCTGCAAAAGAAGTTCTTTCTCCATCTCAATCGGCGCGCCCGTACCGTCAGCCGCGGGCGCCTCCTCTCGAGAAGCTTCCACCAGAAAGACACGATCCCCTGTCCCGGATAGAGTCTGCGCGACAATGACAATCTCCGTGGGTGTGGGCTCAACCGTCACCTTGAGTGCGCACTTCCCCTGGCTTGCGGCGGGTGTAGTCGGCGCAATTCCCGCCTCGGAGAGAAACAAAGCTCGCAGTTGCGCGGACCGCGCGTCCGAAACCGCCGTGTGGTTCTGCCAGTCCACACAATCCGCCGAATCCGCGGACTTCAGAGGTAGCGCCTTCCGCGCCAGAGAACGCACTGCGTTGTCCAATCCATCGGCTTGCGCTTGCTGTGCGGCGGTAAGGAGTAGCGCCGGAAGGGCGGCGAGAAAGATCTTGCCAATTCGTCGGTTAGACACGGGGGCATCCTGATCATAGCATGGCCAGATTCGGAGTCGCGGGGCGCACCGCGCTTCAGCCCTGAATTTGCCGCGGGCGCCCCGGTCCATTCCCCTTCGTACCGGGGAAATTCATTCATGCGCGATGATCTCGGTGCGCGTGGGCACCCACACGATGGCGTCGCGCTTGCCCGCAAGCGGCAACAGCCACGCGAAACGTTCCACCGTGACGCGATAGGTCGCCCGTCCGTCGAGCGGAGTCCACGTGAATACCCGCTTCCTCCCGGATGCCGTTTGCGCCTCGAGCGGCAGAACTACCAGTTCGTTTTGCTCGCTTGAGTAATCAGGCGCAATCCTCCGCAACTGGTCGGAGGCGACCGCGGCCGCGTTCTTGCACCATGCTTCGTGCCCGCTGCTCACCCAGCGCTGCAAATTCTCGATCGCCGCTCGGTCAATAGTCCGGTTCTGCGTGATTCGTTCTTCGTGCGGCGCCCCGCTTAGTTTTGCCGGCACCAAAAAAACCACGAGAACCGCCAGAACGCCGGCCGCAAAAGGAACCATCTTCTTCGGTTCTTCAGCGAGACAGCCGGCTCTTTCACGTCTCATTTTCATTGGTCCTCCGATCTCTGTTTCGATCTGCAGCGCTTGGCGCCGGCCGGGCGGCACATCCGCGGAGCTGGCGGGGGAGCGTGATGCCGTGCAAGCGCTTTCGATGGCGCTCGAAGTTTCCAGCGCCTGCACTTTTCGCGACCCGGCAAAGCGCGGCGGTGCCTGCCGTCGTGTGCTTCACCCTCCCCCGCCAGCCCCGCGCCATGCCGCCCGCAGGGGTTTTGGCTGGCGCCGGTTGGACGGGAATCTCTTCCCGTCTGCCTCTCTTTTCGATTGCAAACTCCTCCGCCGCACGTTTCATCTGTTTTCCCCGCCACTATCGCCGGACTCCCCGTTCTGCGCCGCGCGCCACCAGGATGAGCCGGCGCGGCGGCACGCTCTTTCTCGCTTTGGCGTCGCTGACGGATGCTTTTTTCAAAAGCGATCCATCCAGCAGCCGCCGCAACTGCGCCGAGAGATAAACGTCGTACCCTAGCAAAGCTCCCGTGCTTCCAAAAAGAACCAGTCCTGCCAGAATCAGTAGGCTTCTCAGAGTGAGCATGGTTTTTTCCTCCGCTTTTGTCCCGGCGGTTCTCACATTTTTGGCTGCGGCGTAAAATGCTGCGCCAGCTCCCGTGTGGCGTTCACGATCTCTGAACGGCGCACCAGGGGACGCCTTGCAGTCGCGGGCTTCATTAGATGGAACATCACTTTCAGGAGCAGCCAGTCCATCGCCCCTGCTGCAGCTACGGCAAACACCGTCGTGAACAGCAACCCCGCAAAATGAGCCATCGTCTCCATGTGCCCCTCCTGTCGTGCGGTGAACCGGGTGGCACCTCGCATTCCATTCCTAAGGCATTGAATTTACTTGGGTTAGTTGCGTACGGCACCCGTCAGTTTGTGGTCGGTTGGCCACGCCGTGTTCCGGGGGACGCGCCCGTGCGGTCGCACGCTGGCCCGCCAGGTGCCGCGTAAATGGTTGAGATAACTGGTGTTTAATGGTGACCGGAAGTCAGATATGACCCGCGGTCATATATGACCGTTGGTCATAATTCTGCAAGGAAAAGTCCTCGACCCCCTCTTTGCCTGCCGTAGTCTCCGCCAGCCGGAAGCCGCCGATTCTGCCAATCTTCAGAAAATGCGTTTCTCGAAACTCGGAACTTCTTGAATCGCCCTCGATTGCGCGCGAACTTCAGGGTCTTGGCATTGGCGCGCCGCATGATTTCACGGTAGTGTAGAAGTGGGTGAAGATCAGAGCTATGGTGAGCAGAAGCGGACTTCGCATCGGCAAAATTATTGGGATTCCCATCTTTCTGCATCCCAGTTGGGTGATTATTTTTGCTCTCTTCACTTTTACGCTGGGCATGCAGTTCACCGCGCTGCATCCGCATTGGTCAACTGTGCAGCAGTGGGTCGTCGGCATCCTGACCAGCCTGCTTTTTTTCGGCTCCGTCGTTTTCCACGAACTATCCCACAGCGTCGTCGCCCAGCATTACAAAATCCGCGTCGTTTCCATCACACTTTTCATCTTCGGCGGCGTCGCTCATATCGAACGTGAACCTTCAAAAGCAATTCAGGAATTCAACATCGCGGTGGCCGGCCCCATCGCGAGCGGTTTTCTTGCCGGCGTTTTCTTTGTCCTCACGCTCTTCTTTTCGCCGGAAACCACAGTGGGAGCTTTCGCGATCTTGTTGTGGCAAGCCAATGGACTCTTGGCCGTTTTCAATCTTCTGCCGGGTTTCCCTTTGGACGGCGGGCGAATTTTTCGTGCCATTGTCTGGGGTTACACAAAAAGCTACGTCAAGGCCACGCATGTTGCCGGTACGAGCGGACGCCTCGTCGCCTACGGCATGATCCTCCTCGGGGCGTTTATGGCTTTCACCATGAAGGGTTATCTGATCACCGGCATTTGGACCGCATTCATAGGCTGGTTTCTCTTGAACGCCGCGCAGGAAAGCGTGGCGCAGGTGGCCATCCGTGAAACGCTCTCCGGGCTCCGAGCGTTCGACGTGATGAGCCATGAAGTTCCAACCGTTTCCGGCAGCAACACGCTCGAAGACTACGCTTCCGATGTGCTTCGCACGGGGCGCCGCTGTCATCTGGTGCTCACGGATGATCGCCTTGTTGGCATGATGAACGTTCACGCGCTCAATTCGGTTCCGAAAGAAGAATGGGCGCATACCTCGGTGCAAGCGGTGATGATTCCGCGCGACAAAATACTTTGGGCGCATCCGGAGGAACCGCTCCTGGGACTCCTCGAACGCCTGCTCTCCGCGGACGTCAATCAAATGCCCGTGGTCAGCGGCAGCGGCGATGGTTCCGCGCAAATCGTTGGCATGATCACGCGCGACTCGATTCTCCGCGTCATTCAGACTCGCAGCGAACTCGGCCAGCTCCAAGCCAACCGCTAGCGATTCAATTGTTCGTCTTCAAAACTCCAAGCTATTTGCGCGACTGCAGAGTGACGCGGATTCCATTTCGCGGCCGAAGCGTGATGGAAGCAAGCGGAGTCACTTGATGTCCGGGAATAAGCCGGAACTGAAATCGCTGCGCGATTGTCGCCAGAATCAGCGAAGCCTCCATCAGCGCAAAAGTGTTTCCGATGCACTGACGCGGCCCTCCTCCAAATGGAAAATACGCGAAGCGAGGAATTCTTTTGGCCAGCCCGTCTGCCCAGCGCTCAGGACGAAATTCCTCGGGCGCGTCGTACCATCTCAGATCGCGGTGGACCACCCATTGCACAAAGGCGACTCCCATTCCGGGATGAAGAGGATAGCCCGCGATTTCGTGTTCTTCGATCGTCAGCCTCGCCATTCCCCACGCCGGAGGATAAAGGCGCAAGGATTCGGTGAGCAAATTGTTCATGTACTCGAGTCTCGGAAGATCTTCCAGCCCGGGCGCCCTGCCTCCGAGTATGCCGTCCAACTCCTCATGAAGTTTCTTCTCGACCGCGGGATTTTGGGCTAATAGCCGCCAGGTCCAGGAAAGCAGGTTTGCCGTGGTTTCGTGTCCGGCGAGGAAAATGGTGATGGATTCGTCGCGCAATTGTTGATCCGTCATGCGAGAGCCATCCTCATCCTGGGCGGCAAGCATCATGGAGAGCAGATCACCGGCGTCGCGGCCGCTCTCGCGGCGTTCGGAAATGATTCTGAAAATGATTTTTTCGAGACGCCGAATTCCCAATGTTGCGCGAATGTTTCTCGGCGTCGGCAGCCACAAAGGCACAAGGATGCTGCGTCCGAAGTTTGCGCCGAGCCGCATCAGCACATCCAGCGTGCGTCCCACTTCCCGCGCGTCACCCGCCACGTCCGCGTCGAATAATGTTTTGCCGACGACTTGCAGCGTCAACTGCATCATCTCCTCGTGAATATCCCGCGTGTCCCCGGATCGCCAATCTTTCATTGCGCGCTCCGCGTACCGCACCATGGTCTCTGCATAAGCAGCGATTCGAACACGGTGAAACGCGGGTTGCGCCAGCCGTCGCTGCCGAAGCCAGAAGTTTCCTTCGCTGGTTAGCAGGCCTTCGCCAAAAAGCCGCTTGTTGGCCTTGAGCACGCGTCCCTTGTGGAATTTTCTCGCGTGATTCACAAGGACATCTTCAATGAAGTCCGGATGATTGATGAAAATCGTCCGAAACTTCATCAGGCGGAGTCCGGCGACGTCTCCGTAGTCCTTCGCTACTTCCATGAAGAACTCGAGAGGAGATTTCTGCATCCTGCCGTAGAGCCCTCCCCGAAGAGCGGGCGGCGGCCCTGGAGGAAACTTGTCTGAACCAGCGGAGGGCATGCTCTGATCGTAAGCCGCAGCTTTCGGCAGGGTCAACGAGCGCCACGTAGACAACGGTCAGGCTTCGAGCGTGCGATGCACAAACACGAATTCCACCGCACCGGAAATCCGCGACAAAGCGCTTTTCGAAAGCGACAGGACGAGCTAAGGCAAGAGCCCGCGGATTTTCTTGAGAGCCGCCGCAAATTGGTCGGCGTTGTAAGAGGAAGGATTCTCCAACTGCTGGAACAGCGCGTTGATCGCACCGCGCATTTCTTCCGCGTTCGCGGGATGAGCACTCTTGCTGTACGCGATGTACAGCGAATCGAGAGCCATGGCCGCTTGTTCCGCTGCGCGCTCGTCCGCAAGCGAAATGTTTTCCGCGTCATCTGCGATCTTTTGCATCATGCCCAGAGAGATCGCCTGGTCATAAGGCATCGCTGCAAGACGCTCCGCAATCTTCTCCGCGACCGGCGCTGCTGCTTCTGCCGCCGTTGCCACAGTATTGCGATCGGGATTCAGCTTGCTCATTTCGCGGGAAACAATTTGCATCTGCATCTCCAAATTCTGTGAGGCCGACGGATCAATTTGTTTGGCCAGCAGCCTAAAAATTGCGTAACGCGAATCGTTCCACGCAGGATCACCAGGACGTCTGTCATCGTAACCGTGTTCCTGCCTCCAACTATCTTTCGCCGGGCCCAGCGCGTGATGGCAAGCAAAACAGGAAAGTTCGGAATATTCCGGCCAGACGTCTTTTTTGTCTCCGCGCTCGCCTTTGGCTCGCCAGACAAGACGCTGCATTGCGGCACTCAGTTGCACGGCTTGCCCGACGCTCCAATCGCGAACGCCAGCCCACTCTCCATTTTCGACGGGCACACTGGGCGCCGATTCACGCGGCTCATTCCAGTGTCTCGGCATCACCGCCGAGAACGAATCCAGCTCAAAGTAAAGATCGGGATGGCCGGCGGCGATCATTTCGTGATCCACGAATTTTTCCCGCGTGCCGAGATGGCACTCGAGACATTTCTTCGCGCGGACGATGATGTTTCGAGTATCCGTCATCCCGGCCGCAACCGATTTCTCGTGTGTCCACTCGCGCGTTGTGTGCGGGCCAAGCCACGCGGAAGCCGGACCGTGGCAGTTCTCGCAGGACACGCCTTCGGAAATTTCGAACGGCCGGCCGCGTTGTTCGGGATTTGTATAGAGAGCATGGCACATCAGACATTTCGGAGCGTTTTCGGCTTTGCTTCCGAGCTTCAGGATGCGCGCCATGCGCTCTCCGACCTCGCTCGTGAGCACTTGATACGCACGGCTATGCTTGTCCTGCAAAATCCAGGTGGAATATTCGTTTTGAAGGATGCGGCTTCCCGGGACCGGTTTCACGCTTCCATGGCAGCTCGTCGCCGCACACGACCCCGGTCCAATGTATTTGCTCGGAGCGACTTGCCCCGCGTTCATTAATACGGGCGCGGCCAGCAGCGCGCAAAGGGTTCCGCTTACGCCGCACAGTGTGGAAGTTTTTGCCATGAAATCTGTTTTCGGCCCACGCCCAAGCCGCTTGGCGCGCATTTTATCGCGCGAATCTGTTTCGCTTATAGCTTCTGCGCCCGCGCCAAGTCAACGCTTCTCCATTGCCTTTTTCGCTCCATGCCGCCAAAAGCGTAAGAGCTTCCCATTTACTTGCCCGCGCGCCCAATTTAGTATTCGGATGTGTTTATCCGGCCGCCCGGCGGCCGTATCGCTACAGGCTTGAATTCCACTTTGCGCCGCTCGGTCCTTTCTCTCTCCGTCCGGCGCTTTTTTGTGCAAGGCGAGGCGCCGTGATCTTCGACGACCTGCGGGCCATCCAGCTTCGCCACGGATTTCTTCCCCGTGCGGAGCTTGAATCCCTTTCCAGCCGTACCCATACGCCTCTTTACCAGATTCATGGTGTGGCCAGTTTCTATCCCCACTTTCGTCTGGCGCCTCCGCCGGGCGCCGATGTTCGCGTTTGCGCAGACATGAGCTGCCACTTGAACGGCGCGTGTGAATTGCGAGCGGACCTCGAACGACGATTTGCGGCAGCGCGCCCGGCAGAGGTGCAGATTCGTGAAGTCTCCTGCCTGGGCCGCTGCGATAGCGCTCCCGCCGTATCGATCAACGATGTGATCTATTCGAATGTTGGTGCTTCGCAGGTAGAGACTCTCGCCCGCGCGGCCATGCGTGGGGAAGAATTGAAGGAACCGCATATCCAGCAGCCTCGCGCGAGGTGCGCTTCCGATCCGTACCCCGAT
>DATIXL010000035.1:0-25329 GCA_035518615.1 Terriglobales bacterium | reverse complement strand
TGCGCGGAGGGCTCGGTACTGATACCAACTTGGGAGGTAGGCGCGTTTACCCGGACTTAGGCAATTACTTCCGAATTGCCGACAATTCGGAAGCTGATGGCGGTTAGCCCGTCTATCGGTACTCATCCTTCAAATCACGCTTCAAATTGCACTCGATGAGTGCTAAGCCCTGAAGGCATCACCCGAGCCAAGGTCGCTTGTCCGGAAAGGCGACCATCGAGCCAAGTGACGAGAAGCAAGTTTCAACTAAGCCGCAGCCTTGGCCGGGGTCCCCGAGATAGCCTGCCTTTGCTTCACGGAGACATTTTCGATGAGCAGACTGGAAGGAAGCCGCTGGCGATTGCGGCGGAAGCGTTGAGGTGTGGGGATTGAAATTGGAATTCCTGGTGTGAAGCCCTTCGTTATTCAGAATCTAGGGAAGTACGAACGTCAAGCTTGGCAGGAAGCGGAGTTCCCGTCCAATGGACAGAACCATCTGGAAGAACAGAGAGACCGTGAATCAGCATGCCGGCGATTCATCCTCGATCTATATCATGCGAAACCGATGAATGGACACGCATGGACTCACGGAAAGAAAACCGGAAGGATGGTTCACGTTGGCGCGGTTGACGCCGCGGAGACTCTTGCCGATGTAAACGGACATCCTCCGAGAAATGCTGCGCCCCATCGTGTCTTGGGAAGCCGCCATGTCATGCAATGCTGCGTCGCTGAAAGCAATAGAATCCTATCGGAGCCCGGGACGCCGTGTAGGATATGCCTGAAAGCCAAAAGTTACACATTTTTGGGTCATCCAACGGTAACCCGGGAGCCGTCGGACGCGAGGAGGGCAGGCGCACCGAGCGGATCGCTCAGAGCATCACCTCGCCGCGCTCGCGTAGAGCGCCCGCTCGAACTCCTCCTCCGCCGCTAGCGCCCCATCGTCGCTGAACGGTAGCGTCTGCATCAGCACCACCCCGCAGGTTTTCCCGGAAACATCGATCCAGAAAAACGTATTGAAGATGCCGTCCCATGCCAGCGACCCCGCCGCGCGCCCGCCTTCCACCGCCCGGCTGTTGATTCCGAATCCCCATCCAAACTTGTCGGGCGAACCCGGCAAACGAACGGGATTCCTGATCAACTGCGGAATCGTGCTCCCCAACTCCGCGAGCTTCATCTCGCCGATCTGGTTGTGACTCATCTCCGCCACCGTCTCCGCCCGCAGAATCCTCTTGCCGCCGAACGTCCCGCCGTTCAGCACCATCCGCTCGAACTTCAAGTAATCCCCTGCCGTCGAATAGAGGCCGCCGCCGCCGCTGAAGAACTTCACCGGCTTCATCGGCTGCGGCGGCGGTTCTACAAAACTCCCATCCGCCTGCCGCAGTTGAAGTGCCACCACCCGCGCCTGCTTTTCGGCCGGAACGTTGAAGAACGTGTCCGTCATCCCCAGCGGCTCGAAGATGTGCCGCCGAAAATAATCCTCCAGCGTCTCCCCGCTCACGTGTTCCACCAGTTCTCCCAGCCAGTCGTAGCTGATTCCATATTCCCAGTGCGTTCCCGGATCGAACATGAGCGGCGCCCTCAGAAAGGCGTCGCTATCCCCGGTAATCGCGGGAGCCAGTCCCGCCGCCACGTACGCGTGCAGCCGCGAATCGAAAAAGTCGTAGCCAAACCCCGAAGTGTGCGTCAGCAATTGCCGCACCGTCGGCGGCGTCTTCGGTGGCCGCAGCTTCGCCTTTTTCGTCGCCGGATCGAATTCCTCGAGCACTTGCACCTTCGCCAGTTCCGGGAGATAGGTCGCCGCGGGCTCGTCCAGCTTCACCCGCCCGCTCTCAATGAGTTGCAGAACGGCTACCGCCGTCACCGACTTGGTCATGGAAGCGATGTGGAAAATCGAGTCCAGCGTCATCGGAACATCTTTCGTGCTGTCGCGCATCCCGAACGCCCCTTGGTAAATGACTTCGTCTCCCCGCGACGCCATCGCCACCACCCCCGGTGCCTTCTTCTGCTCCACCGCCTCCCGCAGCACCAAGTCGATCGAGTTCGCCGGCTTCGTCCCGCTTCCCGCAGCGAGCGTCAGGATCACCATCCCCGCCAGCGCCACTGCCGCCAGCAAGCCTCGCCTCACCGCCCTTCGAACCGCCTTCATCCTTTTCATTCCCGCCCTCTCAGTTACGTTCAGTTGCTCGCGCATGACGATCATCAAAGCTTCAGCGTCTTATTTCCCCTGGGTCAGCCCCGCAACAACTGCAGCAAGTTTATCGAGTATCTGGTTCCAGCCCTCTAATTGACCGCTATTTTTCGCGCTCTCCATGGGTTCATTTCCAATGAAGGTGAGTCTCGTCTGGCCGTTTCCTAAATCCTCAAAGAGGGTCACGTCGTACGCACCCTCTATGGCCTCATGTTCTATTCCTAGCTGCGCAGGATCAATCCTGTTTCCCTTCGAATCCGAAAAGTACATCAAGGAAACGATCTTCTCGTGCGGAACAATCTCGTGGTATTCAACCGCATTCCAGAACTCCTGCCCATCTGGAGATCTCATGCAGCAGAGGGATTTTCCCCCAACGCGAAAATCCATCTTGCAAAACGGCGCGGTAAATCCCTTCGGCCCCCACCACTGCATCACATATTGCGGGTCTGTCCACGCCTTCCAAACCAACTCGCGTGGAGCATCAAAGACTCTTGTGACAACCATCCGCTCCGTCTCACTCACCGTGTTTTTTGTCATCTCTGACCTCCGCTTTTTTCATTCGATTCACAACCACATCCAGCTTGTCGAAACTCTCTTCCCAGAACTGGCGATAGCTGATCGCCCAGTCGCTGACTGCCTTGATTGACTCTGGCATAAGCTTGCAAATACTCTCTCGTCCACGCTTCGTCTTGCTCACAATCCGCGCCCGCACCAGGTAAGCAATATGTTTTGAAATCATCTGCTGCGAGAGGGCAAACGGTTCCGTCAAGCCGTGCACAGAGGCAGGCCCACGGGAGAGCCGCTCGATCATCGCCCGGCGGGTTGGATCAGACAAAGCCGCAAAGGTTGTACCCAGCCTATCCACAACCCTATAGTAGTGGATTTCACTTGAATGTCAATTGGTATTCTCGCGAGCCCAGATTTCTGTTCCCTGATCTCTGAAGCCTGACACCTGCGCGCGATAACTCGCCAATGTACTTACCGAACAGAATGGCTACCCTTAAGTGGACTTCTGTAAATGAATCTCAGTAAACACCTGGGTGACGGGCAACTCGGAAGTAGCGCCCGATTCGTCGTGGGTCTTCGCTTTTTGGGCGCTACGAGGGCGGCTTCAGCAGAGAATTGAGCTTCTTGGTCCATTCTACGTCGCTGAGATCGAAACTGAGCTTTTGAAAACAGTCACAGTCTGCAACCTGGCAAAGCAGCTCTCCACCTTTGGTAAGGTCATTTTGGTCGTTGGCAAAGATCACGTGTGGGTCGAAGGGATGACCGCATCTCTTGCAGTTTCCGTCTTCATCGTCGTAGGCGGGTGAGCTGTGCTTATTCATGATATGACACCAAACTTTAGCACAGGGTATGACACCTCAAGCCGCACGCCGCGGGGCTGAAAGTGGCCCATCCCTTGATGGTGCGGGCCATTGCCGCGGCGAAAAGGAAAAACGATCGCATCGACGCCAACAAGATTTGCGACTGCCTGCGCTGTGATTTTCTGCCGGAGGCGTACATGGCCCCGAGCGCGATTCGCGAACGGCGGCGCACCCTGCGCTACCGGAACTTGCTGGTGCGCCAGATGGCGCAGATGAAAATCAAAATCAGCACGCTGCTGATGGAAGCCGGCGTGAGCTACAACAAACAGCGTTTACACAAGGCCGGTTATTTCCGCGAGCTTCTGGCTACGAACCCGGACATCGATGCGGGGCTGCGCTCGTTGCTGCGCCAGTGTCGCCAGTTGGTCGTCCGCCTGGGGAAAACGGAGAGCGCTCTGACTCGTTCGCTGCAGCAGGACCGCTTGCTGACCGAACGCGTGGAGCGGTTGATGAGCATTCCGGGGATCGGGCCGATCGGCGCGCTGACCTGGGCGCTGGAAGTGGGCGAGGTGCAGCGATTTTCGTCGATCAAGAAAGCCATCAGCTATTGCGGGCTGTGCGGCGCCGAGAAAAGTTCCGGCAACACCGTGCAACGCACGCCGCTGTCGAAGCAGCGCAACAAGCATCTGCAAACCACGCTGATCGAAGCGGCAAAGATGGCTCCGCGTTACAGTCCGACCATGGCGCTGCTATATGACCGGGAAAAACAAAAAGGCAATGCCAATCGCGCCACGCCGGCGGTGGCCCGGAAGCTGGTGGCGTATCTGATGGCCGTGGATCGCGGGCAGACCCATTTCTTAGTGATCGACCTGGAGATTCGTACGGCCGCCTGAAAGCGGGCCTGGGAAATAAAGGTTTTTTCAGCGCGCGGCCTGCCAGGTCTTGCCTTTAAACCGACTGGGCGCGAGGGCATGAGCTCCCGACGCTCCCGTTGATTTGTTTCCAGACTGGCAGGAAAACACAAACTCAATCTTGTTGGGCAGCCAGACGAGCTGCGCCAGCCAATGGATGTCTGGTTCTATTCACGAATAGAAACCGCGGCCGAGAGGCCAACACGACGCGCTGAACCCAGAAAGAGCTTACACCGCACTTCTCACGAGCGCGTTGGGAGAGCTTTTTGCCTCTTGACACAGACCTATCATGGATGTCGGGAAACCGGAGAAGTGGAAGCTAGCACCCAAGGGGAAAGAAGATAGCCTCACTGAATCAAGAGCAAGCCGAGAGGCGGCCACGGCTTCTACGACTTCCAAATTGGGTGTGTATCACCATCAAAGCGCTCTCCTGTCTCTATGAAGTGAATCGCATCCGGCAAGATGGCGGGAACCGGCTCGTTGCATAGCGGGCAGCGTGGCTTCGCTGCGAACCGAAAACGGCCACCACACGGACAAGGCATTAGAGCACCTTCTACTTTCCACTTCTTGATGAAATTCAACATCCAAGGATGTACTTCGCCAGCTATCCTGGTGTAACGAGGGTCGAACGAGCTAAAAACGACCAGGTTGGGGCAAGCTTCGCAATACAGGAACCCTACATTCCCAAAGCCCGCATGGTATGCGTACTTCTGAGGGACGGAAAAGGTGTTATGGCACTCGGGACAGTTAATGTCCATGCCCCAGCTTGCCCTGCTGCAAGCGCCCAATCAAGCCGGCAGGGTTAACAGGATATATCGCTCCCGAGTACGCAACGGGCGGTTTGCGTGTTTACCGGGATTAACCCATAATTTCCGGATTGCCGGCCCTCCCGGAACTTGCCGTTAAGTGCTTTAAAATCAAGAAATCGTTGTGAGCAAGTTCCTGGCACAAGTGACGCGTCGAGGACGTGGTCGGTGCAAATCGGGAGACGATCGCAACGCAGTATTACAACGCTTCGATGTCTCGAAACCTTACGCTAGTAGTTCTCCCAGTTGCAGGTGAATCTGACGGACTTAATATTACGTTCCTGAATGAATCGAATCGCCGATAGGGCTGCCGCTGCTGATTTCAAGGTTGGACGAGGAGGATAAATCATGAGCCGGGCAGTTGCTTGCAATTCGGAAGAACAGGCGGAACCGCCGCAGTCATCCAGCGCCTGTTCAACTCGCGAAACCGGGCGGAAGCCCATGATTCGCCTGCAGAGAATCGCCCTCCTGATTTTTGTCGCTGTGGCTCTGGGCATCTTCCCTTATGTCGCAGCGCAGGAACAGGCAACCACTCATCCCCACTGGAGCTATGCCGGGCCGGGCGGGCCTGCAGATTGGGGTGACCTCGAACCGGGTTTCGCGCTTTGCAAACAAGGCAACCGGCAGTCGCCGATTGATATCCGGCAGACACGCAGGGCGGACCTCCAGCGTATCCGCTTTGAATATAAGCCAGTGCCACTGCGGATCATCAACAATGGCCACTCAATTCAAATCAACGTCCAATCCGGGGGAGGCATCACGGTTGGCGCAGAGAAATACTCGCTCGTTCAGTTTCATTTTCACAACCCCAGCGAAGAGATGATTGACGGCCGTCGTTTTGATTTCGTGGCTCACCTCGTGCATCAAGACGCGGCCGGCCATCTGGCCGTTGTGGCGGTTCTGATGAAGACGGGCGGAGAGAACCCCTTCATTCAGACACTGTGGAACAACCTGCCCCCACATAATGGAACGGAATACGCTCCGGAAGGCGTGACCGTGGATCCTGCCGCTCTACTTCCAAACGATCAGAACTACTACACATTCACCGGTTCGTTGACGACTCCGCCTTGCACGGAGGGCGTAACGTGGTACGTGTTGAAGTCGCCAGTTGAAATCTCAGGTCCGCAAATCGCGATGTTTGCAAGGTTCTATCCCGATAACGCGCGTCCCGTACAACCTGCCAATGGCAGGGAGATTCTCGAAAGCAGTTTTTAGAAGAAGTACTCCACCATTTGAGCCGGCAGCGCTTGCCGCGACGTGACTGACATCCCCTGACAGATTTCTTTGCCCGGCAGCATGGAAGCGGCCAGCATCTTGGAACGCTGGACGACTTCCGCGTTACCGACTAGTTGGAGGCCTCCCAAGATAGGCCAAGGGGTTGAGCGCCGGAAACTCAGAGGACGATTTACCGCCGTTTGGATGATCTGCGGGCCAGCGAAAGAACGTCGATGACGATCAGCGTAATGTCATCCTGCTGGTTCACTTCAGGGGGTCGCCACTTCTGGAGTTCGGAGAGAACTTGACGTGATAGCTCCGATGCCGGTTGCAACCGATTATTGCGTAGGACGCTTTCCAATTGCCGGACGCCAAACTCTTCCCCCGCGGCGTTTTCCGTCTCGGTGACGCCGTCGGTGTAAAGCAGAAAGCGATCGGATGGCTCGAGCGGCACGCTGCACACGGGATATTGAGGGTCGGGTTCAACTCCCAACAACAGCCCGTTACTTTCAATCCGTTGCAGTTCGCCCCTCGTATTCCGCCAGCACAGCAGCGGCGGATGTCCGGCAGCCGAATAGAGCGCGTTGCGGTTCTCGGTGTCAAACCAAACATACGCCGCCGAAGCAAACTGGCCGGGCGCCTCAGTCGAAAGGATGCGATTTATGCCGCCAAGCACCTGCGCGGGATCGTCGGCATGGATAGCAACGGACTGCATCGCTACTTTGAGCATCGAGGAAATGAGCGCGGCCGGGATTCCATGTCCCGTGACATCTGCCACAAGGATTCCCAGATGATCGTTGTCTGGCCGGATGAATTGGTAGAAATCGCCGGCTACGGCAGTCATGGGATGGTAAGAAGCAACGATACGAAGGTCCTCAAGCTCGGGAACTCTCGCGGGAAGAATGGAAGATTGGATCTGCCGGGCGGTTTCGAGTTCCGTCTCGATGGAAAGCAGGCGGCGCTCGTTCGTAAACAGTATTTCCAAAGCCACGTACCCCAACGAAATCAGGAGAGCAGCGAAACCGAACGAGGCCACCATTGGCAGGACGCGGTAGGGAACCACGCTCGACAAGTTGGTGTATAAGACCTCTGAGGCAAAGACGATCGTAGCGGCGGCAAGAATGCGATGATTGGTTATGACGAGCAACCCGGAAAATTTAGGAACCAGCACGACAGCCAACAGGACGAGCATCGCAAAAACTGCAAGCAGATGGTTGTACACCATCCATTTGTCGGCTGGCCCCCCAAGGACGAACGTCCCAATCCCGGCCAGAGCAATCGCCAGACCGACGAAGATTTCCAATTGGAGGAGTAGCTTGAGTTTGCCGAGGCTCAGCTCCCGCCATGCGCACAAGGCAGAAATCAGGAGGAGGTACATGACGACCGTTCTCACGTAGGGCATGGCGGATTCGAGAGCGAGCGGAAGGACCGCAATCAGCACGGGGATTTGGATCAATGTCTGGACGCCGTACATCCCGCTCCAGATGCCCAGCCATAGGAGGATGCGAACGCCCCTGCCCCAGCGGATTGCGGCGATGGCGCACGCAGTCGCTCCGATGGACAAGAAAATCGTTCCGAAGACAACATCCACCAGGGCGCCGCGGAGCGTTTCCAGAGCTACATATGCCGTATTCATGCCTGTCACTTGAGGGGCCAGTTTGGTCGCTCAGATCTTGTCCTGTCGGCGATCAGTCGCCCCCGGACAAAGAGTGTGCAAAAGATCGTGTCGCCACGCGGCAAGATCTTAGTTCTTTGAAGAGCCCTCGGCGCAGAATTGTAACCGGCACCCCCAGATGATTTCACTCATCGCCTCTTCCACTGGAACTCAGCCGGGTTCTGGTCAAGCGAGAAACCGCCAAAGTGGAGGCTAGTACCAAGATGGAAGGTATGCGTTTATCAGCCCTTGTCATAACTTGCGGATTGCTGACAGTTTGCCGGAATCGCACAGTGCAGCCTGGTGGGCCTTTGATCGTGCTAGGGGAGCCTACCTCCAGCACTGGCTGTATTGAGCGAATCGCTATTGAGGCGCCAAACGCGGTAACCCC
Source organism: Terriglobales bacterium (assembly GCA_035518615.1). GTDB lineage: Bacteria > Acidobacteriota > Terriglobia > Acidiferrales > UBA7541 > Acidiferrum. The sequence continues at coordinate 16,878 of DATIXL010000035.1, read as the reverse complement.
ACCAGGTTGCATATACGAGATAGGCAGGGTAGAAGGCGTACCAGCCTGCGAGCGGATTGCGAAGATGATGCAGTATTCCCGCAAGCATGAGGGACACCAGAAAATAGGGGACAAAAAAGACGAAGCTTAACCAGAGATCCTTCTTGCGGAAGAAAATCCAATTCCAGCTCGCATTTGCGAGCAGCAAAACTCCTGTGAGAGTGAGCATGGCCAAAGTCCAGAATGGTACGCGCGGGCGAGCCAGGACAGATCTCAGAAGGAGAAAGAATAGGACGTAATACGCACCTCCAATGACCAACCAAGCCCATATCCGCGGTGCGCCTTTGGGGAGCCGAAGCTCTGCAAAACGGGCCTTAATTCCGGTGCCCGACATAAATCCTTCAGAAATGGCTGCTGCAACGCATGCCGCAAGAGCCCACAATGATGAACTGTGCAGAGGTAAGCTCACCGTGCTTCGAGAAAAGTCATGCAAAGAATATCACGTATACCCTGCATCCGATTGTCGAGTGACGTGCGAAGCGATATTGATCTAACATGCCGGGTAAGTTCAAATTTCGTCCAGGTGGAGGCTAACGCCACGGCGGGCAGTTTGCATACTGCTCAGACGTTAGCGTTAACCCGGGACAGCTTTGTGGAGTGCGAATTGGTTCATCGCAGCATCATGCGCGAGCTGCCAAGGGTACCAGTGATCATGTTCCAAATGCCTTTCGAGCGCACTAACCGCGGAGTTTCCCGGAAGCGGCATTAGGATGCCCTTGCACTCGGGGCAGGACAGCCGTAGCGGATTAGGCTTCGGTTCCGGTCGGGGCGATTCGCTTGGCGTCATGGCAGAAATGGCGCGGGCCACCTTTACTGGACCTGTTGAAATTTCCCTCGTGCCGTCAGGGGTCGTGGGGAGTGAGGCGTCCGAACAGATAGCCCGCAGCGAATGGTTGAGCAAGTCGCTTGCCAAGCGTAAAGCCCTGGTTAGCATGCCCGAGGCCCTTCCAAGTCGAAGGACCAGGGGCACATACAGCAGGGAGAAGCAGGCGGAAAGCTCCTCCGTGATAAATGCTGTCATCCAACTCAGAAAGCACGTTGCCTAGATTGTGCAAATCGCTTACGTGCAACGGGCGGCTTAGCGCCAACCTGAGTACCGGGACCTACTTTTCTGTTCGGCGTACTTATCAAGGTCTACAAAGCACCGCCCTGATTGCGAGTCTTCATCTTCGGATAACCGTACTCAAATCAAATGGGTTTTGCATCAAAACCACAGGCAGACTCGTGAGGAGGTTGCATGCGGGTCCTGAGCGCAGGGCTGATTGCTGTTTTCGTATGCTCCCCCTCGATTGCGCGTACGAAGAAAGCACCACTGCCAGAACAGATCCTCGTGGCGAAGACCGTTTACATTGTGAATCAGACGAAGAACGCGAAGCTAGGTGAAACGACATCCAACGAGCTCACAAAATGGGGTCGCTTTAAGATCGTTCAAAAGCCGGAGGATGCAGACTTGATCGTTGCTGTTTCAATCCGCTCCGAAACTGTGCCAGCAGATAGCGAGGGGGCTGGATGTGACTCTGGGACAACGTGCGGTGGTTTCTCGGATTTTGGCGAGGTTCATCTACAAGGGGCAATACACTTCGACTGCATCACCATATCGGACCGCCAAACCAAAAACCAACTCTGGTCGCGGAGCGCACAGATTAGGTTCTTTGTGCGTAATCCCATCGGGAACTTGGTGAAAGAATTGCGCAAGGAAATCAAGGACCAGGATCCAGGCACGAAGGACAACGGGAAGTAGAAATTCAGTCAATCTGTAACTTGTTCTACGAGCATCATAGGCTAAATCCCCAGGCGTGGTCACAGGTCGAACGCTTTCGTTCTGATATTTCCGGTAAGCGTTTATCCGGCGCCGACGATCTCAGCGAGTGCCGCTTTGGATCCGCGACGAATTGCAGCGCGGAGAAATGCCCTTTGCGCGCATCCAAGTGTTTCGGGTTGTTGTAATTTAGGCCGTATAGAACGATGTTCGAATGAGGAGATTTCTAGACGTCTGCCCAGTATTTTCCCGGAGGCGCATGCAGGTGGAAGCAGCCGTCCCGGTTGCTGGTGGCCATGAATGTCTTTCGTTGCGAGCGGACGATGACCCGTACACCCGGCGTGTGCGTACCCGAATCAGGAATGCCCAAAAATGAGATGCGGCCTTCGATTACGGCATCTTTTGGAATTTTGGGTCTCCTCAATTCTCGGAGAGCAGACCCAGCCACAGAAAACAGCGCGGAATCGCTGCAACTGTCGATCTCAAGGCCGCCATTGAATTCAGAGTCGAAGAGTAGATCTTCTTTTCCCACGTCTCGAGGGAATCTTTCGCTGCTGTTTTCGGTGAACACCTCGATTCTTCTTGTCCGTGGGCCGCAAATCGGCTCTTGCACGGTTAAATCGTGAAGCAAGCCATCCAGGTCCTCCACGCCACACCGCGCCACATCTCGTGCCGAGGCGACCGTGCCCCGCAAGACCGCGTCCCGATTCAAGAATTCGCGGGCCACGGTCGGATTGGGCTGAAAACAAAGTTCGATGCCTGGAATGGCGGGAAGCAGGAATGCAAGGCAGGAGCGGTCAGCTTTAGCATGGTGGACAAAATGAATGCCCAGGGACCTTTCTCATACATCCAATGGATTCATTCAAGTACATCTTGGCAAGCTAAATAGGATGTCACATATGAAGCTCGCTCTAGCGCCTGATAGGTTTGTATGGATAGGTCGAAGGAGGGGGCTCGGCGTACAAAAACTGAACTCAGTGACCGAGCTCATTCGGAAACGCCACGGAGGTTACTCCCCCCGGAGCGCTTGTGGACCAGAAATGCAGCTACGCTTCGGCTCTTGAGGCGCGAGGCGTGAGCAAGGCGAGCACAATCCCGACCAGTAACAATGCGGGAACGTCGCCGAACAAATGTCCTCGATGCTCAGGGTAAACCATCGCCTGCACGGCCATGATGCCAGCGTGCACAATGCTCGACCAGACGGTGAACCAGATAAGACTGAGATTTTTGAGTGGGTCGCGCGAGGCGAGAAACAGAAAAATACCCAGAGTTGCGTACACGCCCAAAATCATTTGCAGGTAAAGCGACTGGCCGGTCATGTGCCAAGCCCATCCGGACTTCCAGAGTATGGTCAAGGGATAGATGCCAACGATGAAGATGATCCCAACCACCACGAGGGCAACGCGAAGCGGTGCCAAGTTTTGGCCGCTAGCCATGTGAATATCTCCTCAATTTCCGTCGTCTCTAATTCATCGGGAGAGCCTGGTTGGCAACATTAAATCACGACAATCGGATTGGGGGAAGCCGGATTATTCGAGAGACTCGGGATTAGCTGAACTGCACCCGCGCAAGGGACACGCGGGGGGACCGTGGTTCGCACCCCTACGAGTGCGGCGTCGGCTCCGTGCCAAGGAGAGCTTCGCGGGGTTTTCCGGGAACTTTTCCAAAGGGACATTCGTATCCTCCACCAAAGCCCAAAAGGAGGCTTGAACCGATGACCTACCGTGTCCGGGGAAGTCTGAAGACTGCAACATTCGTCGCTGCGGCAGCTCTGCTGCTTGCGCCGCTGGCTACCTTTGCCCAAACCAATTCTACTTCCACAGCCGATCGCTGGATTCACGTGCGTGTGACGAGCACGGATTCCAAAGGCGAGACCGTTAAGGTCAATGTTCCCGTGGATATGGCCGAGAAGATTCTTCCGGCCATCAACAATGACCGTCTGCACGAAGGCAAGGTGCGGATTGACAATGACAACCTGAACGGCATTGACGTTCGAGCGATTCTGGATGCAGTCCGGACCGCCAAGGACGGCGAATTCGTAACCGTGCAGGCACCCGATGCCGATGTGCGCGTGGCCAAGCAGGGCGGATACCTACTGATCCACGTGACGGACAAGAGCGAGCATCACCACGATAAGACCGCCAAGGCCGAGAACGGCAAGAAGACGGAGATGATCAACGTTTCGGGTCAACACGTGGAAGTGAAGGTGCCGATGAAGGTGGTGGACGCGCTGTTTTCAGGAGAGAAGGACGAGCTGAACATCCTGGCGGCTCTGCGGGCACTTTCCACGAGCGGCGATACGGAACTTGTGAGCGTGAAGAGCGATGACAACACCGTACGGGTCTGGATTGACTCGAAGAACGTATCAGACTGAGCCGACGGAGCGACGAACATGATCCTTCTGGCGAAAATCGCTCTGGGAGTGACGGGAACGATGGCCCTCGCGACGATGTACACGTTTCGCGAGGGCACCATCCGGGTGGACGTGGACGAGCATCACGCCGGTGGGTCCCATGTTCACGTATGGGTTCCGGCGGCAGTGGTGCCGATGGCGCTGCATTTCGTGCCGGACGACAAGCTGCGGCAAGCAGAGAATCGTGCTGAGGAATGGCTGCCGGTCGTGCGCGCCACGGTGCTCAGCCTAAAGGACCATCCGGACGCGGAATTTGTGGAAGTCCAGGATGGCGAACAGCATGTTCACGTGCAGACGCAGGGTGGAAGGATTCGCGTGGACGTGACCGATGAGGGCGAAGAGGTTCACGTGGCGTGCCCGATTTCCACCATCGAGGACGTGGCGGACCAGATTGGCGCCCGTTCTCCTCATATATAGAAATCAAGATATGACGCAAGGCTTTCGAACTTAAAGAAAAAGGGGCGAGCCGAAACTCGCCCACGACCACTCCGAAATTATTTTTTTCAATCTTCCTTCGACGGCTGGAAGTACACTTCCTCGAACATCGAACCTTTCTTCCAGCCTGCACGAGTCAGGATGCCCTTTCCTGTCTCGATCATATTCGGATGCCCGCACAGATACGCGGTTGTTTCGTCGGGTTTGAGATTCCAATCGCTCACGACCTTGCGGACCAGATCGTCCACGCGACCGGTCTCGCCCCTCCACGCCGCATCTTCCCATGGGCGGCTGATGGTGGAGGCAAATTCCAGCCACGGAACTTCCGCGGCGATGCGCTCCATCTCTTCGCTATAGCCGAATTCCCACGAGCGGCTGGCGCCCTGAAGGCAGTACAGTTTGTGATTGCCCGGCATGGGTGAGTTGCCCGCTTTCCAGTCTTTGTACAACGTACGTGCATAGCTCACGAAGGGCGCGATGCCAGTCACGGTGGAAAGCAGAAGATGGTTGGTGCGGCCGCTTTTTACGTCGAGCGTGAAACGGCCTTTGGCGATTTTGCGGCACAGCATCGTGTCGCCGACCTGAAGTTTGTAGAGTTTGGGTGTGAGCTCGCCCTGCGGAACGAGCTCGATGAAGAATTCGAGTTTTTCCTCGTAGGGAGAAGAAACGATGGAGTAGGCGCGCTCGATACGCTTGCCTTCGTAGTCCACGCCGAGGGTGGCGTATTGTCCGGCGACGAACTTGAACGGACCGCCGGGATCCACGCGAATCAGCCACAGATCCTCGGCGATATCGCGGCGCTCGAGGATTTTTGCTTCATAGTGCTTTTCGCCCACCGGAATGGTTTGAACCTCGGTCATCTCAGACATCTTCCGTTTCTCCCCGCGGCCCAGGGACATTCTCTGCTAAGTGCTGTGAAAACAACGCCGGGCGCGCTTTTTTTAGCCTCGCCCGGCATTGTACTTCATGAGCCCGTTCGATGCGCAGTGACGTGCATCACTACTGATGATTCATCTGCTGCATCATCATTTGGCGCATCATCTGGGGATCGAACTTCACGGGAGTTCCAACGATGTGATCCTTGGCATCGGTGATGACCTTCGTGAGGACAATCGTTTCCTTGTTATCCACGGATTTGACGAGACTCATGGGAGCCACCTTGGTGCTAACCCAGACGTCACCCTTGCCCGTGTCTTTGGCCCAGTGTTCGCAGGAAAACGTGCCTGCGGGAACCGTGATTGTTTCGGTGCCGACGGAATGCCACTTCTGCATTTCCTCCTGCTGCTGCTGTCTCTCCTGGGCGCTCCGATTGATTGGCATTTCCATGGGCTGAGTGGAACCGGGCATCAAGAAGACAGTCTTATGAACCTGGAAATCATCCTTAGTAATGAGCGCCTTGGTGTAGATGAGGGAGCTGGAACTGGGATCCGTAAAACCAAATTCCAGCCAGTAAGCTTCTTTCCCGTCCACGGATTCCGAAGCGACGACAGTCATTTCGAAGGGCTTCGACTTGCCATCGGAATCCGTGATCTGGTATTCGCCACCATAGCCAACGACAGGATGGAAGATATTGGCAATATTGGGCTTCTTGAAGATATTCATGCCCATCTGCGCGTTCAAAGCAGGGGAAAGGCAGGCGCACGCCAGCACCGCCAACACAACCTGGACTCGCTTCATGTGATGCTCCTTTTTCGCTCGATCTTCGGCCGCAAGGGGATTGGCTGAGAGCAACCTCTCACGGAATGAAATTTTTAACAGGTTGGGTCGAAAGAAACAATCGCCAGGCCGGGACCATTGCGCAAAATATACTGGGCCGGGCGGGTAGCGAAAATGGGCTATTCGTAGGCGAGCGCCACAACGGGATCATAGCTGGCGGCGCGAAGCGAAGGATAGAGGGCACCCGCGGCGGCGCCCACCAGCGCAAGCAAAATCGCGGCGAAGAGCCAGCCGGGAGTGATCAGGATCTGCAGTGTGGGGGTAGTGGCGCGCAAGACGGTTTGCGTGAGAAACGTCAAACCAATTCCCGCGAGACTGCCGCAAAGGGCGAGAAGTAACGTTTCCCCGAGAAAAAGTTTCACGATGTCCAGACGGGAGCAACCGAGGGCCTTCAAAATACCGATTTCGCGAGTGCGCTCCATCACCAGGGTGTGCATATTGAGGAGCACCACGAGGAAGCTGATGATGACGCCGACGCCCACCATAGTTCGAATGAAGGGTTTCAATTCGGGCAGGTTCGAGGAATTCATCAGGGTCATATACTCCGCCATGGAGCGGACGCGATTTAGCGGATCAAGCTTAAGAATTTGCTCACGAGTTGCCTCTGTATCGCCTTTGCTGCGGACGTAAAACATAGAGACACGATTTTCGGCGCCCGCAATGTCCTGAGCCGTCCTCAGAGGAATAAAGAAACGGGCGCCCTTGCCGTGGGCGACGATGCCGCAGATTCGAAAAGGATGATTGAGGAGCGTGACCGTGTCGCCGACTTTCAGGCCGCGCGATTGGGCAACGACATCATCGGCGAGGGCCTCGTCCGGTCGGGTGAACGGCCCGCCGTCGCGATAGAGAAAACCGCGGCTGAGCGCGTTGAAGCGCTGGTAGTCAATTCCATAAACGACAACAAAGTTCTTTTGATCCATCAAAATCAGTGTAGGGGCGACTTCATCCACGCCGGGCAGCTTGGCGATTTGTTCGGTCAAGAACTCCGGCATCACGGCGCTCGAGAAGGCGAAGAAAATGGACGAGTTGGGCGGCTGCACCATGAGATCCGCGCCCACGCCCTCAACGCGCTTGGCCCACTCGGCAACAACGCCGGAAGTGAGGCCTACGATCATCAGCACGAGGATGACCTGGATGGCGATGGCAATTATGCTCAAGAAAGCGCGAAAGGGACGCGCAGAAATATTGCCCCAGAGAAGTTGCAGTTCGGAGAGCGGCCCTTCATAAGTCTCATTCATGAAATAGATTCCACCAACAATGTATCATCGCGAGTTTTCGCGGCGCAGAAAATTTGCGGCAAGCGAGCACTTCAACTGCCGAAGAACGCGCGCGGTGTTTCCCTCCTGTAAAGATTTCAACACATATGTGGATAAGTTTGAGGAAAAGGGTCTGGCGGACCGAGCTAACCCTGCGCGTATCAACGCTATGATGCGGTTTGCACAAATTCTGTGCAACGAATTTACGCGGCGGAGAGTCTTCGAGCAAAACTCAGTACCATTTGGGAGGTCTTTCGAGGTGAATCTTCACAACCTGGTTGGGATCGGTGATTTCAAAGGACTTCCCGTAAGTTCTCCAGCCGTCCGCAACGATCTGAATCAGAACCGTGCCAACCGGAGGGTCTGGAATATGAGCGATCCCTTCGTGATTCGTCTTGACGTTCAGAGCAACCTTCTCATCTCTTTTGAGTTTGCGATCGATTTTGAATTTTACATACACGCTGGCGTTCTCTACGGGCACGTTGTCCTCGCCGCCCGTGACCTCGATGGTCAGGCGGGCATTTCGCTGCGGCTCAGCAGGCTGCTGAGCAGGCGGGGACTGCGCAGAACCCGCCACGAAAACTCCGGAACAAGCCATTGAGAACAGAGCAAACGCCGCAACGACGGCGGAACTCGGGTTTCGCTTTGGCTTTGGCATACTAGGTCCATCCTGTACAGAACAAGCCATCGCCGTCAAGCGTGAAGTCACCAGGCGCGATTCGCTTGGGGCTAAACGGCGCCGACTCGAGGAAGCAAACCATTCAAGAGGTACAATTGACGCTGGGGGGCGCGTCCTGTAACTTTTACGGAACCCGATTTAGGACCCGTGAGGGCCACGGAACGTGGGTGCGCTCCGCGATCTGCTCAATCAAGCGGGAAACGAGAGAATCCGGTGAGTCTTTTCCGCGCGTGTGTTTTGGCGAAACAAGGAGAAAACCATGGGGTTTGCGACCAATGCGATTCATGTGGGGCAGGAGCCTGATTCAGCCACCGGAGCGATCGTCGCGCCGATCTATCAGACATCCACGTATGTGCAGGAAGAGCTGGGGAAGGACAAGGGCTACGACTATGCGCGGTCGAACCATCCGAACCGCAAGGCGCTGGAGCGGACGATGGCGAAGCTCGAAGGGGGGCACAGTGCCTACGTTTTCACGTCGGGTATGGCGGCGATAGACGCAGTTTTCCGGATGCTGAGGCCGGGCGAACATGTAGTTGTTTCGGAAGCCGTGTACGGGGGAGTGTTCCGGCTTTCCACGCAATTGCTGGTGCACTTTGGAATCGAATTCAGCTTCGTGGACACTTCCGCGCCGGAGATGGTGCTGGCAGCGATGCGGCCGAACACGAAAATGCTTTATGTGGAGACGCCGACGAACCCGACTTTGCGCGTGACGGACATTGCGGCAATCGCAAAGCTGGCGAGCGAACGCAATGCGCTGTTGGTTGTGGACAACACATTCTTAAGCCCTTATTTGCAAAGACCGATCGAGCTGGGCGCGCACATCGTGGTGCACTCGATGACGAAGTACCTGAACGGCCACAGCGATGCGACGGGTGGAGCGGTGGTTCTGACGAAACCTGACGACGCGGAAAAGATTTACTTCATTCAACGGTCGGCGGGTGCGGGACTGGCGCCGATGGACTGCTTTCTGGTGTCGCGCGGGATCAAGACCCTGGCGGTTCGCATGCTGCAACACAACGCGAACGGAATTGCCGTGGCAAGGCATTTGGACGCCCATCCCAAAGTGCGCAAGGTGTATTACCCCGGGCTGCCGACTCACCCGCAACATGAGATCGCCCGGAAGCAACAACGGGGGCCAGGAGCGATGCTTTCGTTCGACCTGGGAACGCTGGAGGCCGCACGAAGATTTTTGAACCAGACGAAATTGTGTTCGCTGGCGGAAAGCCTTGGAGGAGTGGAGACGCTGATTTCGCTGCCGGCGCTCATGACCCATGCCTCCATGCCCCAGGAAGTGCGTGAACGCATAGGAATCACGGACGGGTTGGTGCGGCTGTCGGTGGGGATTGAAGACGTGGAAGACATCCTGGCGGACCTGGATCAGGCCCTGCTGTACGTTTAGCCCTGCCAGAGCAACGCGAAACGCTGAGCCTCTGGAAATGTGGCTTGATTCCCGCTCGTATCAGCCGTTTGGGCAAACTTAATGGCCTAAGCTCGTTCGCGCCCTCTCTTCCCTTCAGCTCAGAATAACGACCTTCTGGGGAATCCTCCTTGTGAGCGATGAGCCGCTATTTCAATGAGCCGGAGAGCCAGTCCAGATAGGACTTTGAACCAGCAGCAACGGGAAGAACCAGGAATTCGGGAACCTCATAGCTGTGCCAGCGAAGAACTTCCTGCTCAAGCTTGGTAAGGAACTTCTCGTAAGTCTTGATAAGAAGGATGTGCTCTCGGGCAGTTTCGATTTTATCTTTCCAGCGATAAATGGATTGGACGGGGCCGAGGACAATGCTCACGCAGGCGGCAAGACGCTTCCTGACTAGAGATTTGGCGATCCGTCTCCCTTCGATCAGAGACGCACACGTGACCATAACGATCCGAACGTTACCGCCTGAGATCATTGCAATCCTCCCGGAAAATATCCGCGGCCGGCACAGACACCCTGCTTGAGGCACAATCTCGCCAAAACATATGGTCCCGCCACGGCAGGAACAGTTGGCCGCGAAATGCTTTTGCTCGAGGCCACCGAGGTTTAGAATACGGCTCCATGAGCACACCGAAAGAGGCAACCGAGAGAGCAGTTTGCCCCATAAAGTTCGGCACTTCCGGCTGGCGAGGGCTGATCGCGGACGACTTTACGTTCGCGAACGTGCGGCTGGCCGTGACCGCCATTGCCGAGCACGTTAAGTCTAAAGCAAAACAACCAACCCTTCTCGTGGGATATGACACCAGGTTCTATTCCGAGGAGTTTTCGCAACTGGCCGTGGATATTCTGCAGGAGCATGGTATCAAGGCGCTCTTGTGTGAGACGTTCACGCCGACGCCGGCGGTTGCTTACGAAGTGATGCGCCGCAAGCTGGATGGAGCGATCAACTTCACTGCGAGCCACAATCCCGCGCAGTATCACGGGCTGAAGTTCTCTTCTTCCGACGCTGGGCCTGCTCTCCCGGAAGTCACGACAGATATCGAAGCGCGCGCGGCGCGGTTGTATGCCAAAGGCGGAGTGCCTGCGGCTGCGCATCGCAGGCCGAAGGAAGACGGGGAAGTGAATTTGCGCGATACATACCTGAGGCGGCTGCAAGAGCTGGTGCGCTTCGACGTGCTCGGCAAAGGCAAACACAAGTTTGTGGTGGATGCGCTGCACGGCTGCGGCGCGGGCTATCTGGACAAGACGCTTGCGGACCACGGAGTGAGCGCGGAAGTGATTCGCGCCGACCGCGACGTTTTGTTTGACGGGACTGGGCCAGACGTTTCCGACGAAAACCTGGAGCCGTTGCGCAAGAAAGTGAAAGAGACTAAAGCGACGGCAGGATTGGCGACGGACGGCGATGCGGACCGTTTCGGGATCATTGACCAGGACGGCGTTTGGGTGCAGCCCAACCTGATCCTGGCGCTCGTTTACGATTATCTTGTGGAGACGCGCGGATGGGAGATGCCCGCGGCGCGCAGCGTGGCCACGACGGAAATGATCGACGCGGCGGCCAAAGCGCACGGACAAAAAACGTATCAAACGCCGGTGGGATTCAAATATATCGGCCAGCTGATCCGTGAAGACAAAATTGCGCTGGGAGGCGAAGAGAGCGCGGGGCTGACGATCCGTGGACATATTCCGGAGAAAGACGGAATTCTGGCGTGCCTGCTGGTTGCGGAGATGATCAGCGCGAGGGGAGCAGCGGTGGGGGAACAAGTAAAACAATTATTCAAGAAACTGGGCCGGGAATTCTGGCCGACGCGCGAGAATTTGCATTTAAGCGAAGAACAGAAGGCGCGGGCGATTGAAAAATCCAGGACCGAGGCCAGCACGCTGATTGGGAGAAAGGTGGCGTCGGTGGACCGGACGGACGGAGCGAAGTTTGCGTTCGAGGACGGATCGTGGATGTTATTGCGTCTTTCCGGCACGGAGCCTCTTTTGCGATTGTACGTGGAAGCGGAGAGCAGAGCGGCGAGTGCGAAACTGACGCGCGACGCGACGGAATGGATCCTGAAGGGATGAGCGAGAAAACGGCGGAGGACAGACTTGGAGCGGTTTGGCAGCAGTATGGGCGCGCCATTCTGGCGGTGCTGGTGGTGGCGCTGCTGGTCCACGATGTTTTTGGCACGCATGGATTTCTAGCCATGCAGAGGACAAAGAAAGAAATGGAACAGGTTCAGACGGACTTGGACCGGCTGAACAAGGAAAACCAGCAACTGGCCGAAGATGTGAAGGCGCTGAAGACCGATCCACACAAGATTGAATCCATTGCGAGAAGCGAATTGGGCTTGGCGAAACCCGGGGAAGTAATTATCAAGATCCCGCCGGGGCAGCAAGCGGAGCAGAACCCGGCGCCGAAGCCTTAGGACGCGACTTCTTCCACCGCGTGCGCAGCAGAGAAAGTCCTAACATCGCGAGAAAAATAGCAAGGAGGCCGAAAGTAGCCTCGGGGATAGAGCATTGCCCCTTGGGGAGTATAGAAAACCGACCATAGACGAATTCGATGTGGGCCCAGTAGACCAGCAGTGATGTTTTGCCGAGCTGGATCATCGGGCTGAAGCCTTTTTGCGCGAGGCCCCAACGGCACCAGGCATATACCAGAAAGAGAATCGCCAGGAGAATGCCGCAGCGCATCAGGAGAAATTGCGGGCTCGAGTGCCAGTAGTCGTAGACCGCGTAGAGATGAATCGGCGAGCGATCAAAAAAGATGGAGAGCGCACCGGCGAAAATACCAGTGGCCGCCAGGCCGAGGAAAGCGAGAGTTTCGCGGCGCCTGGCGAAATCGGTGAACAGAAAAAATCCGACCGCGAGACCGGCGAAAGCGAAAGCCGTCCAAGGGAAAATTGGGAAAAGCCAGGGTTGCGGCTTATCAAAAATATGGACGCCGTTGATATAGGACTCGATCGGCCAGGGCAGGAATTTGGGGCGCCAGGTCGTCCAGAGTGGCGGAGTGAGCATGGCGATCAGTGCGGCCATGGCCAGAGATGTGACAATCCCAAGATTGCGAGATCGGTGGACAGCCTCCGTTTGACGAACGGTGCCCGCCCGAGGCCCGGTGATCCAGCAAAGCGCGCTCACCATCATGATCGCGACGCCAAGCAGATTGAGGATGTCTACGCGGAGAAGGTCTGTCCACGGAGACCACGGATAACCGAGGACGAACTCCTGCACACGGAAGAGCAAGCCCAGGCCAAGAATTTCCGCGCCACGGAGAATGGTTTGTTTGCCGATCGCATTGCGGGCAATTCCCTTCTCGCGGAGATGCTGGGTGACCAACGCGACGGAAAGGCCCGCAAGAAATGTGAAGAGCGGAGCGGGCAGAGTTCCGCCGAGCTGCGACCAGGCACGGAGGGCGGACTTGCGTGCTTCGGGATTAAGCCAGGAGTCGTAGCAGTGCACTTGGAACATCAGCACGCAAGCTAGGCCGCGCATCCAATCAATGTAAGCAAGGCGCTTCATTCGCTGGGCTAGAATAGCGGTTTGGCTGGGATGCGCCAACTCGGTGTGCTTCCTGTGACAGGACTATGGGCGGGACTGTGCCTGACGGGAGGATTGTATGCAACGTGGCATGGATATGGCGGGCGAGGCTTTGCGGCCACGCTGACGGCGTTTTGTTTTTTGTTTGGTGTGATGCTGCTGTTTGCGGCGCGGGGAGCACCGGAGCGCCTGGCGGCCCGATTTGGGAGCGGAGGCGCGCTAATTCTGGGCGCTGCAATCTTCCTCGTATACGTGGTTTACGTACTGGCGACGAACAACGCCTCGGCACTTCGGCTTGGGTCGATCGCGGGGCTGGTCTTTGTGCCGCTCGCGCTGGCGGCTTCGGCGAGCGGAGCGGGTGCAGGAGCCTGGCAGGATTTTTTGATCGTGGCCGGCGTTTGGGTGTTTGTGAAATTTTCGCCGTCGCACTGGCTGTGGCCGTATCCCGGAGGGCGGCTCGCGTATGTGTTCACGGTGTTCGTAGCGGTGGGTACGGCGCTTGGCTGCTTCGCTTTAGTCAGGCGTTTGGGAGGGATTGGTTACTCGATCGGGTGGGGAAAGAGCTGGGCATTTTGGATTTTGGCGAGCTACGTGGTTTTTGCATGCGTCGCGATTCCACTCGGGACCTGGATGCACTTCATCCGTTTCGCGCCGCAATGGAACAGATGGAGCGGGCTGGTGTTCACGTCGGTGGCGATTCTTTTTTTCACCGCCTGGCCTGAAGAATTTCTGTTCCGCGGACTGCTGCAGAATCTCCTGTCGAAAGCTTCAAAGAGTGACACGGCCGGTTGGTGGACCGCGTCGGTGTTGTTTGGATTTTCGCATATCACCAATTTGGGTTTCCCGAACTGGCGCTATGTGCTTCTGGCTTCCGTCGCAGGGTTGTTTTACGGGTGGACGTGGAGAAAAACCGGTTCCATTTTCGCTTCGGCGATTGTGCACGCGGCAGTGGATGTGACCTGGCATTTTCTCTTCCGGAGCTAAATGCCCGAGCTGACTTTCAGCCGTAGAAATTGCGCGGCAGCGGCCGCGGGAGTAGACTTCGCCGCACCACGGGCATTTGAACTTAGGAAGAATGAGGGGGAAGGTATGGCGCGCTTTCTGCTTGCGTTGGGGATGTGCCTGGCGTTGTGCGTGGGAAGCTTGGCGCAGCACACGCGAAGCGCTAAGGCAAAGCCGGAGCCGGATGGCCCTGCTTCCAAAGAAGACGTCCAAAAGTATTTTGCGGTGATGGACATCCGGGAGAACATGGCGGCGATGCTGGACGCCATGGCGAAGCAGAGCCACCAAATGGCCCATGAGGAGATCGAGAAGAGCGGAGCCAAGCTGCCCCCGGATTTCGAGGGGCGCATGGACAAGCTCATGGACAGCATGATGAAGGATTTTCCAGCAGACCAATTGACCGATGCGATTGTGCCGGTCATTCAGAGGCATTTGACGAGAAATGAGTTAAGGTCGGTCACCGCGTTCTATGCAAGTCCCGCGGGGCAACATCTGTTGAAAGAGCAGCCAGCCATCACGCAGGAATCCATGCAAGTTGCTTATGGAGTGATGCAAACACGCATGGAAACAATGCGGGAACAAGTGCAAACCGAGATTGGGATGTCGAGGCTGGACACGAAACCAGGCGCAAGCGAGGCTCCCGCCAAGCCGAATTGAGGGCGTTCGAGGGAGTCCTTGTGACAGATGAAGGATTTGTGCATCTGACGGGGTAGGCCGTTCGGTTCGAGCACCAGATTCGCATTTCGTTTCACGTGTAAAACCATTCGGGAGGCAGACATGAGCGACATGACGGCGGAGCAGGCAGTCTTTTTGTTGCAGAACGTCTATATGGGAACTTTGAAGAACGAAAGCCGCATCACCAAGAAAGTTTTGGAGTCCGTGCCGGCGGAAAAGGGAGATCACCGGCCAGATCCCATTTCCAAGAGTGCGATCGAGCTCGTCAGGCACATTGCGGCAGCTGAACCACGTTTCGTGGGAACGGTTCTGACTGGGTCCTTCAATACCGGCCCGTCGGACCTTCCGGAAACTGTGACGCCGGCGCAGATCGCGGCGATCTACGAGGAGCGGTTCAACAAGGATTTCGAGGCACTGGCGAAAGCAACGCCCGAACAGCTAATCAAGGAAGTGGATTTCCGCGGAATGTTCAAAATGCCCGCCGTGAAGTTCCTGATGATGGGTCTTCACCACACGATCCATCACCGCGGCCAGCTCTCCTCGTACCTTCGCTGCATGGGCGCCAAGGTGCCATCCATTTACGGCGAAAGCTACGATGACGCCCAGGCTCGCAAAGCAGCTCAAGCGTGAGGGGAAACATCGTCCAGATGCTATCGGATATGTTTGCTTCGTTTTCTTCAGCCGGACTTGGTGGCGAGAGCTATCGTGTTTCTTACCAGCTCCTCGAAACTGTTGGCTAGCACTGCAACCACTTTGACGCGGTAGTTGCAGAGAATCTCCTCGTGGTCAATTTTCACGATTCTGCACTCTCTGTTCTTTCGGCGCGAGCTTATGTCGAAGCAGACCGGATCGTAGTCACAGTCTGGACCTTTGCCGAACCGAACAAATCCAGCGGGGATGAGCTCGTCCCAGAGATTCACATCGCCCGAAAGCGCGTCGTAGAGACCCGATAAGTCCTCCCCAGCCGGATTCGCAAGCAAGGTATAGGTTTTGAGGTCAACCTCTGCCCAACGATACGTTGATACAAAACGCTCATATAGGGGAGGAAACCGTGCCGGAAGCTTTGCATAAATAGAATCAAGCTATGAAGCCTCTGAAACACTTCTCACTGGACTCCAGCGAATCATTCCGTAGGGAGCGCGTTCGGATGTCGCTAGGGCGCGTGCGACGGGGTTGAGCTCTGGAAACTCCATCAGGTCATCTAATTTCGCGAACGATTCGACAAAGCACGAGAGCAGCCGATCCATTCTCAACTCGCGGGGAGAAGGCACGGTTTACCGGACGACGCCGGAGAGCGGGCTGGAGGCGGAAGCGTAAAGCCGCTTCGGCATGCGACCTGCAAGACACGCCTTCCGTCCTGCGATCGTTGCGTCTCGCATCGCCTCGGCCATAAGTACCGCATCGGCGGCTTCGGCAATGGCGGTGTTCATCAGAATTCCATCGGCGCCGAGTTCCATCGCTACCGTTGCGTCGCTCGCGGTTCCCACACCTGCATCCACAATCAACGGAACTTCCGTGATGCGCTCGCGCAGAATGCGGAGGTTGGCGGCATTCTGAATGCCCAGGCCCGAGCCGATGGGAGCGGCGAGCGGCATGACCGCTGCAGCTCCCGCATCCACCAACTTGCGCGCGGCGATCAGATCGTCGTTCGTGTAAGGCAGAACCACGAAACCTTCCTTGACCAAAACGCGCGTCGCCTCGATCAGTTGCTCCGTATCCGGGAAAAGCGTTTGCTGGTCGCCGATGACTTCCAGTTTGACCCAGTTGGATAATCCCACTTCTCGCGACAGCCGCGCCGTGCGAACTGCTTCATCGGCCGTATAGCAGCCCGCGGTATTTGGCAGGATGAAAATTTTGTCGCGATCGATATAGTCGAGCAGGGATTCCTTTGATTTGTCCGTCAGATTCACGCGGCGGACGGCGACGGTCACCATATCCGCGCCGGATGCGGCGTGCGCGCGG
>DATIXL010000034.1:0-3348 GCA_035518615.1 Terriglobales bacterium | reverse complement strand
GCGTCACGTCCAGGTCGCCGAAATGGTGATCGAGAAGGCGAAGCGCCTGGTGGAGCACAAGCGCGATGTCGTCATTTTGCTGGATTCGATCACGCGTCTGGCGCGCGCTTACAACACGATCGTTCCGCCCAGCGGCAAGGTCCTCTCGGGCGGCGTCGACTCGAATGCTTTGCAGCGTCCGAAGCGCTTCTTCGGATCCGCTCGCAACATCGAAGAAGGCGGCTCGCTGACCATTATCGCCACGGCCCTGATTGACACCGGGTCGCGCATGGATGACGTGATCTTTGAAGAATTCAAAGGCACCGGCAACAGCGAAATCATCCTGGAGCGAAAGCTCGTTGACAAGCGCGTATTCCCGGCCATCGATATTCAGCGCTCGGGAACTCGAAAAGAAGAGCTGCTGATCCCCAAGGAAGATCTCTCGCGCATCTGGGTTCTGCGCAAAGTGCTCAACCCCCTCTCGCCCGTGGAAGCGATGGAATTGCTGATCGATAAACTGGGCAAGGCGAAATCGAACAGCGAATTCTTGGCCAACATGAGCGCGCTGTAGTCCATTCGGAATCCAGAAACGAAAGCCGGAGGCTCCTCTGGCTTTCATTGTCTTCCCGGAGTTACCGTGAGCTTGACGGGCTCAATTCCCACACTATAATGTGACCTTCGTTGTACCTCCGGCCCCGTATCAAAGCAGCCCTGATCAATCAAGATTTGGATTCTGGCTTCAGCCAACGCTGAGTGAGGTGCATATGGTGGTGAGTCCCGACGGCGATTTAGATTTATCCGGCTCCCCGAAAATTGAAATGCTGGCCAACCCCGGCGCTCGCGGAGGCCTTGGGTTGAACACGGCTCACTTCAAGGCCGTCTCCGGAAAGCTCTTCCCTCAGGATCCGTCGCCCAGTGACATCAAGCAGCAGGCGATTGGGGACTGCTACCTGTTGGCTGGTGTGCTCGCCATTCTTGCTCGCCCCGGCGGGGGCGAAACGATTGCCCGACTGATGAAGGAAGTGGGCGGCCGCGTGGTGGTTCGTTTTTACGATAACACTGGGGCCGCGAGGTACGTCAGCGTCGAGAAGTCGATCCGTAAGAACGAAGAGAAACACAACGGCGGGGCGATCTGGGCTACTCTGCTGGAGAAGGCGTATGCAGCGGCCGCTTTCGTGGAGGAAAACAAAGCTTCAGAGAAACGTCCCGGCAATGTGGTCGCGGGATACGCAAAGATCAATGCCGGCGGACATTCCAGCGATGTTTTCCGGACCTTGCTGGGTGGCAGCGCCGATAACAAGGATTTCTTCAGCGGCAGTTTCGATGGAAACCCGGGCACCATTTTTCAGTCGATGTGGGTTGTGGATGACGCGGCGAAGCTGGATCAGGCGCGCATCGCGAAAATCATCCAGGGAGTGTTTGAGGGCAACGGAGAGCTGTGGACGAAGTATCTCCACTGGCGCACCCAGCTGGTGAAAGACAGTTGGAAGACCCTGCTGGATGCACATGGCGACATCAAGAACGAAAAGGACGAACACATCCGCCGCAAGTTGCTCCGCCAGGAGGACCTGGATGAATTCTTTCGCAAATTCGCTCTGGATGGGGAATGCGTGCGGAAGGTGATGGACTACATCGAAAATAACAAGCTCCTGCCGGGCAAACGCGGCACCGGAGTGTACAACGCGGGCCAGTTGCGCAATTTCGATCGCATCAAGAAAGCCCTTGCCGCCAATCAGCCGGTGGCATTGCGCTCCTTGAAAGAGGTCGGCTCGGCAACGACCGGAAAGGGCAGGAGCGCCGGGGAAGATATGGCCAAAGGGTTGGTGGGCTTACACGTTTATGCAGTGCTCAGCGTGCGTGAGGACGCGGCTCCCCCTTTCCTGAAATGGATTCGGGTGCGCAATCCGTGGGGAGACACGGGGCGCGAATATTATGCGTCGCCGCAAAATGCCAAAGTCCTCAAGGCCCGGGAAACAAAAGCTGGCGAGTTTGACCTTGAGCTCAGCGACCTGACCAAGCGCTTTGACAGTATCTACGTTGGTGGGGTCGCGATCGCGGCCTAGTGCCACACCCCATTCCATCGACCCAGAAGATGGCGGCCGGACTTCCGCCTCGAGATCACGGAGCGCAAGCAGGCCTTGCGGAATATAATTCCGATGAGTCCCAGGTTCGCCGTCTTCCGTGAGGTTTTCCGTGCAGGCTCGAATTTATCTTTGCACCCTCTCTCTTTCTTTATTCGTATTCCCTGTGCTCGGCAATCGGGCGCTTTCCCAGTCGGTTACACGCCAGCCCTCGCAGCAGCAAAATGACCAGAACCTTCCGATGACCGATGAGGACGAAGCGCGCGCCCGTATCGCGCATGACATGGAGAAGAAAGCCGCGAAAGAACGCGTCGCAGCGCTGAAGAGCGACACCGACAAACTGCTCAAGCTCTCGATCGAGCTCAAGGCGTATGTGGATAAATCTGATGAGAACGTTCTTTCGCTCGACGTAATCAAGAAAGCGGATGAAATCGAGAAACTCGCCAAGAGCGTCAAAGACAAGATGAAGGGACCGAACTAGTCCGTCTCCCGCTGCGCCCTCGTGGGTTACCGTCGCAGGTCGGTTTCCCAAAGCCGTAACCGGTTACGAAGTTCCCTGCTTGATTCCCGCTTAGATTTCCAGGCCCACCGAAGGGGGTTTCTGCCCATGAAACCCTATTGTGTCTTGCCGTTTTTCGCTGCATAATGCCCGACAAGATTAGTTCGTACCTTTACTGGTTCTTCACCTGGGGATCTCTACAAACTAAGGAGGGTCGTCATGCACAGGGCAAGCTTGTCGTTGTTTTTGTTTTCCGTGGTTCTTGGCGTTGCGGCTCCTCTTTCCGCGCAACAGATCCATTTACCCCCGGCTATTTCGCAAAGCCAAAGCATGGGAGGCATTCCCGTCACCGGGGGCGATAGTGTGCAGCGACAACAGGCGGAAGCCGCCAATGAGCAGCGGCAGGCAGAGATCAAGCGCGACTCGCAAAAGATGTTCGAGCTTACCCAGGAACTCAATCAGTACCTGCAGAACAGTTCCCAGGGAACGATGTCGATCGATGCGATGAAGAAGGCCGAACAGATCGAGAAGCTGGCCAAGAGCGTTCGCTCCAAAATGAAACAGTCGTACTGACATGTAGCGCGGACGCTCCTGTCCGTGTTTGCAGAGATTGAAGCCAGCGTGCAGGCTGTACCGCTCCGCACACGAATCTTTAGCAATGAAAAACCGCCATCCGGATTGCTCTGGATGGCGGTTCAGTTTCTCTCATTCTTTTACTGTGCCGCAGCGCCGGACTTGATGCGCATCCCGTAGAACGACCTGTACACAAAACCCAGCGACATCAGGAAG
>DATIXL010000033.1:0-22018 GCA_035518615.1 Terriglobales bacterium | reverse complement strand
AATCCCTCCTCCTCCGTATTTTCAACGGCAAGTTCCGTTGGGCGCGACGTTTCGGCCGGCTGGCGTGAAGCAACTGTTTTTCTGAAGTTGAGGGGCCGGATGAGTTCTTGCGAGGCGCGGAATCTCGAGACCGAAGAAATTCAAAACGGCGTTCGTCCGACCCAACAGGAATTCCCGCGGAATTTTAGGCTTGAGCTGCGCCGCGATCCCTCCGCCCCGCGGGCATCCATCCAATGTCCTGGGAAGAGACTGTCGCTATTCCCACCGGCTGAGATAGATTATGTTGGCGATGGGCTGCGCCAGAATCTCTAAACTCAGCTGGGCGTCAGGCGTTTTATTGTTTGGTTTGATCCTGGGCGCTTGCCGGCGCTCTTCACCGTCTCCCGTCACCATTACTTTTCTTGATCCTGAGTGGTCTCACGACGCCTCCGACCGAAGCGAAGCGCGCGAAGCGGAGCTGCAGGAGTTCACACGGGAATCAGGAATCCAGGTCAAACATCTGCCGGCGCCGGAGAGTTCGCCAGATCAGTTGGTTCTTACGCGCCAATTGTTGCAAAAAGGAAGTGGGAGCCCCGACGTCTACGGCATAGATGTGATCTGGCCGGGCATCCTGCAGCAGTACCTAGCCGATTTGAAGCCCTATTTCGCCGAGGAAATTGCTTCCGATAACCCCGAACTGGTAGCGAACTATACGGTGGAAGGCAGACTTGTCGCAGTTCCATACCACACGAACACCGCCGTCCTTTTCTATCGAACCGATCTGCTTAAGGAGTATGGATTTCGCGATCCTCCCACGACGTGGGATCAGCTCGAGAAAATGGCCTTTCGGATCCAGCAGGGAGAGCGAGCAAAAGGGAAAAAGGATTTTTGGGGCCATGTCTGGCCCGGCGCTGCCAGCGAAGGACTGACCTGCAATGCCCTTGAGTGGCAGTTCTCCGAGGGTGGCGGCCGAATCATCTCCGACGACCGAACGGTCACCCTCAACAACCCCGGCACGGTCCGCGCGTGGGAGCGCGCAGCGCGTTGGGTGGGGTGGATCTCGTCGCCAAACGTGCTTTCCTACCAGGAATGGGATGCAATTAACGCTTTTCAATATGCAGGGAATGCGGCGTTCTGGAGGGGATGGACATCGGATTACTTTTTGAGCCGCCCCGTGAATACTCCGACGTTTCATCAATCAGGCGTTACAAGTGTTCCTGGGGGTAGCGCGGGACGTGTGGCCGTTGTAGGAGGATTCGGCTTGGGAGTTTCACGCACCTCCATTCACCCCATGGAGGCCGTCGCACTGGTCCGCTTCCTTGTGAACAAAGAGCATCTGTATGACGCCGCGCGGTCCAGCGCGGGACCGCCACAATTGCCGCAGTTGTTCGACCTTCCCCCGGTCCTCCAGGCTTATTCGCGATTAGGATTGCCCGCTGCCGGGAAACGAAGCGGTTCGGTCGCCCGCCCCTCTACCGTCACGGGGGAGAACTATGAGAGGGTATCTCGTGCGTATTTCCGGGCGGTATATTCCGTTCTGTCCGGTCAGGCGAAGGCCCCGGCCGAGGCTGCGGCACTCCAAAAGGAGCTTGTTGTGATTACCGGTTTTAAGGCAGGCCCTGTGGAGAAAGGTGGAAGTGACCGCTAGCGACGGGATCTTGGCCAAGATCGCCTGGCTGCACTTCCCCTGCGCAGCACGAGGACTACGCCGGCGCCCTTTGACGTTGCGAACCGTCAGCAGTTGGCGCGCCCTCAAAGTTTCTGAGCGTGAGGATTGTCCCTTTGAATCTTGTGCGCCACTTCGCAAAATGGTCCGGCCGACTCTCTCGATTCAGCATTGGTCCGCGTCTTACGGCCTGCTTTATCCTCCTGATTTTGTTGATGCTTTCCGGCAACGGTCTGCTTCTCTGGGAATTCCACCTGGTGCGCGCGCAGTTCGAACGGCTCGCGGGAGTGGATCAGGAATTGACCGCCGTCCTGCGCTTTCAGAATGGCCTGAGATCATTTTATGACCGGCTGAATGAGCTGGCCCAGTCGGAAGACAAAGTCCGTTTGGAAGCGGAATTGGAGACCCTTCGGGCTTCGCTCCTAGCTGAGGCTCAGCGAACCGAGGCCGTTTTTAACCGTGTGCCTCCGCCTGCGCAGCTCGACCCGACAATGCTCGCCTCCCTCGAGGCGGTGCAAGGCGAATTGCCTTCTCATCTTGATGCCATAAAGGCGCTGGCCTCGTCGGGCGACTGGGTTGCCCTTCGTTTCCGGCTTGAGAATCAAGTCCGCCCGCTCGAGTCCGTAAGCTCTGATCTGGTGCGGAGCGTTGATAAAGAAGTTGGTGCGGAGCGGGCACAAGCTGCCCTGAGTATTCGACGCGCGGAAAATCGCATGTTCCTGATTTTTCTGGCAACAGGCCTGCTTACCTTGCTCATCGCCGCTTTTTTGGGCCTTGCGATCACACAAAGCATTACCGAACCCCTCGGTGATTTGATGAAAGGTTCGCGGGCATTAGCCCGCGGGGAATTCCAGTATCACATTCCCGTGAAAGGGAAAGACGAGCTCGGGCAGCTTGCGGCCGTGTTCAACGACACCGTCGGAAGGCTGCAAGATCTTTATGAAAACCTACGCAATCGCGAAGAAAAGCTCAGGGAAAGCCAGAAAGAATTGCGGCGGTTGATTGAATTTATGCCGGCTCATGTCTTTGTGTTGGGACGTGATGGCACGGGTCTCTACGCCAACCGGCGCGTTCTCGATTACCACGGGTTATCGCTCGAAGAGTGGATGGCCGACCAGTTTCAATCCGGGGTCGTGCACGGCGAGGATCTGCAGCGCCACCTCGCAGATTTGCAGGCAGGCTTGGCGAAATGCGAGTCCTTTGAAACGGAGGCGCGCCTGCGGCAGAAGGACGGCACGTACCGGTGGTTCCTTTCGCGATTCGACCCCGTGCGAGACGAAGTAGGCAACATCCTTCGCTGGTACGTGGCGCGCACCGACTTCGAGGAAAGCAAGCAGGAGTCCGAGCGCGCTCGAAACGAAAATCTGGCCCTGCGTGAAGAGGTTAACCGCTCTGGCCTTCTCGACGAAGTCCTCGGATCATCTGAAAAACTAGTCCGCGTGCTCTCGGATGTCGCTCGAGTGGCGCCGACTGATTCAACCGTTCTGATACTGGGAGAAACGGGTACGGGAAAAGAGCTGGTTGCCCGGGCCATCCACCGGCAATCAAACCGCGTGGCGCGCGCCTTCATCCGCGTGAATTGCGCCGCCATTCCTTCCTCGCTGCTGTCATCCGAGCTTTTCGGGCATGAGAAGGGCGCGTTTACCGGCGCCTTGCAGCGCAGGTTGGGACGATTCGAGGCCGCAAGCGGCGGCACCATTTTTCTGGATGAAATTGGAGATCTTCCCGCGGAGACCCAGGTCTCGCTTTTGCGTGTGCTCCAGGAACGCGAATTCGAGCGCGTCGGAAGCAACGTGCCGATTTCCGTGGATGTGCGTATTCTCGCGGCGACGAACCGCGACCTGAAAGCCGCAGTATCCGCGGGGACCTTCCGCCAGGACCTCTTCTACCGCTTGAACGTCTTCCCCATCCTCCTCCCGCCCCTACGGGAACGCACCGGAGACATTCCCCTGCTTATAGAATATTTTATCGAACGGTATGCAAAGAAAGTGGGCAAGAACATACGTCGAATTCGAAGAAACACTCTCGAAATGTTCGAGTCCTACGACTGGCCGGGAAATATCCGCGAATTGCAGAACGTCGTGGAGCGGGCCGTCCTCCTTTGCGATGACGACAGCTTCTCCGTCGATGAGGCCTGGCTGAAGCAACAGACGCGTACGGCTTCCCGGAGCGGCGTTGAACTCCGCGGACTGGGGCGCCTCGATAGCGGTCGCGAACGCGAGCTGATAGAAGCCGCGCTGGTAGAAAGCGCCGGTCGCATCTCCGGCCCATACGGTGCCGCAGCCAAACTGGGAATTCCGCGCCAGACCCTGGAGTCAAAGATGGCGCGTCTGGGAATCCACCGCTCCCGCCAAACCGGCGGCTGAGAACCCTGCTTGGCAGTTGCAGAGCTCGTCGTTACAGCTGCCCAGATTTCGTGCCCTGCCAAAGTGACAGTGCCGAAAATCGGCATTTGCTGAATTTCGGCACGATCGCGCCAAGCTAATTGCCTTAGATTCAGCATTTTTACGATGGTGCAGCAATTGCACCTTTCTTGCCCGCCTTCGCCCAATGACGCTGCGAATTGAAAAAGGTTTTAACGGTACATTCATGGTTTTCCGCTTGATCGGCGAATTACGATCATCTGAGACCAGCGAGTTGAAGCCCGAAATGGGCGAGGTTAGTGCGTCGTTGGCCTTGGACTTGACGGAACTGAATATCGTGGACTTGAGCGGAATTCAATTCCTCATTGATTGCGAAGCGCGTGGAGCGGCCATTTTGCACTGCCCGCCTTACGTACGCGAGTGGATGAAACGAGAGAGAAAACGAGAGAAATAGGAGTGGCCGAGCTGTGGATACCGAATCGCAAACAAACATGAAGCCGGGATGCGAAGGCTCGGGGGAACCCTGCCTGTCGCCCGAAGAATGGGACATTCGCAAAATGGAACGGCGCCTGATCGCTGCGGCTCTCGAGGGAGACGCAAACGCATTTGCGAAGCTCTGCGCCGCTTCGACGCCCGCAATCCTCAGTTCGCTTCTCCGCATCACGAACAACCGGGAGGACGCGGAAGATGCGCTCCAGGATGCGTTGCTCCAAGCGTTTTCGAATCTCCCGCGTTTTCAGGGTAAATCGAGGTTTTCCACTTGGTTAACTCGCGTGGCTATCAATTCCGCGCTGATGCTTCTGCGTAAGAAGCGCTGCCGCCGGGAAGTCTTCACCCTCGACGACAACAGCAACGAAATTTCGCCGCGCCCCTGGGAACCCGTGGACTGCGACCCGAATCCCGAAGACAGCCTTGTACTGTCCGAACGCAAGAGAGTTGTTCATGAAGCCGTCCGCGCATTGCGGCCGAGCATCCGCCATGCCGTGCAACTCATGCAACTTGAGGAGCATTCGGTCAGCGAAGCCGCCGAAAAGATGGGAATTTCCATTGCCGCCGCAAAAGGACGGATGTTCCACGCTCGCGCTGCGCTGCGGAAATCCGTTCGTTTGAAGAGAATTGGGCGGGCTGCGGATCCAGGATCGGTTCGCCCTTTTCCGATGATTGCGGCGACGGGAAGGGAGTGCGGTGCTGCCGAACTGAATTAAGGCTGCGACAAAGAGTTTTGGGGCCAAGCCGGTCACGTGGGGAAAGCATCGATTTCGGATGCCTCTTTGAGCTTGTATACGAAGCGTTTGGAATGGTGAACGAACGACCTTCAATTGTTTAGGGCCAATTCCGAAAAGCGAGAAATTAGAAGGAGAACGAATCATGGCAACAATCACGACGAAAGACGGAACTCAGATTTTCTACAAGGATTTGGGCGAGGGACAGCCAATCGTGTTTTCGCATGGCTGGCCGCTCACTGGCGACGACTGGGAGGGCCAAATGCTCTACTTCGGCCAACTCGGCTATCGCGTCATTGCTCACGACCGACGCGGCCATGGCCGCTCCAGCCAGACGTGGGACGGCAATGATATGGACACCTATGCGGATGATCTCGCGCAACTCTTCGACGCGCTTGACCTCAGGAACGCCATCATGGTCGGCCACTCCACCGGTGGCGGAGAAGTCGCGCGCTATTTGGGCCGTCACGGCTCCAAGCGTGTCGCCAAGGCCGTGCTAATCAGCGCGGTTCCGCCTCTCATGCTCAAAACGGAAAAGAATCCCACTGGCCTGCCCATTTCCGTATTTGACGGTCTTCGCGCGCAGCTCGCGGCAAACCGTCCTCAGTTCTACAAGGACATTACCCTCCCGTTTTACGGCTATAACCGCCCAGGCGCAAAGATTTCAGAAGGCATCCGGGAACACTGGTGGTTGCAAGGGATGTTGGGCGGCATGAAGGCCCACTACGATTGCATCAAGGCGTTTTCGGAGACCGATTTTACGGACGATCTCAAGAAGATTGATATTCCCGTTCTCGTCATGCACGGCGAAGACGATCAGATCGTGCCCATCGTCGCCGCGGGTCCTCTGTCAGCAAAGCTTTTGAAGAATGCGACGCTGAAAGTCTATCCGGGCTTTCCGCACGGCATGCCCAGGACCCAGGCGGATCAGATCAACGCCGATTTGCTGGCGTTCTTCAAGAGCGGAGCGTCCGCAGCCTCAGCGTAAAGAACGCTACAGGCTGACTTGCTGGGCCTCGCGCATTCAATCTAACTGCGCTCGCACGGGGAGGAGCATCCGCATGAATGTCGGCGTGCAATTCTTTACGTTTCCTCTTGTGTTGCTCACCCCGGCGGGATTCTTCCTGGGCGGATACGAGGGTGCGGCCTCCCGCCGCCTCGAAGAGTTGCAGCTCGCCAGGGGCTCGTTCGCGCGCGTAGAAGTTGCCGTGGGCCGGGTTCGAGACGCTCTTACCCGGGCGGCTCAAGAGATACAGGCGGATACGTTTGTGACTGGAAGAAACCCGCAGCAGGGAAGCTCGGGGCGAATGCGCGATCTGACCTATGCGAAGGTCCGCGACGCTCCATGCCCCCTGCTGAGCGTTTGACCGCGGGTTTACCAAGGTGATACGGAGATGGGTTTTGTGTTAAATCATTTGGACCCTTTGGATTTTTCCGGACATCCAACGCAAATTGCATGAAGATGGCTGACGACTCTCAAAGACTCTCCAACTCAGGAGCCGAAGGCTCCGCAAGCGGCACGGTGCGCTCTCTGCCGACCGAGCCATGGAAGCCATCGTTCAATCCTTGGCTGATCGCCGTAGTCGTTGCTTTGGCCGCATTCATGGAAGTGCTGGACACCAGCATTGCGAACGTGGCCTTGCCCTACATGGCGGGCAGTCTGGGCGCAAGCAACGACGAGAGCACTTGGGTGCTCACCTCCTATCTTGTTTCCAATGCCGTCGTTCTGCCCATCAGCGGATGGTTTGCTGGCGTCATCGGGCGCAAGCGGTTTTTCATGATCTGCCTGGTTATTTTCACCATCAGCTCTTTGCTTTGCGGTATCGCTCCAAATCTCGGAGCAATTATCTTGTTCCGGATTCTTCAGGGCGCGGGTGGAGGCGGCCTGCAACCGATGGCGCAATCCATCCTCGCAGACATTTTCCCTCCCCAAAAGCGCGGCTTGGCCTTCGCTCTCTATGGCATTACCACGATTATTGCCCCAACCATCGGCCCTACTCTGGGGGGCTGGATCACGGACAACTACTCGTGGCGATGGATCTTTTTCATCAATTTGCCCGTCGGCATTTTGGCACTATTTCTTGTCCTTCGCCTGGTCGAAGACCCTCCCTGGGCCAAGCGCGCGGCACATGGAGGAATAAAGATCGACTACATTGGCGTTGCCCTTCTCGCCCTTGGCATCGGCGCGCTACAAGTGATGCTGGACAAAGGGCAGGAAGACGACTGGTTTGGATCCCACTTCATCCTCACGCTTGCCATCCTCGCCGCGGTGGGCCTCATCTCCTTGGTCATCTGGGAGTGGTTTCACAAGGATCCGATTGTCGATGTGCATCTCTTCAAGAACATGAACTTCCTGGGCGCAAATGCGATGATGTTCGTTCTGGGGATCATGCTCTTTTCGAGCCTGGTCATGATGCCCCAGTTTCTCCAGACGCTCTTGGGTTACACCGCTGAATCCGCAGGCCTCGTGCTCTCCGGCGGCGGACTTTTGTTGTTGTTTCTGATGCCCGTCGCCGGTGCGCTCGCTTCCAAGGTGCAGGCGCGCTATATCATCGGCTTTGGCTGGCTCACGCTTTCCGTGGCCATGTACTACTCCACGCAGAATCTCGACCTTGAGATCAGCTTTCGATTCGCCAGCTTTCTGCGAGTGGCGCAGGTGTTCGGTCTCGCCTTCCTCTTCGTTCCGATCAACCTTGTTTCCTACGTCGGAATGCCTCTGGAGAAGAGCAATAGCGTCTCGGGCCTGGTGAATTTCATGCGCAACATCGGAAGCAGCATCGGAACGTCCATGGTCACCACCCTGATCGCTCGGCGAGCTCAAGTCCATCAGGTGTTCCTCTCCGCTCACTCCGGCCCGGGAAGTCCTCCTTTCACGCGGGCAGTCGAGGCGCTGGCGGCTCGCTTGTCTACGGTCGGTCTGGGGATCACCCAGGCCACAAGTCAGGCCTACGCCCGCGTGTATCAGGAATTGATTGGACAGGCCACAACTTTGGCATACATAGATACCTTTTGGGTGCTGTGCATCGGAGCCGGGATTATGTTCTTGCTTTCGTTTGCCCTCAAGAAGAATGAGCCCGGCGCCGGCGGCGAAGTCGCGGCGGGATGAAGGATGAAGGAAGAATGGGAATCCAGTTGAAGCTTTGGGAATCGTTCGCGGACCGCAAATCGTTCGCAGCGAGCAATGAGTGAGGAATGTATGCCGATCCGACTTGTCACACTGGAGCGCGAATACGGGAGCGGTGGAGGCGAGATCGCGGAGCAACTTGCCGCGCGGCTGGGCTGGAAACTTTGGGACCAGTTGCTGACCGAAGAGATCGCCCGCCGTCTGGACTGTGATTGCGGCGCAGTGGAAGAGCACGAAGAGCGCCGCGATCCCGCGTACTACCGCTTGTTCAAGGCCTTCCTGCGCGGGAGCCACGAAGGCAGCCAGAACGCGCACCGGATGAAGATGGTGGATACGGAGTGCGTTCGTGAGGTCGTGAAAAAAATCTTGCCGGAAATCGCGGACGCGGGCAATTGCGTCATTGTTGGCCGCGGCTCCGCCTATTATCTCGGCAAGCGCCCCGACGCCTTTCACGTTTTCATCTACGCTCCCTTTCAGGAGCGCGTCCGTCGCCTGAGAGCGGGCGGAAAGAGCGAGAGCGAAGCGGTTGAGCTGGCCGAAAGCGTGGACCGCGACCGGGCGGATTTCATCAAGCAATACTTCAACGTTGAATGGCCCGGAAGGCACCGTTTCCACTTGATGGTGAATTCCGGCATGGGCAATCAGGCGGCGGTCGAGATCATCCTCGATGCGCTTGCGCGTTATGCGAAGGACCGCAGTTGATTTGTGATCCGCAATGGTAAGGAGCGATGATGTTAGCTAATGATCGGGCCCGTTGGCTGAACTTTCTATCTTGCATCACCTTGGCCTTGCTCGTGGGTTCTCCGAAACCGGGCCTTGCACAGGCACAGAGTCCCTTTGCCGGAAGCGTGCCCACGGGCCAGGCGACTGGAACCACTCTTGATCTTTCCCTCCACGACGCGTTCGAACGCGCCTTGAAATACAACCTCGGTGTGATTGAAAGCAGCGAGAATACTCGCGCGGCTCGCGCTGTCCGTCTTCGGGGTTTAAATGCGCTTCTCCCTGACCTTACTGCCAAGGTCGCCACCTCAGTCCAACAGATCGATCTCAAAACTCTGGGCTTCAATCTTTCCATCCCCGGAGTCTCAATCTCTCCGATCGTAGGTCCATTCGCCGTCCAGGACGCACGCGCTTACGTCTCCCAGGAAATTTTCAATTGGTCCGATATCAGGAACTGGAAATCCTCTGCGGAGTTCGAAAAAGCATCGCAGTACACCTATAAAAGCGACAGAGATTTGGTCATTTTTACAGCAGGCAACGCCTACCTTCTGGTGATCTCGGATTCGGCTACGGTGGATTCCATCACTGCCCAGGTTAAAACCGCGCAAACCCTCTATCGCCAATCTGTGGACCAGAACAAAGAGGGCGTGATTGCGAGCATTGACGTATTGCGCGCCCGCGTCGAATTGCAAATCCAACAGCAGCGGCTCATTGCCGCCGTAAACCAGAAAGCCATTGATAAGTTGACCCTCGCGCGCATCATCGGGCTGCCCAACGGCCAGGAGTTTCAGCTGTCGGACTCTGTTCCCTACGCTCCGCTCGAAGGTGTCACGCTGGATCAGGCGTTGCAGCAGGCTTATGTCACCCGCCCGGATTATCTCGCCGCCAAGTCGCAAGTTCGCGCCGCGGAACTCAGCAGGAGTGCGGCTGCAGCGGAAAATTATCCTTCCCTGTCCACGGCCGCAAATTACGGAGACATCGGCAGCCCTAATTTCGCTACTTCCCACGGGACCTTCGCGTTCGACGTGGGCCTGAACATTCCCATCTTTCAGGGGAGCCGCGTCCGCGCCGATAAGTTGCAAGCGGACTCGGCGCTTCAGCAGCGCAAGGCTGAACTCGCCGATCTCGGCGGCAAGATTGACGACCAGGTGCGCACCGCGTTCTACAACCTGAAATCGTCGTCGGACTTGGTGGCCGTCGCACAAAGCAACATCGAACTCGCGAACCAGACGCTGGCGCAGGCCCGCGACCGTTTTGCCGCCGGAGTCGCGGACAATCTCGAAGTCGTTCAGGCGCAGGAATCCGTAGCCCAGGCGAATCAGACCTACATCGCGAGTTTGTACTCTTTCAATTTGGCGAAGATCTCTCTCGCCCAGGCCCTCGGCGTTGCCGAGCAATCGGCCCTGCATTTTCTCCTCGGAGGAAAATAATCATGGCAACCACACCGCCAAGTCTCCCGGACAAGGAAAGCCCGAAGGAGCCAACAACCGCCGTAGGCGCGGGAGTCGGTCCTGGCCGGCCTCGCGCGCGCCTTTCCAAAAGCCGCAAGCGAGCGATCATTGCCGTGGCTGTCATCGTCGTGATCGTGGCTGGTGTCCTTCTGTATCGCCACCTTGCCGCCTGGGAATCCACCGATGACGCACAGATTGACGGCTATATCTACCCCGTCAGCTCGCGCGTTTCTGGCTATGTCACTCGCGTCGTCGTGGACGACAACCAGTACGTCGAGGCAGGTACGGTGCTGGCTCAACTCGACCCCAAGGACTATGAAGTCGCTGTAGCGAACGCCAAAGCCGTTCTTGCCAACGATGAGGCCAGCGCTTCGGCTCAGAAGACCAATGTCCCGATCACCTCCGTCAACACTTCCAGCCAATTGACCAGTGCGGAGGCCGACATCGAAAACGCCCAAGCGGGACTGCGCGCCGCCCAAAAAAGTTTTGATGCCGCACAGGCTTCCCTGCGCCAAGCCGAAGCCAATGACCTCAAGGCTCAGGACGATGTGAATCGCTATAAACCGCTCGCGGAAAAAGATGAAATCCCCCAACAACAATACACACAGGCTGCGGATAGCCAGAAAGCCACGGCTGCTGCCGTCGAAGCTGCTAAGGCGTCAGCCGAAGCCGATGAACAGGCCGTGACCCAGGCCCGCTCGCGAATTGCCCAGGCTCAAGCGCAACTCGAGTACGCCCAGACGAAGCCTCAGCAAGTTTCCGTGCAGCGTTCCCGCGCTCAGGCGGCTGAAGCGGAAACCGAACGCGCAACCGCGGCATTGCAGCAGGCGGAACTCAATCTTCAGTACACCACCATCGTCGCGCCGGTCAGCGGGATCGTCGGCCAAAGAACCGTCCAGCCGGGCCAGAACGTTTCGCCAGGCCAGCAAATGATGACGATCGTCCCGCTTCATAGCGCCAACATCTGGGTCACTGCCAATTTCAAGGAGACACAATTGAAGTACATGAAGCCGGGTCAGCCTGTGAAAATCTACGTGGATACCTACAGTCGCACTTATAACGGCCACATTCTCAACATTGCCGGCGCCACCGGTGCGCGTTATAGCCTGCTTCCTCCGGAGAACGCCACCGGAAACTACGTCAAAGTCGTGCAGCGAATTCCCGTCAAGATCGCCTTCGAAAAGGGGCAGGACCCGAACCATTTGCTCCGGCCCGGAATGTCCGTCGAACCCGATGTCAAGGTGCAATAGGTTTGGATTGCGCTGGCCCTGCAGGCGCGTTCGCGTCCGCTTCTCGAGAACTTGGATACTCGGGCCCGCAAGGAAATGTCAAAATGAATCCTCAAACACAAACAAAGCCGCGGGGAGATTTGCGTGACTATCTCGCTGCCGAGCGCACCTTTCTTGCTTGGATTCGTACCGGCCTCGCCCTGATGGGATTCGGTTTTGTTGTTGCCCGCTTCGGTCTTTTCCTGCAGCAGCTCCAGATTTTTCAACGCACGGCACCGCCGCCCACCTCCGGTCTCTCTTTGTGGTTCGGCACCGCGCTCATCTTTGTGGGAGTGGCCGTGAATCTTTCCTCCGCTTGGCACCACTCCCGCCTGATCCATGAACTCGACCGCGGCGAGTCCCCACATTGCCGCCCCTTGTCCCAAAACGTCGGCATCGCTCTCCTGTTGGCGATTGTCGGCCTCGCGATGGCGATTTATCTGGTTTCCGTCCGGAGTTCCTCGAGCATTCATTCCCAATTCATTGAGGAGGGTCACATGGCAACCGCATCGAGCAAAGAAGCGTCGCTGGCCGCCAATGGCGTCGTCAGCAGGCTCAGCAATCACTCTGTCGAACAAACCGTAGAAAAACTGGAGAACATCCTGAAGTCCAAAGGGGTCACGCTTTTCGCCCTGGTAGACCACAGCGGCGAAGCCGAAAAGGTAGGCATGAAAATGCCTCCCACCAAACTTCTGATCTTCGGCAGCCCGAAGGCTGGCACGCCTCTCATGCTTGCCTCGCCGAGCATCGCGATTGATCTTCCTTTGAAGATTCTTGTATCGCAAGATCGTGATGGAAAAGTCTGGATTTCCTATAACAGTCCCGAGTACTTGAAGGAGCGGCACAATCTCCCTCAAGATCTCCTTCAGAACATTTCCGTCGTCGAAACCTTGGCCGCCAACGCCGCGAACTGAACGCGAAGACAGGCGTCTCCACCGCTTTTATTGCAGAAGCGCCAGCGCCATTCCACGCGCTAGTTCCCGTGGCTCTGCCTGAACTCTCGAAGCACCTTGGCCAGATCTTCGTATTGGTCCGTGGCAATGTAGTCCGCGCCCGCACGCGCCGCGGCGAGCCAGCGTTTCTCGGCGGCCGCCGCGGTGCCGAAATTGTACGAGTGGAATATCCCCCGGCAACTCTCGTCCGCCTTCGAAACTCCATCCAGGGTATAAAAGCGGATCCACAGCCCGTGCTCGTGTGCGTAGTCCACTAATTCCCGCAGACGCTTCTCCTTCTCGGGTGTCCATTCGCCCGCGTTCGGCTGGCCTTCCGGTTCGACCACGCGCCACAAATTGTTCCACCACCGATGGTAATTGTCCGCAGCCTCGGGAGCGATCACGGATGGCGGAGCGCTGGGATCCTCCGCGTGCGTGGGCGTCGCGCCAAACACGAGAAGCCGCCCTCCGGCCGGGACGCGGTCGTAAAACACGGCTTTCTGCGCGTCGGATTCGCCCGTAAGCACCAGTATCGGTTTGACGTCGAGAGGCGCAACGTCCTCGATGTTCGAGGTTCGCGGAGCCGTGGTGATCCAAGCGCGGTATTCCATGAGAACCTGCCAGATGGCCGCAAGATGTTCCGGCTCTTCCGATTTCAGATCCAGATTCAGGGTGATCAGCGGCCAGTCCTGGCGATCTCCGTCCCGAACCGCTTTCTCGACGATCGGGCGCACGCGTTCAAAAAAATATTCCCGCAGCGATGGCTCGTGCCCCGTGGACGGTGCTCCATGCGATACCACCGACCGCGATTTTCCGCTGTGCGGATCCGTATACCAGAATAGGTCCTGTTCAATCGCCAGCGGTGTCCCGCCGGAGAGCGCGCGGTCGATTCGGTCAGTCCACCATCCGAAATACGGATAGCAGTTGTGCGCGTCCATCACCGCGCGCACCCCGGGCCGCGCCGCGTCTTGGGATACGGTCCCGGACTTGCCGTTCGCGCTCGCCGCAGCCAAACACGCTGCGACACTGAGCGCGCAAATCTGCAATCGCTTCCGGTTGGCGCGGCTCACTAGAAGGAAAGCCGCAACGCGAATTGCATCACTCGCGGATCTCCGGAGAGCGAGGTGATCGACCCTGCCGCGCCGCTCGTGACGTTGTTGTTTGGCTGCCCGAACAGGACCGTGTTGAAGAGGTTGAAGACCTCCCAACGGAATTGCAGCTGCAGCGATTCGTGGATCGGAAAGTCGCGCATCAACGAGAAGTCAAAAACATTGGTGTGCGGACCCCGGAGCGTATTCCGCCCGCTGTTCCCAACCACTCCCGCCGCCGTCACCTGGTACGCATCGGTAAGATTCGGTTCCAACGCTTTGCACGCTGCGTTGATGGATACGTAGTACCAGCAATTCGGATTTCCTACTATCACCGGCGTCCCCACGACGTTCGGCACCGAAGTCGCCTGTCCGTAGGCATCCAACGACGCCGTCAGCGCGCCCCCTTCATTCACCGTGAATGGATGTCCGCTGTAGAAGGTATAAACCCCCGACGTCTCGAATCCTCCCACGATCTTGGAAAGGATTCCGCTGTTGAGGTATTTACGGCCCATGCCGAAAGGCAGTTGGTAAATGTAGCTAACCGCGACGCGATGTGGCACGTCGAAGTCGCTCGCACCATACCACGCCGCGAAGTCGCGCCCGTTTGGCGGCGCGCCGGAATTCGTTTCTAATTCTTCCGGCGAGTTGTCGAGGCTTCGGGAATACGTGTATGCCGCTCGAAGATTCAATCCATTTGCAAAGCGCCTGGTCAGCGTTGCTTCGAGGCCGTTGTAATTTCCCACTCCGATCGCATTCGTGTACTCCACATACCCGAAGTTCGCGTACGGTACAACCCCGGTGCTGACATTGTTCACGATCGTTGGCTGGTTGTAATCCGTCAACGTATCGAGATGCGTCGAGCGCGTCCCCACATAATTCAATTCCGCGAGCCAGTCGTTTCCGATTTGCCGCTGCACGCCCAGACTCCATTGCTGGATCATCGGTGTCGGATCGTGCGGGTTCACCGCGCGGATATGAAAGGCCGTCAGGTTGTTGAAGTCAATCGTGCTCGGATCCAGAAAATTCGCCGGGAAACCGATCTCGGGTGTGAGCACTGGCGTCGTGTTGCTGGCCAGCGTCTTGTTGATCAGGTACGGCGGATTTAGGGCGAGTTGATCCTCGCTTCCGATGCGCTCGAACAGGCTGTAATAGATTCCGTATCCGCCGCGGATTACCGTTTTGGGATCGAACGAATACGCAAAGCCGATCCGCGGGCCGAAATTCTCTTGGTCCGTCTGTACCAGCGCGCGGTCCTCCAGCGAACCGGATTTGGCAAAGACCAGCGCCCCCGTCGTCGCATCGAAGTTGGCCATTCTGTTCTGTCCTTCAAGCGCGGGCGTCGCGAAGTCATATCGCAAGCCCAGATTCAATGTAAGCTTTCGCGTAACCTTCCAGTCGTCCTGCGCGAACCCTGACAGCATCCAAAGCCTTTGGTCCACGAAAAAGACGTTCGTGAGCTGCGTACTCTGCGTGAGTCCAAGCAATCCGTCCGCGTAAGAAAGCCCGGTCTTGACTCCGGCCGGGCAGGTCACCGTTCCGCTTGCGTGACACTGCGTGAACACGCCTGTGAATCCCAGATCGCCGCGCGTTCCTGGTTCGTCCTGAAACAGATTGCGCATCGGCGCCCATAGCGTGCCCCCAAATTTGAAGCTATGCGCGCCATGCGTCCAGGAAATCGCTTCTGACCACTGGTATTGCTGTGGAACTTGCTGTTTGGGGAGAAAATCCGGCGATCCGAGGAAACCATAATTGGAAAATTGCGTGAGCGGCACCCCTCCCGCAATCGCCGGGTTGTTGGGAATTCCGGGAACAAATTCGTCCGCCGCGTTCAAGCCGAACGGATCCTGCTGCGCGTAGGAAAAGTTGCGGATGAATCCGAAGTGAAAGTCGCTCACCAAGGTCGGAGAAAATACGTGCGTCCACCCAAGCACGAAGCTGTGAGCTTTCAGGTATTGCCGTCCCCATGCCGATGTCGAGGTGCCATCCGCGATGCCTCCCAGGTATCCGGGTATAAAGCGGTAGCGGTTGGAGTAACTGTAGCGGCCAAACACCGTGTCCGACGACGAGATTGTCCAGTCAATGCGCCCGTCATAACTGTCGTCGTTATCCACCGCCAGCGCGTTGCGCACGTAGTTGTTCAGGTCGCCCGGCGCGTTGGGCATGGGAAACAGCGCCATCAGCTGCGACACCGCAGTATCAATTTCCCCGCTGGGAATTTGGTTGTCCATGAACGGCTGGTCCGTGGTGGGGTCATATATGGTCGGATATGCGGGCAAGCCGAGCGAAGCTGCCGTCTCCGGGCTGAAATCGCCGATTCTTTCATTCGGCAGAGGCACCGTGGAGACTCGCGAAACGCCCTGCTTGATGCGCGTCCCCTCATAATCGAAAAATCCGAAAAGCTTGTTCTTCAAAATCGGCCCGCCGAAGCTGCCCCCGAACTGGTTCTGGTTATTCTCCGGCTTGCTCAGGCCGTGTTCGTTGGAAATGAAGTCGTTGGCGTCGAAAAAAGCGTTTCGAAGATACTCGTACGCCAGCCCGTGAAACTGGTTGGATCCTCCCTTGGTGCTGATCGAGACCGCTGCGCCGGGGCTCCGGCCATATTCGGCCGAGTACGGATTTGTGATCACGTTGAATTCCTGGATCGTGTCTACCGATGGGTGGGAAGCTTCCGTGCTCAATTCCTGGACGTTTTCCGAAATTGTGTTGTTGTCAATCCCGTCGAGAATAAAATTGTTCTGCAGCGAATGCACCCCGTGCACATTGAAGTCCCCCACGCGCCCCGCGCTGGTCGCCCCGCTTTGCTGCGTGTACCGGTTGATCTGTACTCCGGCGATCATGCGAAGAAGATCATCCCAATTCCGCAGGTAAAGGGGCGTTGCTTGGATGGTACGGTTATCAATCACCGACCCGATGGAAGCGTCGTCCGGTGAGAGGTTGGTAGTTGTCGCGGTTACTTCCACTGTGGATTCCGTCGCTCCCACTTTCAGCGCGAAATCCCGGCGCACTTTTTCCGCGGTGCTCAGTGTCACCTGCTCCTCGACCGTTCCGAAATTTTGCTGGCTCACACTCACCTTGTACTTCCCGATCGGCAAATCCTGGAATGAATAGTACCCGTCGCTGTCGGTTTCCCCTTCCCGGACATACCCCGTATCCGTATTCTGAACGCTCACGTGAGCATGCGCGATGGCCGACTTGCTTTGGTCCGTCACAAGTCCGCTTAGGCTCGCTGTGTTCACTTGCGCCCACAGAGCACCAGCGAAAAAGAAACTGGCGACAATCGACACGATTTTCAGTTGGTATCGCGAAAACAAGGAACTCCTCCGCGAAGCGGGCACGAACTCTCCGCCTCTATTTAAAGTGAATTGCTCAGACCGTCCCCGGGCTATGAGGGCCGCAGCCGCAGGGTAACACAGCTGGCAAAAGGCGGCGGCGAACCCGGTAAAGACAAGTGGACATTGCATCCAGGGACACTGACGCACCAAAGCCGTATACAAGCGCGTGCCATTAAGACAGTTCATCGCGGACGATCATGTTAAGTGAATGTGAATTGCGGGTTAAAACCGGAGCCGCAGCAAGCATTTGCTGCTTCGGACTCGCTCCCCATGAGCTCGCGCCTCGCACCTTCTGCCAACAGTTTTGGAACTCTTGTTCCTTTATCTTTTGGCGATGATTTGGGAAACCTCTTTTCAAGTTCACAACGCTTCCGACTAAGATAGAAGATCGAGTGTATGGCCTCCCTGCGCATGATCGGATGGATTGCGGCCATCTGGGCTTTTGTCCTGGGCTCTTATGCCCTGTCCGCTCTGTTCCTTCACGGCCAGGCGCGAACGACCTTCGGCGATATCGCCCAGTGTCTCGTTCCACTCCTGGCGAACGCCGGCTTGCTCCTGAACGCGGGCACTCCCCATTGGCGGCGCAACGTCTTCTGGATGCTGCTGGCGATGGGCTGCACCCTGTGGATGATCGGCCAGTTCCAGTGGACCTATTATGAAGTCTATCTACACAGGCCCCTCCCGGATCTTTATCCCGGCGACGTAATTTTCTTCCTCCGCGGCATCCCCATGATGGCGGCTCTGACCCTGCAGCCGCACCTGAAGCGCGGCGAACTGCGTATGAAGTACGGCTACCTGGATTTCGCCCTCTTATTGACCTGGTGGATGTACCTGTACGCGTTTGTGGTCCTGCCCTGGATCTACGTTTCTCCTGCTCTTGGTCAATACAACTTCGACTACGATCTTGTCACTAACATCCAGAACATGGTGATCGTGGTGGGCTTGGGTATGCTTTGGCTCGGCGCGCAAACCGCATGGAGAAAGGTCTACGCGCACCTGTTTGGAGCCGAAGCCCTTTATATGCTTTCCTCGCTTGCCATTAATGTCGGGATCAGTTCCCGCACCTACCACACGGGAAGTCTGTACGACTTGCCGCTTTTGGCTTCTTTCTTGTGGCTTGCGACGGCCGGATTTCTGGCTTTCAAATCCGGCGGCGCGCTCGACGCACCCGGTACCGGCGCCGGGGATACGGTTCGCGGAGAGAGCGCATGGACCGCGTCTCTGGCCATGGCTGCTGTGATTTCCCTCCCCATTTTCGCCATCTTCACTTTGAAATTCAGTGAGGATGGAGTCGCGGTTAGGGATTTCCGGCTGCTTGTCACGTTGATCTCCGCGGTGCCTCTGGTCTTTCTTGTGCTCCTTAGACAGCACCTGGCGGACAGCGACCGCGCGAAGCTTCTGTCGCAGTCGGAATCGTCTCTCGAGAATTTGCGGCGGCTCCAGGCCCAATTGGTGCAATCCGAAAAGCTGGTTTCCCTTGGACAGCTTGCCGCGGGCGCCGCGCATGAGATAAACAATCCGCTCACCGCCATCCTCGGATTCTCCGATCTTCTCGCGGACGACCTCGCGCTTCCGGAAAAAACCCGCAGCGTTGCTGCCAAGATTCGGGAACAAGCTCGCCGCACAAAAACCCTTGTCGCCAACTTGCTCAGCTTTGCGCGCCAGGTCCCCGCGGAGCGCACCCTCCTCGATGTGAACACCGTGGTTTCCAACGCCGTGCAGTTGCGCGCCCTGGATCTCAGCGGAAGCGTCAAGGTGGAAATGCAGTTGGAATCCGTGCTCCCCGGCGTCCGCGGCGACGGCAATCAGTTGCTCCAAGTTTTCTTTAACATCATCAAGAACGCGATTGACGCCATGGAAGCGGCCCACGGCGGCGGAACGCTCACCATCAAGACCACCCGCGACCGCGGCCTCGTGGTGGTTCTCTTTTCGGACACCGGCCCCGGTATCAAGGAGCCGCAACGCGTTTTCGATCCCTTTTACACCACCAAACCCGTGGGCAAAGGCACGGGCCTCGGCTTGAGCATTTGCTTCGGAATCGTCCAGGAACACGGCGGCAGAATTCTCTGCTACAACAACCAGGACGGCGGAGCAGTGTTTCGGGTCGAATTGCCCGCCGCGCTCGCGCCTGTGCCTGTTCGCGAAGCCCAGGCTGTTCCCGCCGCATCCGGGCCCGCAAAGCAGTCCTGAATTTTCCCGGCGCAACTCGTGCTAGAGTGCTGCTTCGTTCCTGCAAGGGTGGAGACGCATGTCTGAATTCGCCATCGTGACGGAAAACCTCACTCGACAGTTCGGCGCCCTGATCGCCGTGGACAGCGTCAATCTGCGCGTAGCCGCCGGACAATTCTTTGGATTCCTTGGCCCCAACGGCGCCGGCAAATCCACCACCATCAAAATGTTGACCGGTCTCCTCGCTCCCACCTCCGGACGCATGAATCTGCTTGGACTGGATTTCGCTGCCCAGCCTGTCGAAGTAAAGCGGCAGATCGGTG
Organism: Terriglobales bacterium; assembly: GCA_035518615.1. Taxonomy (GTDB): domain Bacteria; phylum Acidobacteriota; class Terriglobia; order Acidiferrales; family UBA7541; genus Acidiferrum. The sequence goes on along the minus strand of DATIXL010000033.1, from coordinate 2,377 downwards.
TAGTTCCCGAAGGCATGGGGCTGTTCGAACGGCTGACCGGGGCCGAATATCTGAGTTTTGTGGGACGCATGTACGGGTTGGATAAAGCCACCACGCGGCAGCGCAGCGCCGAGCTTCTGGATTTCATGAATCTGGCGGACCGTCCCAAAACCATGATCGCCGATTATTCGCACGGCATGCAGAAAAAATTGGCGCTCGCCGCCGCCGTGATTCATGGCCCGAGAATTTTGTTTCTGGACGAGCCGTTCGAAGGCGTGGACGCGCTGGCTGCGGGCGCATTGAAGGCCTTGCTGGGGCGCATGACCGGGCGCGGAGTCACGATTTTCCTCACCTCCCACGTTTTGGAAATCGTCGAGCGTCTCTGTAGCCATGTGGCCATCATTGATAAAGGCAAACTCGTCGCCCAGGGATCGCTCGAAGAATTGCGCGCCGGGGTTCCCGGCGCCGGCGGAGAAAAATCCACCCTCGAAGAAATTTTCCTTTCCATCGTCGGCCAGGCCGGCGAACAGCGGGCCCAGCTCGAGGAACTTTCGTGGCTGATGTAGTGCAGCTTCCCGGCGTCTGGCAGCAGATTCTTACCGTCGTCGGTTTGCGCTGGCGGATGCTGCGCCGCAGCCTGCAAAAGAAGAATAATATCTTCGATCTGCTCGGCCTCATTATTTCCGGCTTTGGCGGGGCCATCCTGGTGTTTGGACTCTGCGCGGCCTTCTTCGCCGGAACCTATGCCTTTTTCAATGGACATCACGAACAATGGATTGCTCTTTTGTTTTGGGGAATTTTCTTTTGGTGGCAGGGTTTCCCGATTTTCGCCGCGGGATTCGGGGTGCATTTTGAGTTTCGCTCGCTTCTTCGTTTTCCTCTCAATCTCTCCACGTTTTACATTCTGGGTCTGGTCTACGGGCTGGCCGACTTTGGAGCCGTGGCGTCGCTCTGCTGGCTCGCCTCGATGACGCTTGCGGTCGCCGCAGCAAAACCCTCGGTGCTTCCCGTGATGATCTTGACGTGCGTGCTCTTTGCCGGTATGAATCTCGCCCTGGAACGCTTGCTGGGTTCGTGGCTCGAAAAAATACTCGCCAAGCGTCGCGCCCGCGAATTGTTTTTCGCGCTGTTCATTCTGCTGATGATCAGCGTGCAATTCATCGCTCCCGCGATCCAGCGGTATGGAAAACCGGCGACTCCTCGCATCCGCGAAATTCTTCCGTATCTTACTGTCTTTCCGGGATCGCTTGCGGGCCGCGCCGTGGCCGGTGCCGCGCTGCAGCAGAATGCGGCGGTGCTGATCGGAACTTCCGGACTTCTGATTTATGCGCTCGTCTGCGGCGGGCTTTTGTGGTTGCGCTTTGCCGCGGAATATCGCGGGGAGGAGTTGAGCGAAACCTCCGCCGCCGCGCGGAGCGTTCCACACACCGGAACGCGCATCGCGTACGAAAAGGAAACCGCGGAAATTCTCCCGCCGCAAATTGCGGCCATGCTGATAAAGGAGTCGCGCTACGTTTTCCGCAACAGCTTCGCGTTGGTCTCTCTGATTTTTCCACCGATGATTGTGCTGCTGTTCGTCACGCAATTCGCGGGCGCGCATCCCACCGTTTTGCACAAGGGGATGTCCGCCGAATTATTTTTTCCGGGTATGCTCGCGTACCTGGTCTTGATTTTGATGGCGCCGGCGTACAACTGTTTTGCGTACGAGGGACGGGGCATGCTCGGATATTTCATGGCGCCGGTGCGATTTTCCGACGTGCTGATGGGAAAGAATCTGATGCAGTGCATTTTGCTCGCAGCCGAGGTGGGAGTTTGTGTCGCGGTTCTGGTGTGGAGAATCGGGCTGCCGGGCACGCCGGTGTTTGTTTCCACGCTGGCGGCGGTGGCGTTCGCGGTGGCGGGGCAACTGACGATTGCAAACTGGTCGTCTCTGACGTTCCCGAAGCGGATGGAGTTCGGGAAGATGCGGGGGAATCGCCAGGGCGGAATGGCGGTGCTGATCGCGTTCGGGGCGCAGGCGGTTTTCGGCGGAGTTTGCGCAGTGATTCTGCTTTCCGGGAGGTGGCTGGGGAATCCGTGGTTGTCGGCGGAGGCGTTTGCATTTCTGACGGCGGCGGCGGTGGGAGGATACCGGGCTTCGCTGGAGGGAATGTCGCGGCTGGCGGAGAGGAATAAGGAGACGCTGCTGGAAGCGCTGGCGAAGTGAGGGGCATCTGCAGAGGGGGGTATCTCCCATGTTTTTCATAAGTGTTGATTTCAAAGGACTTTAAGTCCAATGATTTGCAAGTGTTCATTCTAAAGGCGGTTATGGGCTCGAAATTCATAAGTGTTCATTTGAAAGAACTTATGGCGGCGGAGAGATCCTTCGCCGGATGGTCAGTGTTCATTCTAAAGGGAC
>DATIXL010000032.1:0-2297 GCA_035518615.1 Terriglobales bacterium | reverse complement strand
GGCCACGCGTTGGCAGGAACTTCGATTGTGAACTCGAGAGGTTTCGGCTGGTTGCCAGTTTCTTCCAGAACATCCGCGGGATTCTGCTCCAAGGCCAATCCACAGGGATTCAGGGCGACGGATTCGTCGTTCATGGCTATTTCTCCTTGGGTGCGCGGTTCTTTCCTCCGAGACGCGCAGCCGGCCCAAGGTTCGCGGCCAGAGGGTTGACACGATTTGAATATTTTGACAGGGAGGTTGCGGCGGACAGACTGTGGCGCCTCTTTTGCTGGCGCCAGCTTTGCGCGAGACGCCTGCTGGACAATTCGGACGGAGTTTAAACGAGGTGGCACTTGAACAACCTGAAGAAGGGGAACACCGCGGAGAACAGGCCCGCGTATGAGCTCAGCAGGCCACTTTGCGGCGTGACTTCAAAAACCCCCGCCACATCCCCAGCTCTTCGATCCAACTCACTTCATAGATGAGTTCCTGGTGCTCCGCGGAGCCCTCTTGAGAGTTCCAGACCTCGAGATTCGCGGTTTCGAAATGCGCTTCGCTCCCTTCTGGAAATGGTGCCATGCACGCGGTAGTGGAAGCGCCGTGAACTTCGTACCTCATAAGGAAAAGAATAATTAACGTGTCGTGTACGAAAAGCGATAGGTTCGGGCGCGGAAATGCATGATCGCAAAAACATAGAATCTCGTCCCTCGCGCTGGGCGCACCGGCACCGCCGCGCTTCAGCAAGCGGCTGAAGCGCGGGGAACCGTCCCTATCCGATCTGCGGGGGAAACTCCGTCTAGGTGCCGATGCCTTCCGCTTTTCGAGCGGCCAATTTCCAGTGGGGTCTTGCGAAATGGCACGTGTATCCGTTGGGATACCGTTCCAGATAATCCTGGTGCTCCGGCTCGGCTTCCCAGAACTCGCCGGCGGGTTTCACCTCGGTCACCACTTTGCCCGGCCAAATTCCGGACGCCTCAACATCGGCAATGGTTTCCTCCGCCACCCGTTTCTGCTCCTCGCTGAAGTAGAAAATTGCGGACCGGTAGCTTGTTCCGCGATCGTTTCCCTGGCGGTTCAGTGTTGTTGGATCGTGAATCTGGAAAAAGTATTCGAGCAGTTTCCGGTAGCTGAGTTTCTGCGGATCGAAAAGGATTTCGATCGCTTCGGCATGGCCGCCGTGGTTGCGGTAGGTTGCATTGCGCACGTCGCCGCCGCTGTAACCAACGCGCGTCGAAATCACGCCCGGATAGCGCCGGATCAGATCCTGCATACCCCAGAAACACCCGCCGGCCAGAATGGCTCTTTCCTGAGTTGCGGTCATGCGCCTACTCCTTTGCCTTGAGCTTGTGCTCGAAAAGCTTGCGGTATTCGCCGTACCCCTCCGCCTCAAGCTCGTCGAGAGGAATGAACCGCAGCGAAGCGGAATTAATGCAGTAGCGTAAGCCGCCTTTATCGCGAGGGCCGTCATTGAAAACGTGTCCCAAATGGCTGTCTCCGTGGGTGGAGCGGACCTCCGTGCGGGTCATCCCATGGCTGGTGTCCACGCGTTCCTCGACGTTCTGGGCATCCAGCGGCTTGGCGAAGCTGGGCCATCCGCACCCGCTGTCGAATTTGTCGAGGGAGGAAAATAGGGGCTCGCCGGATACCACATCCACATAAATGCCGGGCTCGTCGTGATCCCAGAAAGTGTTCTCAAACGGGCGCTCCGTTGCATTTTGTTGAGTCACGCGGAACTGCTCCGGGGAAAGCCGGGCGAGGCCTTCCTTCGTCTTTTTATATTCGGGCATCAGCGTATCCTCCCTGGCCGCCTTGTCCAGCTCGCGACGCTCCTGAATGACCTCGGGCACGAGCCAGACAATCCGCCAATATTCGATGAAGTTGCCCTGCAAAAGGGCGCATTTCCATCGGCGCCAGCGCCGCCCATCCCGCCGAGTCCGGCCATGCCCGGGTTTGACCGACGGCGCCTAGCAATGGAGTTCCTTGATTTTCCACCCCTGGAGTCACACCGGCGTCTCGACAATGGGGAGTAGGAGTCGCGTGAATCGCCTGCTCATAGTACCGTATTACGGGAAGCAGAGAGAATTACGCCCGCGGGCTGCTCTTGATGGCCCTTCGTGTTCTCCGGATAGCTGCCGCACCATTTCGCCGATCCGGCAATTCCCCCATCCAGGTGCCAGGGGACCTCGCGATAGGGCAGTTTGCGGGAGCTTCCGCAAATCCAAGAATTGAGATAGAGAAATGACCACGCATTTCATCGTGCACGACAAAGCCGACACTGTCGGCGTTCTCGTCGTCGAAAACGTGCAGGCCGGTCAGGA
>DATIXL010000031.1:0-6994 GCA_035518615.1 Terriglobales bacterium | reverse complement strand
AACCGGCTTTGTCTCGAACAAGCTGCTTTATTTTGTTGAGCCTTGCACCTGCAATTGTATCGGATGCTGCGGACCAGTCGACCAGCGTCGTCGATAGATCGCGTTTGCTATCGCTGAGATTGCGTGTCAGCCCCGTAACGCTAATTTTCTTTGCGAAATCCCTCAGCTCGGTGGCCTTGAAACCGCACGCCCGCTCAAATTGTTTGGCTTGTTTCTCGGCTTCACCCTTGAGCGCTTGCCCCCTGGCTATAGCTTGAACTGCACTTTCGAATGCGCCGTAAAGCGGGCGGTTTGTCACCAGAGTGAATTCAAGCTTTCGTTCGACAGGCTCAACGCCAAATCTCGTTTTGTGATCGGTGTACGCTGCGGCGAATTTCTGTATTGTTTTCTTCGCATCACTCATGCGAAAGACAACACGCTCGTCGCGTATTGAGTATTTGAATTGCAGGATAACTACCCTCTTGGCCGTTTCAAATGTGTGGAAGTGTCCGTAGTAGAGCGTGAGATCCGCGATCTCGACACTTGCCGCCGCTGCACGTTGATTGTCAGGTGAAGACAGTCCTTCTACCGCAATCGCGTGAAGATCGTCGCTCGGCAACAAGAGTTGGAGCGCTCGGCGGGCAGTCCAGGCTTCATGAAATTCGTGCCCATCCCGAGAAGCTCGAACTGAGTCAATCATTTTTTTTAGAATCGCCAATCAGCGCAGAGGAGAGGCTGTGGCAAATGCCCCTTGAGAAGTTTAATGCCCGTAAACTCACAATTGTCAGAAATCAATTCCAGGAACGTATCTGGTTAGCAATTATGCCTCCCCGACGTACCCGGAATGTACCTCTCTCTGACGTTTGTCTCGTATTCTGCGCTTCTGGCGACATTAGGAATCAACAAGTTACGATGCCTTAGTGTGTGGATAGAGTCCGAATCCCACCCTCTCCGCCATATTTTCGGCGGATCTGGTCCATCTTCTCTCTCGCCAATCAAACGACAGGGTTTCTCGTGCGTCCAAGAAGGAGTAGCCTTGCTCAGGTTTTGACTCGCGACACTTTCCTTCGGGGTTCCGTGCCATGTCGAAGACTGCATTCATGGACGAGCTGTTGCAGGATCTGCGTTACGCGGCGCGCGCGCTGCGCCGCAGTCCCGGCTTTGCAACCACCGCCATCCTCGCGCTGGCCCTCGGCATCGGCGCAAACACGGCCATCTTCTCCGTCATTAATGCCGTCTTGCTCCAGCCTCTCAATTATCCGGAGCCGGATCGCCTGGTCCAATTGGAACTCAGTTCTCCGCAAGGAAATGCCAACATCACTTCAATTCCTAAGTTTTTCGCATGGAAATCCCTGACCAAAGTCTTTCAAGCGGTTGCCGCTTACGATCTTGGCGGACCTGGCGTAAACCTCACGGGAGGCGACCGTCCTGAGCAGTTGAAGGGCCTGCATGTTTCCGCGGATTATTTCAGCGTGTTCGGCGCCACTACGGTTCTTGGCCGGCCATTCACGCCAGTCGAGGATCGCCCCGGCGGCCCGGATGTCGCCGTGATAACCTACGGCCTGTGGCGAAGCCGTTTTGGAGCGGATCCAAAACTGGTTGGCAACACCATCCTTCTTGGCGGCGAACCATACGTTGTCACCGGTGTTCTGCGTCCTGAATTCAGCAGCGATCCTCCGGCGGACATCTATCTTCCTCTGCGAGCCGACCCCAATAGCAGCGATCAGGCTCATTATTTAAGAGCGACCGCCCGCCTGCTGCCTGGTGTAACTCTTTCTATGGCACAGGCTGCAATGAAACTCGCCGCGAAAGAGTACGAACAGAAATTCCCGAATTCTCTGGGGCCACAGGCAAGCTTTACCGCCGAGCCGTTACGCGACACTGTCGTCGGTGACGTTCGCAAAGCGTTGCTCGTTCTCTTCGGCGCGGTTGGTCTCGTATTGCTTATCGCCTGCGCCAATGTCGCGAATCTCCTCCTCGCGCGCGGAACGGTTCGCCGTCGCGAAATCGCTGTCCGCGCCGCGATCGGCGCGGGCCGCGGCCGGATCATCCGCCAGTTGCTCACGGAGAGCGTGCTGCTGGCCCTCGCTGGCGGTGTCCTCGGCTTGATTTTGGGCTACGCAGGAGTTCGCGCGCTTCTCGCCATCAACCCCGGGAACATTCCGCGTATCGGCGATAGCGGCTCCGCAGTTTCGCTCGACTGGACCGTTTTGCTCTTCACCCTGGCCATCTCTCTGCTGACCGGAATCCTGTTTGGATTGATCCCAGCATTGAACGCCTCGCGTACAGATTTGAACGCCACTCTCAAGGAAAGCGGCTCGCGTTCCGGCAGCAGTTCACACCATCACCGGGTTCGCTCGATTCTTGTGGTCACCGAAATGTCCCTCGCCATCGTTTTGCTTGTGGGCGCGGCCCTGCTGATCCGAACTTTCATGGCGCTTCGGACTGTGGACCCCGGCTTCAATGCCCACAACGTCTTGGTGATGGAGATGTCTCTTACCGGACCTCGCTTCGAGAAAACGGCCGGCGTTGCGCAGCTCGTCCGTGACGCTGAGCGGCGCGTCCAGGCTCTGCCTGGAGTCGAGTCGCTCGCCTCCACCTGCTGTCTTCCACTCGAAGGCGGCTTCGGGCTGCCATTTATTATCGTCGGACGGCCATTGACCAACGGCCCGTACACGGGCGGCGCCAGCTGGCGCACGATCTCTCCCGAATATTTCAAAGTCTTCCGCATCCCACTCATTCGTGGACGCCTTTTCACAGACCGGGATGATGCCAATTCCGCTCCCGTGGTGCTCATCAACGAAGGGCTTGCCAAACAGTATTGGAAAGATGCCGATCCGGTCGGGCAGCAGATTGTCATCGGCAAAGGTGTCGGTCCTGAATTCGAGGAGCCCCCGCGGCAGATCATTGGCGTGGTCGGCGACGTCCGCGATCAGGGCCTCAACAACAATCCAGATCCCATCATGTACGTTCCCGAGTCGCAGATTACGGACGGCGTAAATGCTTTGAACAATCGGATCATTCCTCTCACCTGGGTCGTGCGCACGAAGGTCGCGCCAAATTCACTAAGCGCCGGCGTCCAGAAGGAACTCCGCGAAGCCAGTGGCGGCTTGCCCGTCGGCCACATTCGCTCCATGGATCAAGTGCGCGTCGAATCTACGGCCCTCACCGACTTCAACATGACCCTTCTCGCGGTTTTTGCGGGAATTGCTCTCGTTCTGGCTGCCGTCGGCATCTATGGCTTGATGGCCTATTCCGTTCAGCAACGCATCCAGGAAACAGGAATACGCATGGCTCTTGGCGCGAGCCCGGAAGACGTTCGCAAAATGGTGGTTTGGCAAGGTATGCGCCTCGCCCTCGCAGGCGTTTTGTTCGGCGTGGCCATCGCTTTCGCGCTATCGCGCGTGCTCGCCAGCTTCCTCTTTGGTGTTCAGCCGCGCGATCCGGTCACCTTCACGACGGTTGCCGTCGTTCTCAGCCTCATCGCGCTCTTTGCAACGTACGTCCCGGCCCTCCGCGCCTCCCGCGTGGATCCCATGGCCGCGCTACGCTACGAATAAGAAACGCCGAGAAACATCTCACGGCATTCACCCTTTTTGCCTTGAATCCGATTAGAAATGGCAGCTCGCCGCTCCGCGCTTTTCCAAATACCGCTGGTGATATTCCTCCGCGCGATAAAACGGCCCCGCCGCGGTAATCTCTGTCGCAATCGGCCGCCGGAATTTTCCGCTCGCTTCCAGATCAGCCTTCGATTTCTTGGCAATCGCTTCCTGCTCCGGCGAATGAAAGAAAATCGCGCTGCGATATTGCGTTCCGTAGTCCGGCCCCTGCCGGTTCACCTGCGTCGGATCGTGCATGTGCCAGAACGCCTCGATCAACTTTCCGTAGCTGATCATCGCTGGATCGAACGTCACCTGCACCACTTCTGCATGCCCGGTCTGGTCCGTGCACACATCCTTGTATGTTGGGTTCGCCGTTTGTCCGCCGCTGTAACCTACGATGGCATCCGCCACGCCAGGAATCATCCGGAATTTCGCCTCGATTCCCCAAAAGCACCCCGCCGCAAAAGTTGCTGTTTCACTCATCTTTTTCTCCTCAAACCTCTCTACGTAAATTCAGCTCTGCCGGATGGAATAGACTACCGCACACATCCATTTCTCCGCCAATTCCCTGCCCCGCAGAAATGCCCGGTGTTCTGCGCGAATCAAATCGCCGTCTTCCGCAGCCGCAGCGCATTTCCAATCACGGACACCGAACTAAAACTCATCGCCGCGCTCGCAATCATTGGACTCAGCAACCACCCAAACACGGGATAAAACACTCCCGCTGCAATCGGAATCCCCAGCGCATTGTAAAGAAACGCAAACGCCAGATTCTGTTTGATATTTCGAATCGCAGCCCGGCTCAGCCTCCTCGCCCGCACGATCCCGCGCAAATCCCCATTCACCAGCGTAATCCCTGCATTCTCGATGGCCACGTCCGTTCCCGTCCCCATCGCAATCCCCACATCCGCTGCCGCCAGCGCCGGCGCATCGTTCACTCCATCTCCCGCCATCGCCACGCTCCGCCCTTGCTCGTGAAGTCGAGCGATCACCTCACCTTTTTTCGTCGGATCTGTTTCGGCTTCAAACTCGTCAATCCCCAATTCTTTCGCCACGGCGCGCGCCGCCTCCTTTCGATCTCCCGTGAGCATCACAATCCGCAAGCCTTCCGCTTGCAGCGCGCGCACTGCCTCGGGAGTCGAAGCCTTCACCTTGTCCCGAATTAAAATCGCCCCTGCCGCCTTGCCATCTACCGCGCAATACACGACGGTCGCGGAATTGCTCCCCTCCGAATTTATCCGCGCCAAATCAGCCGCTTTCACCTCGACCCCGCGATCTCCCAGGAATTTCTCGGTCCCCGCAAGAGCTTGCTTTCCTGCAACGCGTCCTTCCACGCCAAACCCGGCGATCGCACGAAACTCATCGGCAGGCGCCACCGGCAAATTTTTTTCTTCTGCCGCCTTTACAATCGCGCGGGCCAGCGGATGTTCGCTTGCTCGCTCCACGCTCGCCGCAATCGAAAGCAGTTGTTCCTCTGATATTCCACTTCCTTCAAACGTAAGAACGCCGGCCACTCTCGGCTTTCCCTCCGTCAGCGTCCCCGTCTTGTCCACCACCAGCGTGTCCACTTTCGCCAGCTTCTCCAGCGCCTCCGCATTCCGCACCAGCACGCCCATGCCCGCCCCTCTTCCCACCGCCACCATAATGGACATCGGCGTCGCCAATCCCAGAGCGCACGGGCACGCAATGATCAGCACCGCCACCGCCGCAACCAGCGCGTGCGCGAATCTCGGCTCCGGCCCAAACACTGCCCATCCCAAAAACGCCAGCACCGACGCAGCCACTACCGCCGGCACAAAAATACCAGCCGTTTTGTCCGCCAACCGTTGCATCGGCGCCCGGCTGCGCTGCGCTTCGCTGACCAGTTTCACGATCTGCGCCAGCATCGTCTCGTTTCCCACGTGCTCCGCCGCCATCACGAAGCTCCCGCTCGTATTCAGCGTTCCTCCAGTCACTTTGTCTCCCGCAGCTTTTTCCACCGGCATCGGCTCGCCTGTCACCATGGATTCGTCCACCGCGCTCGCCCCTTCGCGCACTTTTCCATCAACAGGCACGCGCTCCCCCGGTCGCACGCGCAACAAATCTCCCACCCCAACCTGATCGAGCGCCACATCCGCTTCCGTTCCATCTTTTGAAATCCGGTGCGCCTGCTGCGGCGCCAGATGCAGCAACTCCCGGATCGCTCCCGAAGTCTTCTGCCTCGCCCGCAACTCCAAAACCTGCCCCAACAGCACCAGCGTCGTAATCACCGCCGCCGCCTCGAAGTACACCGGCACCGCTCCGCTCGCATCCCGAAACGACGCCGGAAACCACGCCGGCATCACCGTCGCCGCCACGCTGTCCAGATACGCAGCGCCCGTCCCCAATCCAATCAACGTAAACATGTTCGGACTCCGATTCACCATCGAAGCCCAAAACCGCTGAAAAAACGGCCAGCCGCCCCAAACCACGACCGGCGAAGCCAGCGCCAGTTCCACCCAATGCAACACCACGGTGGAAATTGGCAATCCCAGCCGCTCGCCGAACATTCCCAGCACCAGCACCGGCAAACTCAGCGCCCCGCTCACCCAGAATCGCAGCCGCATGGAAACGTATTCCGGATCGGGCCCAGTCTCTTCCGCCACCACATCCATCGGCTCCAGCGCCATCCCGCATTTCGGGCAAATTCCTGGCCCAATCTGCACGATCTCCGGATCCATCGGACACGTATACCGAATCTGCTTTCCCGTCTCTTCTCTTTGTTTAGAGATTTTCTCGGGGACGACTGCCTGCGCAGCGCTGTCGTGAGCATGATGACCGTGCTCCATCCCCGGTGTTCCCGGCGCCGCCAAAAACCTTTCCGGTTCCTGCTCAAATCGCTCGCCGCATCTCGTCGAACAAAAGTAATACGTCTTTCCTTCGCGCTCGCGCTTGGCTGCCGCCTTCTGCGGATCCACCATCATCCCGCACACCGGATCCTTCGCCTTCGGCGCTCCTCCCATGATCGGCAAGCTCATCCCTGCCGATTTTGCCGCCGCAATCGCCGGAACCGTTGAGAGGCTCGTTGCTCCCGCAACCGCCGCCTTCGCAAGATATTTCTCCGGCCCGCTCTCGAATTTCTTCGCGCATCCCTCGCAGCAAAAGTAAAAAGTCCTTCCCGCATGTTCGACCTTTGCCCTCGCTCGCTCTGCATCAACATTCATTCCACAGACCGGATCTCGTTCCATCATTCTCCCCATGCTTTTTGCAGCATCGACCCTCAGCGCAGATGCGTGTAAATCAATCCCAGCAGCTCGTCGTACATCGCTTCCGTCTCTTCCTTTTTCCCGCTCTGCATCGCCTTCGCCGCGCAATGGTGCAAATGGTTCTTCATCAGATTCCGCGCCACCCCGCGCAGCGCCTCCTGCACCGAGGCAATCTGAGTGATGATGTCC
>DATIXL010000030.1:0-9291 GCA_035518615.1 Terriglobales bacterium | reverse complement strand
CCAAACCATCAAATAATTTTGTGTTTGTCCGAAAGCGGCGAATTACACGTTCAGCGTGAGGGAAACCAAGCCCTTCGGCGGCGAGGGCGGCACGGGCGGCAGCTTCGACCGGTCCACGGCGCGGTAGAGAGTGTCGCGCTCGACCGGAACCCGCCCCGCGGCCCGGATCAGCTTTTCGAGCTCGGCACGCGGAGTGAATTCAGCGGTCTTCGCCCCCGCGTCGTGATAGATCTTTTCCTCCGCCACGGTTCCGTCCAGATCGTTCGCCCCGAACCGCTGCGCGATCTGCGCAATGCTCGGCGTCAGCATGATCCAGTACGCCTTGATGTGCTCGAAATTGTCCAGCAGCAGCCGCGACACCGCCACATTCTTCAGGTCTGCGTAGCCCGTCGGTTTCGGAATGTGCGAAAGCGCCGTGTTGTCCGGATGAAATGCCAGCGGAATGAACGCCACAAAGCCGTGCGTAATATCCTGCAGTTCGCGCAGCTTTACCAGGTGATCTACTCGCTCTTCTTCCGTCTCCACGTGCCCATAGAGCATCGTTGCGTTTGAAGGCAGCCCGATTTCGTGTGCTTTCTTCGCGATGTTCAGCCATACCTGGCCGCTTACTTTGTGATCGCAGATGATCCGCCGCACTCGCGGATGAAAAATCTCCGCCCCGCCGCCCGGGCAGGAATCCACTCCCGCCGCTTTCATTTTGCGCAGCGTCTCTTCGATGCTTAGCTTTGCGATCCGCGAAAAATAGTGCACCTCCACCATCGTGAAGGCCTTGAGGTGCACCTGCGGAAACTGCTCTTTGAGTCCGCGGATCATTTCCAGGAAATGCTCGAAGCTCAGCGTCGGGTGCAATCCTCCGACGATGTGGAATTCCGTCGCCCCCTCGCGCACGCCCTGTGCCGCGCGCTCGTAAATTTCTTCCAGCGCGAACGTATAAGCGCCCGGCGCCTCCGGGTCGCGTCCGAACGCGCACAGCTTGCAATGCGCCACGCAGACATTCGTCGGATTGATGTGCCGGTTGACGTTGTAATACGTCACGTTCCCGTGCTTTTTCTCGCGCACGTAATTCGCCAGCCAGCCCGTCGCCAGCAAATCCGGCGAGCGGTACAGCGCGATTCCATCCTCAAAAGACAGCCGCTCCCCGCCGAGCACCTTTTCGGCAACCGGCTTCAGCCTCCCGTCCGTGATCGTCAATTCGCTCAACGTTCCCTCTTTTTCGAATCCCTCAAACTTTCCATACCGCCGCGGCTGCTCCCCAAAAGATCAGGAACGATAGACTAATATAGCCGTTCATGGTGAAAAACGCAGCGTCCAGCTTGCTCAAATCGTCCGATCTCACCAAAGAATGTTCGTATCCCAGCAGCGCCGCGACGACGCCAATTCCCGCCCACGCCGGCCACGGCAATCCGAAGCTCACCGCCAGCCACGCCAGCAAACCAACCACGCTGACGTGCATCGTCCGCGCGATCAGCAAAGCATTCGCGATTCCGAACTGCTTCGGCACCGAAAAAAGGCCCGCCTGCTTGTCGTACTCCACGTCTTGGCACGCGTACAGCACGTCGAATCCGCCAACCCAGAGCGTCACCGCCGCGCACAAAATCAGCATCCGCCAATCGAACCCGCCCGAAATCGCAATCCAGGCAGCCGCCGGAGAAATTCCCAGCGCGAATCCCAGAAAAAGATGCGACCAGTTCGTGAACCGTTTCGTGTACGAATAAAAAAACAGGATCGCAATCGCCACAGGCGAGAGCTCCAGCGCCAGAGGATTCAATTGCCACGCCGCCACGCCAAAAACGGCCACGGCAATCAGCGTAAACGCCCACGCAAAGCCAACCGAAAGCTCTCCGGTTACGAGCGCCCGCTTTGCCGTCCGCGGATTTTCCCGGTCGTACCGCAGATCGGCGATGCGGTTCATCGTCATCGCAGCCGACCGCGCCGCCACCATCGCCACCACAATCCAGGCCATCTGCCGCCACGAAGGCCAGCGATTCGCCGTGAACCGCGCCGCGAGCAATGCTCCCGTCAAAGCGAAAGGCAGCGCGAACACGCTGTGCTCGAACTTGATCATTTCGAGCACCGTCCGGATGCGTCCCTTGCTCACGCCTTGGCTTCCTTTGCCGACCGCGATCCCTTCCATCGGTACATTTTCTCCTGCGGCAATCCGATCTGCGCCAGCACACGGCACACATATTGCGTCACCAGGTCGTCAATCGTTTTCGGCTGGTAGTAATAGGAAAGCACCGCCGGCATGATCGTCGCGCCCGCCTGCTGTGCCCGCAGCATATTTTCCAAGTGAATCCGGCTGAACGGCGTGTCCCGAACGCACAGCACCAGCTTTCGTCCTTCTTTCAGCATCACATCCGCTGCCCGCGCTACAAGATCCTCGCTTGTTCCGTTGGCGATGCTCGCCAGCGTTCCCATCGAGCAGGGAATCACCATCATCGAATCCACTTCGTAGCTTCCCGAAGCGATCGAAGCTCCCACATCCTTGTTCGGCAAAACCTCAATCTTCGCGGAAGCTTTTCCCATGATCCGTGCCGGAAGCTGTTTTGCGTCGCCCGAGAAAATTCCCAGTTCTTCCGCGAACAATCTTTGGCCCGCTTCCGTCACCACCAGATGGATTTTTGCCACGCGCGCATCTTCATCCAGGAGAGCCAGCGCCTTTTGCGCCAGCAGCGCCCCGCTTGCTCCGCTCACACCCACGGTCACGGTTTGTTGCTTGGGTTCGCTCATGTTTTCCGCGGAAAATCTAGTCTCCCAGCCGCTCCCGGCCAAGTCAAGCAGCGGTCCTTGTTCGCTCCAGTGGTAGAATTTGTTCCGGTCGAAACGAATGAATCGCGAAGAACTTCTGAAGATTCTGCATGCGGTGGAGAAGGGAAAACTCTCGCCCGCGGATGCCGTGGACCGCCTGAAGCATCTTCCCTTTGAGGATTTGGGATTCGCGAAAGTGGATCATCACCGTTCCTTGCGCCAGGGCTTTGCCGAAGTCATTTTTGCCAAAGGCAAAACGCCTGCTCAGGTCGCGGAAATCGCTCGCGCCATGCTCGCGAAAAAAGATTCCCGCCACAATATTCTGGTCACCCGCGCGGACGCGAAAGTCTTCGCCGCGGTGAAACGCACCGATAAACGCGCGAAGTTTCATCCCCATTCCGGCGTCATTTCCATCGAGCGCAATCGCGAAATTTCCGGCAAAGGAACCATCCTTGTCGTCTCCGCCGGCACCAGCGACATCCCCGTCGCTGAAGAGGCGCTCCTCACCGCGCGCATGATGGGCAACCGCGCCGAATCGCTCTATGACGTCGGCGTTGCCGGAATTCACCGCTTGCTCGAACATCGCAAACTCCTCACCGATGCCCCCGTGATCATCTGCGTAGCGGGCATGGAAGGCGCGTTGCCGAGTGTCGTCGGCGGCCTCGTTGCGGCTCCGGTGATTGCCGTGCCCACCAGTGTCGGCTATGGCGCGAGTTTCGGCGGAGTGGCCGCCTTGCTTGGCATGCTCAACTCGTGCGCTTCGAACGTCACCGTCGTGAACATTGACAACGGCTTCGGCGCCGCCTGCGTCGCCTCCTGCTTCAACCGCGCTTAGCTCGCCACGCATGCGCACGCTTTCACTGCGGCCAAAGCAAAACCTTCATGACCCCGGGATTCCCAGCAAAGCGGACCGCCTGAGAACACTTCGAAAGAGGGAATGTTCGAGTGATGAGCGGGCGCGGATCCACTGCGCCAGAGCGCAAAAGCGCAATCGCATGTTCAAACCGGCCGCAGCGCGAGCCAATCACGGAAAGTTCCTTAACGACGATCGGCCAGGTTTCCACAGGCGGCGCGCCGTGAAACGTGGATTTCAGAACAAGCGTGCCGCGCGGTTCGGTCATTTGCTGCGCCAGGGCAAGACCGGTCGGAGAACCAGTCGCTTCCACCACTAGCGCAAAACTTTGGTTTACGTTCTTCAAATCGCTTGCATCGCCGCGCACGCGGCGCGTTTCAATTTGTGCACGGTGCGCGAGCGCGAGTTTCTCTTTGTGCTTTCCAAACATCACGACGCGCGGCAGCGCAGTGCGCAAAACGCGCGCAATCAGTTGCGCGAGTTTTCCATCTCCCAGAACGGCCGCCTCATGAAAACTCTTCACTTTGATTTGATCGAGAATTTCGCAAGCGGCTGCCAGCGGCTCGATGAATACAGCTTTTTCCTCGCTGATCGTATTTGGAATTTCGCGGAGATTCTCAAGCGGAAGCGTAAGGAATTCGGCAAACGCACCATCCTGCGCCACAATTCCCAAGACTTTTCTGCCCAAGCAATGGCGCTGCAATCCACGCTTACAGAATTTGCAAACTGGATGAAGACAGAGCACCGCGCATGCAATATTGATTTCACCCGCAACCCGTTTTCCAAACCAGCGCTTTTTCTCGGGAAGAGAAACACCGGCAACATCCACAACTTCCCCGACGAACTCGTGTCCGGGAGTTCCGCGAAAGTTGTGGTAGCCGCGCAGAATTTCGAGATCGGTGTTGCAGATTCCCGCAAGCCGGACTTTGACCAACGCCCATCGCGGTCGAAGTGCGGGAATTCTCTTTTGAACGGCAACGAGGCCACGCTTGGAAACGGCGAAGGCTAGCATCCTGGAGTTCATGGCTAGTGCAGCGCAAATGCCAGCGAGGCAAGGAGCGAAGGTTCCTGCTCGGGAAAGACCGTGCGGAGATCGAGGATGAGGCGATCGTCTTCGACGCGCGCGATCACCGGAAATCCCGAAGGATTGCGGCGCAAACGCTGTTCGAGATGCGCCGCGGAATAGCGTGCGCTGGCGATGCGAATTACTTTTGTCGGCAACGCTTGCGTTGGTGTCGAACCGCCACCGGCGAGGGAAGAGCCGTCCGCGATTTCGAGTTCCACCTCGCCGAGCGGAATTTCCGGCGTGAGCTCGCGCAGGAAGTTTTTCGCGCGGAGCTCAATTTCCTGCGGCGTGGAGCGAATCATGCGCATCGCGGGAATTTCGTCGTAGGCGCCGCGCAGATAAGCGCCCAACGTAACTTCGAGCGCGGCGATGGTGAGTTTGTCCACGCGCAGCGCGCGAAAAAGCGGATGGCGGCGGACGCGCGTGACCAAATCTTTCTTCCCGGCGACGATGCCGGCTTGCGGGCCACCAAGCAATTTGTCTCCGCTGAAAGTAACCAGCGAAATTCCCGCTTCGACGCTCTGGCGCACCGTGGGTTCCGTGATTCCAGCCGGAGAAAGATCCACCACGCAGCCGGAGCCGAGATCCTCGAGAAGCGGCAGTCCCGTTTTCGCGCTGAGGGCGACGAGCTCTTCGAGGGATGGCTTCTCCGTGAATCCCGTGATCCTGAAATTCGACGGGTGAACGCGCATGAGGAGGCGCGTTTTTTCGTTGACGGCGTTCTCGTAGTCCGCGAGGCGCGTGCGGTTCGTCGTGCCAACTTCGCGCAACACCGCGCCGCTTTCGGCCATGATTTCCGGGATGCGGAAGCCGTCGCCAATCTCGATGAGTTCGCCGCGGGAGACGACGACTTCGCCGCCTTTGGCGAGTGCGGCAAGGACGAGTAGAACAGCGGCGGCGCAATTGTTGACCACGATGGCGGATTCCGCGCCGGTGAGGCGTTCAAGGAGCTGAGCGGTGTGGACGTCGCGCTTGCCGCGGGCGCCGGCTTCGAGATCGTATTCAAGATTGGAATACTGCGTGGCGGTGCGCCGAAACTCCTCGACGACGGCCGAGGAAAGCGGGGCGCGGCCAAGATTGGTGTGGAGGATGACGCCGGTGGCGTTGATGACGGGAAGCAGGGAATGGGCGAGGATGCGCTCGACCCAATCGGCGATGGTGGCTTCGATGTCGCCGGTGGCGAGAGCGGAGAGCGCGCCCGCGACAAGATCCCCGGCGATGCGGGCACGGAGATCGGCGAGGGCCGCGCGGGTAACGTCCAGGAGCAAAGCGCGGTCCACGCGGGAAGCGAGTGCGGCAAGGCGCGGCTGGCTAAGAAGCTCGTCCACTGAAGGGATTTGGCGCAGGAGTTCGGCTTTTTCCGGCGAAAGAGCGCGTTTGGCGCGAGATTCCATGCCGCCATTTGAGCACAGAGGCAGGCGGCGGGCAATCGTGTGTCCAGGGAAGACCCTTGCGGCCAAGACGAATTGTTGAAGCCGGTCACGGGGTATTTTATGCGTGGCCGGGGGAATCGAGCACGATTGACGTTGAGGCGGGACACCCCTAGCATTAAAAGAACGGGGGAGCTTCCTGCATGGCCACCATTGACGAAGATTTGGGCCAACTCGAGCGCGACATCCGCCAACTGAAAATCGAATACGACCAGTACTTCGGCGGCGGCCGCAAGCGCCCTCCGACCGAGATCGAGTGGCGCATCGAACTGATCATCAAGCGATACGGGGAGCGAATTGGCGACCTGAAATTCGCGCAAAGATTCCGTTACAACAACCTGACGCAAAGCTACGCGAAGTACAAAGACGTCTTCCGGAAACGCATGCAGCGGAAGGAAGAGGGCACGGTCGAGCGGCACTATGGCGCGGCGGCGAGGGCAATCGAGGCGGAGCGGGCTAAAAAGCAGTCGGAAACGGCGGGAGCGTCCGCGAGCGCCGAACAATCCGGAGGCGCCGCGATTGCGGCCGCGGCAGGCGGGGCCTTCCGCATGACGTGTTCCGAGCCCGAGAAGGAATCGGAAAAGGTAGAGCAGCTGTACCAGGCGTTTGTGAACGCCAAGCTGCAGGCGGGAGAAGATGTGCAGAAGCTGACGCCTGCGAGCTTCAACGAGTTCGTGAAAAAGAAGACGCACGACCTGCAAAAACAGAAGAAGTGCAAGGACGTGGAGTACGTGGTGGAGACGGTGGACGGGCAGGTGAAGCTGAAAGCCCTCGTGAAGTCCTGAACCCGGGCAGCATGCGCCGATCCGCTGCAAGCGAATCGGCGGCTGCCGGCGGCTCCGGGTTTTTTCTCCGTGCAAAATTGAGATAGCCATGGCGCAAAAGAGTTCAAGCGGTTTGCGGAGCCGTGTGCGCGTCCGCAGGATCAGGATCGGAACCCATCACGCCCGCGAAATTGAGGCGGGGAGGATCGGCGTCGTCCTCGGCACGGAGTTCGGCCTGCCTGGCGGCCAGGGTGCGGAGGAGAAGCTGGCAGATGTACGCGAGAACGGCGGCGCGGCGGGGAGCGACGCGATTTTCAGCTACGAGAGCCAAGAGCCTGGCGAGGAAGGCGTGGACCTCTTCGCTGGTTTCAAAGCTGCCGAGACGGCCGGTGAACGCGGTGATGTCGGCGGCGTTTTGCGCGCGAAGGAGCGAGAGCGCATGGCGTTTGCAGAGCCGGGAGTCGGAATCGGAAGTGAAGGTGCGGCACTGGCGTCCGGAGGACGAACGGTGCTCACAGCGAGAGAGGATGTTGGAAATGCTGGAGTTGCCGGGTGTTGGTTTCATTTTGGACCTCGATGGGAAGTGCGGGATGGAGTGCCACCCCGGTTGTTTTGGAGCAAGAGTGCAGAAGTGAAAGAAACGAAAGGGATTGGGAGAAAAATCGAGTTTTGCGGAGTGGGGAAGTGATTGAAACGATTGGGGATCGGAAAACGCAGAGAACGCAGGATGAGTGGGTGCTCCGCGGGGAGCGGGCGGGTGGACAGCGATGAGCGGCGAGCGTCACAACCCATGATAACATGCGAGAGTTACTTTGTCAATAGTTATTGTAGTGGTACATGGGGAATTGGGACGGAAAGGAGCGGAAGTGGCTGAGGGAGAAGGGGATGGGATTGGGCGGGTGATTTTTGGGCCAGAGGGTTGGAGGTGTGTGGAAAGGTGATTTAACTGTATTCGAAATGGTATCTTTCGTCGTGCGCAATCGTAGCTCCCCTCGTGAGAAGGTCTTTGGAGTCGGAGGCTTGATGGTCATGATGGGTTTCTTCGCGCTGGCCGCATTTCCGAATGTACAGGGGACTTTGCGCGCCTTGGCGGTTGGCTCCCTTTGTATAGGGTGGGTGTTAAGTACGGGGGCGTTTCTTGCAAACCCCAGGAGTAGCAGTGGCCTGGTTGAGAAAATACAGAGAACCTCTGGCGGGGTAACTGCCCTGCGCATCGCGGCGGTCGTCCTTTGGCTGGCTGTTCTTCCTATGGTGCTGCTCTGGGTTTATCAGAGTTTTTATGCGCAGTGATCCGAGCGGTGCCAAACATTCCAAAGATACGGCTGAGAAAATATTCAGCAAGGCCTTTCTTCAGGGGCTGAAGCCCCTTTTTGAATGCTGGGCTTAACGTGGGGGCTAAAGCCCCCACCTCCTGAACAGCCGGGCGACCGGTCCGAAGATCCGCCACGGCGGGCAAGCCGGCCACGACAAGGCTAGTCCAGAAAAAATCGATTCAAATGCGATGAAGCCTTTGCTGCGAGAGTGAAGAAAGGGGGCAGCGATGCTGCGCCCCTACAAGGGAGGTAAGAGGTGGGGTGCGATTCGCGAAAGTGCGGGTGCACGCGTAGAATGAATTGTTTTCGATAGAGATTTTGCGGATCGGGGAGGAAGGGCATGGCGGTGGAGCGGGCGCTGATCAGCGTGTACGACAAGGCGGGAGTGGTGGGGTTTGCGAAGCGGCTGGCGGCGCTGGGGATCGAGATTCTGTCCACGGGCGGGACAGCGAAGCTGCTGCGGGAAAGCGGCGTGAAGGTGAAAGACGTTTCGGAGTTTACGGGCTGGCCGGAGATGCTCGGCGGGCGAGTGAAGACGCTGCATCCGAAAGTGCATGGAGGATTGCTCTTCCGGCGCGGAAATGCGGACGACCGGAAACAGGCGGCGGAGCACGGGATCGCGGGGATTGACCTGGTGGCGGTGAATCTCTATCCCTTCGAGGCGACGGCGGCGAAAGCGGGGCTGACGGCGGAAGAGCTGATCGAAAATATTGATATCGGCGGGCCGACGATGCTGCGGTCGGCGGCAAAGAATTTCGAGAGCGTGACGGTGGTGACGGATCCGGCGGATTACGAGCGTGTGGCGGCGGAACTGGAAGCGAAGCGGGGGACTTCGCTGGGGACTTCGCTGGAGACGCGGCTGGCGCTGGCGCGAAAAGTTTTTTCCACGACTTCGCGATACGACGGGATGATCACGACGGAGCTGGAGCGATTGAAGGTGGGAGCGAGCGGACATGTGGAGCTTGGCGAGAAGCAGGCGTTGCCGGAGCGCGTGCATGTGGCGCTCGAAAAGCTGCAGGGTTTGCGATACGGGGAAAATCCGCACCAGGCGGCGGCGCTGTATGTAAATGCGGGGAGAGCGCCAGCGGGATTGGCGGCAGCGAAACAACTGCAAGGG
>DATIXL010000029.1:0-2569 GCA_035518615.1 Terriglobales bacterium | reverse complement strand
CGCGTCCGCCTCGCCGGGGGCGGGCGGATTGACAGATTTTGGGAGCCGGGGCGTTCGAGCAAAATCATGTTCTGAGAGAAGGACCTTTGGCGGCACCGCGTACTCGCGCATGGACTGGTCCGGCAATCTCCGCATCGTTTCGACTTCTACATCGCACCAACTGCATCCCGCCTCCCGCGCCCGGATCAGCCAGTAAAGTTCCGACTGCAAGTCGCCGCGAAATTTTCCTCCCCCTGCAACACTGCGGCAGGTCGCGAGAAAAGTGGCAGCTCGAGGTTTATGGCGTTTTAGCCAATTCAGGAGGCGGGTGCGCTCAGTGTCGCTGCGTAACCAGTCCAGACGCAGTTCGATAGTGCGAGTTTCGCGCAGTGCCGAGCGAATCTGCCAGGCCATTTCCACGGCGCTGGCGGCCGCCGTAACGGCACAAATCCGGTTCGCCGCCCTGCCGAAGGGTCCTTCCGGCTGGTTAAGTTTCCCCATTTTATTGAAAATAAGACAAATAGCATGCCGTTGCAAAAGTGTAAAGCACCCCGTCTCAATTCCTTGACCGCCCCCAGTGGGATTGGTACTTTCGCTAGGGACGTTCTCCGTATAGCCCTAAGGGCGTGTTCTCGAAGGAGTTTGCAATGCGCGCTAAAGCTGCAGGAATCTGCATTTCCGTTTTGATGGGGGCTGGCCTCTGTGCGGCACAGGAAGCGCCGCAGAATGCCGCGAAACTGAATCAGCCGGATTATAGCCAAACGTATTGTTCCGGCTTTGTGACCGATCAGAGGGTCCCGGATGAAATGAGGCTGATTTCTGGGGAGCAGTCCAATTACAAAATTACCTTCGCGCGTGGAGATTACGTGTATCTCAACCGCGGCATGAATCAGGGTGTTCGGGAAGGCGACCGCTTCGCCGTGGTGCGGCCTGTCAGCGACCCTGTGGATGTTCCTTGGTTCAAATGGCAGGACAAACTGATGAAGGCAATGGGCACTGCCTATTCGGATCTGGGGCAGGTCCGCGTTGTGAAAGTGCACCCTAACGTTTCTATCGCTGAGATCAACTTCTCGTGCGCATATATGCAGCGCGGGGATATCATCCGGCCGTTCGCCGAACGCCAGTCTCCGCAGTTCAAAGAAGCTGGAAATTTCGATCATTTTGCGCCGGTGAGCGGCAAGCCTGTCGCGATGGTAGTCACCGCCAAGGACTTTGCGCAAACCACGGGAAAGAACGACACGGTCTACGTCAATTTGGGCACAAATCAGGGAGTGAAGGTTGGCGACTATTTCCGTATCTTCCGCTACCAGGGCACGCGTGCCAGTCTACTCGACATTGACAAAGATACTCAGTACAAGATGTTCGGCTTCGGCGCTACGCCTCAGGTCTATAAGTGGAACGATCTTCCACGAGAAATTCTAGGTGAAGGCATCGTTTTGAACGTCAGCCACAACTCCTCGACCGTTCTGATTACCTACAGTACTTCTGAAGTTTTCTCGGGAGATTACGTCGAAGTCGAATAACGTCACGAAACGAGATTTCGCCAAAAGGCCCGCGAGATGATGATGCTCCGGGCCTTCATCTTTCCTTGCCCCTCCTGCTGGCAATCAACCGCCGCCTTTGAATCCATGAAGTTCCGAGTGGATTTCGCAGGTGAACCCGAAGATCGCCGCTGCGGCGTCTTTCCAGGCACCGAAAGGCAGCCCGGCCTTCCGACAGGTCTCATCCAGAAATTGTTCACGGCTCAGGCCGTGCTCAGTGGCGACTTGGGGGAGCAAGAGTCCGCGCCGTTGTCCGCAGACGATGAGCAATCCATGCGTTCCAATCCGAATTTCTTCGGCGCTCATGGGAACGAGCGGCGAGAGCAAAGAGATCTCAATCTGCAGATCACTGAGTTCGTCCGCGCGAACAGGAGCGAACCGCGGATCGTGCATCGCCGCGCTCACAGCCGATTGCACAATGTTCTCTCCTAGCGGTCCGTGACCCTCGACCACGCCGATGCACCCGCGCAGCTTCTCCTTGACGCACAAGGTCACAAAAACTCCCCTGTGCTGCGAGAATACTCCCTCATTCGGAAGATGATTGGGGACACTCTTGTGGACGACGGCTTCCGTGATGGCGAGCCGCGCTAAATCCAGCATGGCTTGGCCGTCGCTCGCGACTTGCTCAGGGCGTGACGACATCCTCGGACTTCTTTCGGCTTTCCATGAGCCGCAATTTCCGCCTCGCCTTGATGCGGTCGTCCAGTTGGCTCCAGAACCTCAGGAAATACTGCGCCGCCGATACCAGCGCGCTAATGACCACCAGCCAGAGAAGAGCCAGTGCGAATCCGTGTAAGGAGGGATGGCGCGCACCCCAAATCAGAACGGCGACCGCGCAGACTTGCAGCACCATCTTTGTTTTTCCAAGAGCTGATGCGGCTATAGTGAATCCTTCGGCCGACGCGATATTCCGCAGGCCCAACACCGTGAATTCCCGCCCGATAATGATCACCACCATCCATGCCGGCACCAGATGCATGTCCACCAGAGAAATAAAAGCCGCGGAGATTAATAGTTTGTCGGCGATCGGGTCGAGCAAAATTCCCAGG
>DATIXL010000028.1:0-8927 GCA_035518615.1 Terriglobales bacterium | reverse complement strand
CTCCGAACGCTCGACGCTGCATATCACCATCACCGTGACCACGCTCCGCCCGCGTCTCGCGCGCTTGTTCGAACCGCGCGCCCCGCGTCCCGATCTTCGCCTCGCCGCGGTCAAGCAGCTTCGCGAAGCCGGCCTCTCCGTTGGCGTGTTCGCTTCGCCGCTTCTGCCGGGCATCACCGACCGCGAAGGCGAGCTCGAAGCCGTCGCCGCCGCCGCGCGCAACGCTGGCGCCCTCTGGTTCAATTCGGGAGTCCTTTTTCTCATGCCCTCTTCTTCAAGAACTTTTCTGCCTTTTTTGAAGGAAAAATTTCCGCGTCTCCTCGAGCAATATGAGAAGTGGTATTCGCGCGACGGCTACGCTCCCGAGGCTTACCGCAAGAAAATCGCGGAACGCGTCCTGAACATCCGCAAAAATCTTGGCTTGGCGGGCCGCCCCTGGGATGAAATCCAGAAGCCCGCCTTTCAGCCTCAACTGACTCTGGATTGGAACACGGTATCCGCGCCGCAAGTTCAACGGCCCATCGCCTGCGTCGCCGGATGATCTTTCGGGCCGTCGGCCCCCGATCACGGAACGATGATCCGCGATTCCTCTCGCTTCAGCTCTTCGGCCTGCGGGAACTGCGCCCGCAGGAATTCAATGAACTGGCGCGAGCGTGGCCTGCCGTTCGCGCGCAATAGCCCCATGCGGAACAGAAACACAATCACGTCGAAAATCTCGGAGTTTTTCAATCCACCGGATCCGGCCTCGGACGCCTTCTGCTTCAGCTCATTCAGAAAGCCGCTCACCGCAGCGTATAGTTCCCGCTGCACGGGAATATCCGGAGGTTTCTCGTAAAAGATTCCCGAGATGAGCGTTCGGTACGTCTCCGCCGCCGCTCGAAGCGCCGCAAGCACATCCGGATCGGCGGCTGAAGGCTGCGCGACGCAAAATTTCGCAATCGTAAACGCGATCGCCGCCAGCAAACGCTGGTGCGTGTGCAGCAGGTCCCGTGGCAGGTTCTCTTCAAGAAATGGCGTGTCCGCCGGAATTGGTCGCCGGTGTTCTTCCTCATACCGGTGCGCGGCCAGGAGGTATTGGCAGTCCGCCGGGCAATCAATCCTCACTTCGCGCTCCGTGCCGCAACACTGCGCGCAGATCTTCTCTCCTTTGGCGGGACAGAAGCGTTCCGCCTTGCGTTTCCCGCAGATCGGGCAGGTCGCCAATGCTTTTTCCTCGCTACAACGCGGACGTGCAGAATACCCTTCGCATTTCAAAAAGACAAAACGGACACGTTTCGCGCCCTTCGTCTCACGCCATGATGACCTTGTTGTGGAACCTCCGTGCGGCAATCACCAGGAGCAAACTCCCCATCCCCAGCAGAACCAGCGCATCCGGCCACATGTATTGCAATCCCGCTCCGCGCAGAATGATCCCGCGCGTGATGTTGATGAAGTACGTCGCCGGAACGATGTAACTCAGCATTCGGAAGATGAACGGCATGGTCTCGCGCGGAAAGATATAGCCCGAAAAAAAGATCGTGGGTAGCACCGTAAGAAACGCCAGTTGCATGGCCTGTGCCTGCGTGGAGGCTTTGCTCGAGATGAGGATTCCGGTCGAGAGGGAAACAAAAATGTACGGGATGGAAAACAGCGCCAGGAGGATCACGTCGCCATGGACCGGAACCTGGAAGACAAATCGCATGCAGAACATGATCATCACCAGTTCAAAAAAGCCGATTCCCAGATAGGGAATTAGCTTTCCCAGCAGCAAGCCCATCGGACGGACGGGCGTCACGAATAATTGCTCCAGCGTTCCCCACTCTTTCTCCCGAACGATCGAAAATGCTGTCAAGAAAGTCGTCACGTTCAGCAGCAACACCGCCATCAGCCCCGGCAAAAAGAAATTTGGCGAGCGGGAGTCCGGGTTGAACAGAATTTTCGGCCGCATCTCCACGGCAAACTTGGGATTCGCACCCAGGAGTCGCCTCAGCGATTCGTCCAGGCCGATCGAGGTGGTCACATTGATCGCCTGGCCCGCGACCGAGGAATCCGACCCATCAATCAGTACCAGCACCTGCGCGCTTCGTCCGTGCAGCAGCCGGTCCGAGTAGTCCACGGGAATCTTGAACCCTACTTTCGCCTCTCCCGCGACGATCGCGTTCGTCAGGTCCCGGTCGTTCTCCACGTATCGGATGATGTGAAACGTGTCCGAATTTGTCATCCGGTCGATCAGGTCGCGGCTCACCTGCGTTTTGTCCGCGTTGTAGACCACCGTATTGATATGGCGTATGTTCGTGTCAATCCCGAAGCCCAACACCACCATTTGCAGGATCGGAATGACCAACGAAAAAAATAGCGTCGCGGAATCGCGGCGCACATGCAGCGTTTCCTTGTAGAAAACAGCGCCGAATCCCTTGAAAAAGTCACCCACCGGCCACCTCTGCCGTCGCTCTGTGTTTCTCGGTCAATTCAACGAATACGTCTTCGAGACTCGGCGAGAGCGGCCGGACATCGCTGACCGAGATGCCCTCCTTTTCCAGCTGCAACCGGAGTCTGGAAAGATCGATGCCTTCCGCGACCAGGGCGTGAATGGACTGGCCGAAAATCGTTGCGCTCCGAATGTCTGGGATCGCGCGCGCCAGCCTCAGGGCTCGCGTCACCTCCGATGTGTCGATCCCGATTCGCTTTGTGCCGGCCGGCTGAACATCAGGATGCTTCTTGAGTTCTTCGGGAGTTCCGTCCGCGATCAGTTTGCTGAAATAGATGTACGCCACGTGATTGCAGCGTTCGGCTTCGTCCATGTAGTGCGTGGTTACAAAAAACGTTATTCCTTGTGCGCTCAGCTCGAACAACAGGTCCCACAGCTGCCGCCGCGCCACAGGATCAATCCCCGCGGTGGGTTCGTCCAAGAAGAGCAGTTGCGGTTCGTGCAGCATCGCGCATCCCAGCGCCAGCCGCTGCTTCCATCCCCCGGAAAGCCGCGCCGCCAGCCGGTTCAAGTATGGTCCAAAACCGTTGAGTTCCACGATTTCCGCGATCCTGCGCTTCAGCCTCTCCGCGGAAAGACTGTAAATCCTGCCGTAGAATGTCAGGTTCTCGAACACCGTCAAATCGTTATACAGGCTGAAATTCTGGGACATGTAGCCGATGTGCTCGCGCACTTCCTCCGCCTGCGTTCGCACGTTCAGGCCTTCCACCGATGCTTCACCGCCGCTTAGCGGAAGCAGGCCCGTCAGCATTTTGATCACCGTGGTTTTGCCGCTTCCGTTCGGGCCGAGAAATCCGAAGATTTCGCCTTTCTTGATGCGGAAGCTCACGTCGTTCACCGCGATGAAGTCACCGAACTTCCGGACCAACCCCTCCGCGGAGACAACCAGTTCGCTCCCGTTGTTTCCGTTCGTGGGCATCACTCAGTTGCCGCTCGGCAGTTTGACGTCGGCGGCCATGCCCGCACGGATGCGGTGCGAAGGATCATCCACGCGCACCTTCACTCCGAAAACCTGGTGCACGCGGTCGTCGCGCGTTTGCACGTTGCGCGGCAGGAATTCCGCTTGTTGATTGATCTGCTCGACGGTTCCGTGAAATACCTCGTTCGGAAACGAATCCACGCGCATCTCCGCCTTCTGTCCCAGCCGCACGCGTCCGATCTCCGTTTCCGGAATGTACACGCGCACGTACAGTTCATCGCGCTCGAGAAGCGTCGCCACCGGCGCGTTTGGCGCAATCAAATCGCCCGGTCGCACATCCAGCACTTCCACGGTTGCCGCTGCAGGCGCCAGCACCCGCCGTTCGCGGAAACGCGCTTCCTGGTATGCGAGCGATGCCTTCGCGGCTGCGATGTCTTCGGGACGGTTGCCACGCTCGTATTTGTCCAGTGTAGCTTCCGCTTGGCGGAGTTGCGCATCGGCCGCGGCAATTTCTTCCGGGCGGTAGCCTTGATGCATTTGCTTTAGCTTCTGCGCGGCGCTGTCTTTCTGCGCCAGCGCCATTTTCCAGTTGGCTTCCGCGGTGTCGCGCTGCTGCCTGGATACAAGATCTTTTTTTGCCAGAGAATCGTAGCGCTCGAAATCAAGGCGCGTGCGCGTTTCATCAGCCGTTGCGCTATCGAACGCGGCCTGCGCGGCCAGGACGTCTTCTTTGCGGTACCCGTTCTTTTTCAGTTCGTAATCCGCTTTTGCCTGCGCCACGGCCGCGCGCGCCTGTGCAATGTCTTCCTTCCGGTACCCGCGCTCCATCTTGATGGCATCGGCCCGCGCTTCATCCAGCGAAGCAGTCAATTCCTTGTCGTCAAAGATCACGATCTCCTGTCCGGGTTGAACCGTGTCGCCTTCCTGCACCAGCACTTTGTCAATGCGCCCGCCAACTTCCGAGCCAACTTGAATGTCCCGTGCTTCAACTGTTCCCGAGGCGCGCAGAGAATTGTCGCGGTGGAACCACCCGGCATACAACGCCGTGGCTGCGATGGCCGCCGCGGCAATCAGCGCGATCGCGATCAATTTTCCCTTCATGGGGCCATTCCCTTGCCAGTTGTACTTTCTGCGCTTCGCGCCGCATCCGTGTTTCGCGTTGCGATTCCGTTCCACAGTACGCGGAACGCCGATTCGATCCGTTGCGGCAGCGATTGATCCTCAGACAGCGACCAGAACAGCAACGTCCCGAAGATCATTTGCCTCCACCCCTGCGCAATTTCCTCTGCTTCCAGGTCCGTTCGCACTTCGCCCCGTTCCTGTCCCTGGCGCATGAGCTGCGTCACCAGGTCCCGGTTTCGGTCGTGAATTTTCATCATTCCTTTCCGTACGCGCGGAGAGGAGAGATTCGCCTGGATCAGGGCCCGGACGATCTCGGGGTTTCGCACCGGTTCTTCCGTCATCAGCGTGATCAATCTCCGAAGCTGCGCCGAAAGGGTCTCCTTGGACTGCCCGGCCTCCTTCACGAACTTCTCGAGCTTGGCCACCTGCATTTCGCCGAACGCAATCAGGATGTGCTCTTTGGTCGGAAAGTAGTTGAAGAATGTGCCCTTTCCGAGGTCGGCCGCCTTGGTGATGTCCTCGATCGTTGTTTCCGCGAAGCCTTTCTCGCCGAAAAGCTTTAATGCCGCCCGGAAAAGCCGCTCGCGATACTTCTCTCGATGGCGGGCGAATCGGATGAGGCCGACCGTCTTGCGTTTGAATATGGAGGGTGGCATTTGCGTCATAAAGGTGACCGCCGGTCATATCTGACTGCGGGTCATATCTGACCGCTGGTCATATCTGACCGATAGTCATATATGACTATCGGTCATTTTTTTGCAAATGTCAAAACGGCCTGCCACCACACACCAGGCAAGGCCACCAGCTCACTTCAATAAGGTATCTTGTTTGTTTTCAGCCTATTGTAGGGATTGTGGATCGGAAAGGTTCTTGGGAGACTTCTGGTTCATGTAAGCCACCATCCTTTGTGCTGACGGTGGTACCGCTACCGCTCCCTTGAAAATGATGTCCTTGGCACTTACTTTTTTCCCGTAAAGTTTCTCATTCGCTCCGTTGTCCGGGCGCACCGTGGATCCCGCAAGGGAAATTCCCGCGAACAATCCGCGCGCACGGGAATAGGACAAGACTTCCGCGCGCATAGTGACGTCCGTCGAAGCTTCCGCATTCCTTCCCTTCGGCCCGGCGGCTGCTGACGCATCGGCGCCAAGTTTCACCTTGCTGCCCAAAATCGCTCTCGCCCCGCGGGGATTCATTACCAGGAGAACAAAGTCCGTCGCCTGGCCACCCAACTGGAATCCGATGCTGGCGCCTTCGAGCGCCATCATCGTCGGGGCGCTCCAGGGGCCGGTGAAGTGTTCGCCAGTCCTGCATATCATCGCCCCGCGCCCATAGCTGCCTCCGATACCGAAAGCAGCCTTGAGAACGGAGGGATAAACGATGATGCATTCGGCTTTGTCAATCAGGTCCTGCGGAATATTGTCGGGAACATCCATGATCTCCTTGACCACTTCGCCGCAATTTTCCAGGCGATCCGCTTCTTTTTTGTCTTGGGCGGCGTTCCCGGGCAGCGAAATCACAAACAGAGCGATCAGGCAGGAAATGATGCGCTTCATTGCAGTTCACCTCGTATCAATTCGTTTGTCTTCCTTTTGTTCGGCAAAGGACTGGGCGCGATAGGAGAGAATCCGGTTGCATTGCCGGAACCGCCCACTGCCAGAAAGTGCGCCGGTCACGGGTCAAAGTCTTCGGCTACCCTATGCACTATACTTGCACGGAAGGAAATTTGCCACCGGAGCGGTCATGATTCGATTGCGCGCGAGGCATCGCGGTCCCGCCACAACCATCCTCATCCTGATTCTTGGCATTATCTTCGTTCCTGCCGCAACCCGGGCCCAGCAGCAATCCCAGGTCTGTTGCGCGAGCGGCGCCGCGGAAAATGCAGAAACGCATGGGCGGAGCCACAAGAAACCGGCCGCTCTCACGGGTTTCGCAGCGCAGGTGGAGAAGATTCTCGGAACCGCTCCGCAAAACAAGGGCAACTGGGGACTGCTCGTTGCGG
Organism: Terriglobales bacterium; assembly: GCA_035518615.1. Lineage (GTDB taxonomy): Bacteria > Acidobacteriota > Terriglobia > Acidiferrales > UBA7541 > Acidiferrum. The sequence goes on along the minus strand of DATIXL010000028.1, from coordinate 2,420 downwards.
ATGCTGCCAGCGGAGAGGTTCTGTACCAATGCAACGCGGACAAATATTTCGTTCCCGCTTCGAACATGAAACTCTTCACGACGGCTCTGGCGCTGGCAAAACTCGGACCGGATTTTCGTTTTCATACCACGCTCGAATCGGCGCTGCAGCCTTCGCCACAGGGAATTCTGCAAGGTCCGCTCTATCTTGTGGGTCGCGGCGATCCCGATCTTTCAAATCGCAAATATCCCTTCGAATTGAAAGAAGAATTTGACGGAGCGCCGGAAAAATTGATCGCGGAGCTCGCGGATGCGCTAGTGGCGAAAGGGATCAAGGAAATTACCGGCGATATCGTCGGCGACGATTCGTATTTTCCGCGCGAGCGCTATCCCGAAGGCTGGGAAATTGACGACATGGTGTGGGAATACGGCGCGGCGATTTCCGCAATCGTGGTGGACGATAACACGGGTACCGTGACGCTGAATCCCGGCATGACGGCAGGCGCTCCGGTGACCGCCGACACTTCTCCGGCGACGCCGGATTTCGCCGTGAACAATCAGGTGGCCACTTCAGCCGCGGGCGTGAAGCCGGATCTGACGCTGACGCGCGAGCCGGGATCGAGTCTTGTGCAAATCACGGGAACGCTCCCCGCTGGCGGCAATCCCAGAAAACTCGTGCTGGCGATTCAGGAGCCCGCTTTGCACGCTGCGTCCCTGCTGAAAAGTTTGCTGGAAAAACGAGGAGTAAAAGTGGATGGAGCGGCACGGGCACTTCATCTGCCTCCGGGTCCCGTCCCGGGCGAAGCGCGCGTCGAGCTCGCGGAGCATGATTCCATTCCGCTCAGCGAATCGGTGAAGCTGATCAACAAAATCAGCCAGAATTTGCACGCGGAAATGCTTTTGCGCGCGGCGGCGCGGCAAAGCGGCGTGTGGAGCAAGCCGGAGGATTTGTATAAATTTCCGCAGGATTTTTACGCGACGGCGGGAATCGCGGCCGACGACGTGGTGCAGACGGACGGATCGGGACTTTCGCGGCACGACCTGATCACGCCGCACGCGGCAGTAACGCTGCTCGAATACACGGAGAAGCAACCGTGGTTTCCTGCGTATTTCGATTCGCTGCCGGTTGCGGGAATAGACGGCACGCTGCAGGACCGGCTGAAAAACACGATTGCCGAAGGAAGAATTCATGCCAAGACCGGTTCGGTGGAGCACGTGCGCACGCTTTCCGGTTTCGCGGAGTTGCCGAGCGGGCGGCGACTGGTCTTTTCTTTCTTGAGCAACAACTTGAACGCGAAGAACCATGAAGGCGGCGATGCGCTCGACGCACTTTGCGTGGCGATGATTCAGGAATTCGACAACCCGGAAAAACCAGTTCGCGCAAAGAAAAAACACAAAAGCTGAATTGGGACGATGACCACGGGACGTATTGTGACGGTGTTCGGAAGCTCGCGGCCGGGCGAAGGCAGTGAAGATTTCGAGGAAGCTCGAATGCTGGGAGCCGAGCTGTCGCGCGCGGGATTCGCAGTGTGCAGCGGGGGATACGGCGGCGTAATGGAAGCGGTCTCGCGGGGTGCGAAAGAAACGGGCGGAAAAACTTATGGGGTGACGGCAGAGTTTTTCCAGAGATCCGCGAACGCCTGGATTGACGAAGAATTTCGAGTGAAGACCTGGCACGAGCGATTGTTCGAACTGATTCGCCTCGGCGACGGATTTGTCGCCTGCAAGGGCGGGACGGGAACGCTTGTTGAACTCGCGGTCGTGTGGGAGATGCTGAACAAAGCCGTGATGAGGGAGAAGCCGTTCGTCGTACTCGGAGATTTCTGGAATCCGATTATCGAGCGCGTGCGCGAAGTCGAGCTCGGGCATCCAGCGCCATGGGGCGAAGCTAACGGGCGGCTCGTACACGGTGCGGCGACTCCGGCGGAAGCGGCTCACTTTTTGCGAGAGAAGATTGGATAAACGAAGATCAAATTTGTCCGGAAACGCTTCGGAAACTATCGCTGATACCCCGCGTCGGGCGGGTTGCCGTTCACGATGATGAAAAACGCTGCTGAGGTTCTTGAGTTTGACAAACTGCGGGAGATATTGCGGCTGCGGACGACGTGCGCGCCAGGCCGGCGCGCGATTGAGCGATTGGAGTTCCGGCGCGATTGCGTTGCGCTTGAAAAGGAATTTGCGTTGATCCGGGAAGCGCGGGAATGGCTAAGAGAAGGCCGCGAACTTGGTTTTGGCGCGCTTTCCGATCCGGAGTCCTGGCTTGCGAAACTCGAAGGGCCCGGCGCGGTTCTCGAACCCGCAGAATTTCTCGATGCCGCATCGCTTCTCGAAACTTCCGGCTGGTTGCGTGGACAATTTCGCGAACATGCGGCGGAATTTCCGCTGCTGGCGGCGCGCAGCGCGGAAGTTGGCGATTTCCGGGACGTGCTGGCCGCGATTCGC
>DATIXL010000027.1:0-51137 GCA_035518615.1 Terriglobales bacterium | reverse complement strand
GCGCGCGCAAATGGTCGGCCAGGCCCTCGGCCTTCCCACCGCCATGACGCTCTTTTCTTTCATCGGCGTCGCCGTTACTTCCGCTTCCGTCGTCATCTTCGGCGCGCCCATCTGGGATCCCGTCGCGCTCCTCGGCCGCTTCAATGAGCCGCTTATCGCCTCCATCGCGCTCGTTGCTCTGCTCATCGCCACGCTCAATACCAACGTCGCCGCCAACGTCGTTTCTCCGTCCAACGATTTCTCTAATCTCAATCCGCGCCTCATCTCTTTCCGCACCGGCGGCATGATCACTGGCATCGTCGGCTTGTTCATGATGCCCTGGAAACTTCTCGGCAGTTACAACAACTACATTTTCGGCTGGCTGGTCGGCTATTCCGGCTTTCTGGGGCCTATCGCAGGCATCATGATCGCTGACTATTTCGTTCTTCGCCGCGAAACGCTCAGTCTCGATTCGCTTTATCGTCGCGGTGGCGCCTACGAATATCTCCGCGGCTTCAATTTCCGCGCCCTCGCCGCGCTCGCTCTCGGCATCGTCGTCGCCCTCGTGGGTCTCGTCGTCCCTCCGCTCCGCTGGCTCTATAGCTACGCCTGGTTCGTCGGCTTTTTCGTCTCTGCCGTCTCCTATGTCCTCCTCATGCCCCGCTCCCTCGCCGCCGCGGCTTCAGTGAAGACGGAGACTGCTCCCGCAGCCGATCCTCAGTGAGGAGAACGCGCCGCCGCGGTAACATCCGCGGTCACGATTCAGAAGCTATTTTTGGAATGGCTACTCGTACCGCAGCGCAACCATCGGATCAAGGCGCGTGGCGCGGCGTGCGGGAATGGTGCAGGCCGCCAGCGCGACTCCAGTGAGCAACACTGCCATTCCGATCATGGTGAGCGGGTCATTTGGGTGAACGTCATACAGCATGGAAGAAAGGTATCGCGTGACTCCCAACGCGACGCCGGCACCCAGGATGGCTCCCGCGGTGGCTAGAAGAATCCCCTGGCGCAAAACAAGCTTTAGCACGCTCCCTTGCTCCGCGCCCAGCGCCATCCGAATGCCGATCTCCCGTGTTCGCCTCGAAACCTCATACGAAAGCAGCCCGTACAATCCCACGCACGCCAGCACCAGCGCCAGCAATCCAAAGAAGCTGCTCAGCCGCGCGATAAGCCGCTCCTGGAAAAGCAGCCGGTCAATCTGCTCGGACTCCGTTTTGACATCGTAGAGAGGCAAATTCGTATTTACTCTCGCTACGACTTCGCGCACTGCGGGAAGAATCGCCTGCGGGTCGGCGGCCGTGCGCAGTTCGAATGACGCTCCCCCGCCGCTCTGCGGCGTGTACATCATGGCGTGAATCTCGCGCCGCAGGCTGTTGTACTTCGCGTCGCGCACCACCCCCACAATCTCGTATCCGGCGCTCGCCGGGCCGTTCTCGCTGGCTTCCGCCTGGCCGAACAGCTTCCCGATGGGATTCTCTTTTCCAACGTATTTTTCGACGAACGTCTGATTCACGACGACGGCCGTCGGCGCCGAGGTCGGAGTTGCACCGTTGTTGGAAGCCGACACCGCAAAGTCGGAAGCGGTGAACCCGCGCCCCGATAAGAAAGGTATGTGCATGGTCTCGAAGAAATCCGGCCCCACGCTGAGTACATCCGATTCGGACGACTGGTCTTGCGGCGTTCCCGGCCAGTGGAAGCTGGTCATCATCAGCCCGTTGCTCAGCAGCGGCATCATCGAGTAGCTCGCGGAAATCACGCCGGGCGTTACCGCGAGCCGGCCCTGCAAGTCGCGATAGAAGCTGTCCACCTGCGCGCCTTTGTATCCAACCAGAGTTGGGTCAATCCCGAAAATCAAAATATTGTGCGAATCGAATCCCACGTCAATGCTCCGCAGATTGGCGAGCGTGCGCACGAGGAGTCCCGCTCCGACAAGCACAACCATCGCCAGCGCGACTTGCGCCACCACCAGCCCGTTGCCGATGCTGAACCATCTTCCCCGCGCACGTTCCCCGCTGCCCGTCCCTCCTTCGCTTTCCTTCAGAGCCGGAGTCAAATCCACGCGGACGTTGCGAAATGCCGGCGCAAGCCCAAAGAGGATTCCGGTCAGCAGCGAAACCGCTGCCGTGAATGCGAGGATGCGCACATCAACTCCGGTGGCGAACCCCAAGGGGCGCGGCCGGTTGCTCGAGACAAACGAAACGATCGAGTGTGCTCCCCAGTAGGCAAAAAGAATTCCCAGCAATCCGCCGAGCGCCGAAAGAATCACGCTTTCCGTCAAAAGCTGGCGCACCACTCGTCCGCGGCCCGCTCCCAGCGCCAGCCGCACCGCCACTTCCTTCTGCCGCGCCGCCGATCTTGCCAGAATCAGCCCCGCGACGTTCGCGCAGGCAATCAGCAAGATGATTCCCACGGCAAGCATCAGCAGGTACAGCGGATCCGTAAACTGGCTTCTCGCTCCGGTCAGGTCGGTCTGCGCAGGAACGAGCGTCACTTCCGGATTGTCCTCGGCCGTGGAAAAAGTTTTTGGCTTGCTCGCGCTTCCGCCGGCGATCACTGGCTCATGAAGCCCGCCTGCCGGAGCTGTTCGGGGTGTGGGCGCCGCTCGCCTCATCACCGGCCCGGGGCCACCCGGCGGCGGCGCTCCTCCGATCACCATTTCGCGCCGAATCGCTCCGCCTCCCGATGGCGGACCCGGCATGGGGCCCGGAGCTCCCGCCGCTTCGCCGCCATGGAAAAGCGGCACGGACCCGTGAAGCATTTCGTTCTGGAAAAGTCCGCTAATCGCTGCCTGGGTCTGCCCGGGGGGTGTTCCTTCCTTCAATCGTCCAACAATCGTAAGCCACCAGTAAGATGGATCTGCCTGCCGGTTTTGCCAGAATGGTCCGCTGGTGATTCGCTGCGCTTCGGCCAGCGGCAGCCAGACCTCGTAATCGCTGCCGGGACTAATCCCTGTGAATTTTTGTTCCGCGACTCCCACGATCGTGAAGGGCACGCCATTCAATTCGATCGTTTTGCCAATCGCGTCGGGCGCGCCGCCGAATGCGCTCTGCCAGTAACCGTAATTCAGGACCGCCACTGCTGCCGCCGAGGGCGTGTCGTCGCCGGGCTCCAGCACGCGGCCCACGGCTGCCTTCACGCCCAACGTGCGGAAAAATTCTCCCGAGGCGAGCTGGCCGGAGATGACGCTCGCCGGGCCGTTCCCGCTCAAATTCAGCCTTCCGGCCCCTGTAAACCCTGCCACTCCAGAAAACGCGCCGGATTTCTCCACTTCGCGGAATAATGGCTCGGAAAAGGAACAGCCCGAGGGATTCTCCGCCCCGAATACTTTGGAAGGGCAATCGCCCACCGACATGTAACCGTGAATGTTGGGCGCGTGGCGCGCGCTCCAGCGCAGCAGCACAAGTTGCGATGGCTTTTCGACCGGCAAGGCCCGCAGTACAACCGCGTCAATCAGGCTGAAAATCGCCGTGTTCGCTCCGATGCCCAGCGCGAGAGTCAGGATCGCCACCGCCGCGAAGCCCGGAGACTTCGCGAGCATGCGCAAGCCGTAACGAACGTCCTGCAGCAATTGCTCCAGCCACAGCACGCTCCACACTTCGCGCGTTTCTTCTTTCACCCGCGTCACGTTGCCGAACTTGCGCACCGCCGCATACCGCGCCTCTTCCGGGCTCATCCCGCGCTCGATATTGTCCTGGGTTTCTCTTTCGATGTGCTCTCGAATGTCGTCGTCCAGGTTTCCCATCATGCGTTTGCGGCGGTTCATGACTGGCCCTCCTGCTTCGTCGGCCGGAGAATCCGCGCGATCGCCCCGGCCAGCTTCTCCCACTTGCGGGTCTCGAGCGCCAGTTGCTTCCGGCCTTTTGCCGTCAATCCGTAAAACTTTGCCCGGCGGTTGTTCTCCGATGTGCCCTCTTCCACCGAAATCCATTCCCGCTTGATCAGCCGGTGCAGCGCTGGATAGAGCGATCCCTGCTCCACCTGCAGCACCTCCTCCGAATTGAATTCGATCGCCTTCGCGATGGCGTGCCCGTGCCTCGGCCCGCGCAGCAGCGTCCGCAGGATCAGCAGATCCAGCGTCCCCTGCAGCAGCTCGATCCTCTCTCTCTGTTCCCTAGTGGACATTGGTGGCCATTGGTAGACGTTCTAGGTGACCCTACTCTCCCTCCAGTAGAATGTCAAGGTGAGCGGACTGCATCATTGCGATTCCCCCTCTCTTGCGACAGAACGCGACTTGGTCTGGCGCGCAGCGCAGTCCATGCATCCCGCATAAACCGTTGGAGGAAACGAGAAAGACCACCAACACCTCTTTCCCCAAGAAGGGCATCCCTCCAATTCACGTGAAAGGTTACCAGTGAAATTCACCCTAGGCGCGCAAACGGTCTCGTTGATACGGCCTCTCAGCTTCCTTGAGGAGGTTCCGGATTGCCCGCGATCCATCCGGAATGCAAAAGGCAAGGAGGTATGAGTGATCAGCGTTAGGTCACAGGTCAGTCCATCGGCGCCGGCGTCCCATCCGCCCTTTCCTGTGCATTCGGGCTCCGGACGGGTCACGCACCCCTGGACCACACCGGCTTGTACGGCGGCGAAGCCGATCGCCTCGGCGAAAGCCCAGAATAACTCCAGCGCAACGCCACCCGCATTCTCAACGCCACCGGCCCGGATTATTCACCCGTCCGCTGAAAAGTCGGCGTAGTAAACGTCCATTTACTTTTGCTATTCACTCAGGTTAACATTGTTCCCCCCAGCGGTCTGTAACCGCGAGGACACCCATGATGCGCTTCATGGCAATAGCGACGTTCCTGGCTCTGCTATTTGCCGTGCTGTGTCCCCAAGCCTCGGCCGCCGATATTTGTGGAACAATTCGGGATCAATCGGGCGCGATGGTTAGCGGTGCCTTGCTCGAATTGACATCCAGTGGAGTCCACCTCACCGCCAAATCGGATGCGACGGGACAGTTCTGCTTCGATGGCGTTGAACCCGGCGACTACCAACTTACAACTCAAGCGCGAGCCTTCCGCGTGGATCAAAGACAGGTCGTTGCGCATGCCGGTCAATCGGAACACCTCATGATCATCCTCGCCCTTCAAACGGTGTCCCAGCAAATCACTGTAGCCGAGGGCGCTGCGGACACGAGTTCCGTCAATGTTGCAGAGTCGCAGATCAGTCAAGGCCTCATCAAAAACCTCCCCAGCGAAAGTGTGAATGCCCAACTGAGTTCGATTCTTACCTTAGCCACTCCTGGTGTGGCGGCAGACTCGAACGGCGTGTTCCATCCTCTTGGCGAACACGCCGAAGCGTCTTTCGACGTAGATGGCCAGCCCATTTCCGACCAGCAGAGCCGCATCTTTTCGAACCAGATCTCCGCGGACACCCTTAAAAGCATGACCACCCTTCAGGGTGCTCCCCCGGCCGAGTTCGGGGACAAAACCAGCCTCATTGTGGAGGCGACAACACAGACCGGGTTGAATGCCGGAAGATCGGCCGGAACTGTAACCATAGGATTCGGTTCCTTCGACACTCCCACCGGAAGCATCACTTTCGCCTCCGGTTCGAACACGTTCGGAAATTTTCTGGCGCTTGAAGGTCTCAACAGCCATCGATTCCTCGACACGCCGGAATTCGATCCGCTTCATGCCCGAGGCAATGCCGAGAACGTATTCGACCGAATTGACTGGCAGCCCAGCGAGGTCACCTCGCTTCACCTGAACCTTTCCGCTGCTCGGTCATGGTTCCAGGTTCCGAACACTTACGACCAACAGTCCGCAGGACAGAACCAGCTGCAGCACATGACCAGTTTTAATGTCGCGCTGGCATTCTCCCGCGTGCTCACCCCTTCTCTGCTCATCACGGCGAATACCTGGGTTCGTCAGGATCGCGTGAACTACTTTCCCTCCGCCAACCTCTTTTCCGATCAGCCCGCCACATTGTTCCAATCCCGCAAGCTGACGAGCACTGGAATCCGCAGTGATGTCACGTATTCTCGCGGGCGCCATTCCGTAAAGGCGGGAATCCAGGTTCAGATTTGGCCGCTTTCCGAATCCTTTACAACCGGGCTAACCGATCCTGGATTCAATTCTCCCTGTGTGGACGCGAACGGAGTTCCGGTTCCCGATCCGGCTCTCACAAGCTCGAGCCAGTGTGCCGCTGCGGGGTACGCCCAAAACAGTTCCTATCAGCCTGCCCTCTTGCCTTATGACCTCACGCGCGGTGGAACTCTCTTCGCATTTCGCGGGGCCGCTACGATCTACGAGGGCAGCGCGTATGCACAGGACAGTATCAATCTGGGGCAGCTCACTCTGAATCTTGGGCTGCGGTACGACAATTACAGTGGCCTTAGCAAAGGATATGCCGTCCAGCCCAGGACTGGCGTCGCGTATCGTGTCCGGGCCACCGGAACCGTGCTTGACTTCTCTTATGCGCGGGTGTTCCTGACGCCGTACAACGAAAATCTTGTCCTATCGAGCTCGACCGGTCTCGGCGGCCTGGGAAACGGCTCCCTCGGCGCGCAGAGCGTGGAGCCTCTCACGCCGGCACTCCGCAATCAGTTCAACGTCGGTCTGGCGCAGCAGTTTGGTCCCAGGTTCAACATCCAGGCGGAATACTTCTGGAAATACACACACGGCGCGTATGATTTCAACACCATCCTGAACACGCCGCTCAACTTCCCGATCCAGTTCCGCGAATCAAAGATTGACGGTGCGATGCTTCGCGCAACATTGAACAACTTCCATGGCCTCAGCGCTTTTGCCGTTCTAGGGCACACCCGGTCGCGATTGTTCAGCCCGGAGATTGGTGGCATCAACTTTGGCTCGGCCTACGCGCCCGTCGCCAGACCCGACCACGACCAGGGATTCCAGCAAACGACCAATGTCCAGTATCAATTCCCGCAAAGGAGCATGCGCGGCCTTTGGCTGGGTATGACCTGGAGATTCGACAGCGGGCTTGTCGTCGTGAGCGTTCCGGATTACGCGACCGCTCTTACTCTGAGTGGCGACGAACAGCAGGAGATCGGTTTGTACTGCGGCGGCGTCTTTGCCACGCTTGCACAGCCGTTACGGAGTTGCATGTCATCCAGCTACGGAGCTACCCGGGTCAATATCGTTCCTCCCGGCGCCTACAACCCCGACACGAATCCCTCCCGGATCACCCCGCGCAACCTGTTCGACGTTGCTCTTGGTGCCGGCCGTTTGTGGGCGAAAGACAATTATTCTCTCAGCGGAAAAATCGCCGTGGTGAACGTCGCCGATAAGGCCGCCCTTTACAACTTTCTTTCCAGCTTCTCCGGAACCCATTTTGTTTCGCCTCGCCTTGTGCAAGCTGAGCTGACGTTCCACTTCTAGGCGTCAATACCAGGCAGGCGGCGTATTCCGCGGCTGGCGCAAACGGGGCAAAATGGCTTGTTAAGTATCGTATGGACGGCCAGACGGCCCCTGTTGGACTGCTTCCCGGCGCAGACGTATCCCGGCGGGTTCTCCGCCTCCAAATCCTGACGCTCGCATGGATGCCCGTTGAAGTCATCGCCGCGCTGTTGCTTGCAGCAACTGGAATATATGGCGTCGTCGCTTACTCCGTCAGACAGCGCCGGCGTGAGATCGGGGATCGCATGGCCCTGGGCGCGCGGAGAAAGGATGCGCTCGGCCTAGTGTTGAGGCAAGAGGGGTTAGTCGCGATGAGAAAATAGAAGTGATGGGTGTTGAATTACACGTCAGTGCATCGGAGCCGGCGTTCCATCCGACCATTTGGCAACCCAGACGATGAAAATCGTCGCCCGTTCTTCCGGGTCCTTCGCCGCGATGACCGGCGAACCGGGCAGATTCGCTCCCCAACTCTTCTCGACGTTTCCCGCAACAAAAAACATCACATGAGGATGCCAGCTCTTCCCCTCATCGTTGAGGTACTGCCGCCTCGATAGCATGTAGCACATCGCTCCGGGCTCCAGCGGAGGCAGTTCCTTCTTGTCCAGCGCCGATGTGGTTGCTTCGAGGATTTCCTTCCTCGATTTTCCTGCCAGCACAAGTTTGGTCTTCATCAAATAAATGGGCACGAAGGTCCTTGCCGCTGCAGGATTAAAGCAGATGGGAGCGCGCATTTTGGGGTTCCAAAACTCGGGAAAATCGGTAGCAGCGCCCCACGACCGCTCCACCAGGCACAGAAAGCCATTCGTCCCCTTGACCTCCGAGGTGTAGCCCTCTCGTCCCAGCACCCGTACCTCCGCGCTGTCCGAGATGGATTTTGGAGCGGCGCTGCGAGCCAGGGCGATTTCGGCCTCTTTGTCTGCGATTAAATACTGATCCACCGGAGCCATGGCCGGATAGGCAGCCTTCTCCGCCTTTTCTTGTGCTGGCCACATTGCGCCGGATAAGGCCACCTGAACAAAGAGCGCTGCTCCAATCATTTCGATAGTTTTGCGCATACCGGTCTCCAATAAGCGCACCATTCTTGTCAAATTGGGGGATCAGCAACCCCGGGGTTTGCCTTCGATACTATCGAGCACACGAAGCGAGAGTCAACGGCCAGTGTGCCCATCGGGGTCTATGCAATCGTCCCAATGCGACCGGAACTACACCGGCTGAATCGTTCACCCGCGCCGCTGTCGCGCCGGTCCTGCGACTCGCCGCGCTCCCAGCCCTCTACTTTCCCATTCGTCCAGTCAGGAACGCCGGTCCCTTGTCCGCCTTGCGTTACGAATAGTTTCCAGCAGATTTCTCTTGCTTTTTCTATTGATCTATGGTAAACTTAGATTGTAGTTACTGTAGAGACAGGAGGCGATGCCCGCCGTGCACATCCAGGTCGCCACTCAAGCCCCGCGGAATCAACACTTGCGGAATCTCGCGTCAACAACGCATCCCTCCACCGGAAACAAAGCACTTATCGAAAATCTTGCGCTCGCTCAACTCTCCCAGAATCAACACTTACAAAACCATCTCATAAGTGTTCATTCTGCTCGGCTTACAACCCCTTTGCATGCAACACTTACGCACCATCAACCGCTCAACTCTCCTGGAATCAATACTTACAAAATGCAGGGGGGGTACCCCCCTCCCCAGCTCCCCACTCTTCCGATCCCTCCGGGAATTCAATACACTGTTCCCATCCATTCAAGGACTCATCCATGACCAAGCCTGCCATTTCGCCCGATGTCGTTGATCTTACCCGAAAGCTCAATTTCGGAACCTGGCGCTTCCAGAAAAATTGGAACCCCTTGCACATCGTGGAGGCCGAAGGCTGCACCTTCACCGACGCCTCCGGCAAACGCTATCTCGATTTTTCCTCCCAGCTCATGTGCGTCAATCTCGGCCACAAGAATCCCGCCGTGATCCGCGCCATCGAAGAGCAGGCCCGCACTCTGCCCTACATCGCGCCGGGCTACGCCACCGAAGCCCGCGCGAATCTCAGTCAACTCCTCCTCGAAGTTCTTCCGAAAGGCTTGGAAAAATTCTTCTTCACCACTTCCGGAACGGAAGCCAACGAAGCGGCGTTCAAAATTGCGCGAATGTTCACCGGAAAAACAAAAATCATTTCGCGTTACCGTTCCTATCACGGCTCGACCATGGCTTCCGTCGCCGCCACCGGCGATCCGCGCCGCTGGGCGATGGAACCCGGCGGAAAAGGCCAGGGAGTGATCTTCGCGCCGGAAGTGAATTGCTACGTTTGCCCGATCAAACACACCTATCCCTCCTGCAATGTGGCCTGCGCCGATTACGTCGAGCACATGATCAAGAACGAGAGCGACGTCGCCGCCGTGATCGTCGAGCCGGTTGTGGGCACAAACGGTGTGCTGGTTCCTCCGCCGGAATACATGCCGAAATTGCGCAAGATTTGCGATGCTTACGGAGTTTTGTTGATCGCCGATGAAGTGATGACCGGCTGGGGACGCACGGGCGAATGGTTCGCGGTAAATCACTGGAACGTTCAGCCGGATATTCTCGTGACCGCAAAAGGAATCACTTCTGCCTACGTTCCGCTGGGACTTTGTGCGACGACCGCGAAGATCGCGGAATTCTTCAACGATCATTATTTCGCGCACGGACATACCTACGAAGCGCATCCGATGACCCTCGCTCCCGCCGTCGCCACCATTCATGAAATGCAGCGCCTCGGACTTGTCGAGCGCTCGAAGAAAATGGGCGCGTATCTCGGCGAAAAATTGAATGCGCTGAAAAATTCCCATCCCTCGATCGGCGACGTGCGCGGCCTCGGGCTTTTCTGGGCCGTGGACCTCGTGAAAAATCGCCAGACGCGCCAGCCCTTCAACACCATGAAAGACAAAATCGAAGGAAAATCGCTCGTGGTGGATCAGGTCGCCGCGGACATGCTGAAACGAGGCGTGGCGATGCAATCCTGGGTCAGCCACTTCGTGGTGGCGCCGCCGCTCATCATCGAGAAGGAAGAAATTGATACCGGCGTGTCCGCGCTCGATCAAGCTCTTTCCATCGCGGACGCACTCGTCGAAACGAATTAGCTCCGGCATTTTTTCTTGCGAGCGCTCTTGCTTGCGCGAGGAGGGTTTTTCAGGAAAGCAGCAAAATCTGTCGCCTCGGCTTGTTCTTCCAAAGTCCCGCTCTTTTCTTCGATCGGTAAGCAGGCGGCAGAAGCGGAATCGCGAACAGAACTTGCGGTCCCGACGCCGGAGACACAGACCGCATCTTAAAGCAGGCAGATTCGGGCGCCGCGGAAGCAAAGTTTCGGGAGACCGAAAATGAGCAAAGAGGATGACCGCAAGCTGGGGATGGACCGGCCGATTACGCGGCGGGATTTTCTGAACGGGGTGGCAATCGGAGTCGGGGGAGCGGCGGCAAGCTCCCTTTTGCCGGGCGTGGATTTTGGCGCGGAAACACCCGGGATTTCGCGGCAGAACCTGCCGGGCTATTACCCTCCGGCGCTGACGGGAATGCGGGGAAGCCACAAAGGATCGTTCGAATCGGCGCACGAATTGCGCGATGGTGACTTCTGGAAAACAGCGGGGAAAGTTGACGACACAACGGAAGTTTATGATCTGGTGATTGCCGGAGGGGGAATCAGCGGCTTGGCGGCGGCGCATTTCTGGAGGAAGGAAAATCCGGAGGCGCGTATTTTGATCCTGGACAATCATGACGATTTCGGCGGGCATGCGAAGCGGAATGAATTTCGGCCGGACGGAAAATTTCTATTGGCCAATGGAGGAACGTGGGCGATCGAATCGCCGTTTCCCTATAGCAAGGTCGCGCACGGATTGATGGATGAACTGGGGATTGACCCGCCGGAACTGGCGAAGAAATGCTACGACCAGGGCGTGTACAAAGGACTGAAGTTTGGCGTGTTTTTTGACAAAGAGACGTTCGGGGCAGACAAACTGGTGACGGGAGTACCGGGCGGCTATCGCGGAGGGGGGACAAAGGAGGAATGGAGGGAATTTCTTGAGAGGACGCCGCTCGCGGCGGAAGTGCGGCGGGACATTCTGGAGCTCGAGAGCGAGCCTCCGGATTATTTTCCCGGAATCGCCTCCGAAGAAAAGAAAGACAAGCTCTCGCGGATAAGCTACAAGAATTTTCTCGCACAACACGCCAAGGTTCATCCCGGCGTGATTCCGTTCTACCAAACGCGGACGCACGATCTCTTCGGCGTGGGAATAGACGCGGTATCGGCGCTGGATTGCTGGGCACTGCGCCTGCCGGGATTCAAAGGGATGAAGCTGGAGCCGGGACCTTACCGGCGAATGGGCTACACGCCGATGGGGGCGGTCACGCCAAAACCGCCATACGATTTCCATTTCCCGGACGGCAACGCGACGATCGCGCGGATGCTGGTGCGAAAACTGATTCCCGCTTCGACACCGGGGAGCACGGCGGAAGATATCGTCACAGCCAGAGTGGATTACAGCCAGTTGGACAAGAGCGACTCTCCGGTGCGGATCCGCTTGAACAGCATCGTGGTGGCAGCGCACCACGACGGCGATCCGGCCGCGGCGAGGGAAGTGCGCATTTCGTACATCCAGGACAAACAGGTGTACACGGTGCGGGGAAAAAAGGCGGTGCTGGCGTGCTGGACAACGATGATCCCCTATCTCTGCAAGGAATTGCCGGCCGCGCAGAAAGAAGCGCTGCTCTATGGCGTGAAAGTTCCGCTGGTGTACACAGCCGTGGCGATTCGCGACTGGGAAGCGTTTGAAAAGCTGGGAGTCCAATTCGTTTTCTGCCCGGGGATGTACCACTACCAGATGAACCTGGATTTGCCGGTGGATATCGGCGAATACAAGGCATCAAAGACGCCGGACCAGCCAATTCTGGTGCGCATGGAGCGGACACCGTGTTTGCCGGGATTGACGGAGCGGGACCAGCATCGCGCAGGGCGCGGCGATCTGCTGGGTTCGCCGTTCGAAACGTTCGAGCGGAAGATTCGCGACCAGTTCGCGCGGGTGCTTTCCGGAGGCGGATTCGATCCGGCGCGGGACATTGAAGCGATCACGGTGAACCGCTGGCCGCACGGGTACGCCTATGAATACAATCCGCTGTTCGATCCGGACTGGCCGGAGGGCGAGAGGCCCTGCGACATCGCGAGGAAAAGATTTGGGCGAATCGCGATCGCCAATTCCGACGCCGGAGCGGCGGCGTACACGGACTCGGCGATTGATCAGGCCTACCGGGCGGTGCAGGATTTGATGAGCACGTGAGCGCAGCCTGAAAAGAGAGATTCTCCGGGGCCCGAAAACAAAGGGCCCTCAGAACGACCATCCTACTTCATCGAGCAGCGGACAAAAGCGAGTTCAAAATTGAACGACGACGAACGCAGCGCAACGCGGGACCGCGAGCTGGGAATGGACCGGCCAATCACGCGGCGCGATTTCATGAACGGGGCGGCGATGGCGATTGGCGCAGCGATAATGCCCGGCACGGCAGGTGCGTGGCCTTCGGCGGTTCTGGAGCCACAGGACAGAGCCGAATACGATCCGCCGATTTTGACGGGATTGCGGGGCAGCCATCCGGGATCGTTTGAAATCGCGCATAGCGTGCGCGACGGGACTTTCTGGAAGAGCGCAGGCGCGGCCCAAGACCTTTCCGAAACTTATGATTTTGTGGTTGTCGGCGGAGGAATCAGTGGACTGTCCGCGGCGCATTTTTACCGGGAACGAGCGGGTGCATCGGCGCGGATTTTGATTCTCGAAAACCACGACGACTTTGGCGGCCACGCGAAGCGGAATGAATTTCACCTGGGCGGCAAGCTGCAACTGCTGAATGGCGGAACGATGTTGATTGACAGCCCGACGCCGTACAGCGAGGTTGCGGACGGGCTGATCCGGAAGCTGGGAATCGATCCGTTGGCTTTCGAAAAGAAGTACACGGATCGGGAGTTTTACAAAGGGCTAGGATCCGGAGTTTTTTTCGACAAGGAGACGTTCGGAGAAGATCGTTTTGTGACGGGATATCCCGGCGAGTGGGGCGAACCGGACAATGACGCCGAGAACGTCGTGCGATGGACAGAATTCCTGAAAAAGTCCCTGCTTTCGGAGGGCGTGCAGCGGGACATCCTGCGCATTGAGACAGGGAAGCAAGATTATTTTCCGGGGCTCAGTTCGGCGGAGAAGAAGGACCGGCTCTCGCGGATCAGTTACAAGGATTTCCTGCTGAAAATGGCCAAAGTGGATCCCGGCGTGATTCCGTTTTATCAAACACGTACGAACGGCGAATGGGGCGTGGGGATTGACGCCGAGCCCGCACTGGATTGCTGGGCGCTGGGATTGCCCGGATTTCAGGGGATGGACCTTGCGCCCGGAGCCGCTCCGAGAATGAGTTATACGGCGGCGGGATACGCAAACGGAGGATCGTACCGATTCCACTTTCCCGATGGAAACGCCTCGATTGCGCGACTGCTGGTGCGCAACCTGATTCCCGACGCAATGCCCGGGCACACAACACAGGACATTGTTACCGCGCAAGTGGATTACCCGAAGCTGGACGCGCCGGGATCGCGCGTGCGAATCCGATTGAACAGCACCGTGGTTGGCGTTCGAAATGTGAGCCAAGCAAAATCGGGAAGGGAAGTGGAGATCTCCTACGCGAGCGGGAAACAGCTTTTTCGCGTGCGCGCGAAGGGATGCGTGCTGGCGTGCTGGAATACGATGATCCCGTACCTTTGCCCGGAGCTGCCGAAAAAGCAGAAAGAGGCGCTGCACTACCTGGTGAAAGTGCCACTGGTATACACGAGCGTGGGGATTCGGAGTTCGGAAGCGTTTCATAAACTTGGAGTCAGCAGCTTCAGCGCGCCGGGAGCCTACTGGACGTCGGCGAGACTGAACTGGCCCGTGAACATCGGCGAATACCGAATGCCAACTTCACCCCAAGAGCCGACTTTATTGTTCCTGGACCGGGCGCCGTGCAAGCCCGGGCTACCGGCGCGAGAGCAACAAATTGCGGGGCGGATGGAGTTGTATGTGACTTCGTTCGAAACATTCGAACGCAAAATTCGCGACCAGCTTGCAAGAGCGCTTGGCGGCGGAGGATTCGATCCCGCGCGGGACATCGAGGCAATCACGGTGAACCGCTGGCCGCACGGCTACGGGTACGAATACAACCCGCTCTTCGATCCGGAATGGCCGGAAGAAGAGAAGCCAAACGTGATCGGGCGCAAGCCATTTGGACGAATTACGATTGCGAACACGGATTCCGCGGCGACGGCCTACACGGATGCGGCCATCAACGAAGCCCACCGCGCGGTCACAGAACTTTATTCCACAAGATGAAGCGCATCACCCCGGGCGAAAAATCTTTTCCGCGTCCCTTCAGAGGGTTCGTGCAAAAAGGAACCGGCACTCGAAAAAATTTCTCAGCAAAAGCCTGCAAAATGTGCATAGTTTCCTTTTATTTTTGCCGAACTGATTGAATCTCCGTATACCTCTCCCGAATGCAATTGACGTCGCGTTTGGCCAATGGAATGCAACCCCTTTGGTATCCCAGCGAACAATCGAAGGAGGGGTTTTATGTCAGGTCGAGGAATTCTGAGAATTGCCTTGTTCGCAATGTCGTTTTTGGCTTTGTCGGCGTATGCATTTCCAGTGCCACAGCAAGCAAAGCCTGTGAATACGAAGATGGCGACAGCCAGCCAGACCACGTCGGGAAAAATCACAGCGGTCGCCGCGGATAGTTTCTCCCTGGAAGTCAACAAGGGAGCAAACGCGGAGACGATGCAGTTCCAGACAGACGAAAACACGAAAATCAAGGGGAAGCTGGCGGTCGGCGCGATTGCGAGCGTCGAATACCGCACAGACAGCGACGGCCGCAACATGGCGACCACCGTTGTGGTGGAATCCAACGGTTAAGCGCGGACTCAGTCTATAAAAAAACCAGTGAACCCCGGCGGGCCTCCGAGTGGAGGCCCGCTTTCTGTTTTGGCAGCAAGAAAAGCGAGCCAGTGCCGGCGATCGGAGCAGCTTTCTGTTAAGGGCTTTCCGCAAACACGGAAGGATGCGAGGATAAAGGGCGCGACAGTCTGAGGAAAACGCCCCATGCAACGCATCCAATCCCGAGAAGACCAACGCCTTGAAGAAAACCGCACCCGCAAAGGCTATTGGAAGCGCTGGGGCCCTTATCTTTCGGAGCGGCAATGGGGCACGGTGCGGGAGGATTACAGCCCCGGAGGAACAGCATGGGAATATTTTCCGCACGATCATGCGAGGTCGCGCGCCTACCGATGGGGAGAAGACGGCATCGCCGGCATATGTGACCGGCATCAGATGATCTGCTTTTCGCTGGCCATGTGGAACGGGCGGGATCCGATTTTGAAAGAACGGCTATTCGGCTTGACGGGACACGAAGGGAACCACGGCGAGGACGTCAAGGAATACTACTTCTATCTCGACAATACGCCCACGCACACCTACATGCGCATGCTGTACAAGTATCCGCAAGCGGAGTTTCCGTACAACTGGCTGGTGGCAGAAAACCAAAGACGCGGAAGATCACAGCCGGAATTCGAACTGCTGGATACGGGGGTATTTCAAGAAAGCCGGTACTTCGACGTTTTCGTCGAATATGCGAAGGCGGAGGCGGAGGACATTCTGGTGCGAATCACGGCCGTGAATCGTGGTCCGGATGCCGCGATGCTGCACCTTTTGCCCACCCTGTGTTTTCGCAACACATGGTCGTGGGGCAAGGATCTGCGCCGCCCCCACGTGAGAGCGTCCACAAACCTGCCTTCCGTAACTGCCGCCGAACTGGAACATTGGAAATACGGAAAGCGCTGGCTGCTGTGCGCCGGGGAGCCGCGATTGTTGTTCACGGAGAACGAAACAAATTTTGCGCGGCTTTTCAACGGGCGCAATCGCACGCAGTATGTGAAAGACGCGTTCCACGAGTATCTAATTCACGGCAACAAAGCCGCCGTGAATCCGGATCAGGCGGGAACAAAGATGGCGGCGTATTACCCTCTAGAGATCGGGCCCGGCGAGTCCAGGGTGATCAAGCTGCGATTGACAGATATCGAGCCTCTTGCCGGTATGGGGGCGGATTCGCCAATCGTGGGGATCATTACTTCGCCGGCGGAGGAAGAGAGACCGGAAGGGGTTCCCAGCACAAACGACTTCGGAGCGGGCTTCGACGCGCTGATCGCCGCGCGGATGAACGACGCCGAGGAGTTTTACGCGACGCGAATTCCCAAAGAACTTTCAGACGACGCCAGGTCGGTCATGCGCCAGGCTTATGCCGGAATGCTGTGGTCGAAGCAGTTCTATCACTACGACGTGCAGGCCTGGCTCGAGGGCGATCCCGCCGGCCCGCGCCCTCCCGCGGAGCGACTCCACGGGCGCAACAAAGATTGGACGCATCTGTACAACGACGACGTGATCTCCATGCCGGACAAATGGGAATACCCGTGGTACGCGTCGTGGGACTTGGCATTCCATTGCATCACGCTGGCGATCGTGGACCCGGATTTCGCGAAGGAACAGCTGATTCTGCTGCTGCGCGAATGGTACATGCACCCGAACGGGCAATTGCCCGCATACGAATGGGCTTTCGGCGACGTGAATCCGCCGGTGCATGCATGGGCGGCGTGGCGCGTTTACAAGATCGAACGGAGGATTCGGGGCACCGCGGACAGAGGATTTCTGGAAAAGGTATTTCACAAGCTGTTGCTGAATTTCACCTGGTGGGTGAATCGAAAAGACCCGGCAGGGGCGAATATTTTTCAGGGCGGATTTCTGGGGCTCGACAACATTGGAGTGTTTGACCGGTCCGCGCCGCTGCCCACCGGCGGCCACATCGAGCAGTCCGACGGCACGAGCTGGATGGGCATGTTCTGCCTGAACATGCTGGCGATCGCGCTGGAGCTGGCGAAGGAAGATCCCGCTTATGAAGACGTGGCGAGCAAATTCTTCGAGCATTTTGTATACATCGCGCGGGCGATGAATGACATCGGGGTAAACGGATTTTCGTTGTGGGATGACGAGGACGGCTTCTATTACGACGTGCTGCACCTGCCGAGCGGCGAAGATCATTTCATGAAGATTCGGTCCATGGTGGGGCTGATTCCGCTCTTCGCCGTGGAAACGCTGGAACCCGAGATCGTGGACCGCTTGCCGGGATTCAAGCGGCGGATGCAGTGGTTCATTGACAATCATCCGGACGTGCCGGAGCACATTGAAATGACGCAGCGGTCGGCGAGGGGAGTGCGGCGGCTGCTTTCGCTGGTGAATCACAAGCAGCTCAAGCGCGTGTTGTCGCGGATGCTGGATGAGACGGAATTTCTCTCGCCGCACGGCGTGCGGGCGGTTTCGAGGTATCACCTGGATCATCCCTACGAGGTGTGGGTGAACGGGATGGAGAATCGCGTGGACTACGAGCCGGCGGAGTCCACGACGGGCTTGTTCGGCGGAAACTCGAACTGGCGCGGACCGGTGTGGATGCCGATGAACTACCTGCTGATCGAATCGCTGCAGAAATTTCATCATTATTACGGAGAGGATTTTAAAGTCGCGTATCCCTCGCGTTCGAACAAGGAATGCGACCTGTGGCAGGTAGCCTCGGAGCTGTCGCGGCGGCTGGTGCACATTTTCCTGCGGGGCAAGGACGGGAGGCGGCCGGTCGCCGGCGGATTGGAAGTTTTCCAGAGCGATCCCCACTGGCGCGACCTGATCCTGTTCCACGAATATTTTCACGGGGACAACGGCGCGGGCCTTGGCGCGAATCACCAGACGGGTTGGACCGGCCTGGTGGCCAAGATGCTCGAACAGAGCGGCGAGTGAAGCCGCGAACATTCCTGCGCCGAGCAGATGGCTCGCGCAAATGCCATGGACAGTTCCATTCCAAGTGCGATTCGTTTTACGCGCGAGATTTGCAATGACCTCGGCGCCGCGGAGTCGCGCGAATGGCTGGTGACCAACGGAATCGGCGGTTTTGCTTCGGGAACCATCGCGGGAAGCTTTATTAGGAGATATCACGGGCTGCTGATCGCAGCGCTGCAGCCGCCGGTTGGGCGGACAGTTCTTGTCAATGTGGGGGATGAGATCGTCCGCAGTGGTGGCGAGGAATTCGAGCTGGCGACGCATCACTGGGCCAGCGGGGCAATCGCCCCCCATGGATTTCAATCCATCGAAGAGTTTTCTCTGGATGGCGCGACGCCCGTGTGGACGTATGCGGTAGGCGGCGCGCGACTCGAGAAACGCGTGTGGATGCGGCAGGGAGAAAACACCACTTACGTTCAGTACACACTTCTCGATTCGGCCAGAACCGTGGAGTTTGAGCTGAAGGCTCTAGTGAATTATCGCGATTTCCACTCACTGACTCACGCCGGGAATTGGCAGATGCAAATTGAGCCGGTGGCGCATGGCGTGCGAATCGCGGCTTTCGTTGGAGCCGCGCCCTTCTACTTGCGGTGCCTCGGCGCGGACTGCGAGCCGCAGCACGTTTGGTATCGCGACTGCTACTTTCCCGCCGAGCGCGAAAGGGGCCTTGACGATCGCGAAGATCAACTTTTCGCCGCACGATTTTTCGCCAGCTTGAGCGCAGGCGATTCAATGACACTGGTCTGCTCGACCAACGAGGCGGCATCCCTGGAAGGAACCGCAGCGCGGGCGGCAAGCGAGGCCGGCGATGCGGCACTTCGGAAATCGTGGAGCAGGGGAACGCGCGTCGCGAGCACGGAAAGCGATCCTCCATGGCTGCAGCAGCTCGTCCTTGCCGCAGGGCAGTTCATCATAAAGCGCGCATTGCCCGAGGAGCCCGACGGAAACAGCGTCATTGCCGGCTACCACTGGTTCGGCGATTGGGGCCGCGACACGATGATCGCGCTGCCGGGGCTGGCGCTCGCCACGGGCAGATTCGACGTTGCGCGACGAATCTTACTTGCATTCGCCCGGTTCGTTGATGGCGGAATGCTGCCAAATAATTTCCCTGATTCAGGCGCCGCACCGGAATACAACACCCTGGACGCGGGGCTCTGGTTTTTCGAAGCCGCCCGGCAATACTTTGCGGCGACGAAGGACGCCGAAACGCTCAAGAAGCTCTACCCGGTGCTCGCGGGAATGATCGAAGCGCACGTGAGTGGCACGCGGTACAACATTCACGTTGATCCGGAAGACGGGCTTCTTTTTGGCGGAATTCCCGGCGCGCAACTGACGTGGATGGACGCGAAGATCGGAGATTGGGTGGTCACGCCGCGAATTGGAAAACCAGTCGAGATCAATGCGCTGTGGATCAATGCGCTCGAAACGATGGCACAGTTTGCCCGGGCTCTTCGTTCGCCCGCGGAACGTTTTGTGCGATTGAGCGCCGGCGCGAAAAGCTGCTTCAACAAGTTCTGGAACGCGTCTCGCAATTGCTGTTTCGACGTCATTGACGCGCCGGGAACCGGCAACGACTCGTCTCTTCGCCCCAACCAGATTTTTGCGGTCTCCTTGCCGGTTTCGCCGCTCGCACCCGAACAGCAGAAGGCCGTCGTGGACATCTGCGCCGCACAGTTGCTGACGCCGTTCGGTCTTCGCAGCCTCGCTCCGGGCGAGCCGGGGTACACGGGCGGCTACGGAGGCGGTCCGCGCGAACGCGATGCCTCCTATCATCAAGGCACGGTTTGGGGCTGGCTCCTCGGGCCGTTTGTTCTTGCGCATTACCGAGTCTACGGCGACCGGCAGGCAGCGCTGAGGTTTCTCGAATCCTTGGGCGCCACGATCGATTCTTATGGGTTAGGCACGCTCGGAGAAATCTTCGATGGGGACGCACCGCACGCGCCTCGCGGCTGCATCGCCCAGGCCTGGACGGTCGGAGAGGTTCTCCGGACCAGGCGCGTGCTCAAAAACAATTGATTAGGATCCGCGAATCGGCGGCTCGTAAAGCTCGATGAGGACTTTTTCCGCCTTCGAGGCGGCAACCAAAAAGAAATTCACGCGGGTTCCGTTGGCGCCCGCGCGTGTTGCAGGATAAACCGGAACAATTCCAAACTTTTCCTTCAATATCGCTGTAGCCAGGTCCACGTCCTTGCATAGAAACTCGACCTGCTGGATGCCTTCGCCGATTCTCCGCAGAAAGCGGGCAATCGCGCCGTTTCCGCCCGGATCCTGTGTCGTCAAGACATCCAGGGAAATTTGCGCCGGGAACGCGAGTTCGAATTCCTGGGCGTCCTGGTCAGGAGGAACGCCGGCGAGAGCGGGCAATCCATTGGCCTCGCGGATTCTCACAAAGGTCTCGGGTTGGACCGCGACTCCAACGGTGACCAATGGCGGATCTCCTAAGAGCTGCGCAAATTCGGCGTCGTTGCGCCAGGTTCTCACAACCGAGTCTGCCGAAATCCGCCCGATCCGAAAGAGTTCGGCAGCTGCCGACAAGCGCCGGGCACTTTCGCTGGAGCCCAGTTCTTCCACGAGGGCATGAATCGGTCGCTGAGGTTCGGGTGAAATCCCTGCTCCACCTTTGGGTTTTAGCAAAAGCGATGCCGCGATAGTCACCGCCAGGAGCGCCACTACGATGCCCAACGAAGCGGCGATGGGAACGTGGATCCAGGGCTCAACGAGCATCTTTGTACCCACGAACATAAGCACGAGAGCGAGCCCGGTCTTCAAGTAGGTGAACCGGTCCAGAACACCCGCAAGCAAAAAGTACAGGGCGCGCAGTCCGAGAATGGCGAAGACGTTTGAGGTGTAGACAATGAATGGATCGCGAGTGATGCCGAAGATGGCGGGGATGGAATCCAGGGCGAACGTCACGTCCATGATTTCGACCACCAGAAGCACCAGCAGCAGCGGCGTGGCGCTCAGGCGGCCTTCCTCCCGCGCGAAAAACTTTTCCTGGTGAAATCCGCGAGTCATGCGCAAGTGCTTGCTTGCGTAACGCACGAGGACGTTGTTCTCCGGGTGAGCTTCGGCCTTCTTGGCGAAGAGCATGTGCCCGCCCACAAAGAGGAGGAAGGCGCCGAACACATACAAAATCCAGCTGAAGCGTTCAATGAGCGCGGCACCGGCGGCGATCATCGCGCCGCGCATGATCAGCGCGCCCAGAATTCCCCATCCCAGCACGCGCTGCTGGTATTTCGGCTCGACCGAAAACGCATGGAAAATCACGAGAAAGACAAAAAGATTGTCCACGCTGAGGGCTTTTTCAATCAGATAGCCGGTGTAATATTCGAGCGCGGGCTGCGGCCCGTAGAAATGAAGAATCAGGGTGCCAAATCCCAGGGCGAGGACGATCCACACGGCGCTCCAGGCAAACGCTTCGCGCAGACGAATCTCGTGCGGGCGGCGGTGAAAGACGGCCAGATCCAAGCCCACCGCAAACAGCACGAAGAGATTAAATTCGACCCAGTGAACCGGCGAGTCCATCATTCCGTCAGAGGCAGATTCTCTCGAAAAAATTCCGGGCACGAGCGCGAATTGCCCGAGCCTCGCCGAATCTGATCGCTCAATCCTGCTTTACCTGGCCCGCTCCCACTGCGTTCAGATTCGACAACTGCAGCCTGATTGTCTGGCCTTTCTCGACTGTGATGGGGACGTCCCATCTCAAACGAACATCCCCTGATTCCGCATAGAGATTCAGGGAGCTGATCCAGTATTTTCCCGCGGGAAGGCCGGTGATGGCCGCGTGGCCTTCCAAATCCGTATCCACCTTCGCGGCAAGATATTTGATTTGCGCCTCGGCGGGGGCCAACTGACGCACGCGGCGCTTCTGCTCGTTCTGAAGTTCGGCCCACTTGCGCGCCGGGTTCACCGCATCCAGCTCCAATTCGATTCCGGAGACGGATTCGGGATGTTCCTGGATAAACTTCTTCAAAGCGGTCATGTATTCCTGGTGCTGCTTTTCGTAGCGCTCCGGATTGTCTTTTTTATCCGCATCCTTGTATCTGGGGACGGGGATGCCGTGGGTCACGCCGCCGCTGTTCGAGCGCTGGTAGGCCAGCAGAAACTCGGGAGTGTTGAGGATGTCGTCGGCCGTCAGCAGTTTGTCCACTCCGGGCAGCGCCAGATCCATTACGTCGTGCGCGTGCAGCCATTTTTTCAGTTGTGGCGAGATTTTCAGCGTGTCAATAAACTTATCGCGCTGTGGCGGCGCGTCTTCCTCATTGATTCGCTTGACGATATCCTCATAGCTTCGGGTGAGCACATAGAAGGTAAAACCGCGGACAGGTTCCGGTTTGGCTTCCGTGGGAGTCACGCTGGCTTGAAAATCCACCGCGCCGAGAGCACCTTGGGCCCGAGTGTTGTGCGGGGGAATGGCAAGAGCGAGGGGCAGAAGAAACAGGGACAATTTTCTCATGCGGGTCATGTTAACAAAATGCAGAGAGCACAAGCAGGATTCTTGACCGCGGTGTTCATGGATTGCCCCGGACGGAGCCGATGGGAACGCGCTCGTTTTCGAATCCGGCCGTGATGAAGCTCTGCGGATGGAGCTTGCTTGATGTTTCAGAGCAGCGATCGGAGTAGCAGCGCAATCGCTCCGCCCACTCCGACGAGCAGCAGAATCGCCAGAATCCGCATGAACCAGGACGTGGGAACCGCCGGAATTGGTCCAACCGGGCGCTTTGGCGGGCCAGGAGGATCAAGCACGCCCGCAGCAGTCCATTTGCTGGGAGGGACTCCACCCCTCGATGAGGACGGCTCAGGCTCGAGCTCGCTTTCGCGCTCATGGAATTCGTACGGCATTGTACTGTTATGATACCGCCGCGAATATTGCGCGTCTAGAACAGGCGGTAGGTCGTCTCAATCACCACCCAGGAAGCGATGGCATGGTGCGCGGCGTCTTTCGCGGGAATGAATTGCCAGCCTCTCACCGCTTCCTCGGCACGCTCGTCCAGACCGAGTCCCAGACCCTTCGTGATCCGGATTGCGTGCGCCCGGCCATCCAGCCCGACCAAAACACGAAGAGTCACTGAGCCTTGCAATTTGGCCTTTCTCGCTTCGTCCGAATATGTCGGATCCGGACAATATTTGCAGATGACCGGCGCGGCCGCGGGCGCGTAGGGAAGTCCATCGTTGCCTTGCCCCTCATCATCGCCATCCAAGCCGCCTATGCCATGTCCCTTGCGGGTGCCAATTCCGTCGGTGCCTGGACCCGCAGAATTGGTGACAGCTTTCATCCATGGCAAGCCCAAGTCCTTCGGCTGGGGAACATTGTCCGGCGCGCGCGGGTCGAAAATCGTCACGGGAACAGGAAGAGCATGCACCTGGTTGTCCGGCAATTTCGGCGGAGCGAATGCATAGTTCGCGTGCGGCGCCAACTCGCCCGCGGTCGGCGGCAGAGGATTGTGGTCTCCGCCCGAACCGTGCCCGCCAAGCGAAGGCGCTTCCTCCGATTTCAGCCAATTAGGGACCGCAAACCGGAGCGATTCCGCCGTTTGCACGGCTGGGGTGATGTCTGGCGGGTGCTTGCCCGAATGCGTGATCACCAATATCGCCGCAGCAATTAAGAGAACGTGAACGCACGTGGATCCGACTTGTCCCTTGGCGTCAGAGCGTCGGAAATTCAGGAGTGGAAAAGGCCCAGAGTTCGCCGAGGAAGGCGCAAGCGGCATTCCCCAAACAAGCTTCAGATTCTCCGCGATTCTTTTCAGGAAAGAAGACAGGCTGAGCAGTGAATTTCCCGAGGTCTGGTCGAGAGCGGGCCCGAACATTGGTGAACCTCCGTCGCCGCCCTTCCTGAACGATTGCAAAAGAGAGAGCGGCTGCCAACGGGAATTGGGAGCCGCTCAAAGTTGAAAAGGTTGCTTGGCTTGCGACCGCTTTGGGCCCGAGGGACTAGAACAGCCGGAACGTTACTTCGATGGGAACGAGCGTCGGTACGGGCTTTCCGTTCGGCCCCATCGCGGGCTTGCAGCGCCAGGTACGGACCGCCTCGACGGCCTTTTCATCCAATCCCAGGCCGGGGCTCTTCATGACGGAGATGTTGGTTACACGGCCGTCCAGGGTGATTACTCCCTGGAGAACAACGATCCCCTGATACTTCGCCTTGCGGGCCTCATCGGAGTATTGCGGGTCAGGCGCATAAAAGCAGGTCGGCATGCCAACGCCATTCAATCCGGCGCGAAACACGCCGCCGCCGGTGCCCCCGCCTTCGCCCGGACCAAGCCCACCGCCCGTGCCGCTGCCAATGCCTCCGCCTTCACCAGTTCCCAAACCACCGCCACCACCCGGCCCATTGGACATGGTCACAGCCGCAGCAAGCGGATCTCCCATGTTGGTCAACGCGGGGCTCGATACTCTAAGGTCCGGGGGCCCAAGAAGGGAAGGATCCATCGGCAATTTGGGCTTGGGATTCTTAATCACTGCCGTTGGCGGCGTGAACTGATCCCATTTGAATTTCGGGGCACGGCCTTTCGTCGGTGGAGTCGGAGTGCGGTCGCCACCGCCTCCTCCCCCACCAGCCTTATCATTTCCTGCGGGTAGCTTCATCATATAGGGCGAAATATCTAGCGGAGTCACATTCGCAGTGGCTTGGACCGCAGTTGCCCGATTAAAAAGGAGAGGAATCATGATGATGAGGGCGGCGATCGCGCCATGAGCGAGGAACGAAGTGATCTGCGTCCAGCCAAAGTTCTCGTCCTTCGACCAGATGTCCTTCACCTTGACGGGCTTGCTGGTCACCATCAGGGGAGGCTGCTTCTTCGGAAAGAAAAGTTCCTTGATACGGTCGCCAAACCCGCCGAAACCCGCGTTCCAGTTCACCGTCAGCCGGCTAATGATCGGACCTTTCGGAGTGGGTGCGGAGCGGAAAAATTCCTTGAAATTGTCGCCCATACCGCCGCCGTATTCCTGCGGCATGAGCGGGGAACGGTAATTCCCCCTGATTTTCACCGGGCGCTCAAAGAGGAACTGCTTCAGATTGGACCAAAAATTGTCCGGCATCAGGAGCGCTGGCGGGCCGAACTTGGGCAAAGCGTTTTGTGGAACCGGCACACTGGAGGAGGGTTCCGCGATTTGATTGGGCCGCAGGGCCTCGGGAGGCACCAAATTGAGAGACGATCCCGGCACGTTCTTCCCCTTAAGCTTAGACGCAGCAATACCTCGACAGGTGTCTCAAACCGATACGATTCGGGCGAGCCGGGTTTGGTTGCACGAGCGCAGCGGCTGACACTGTTCTGTATTCATTGTAACATACGAGATTACGCTGCCCTTCGATGTTTCTAGCCGTGCACTCAAGCGTCAGGCGTAATCTGCGCATTATTGGCTGGCCCAGGTCGGAAAGGCGCAAGGTGCGTCCTGTGCATACCAGGAAAAGGGGATAACCACTTCTTGAAAATGATGGCCGAACCGCTGGAACTGAAGAAAACGCTGAACCTGCCAAAGACGGAATTCCCCATGAAGGCGGGTCTGCCGCAGAACGAACCGAAGCAGCTTGCGGCCTGGTATGAAACCGGGATTTATGAGCGCATCCTGGCCGCGCGCGTGGGCAAGCCGCTGTTTGTCCTGCATGACGGCCCGCCCTATCCGACGGGCTCGATCCACCTGGGCACGGGACTGAATAAGATTTTGAAGGACATGATCATCAAGTCCAAGAGCATGGCGGGCCATTACGCTCCGTACGTTCCCGGATGGGATTGCCATGGGCTTCCAATCGAGACGCAGGTTGAAAAAGAACTCGGCGGGAAAGGGAAGGTTTCTCCGGCGGAATTCCGCAAGCTGTGCCGTGAATTTGCGATGCGCTACGTCGAACAGCATAAGAAAGATTTCAAGCGGCTGGGAATTTTCGGGCGCTGGAACGATCCGTATTTAACGATGAGCTTCGGCTACGAAGCGATTATCGCTGGAGCGTTTCTTGAATTTATGGAGAAAGGCTACGTCTATCGGGGACGCAAGCCGGTGTATTGGTGCATCGTGGACCAGACGGCGCTCGCCGAAGCTGAAGTCGAATACGAAGACCACTCCAGCCCTTCGATCTGGGTGAAGTTTGGCGTGGTTGGCGGCGGTAAGGGGGCTGCGGCGAACATCGGGACGGACATTAGCGCGGTCATCTGGACCACAACGCCGTGGACGATCCCGCACAATCGCGCTCTCGCGTTTCATCCGGACTTCGAATACGCGGTGGTCCAAACGGAAAAAGGGAAGCTGCTCCTGGCTGCGGATCGTGTTGCTGCGCTGCAGGCGGAATGCGATATCAAGGACACGCAGATTCTTGGGACGTATAAAGGGCGCGATTTTGAGGGGATGAAGTTTCAGCATCCGTTTCTGCCGATTCAGGTGCCGGGTCTGCTAGCCGATTATGTGACGCTCGATCAGGGCAGCGGCATCGTGCATACGGCGCCGGGCCACGGCGTGGACGACTTCAACTCGGGACAAAAATATGGTTTGGATATTTATGCGCCGATTGACGATCGAGGCGTGTATTTGGAGGGACTGCCGGAGTACAAGGGCAAAGACGTTTTCACCGCCAATCCGATTATCGTCAAGCTGCTGGACGACCGCGGCGCATTGCTCGGCCATCACCCATACAAGCACAGCTATCCGCATTGCTGGCGCTGCCACAATCCGGTGATCTTTCGCGCCACGGAACAGTGGTTCATTCGGATGGAAGCGATTCCGACGGACGGAGAGAAGTCTTTGCGTGCGGAGGCCCTCGAGGAGATTCACCATGTGAAGTGGCTTCCGGCGTGGGGCGAAGACCGCATGTATGAAATGATCGAGAAGAGGCCGGATTGGTGCGTGTCGCGCCAGCGTTTTTGGGGCGTGCCGATTATCGTGCTGTACTGCGATGCATGCGGCAAGCGGCTCGAGGATTTTGCGGCGCTAAAGAACGTGGTGAAGTGGTTCGAGAAAGAGGGAGCGGACGCCTGGTATAAATATTCCGCGGAAGAACTTCTGCCTCCCGGAACGAAGTGCCATTGCGGTGCGGCGAGATGGCGAAAGGAAAACGACATTCTCGATGTGTGGTTCGACTCCGGATCTTCACACCTGGCGGTTCTGAAGGGGCCGGAATGGCCTGCGGACGTGTATCTGGAAGGGCCGGACCAGTATCGCGGGTGGTTCCATAGCTCGCTGCTCGTGGGCATCGGGATCCGGCATCATGCGCCGTACCGGAGCGTGGTCACGCATGGATGGACGCTCGACGAACAGGGCCGGCCGATGTCGAAGTCGCTGGGCAACTCGATGGAACCTGAGGAAATCAACGAGAAGTGGGGAGCCGACCTTCTGCGCTTGTGGGTCTCCTCGGTCGAGTATCAGGCGGACGTGAAGATGAGCGAGCGGGTGATGACGCAGCTCAGCGAAGCGTACCGGAAAATCCGCAATACGTTTCGATTCGGCTTGAGCAATCTGTTCGATTTCGATCCCTTGCGCGACTTGCTGCCCAACGAGCGGCTCAGTGAGATGGACCGCTGGATGCTCGAACGCACCGCCGAGCTCGTGAAAAAATGCCGGGAGTGGTACGCGAATTACGAATTTCATCGCGTGTACCACGCGGTCCACGATTTTTGCGTCGTGGACCTCAGCGCCTTTTACTACGACGTGCTGAAAGACCGCCTGTATACGAAAGCGCCGAAAAACGCCGCGCGCCGCTCCGCGCAAACCGCCATTTACAAAATCACGAGCGCACTGGTTCGCATCGCCGCTCCCATCCTTGTTTTCACCGCCGAAGAAATCTGGAAGTATTTTCCGAAGAGTTCCGGCGACGCGGATTCCGTGCACATTGCCGAGTTTCCTAGAGAGGCCGAGCTGCGCGCTGGCCTGACTTCAGGGCAAATCGCCGGCTGGGAGTTGCTTGCAAAAGTACGCGCCGAAGTTCTCAAGGCGCTTGAAGCGGCCCGCAATGAGAAGAAGATCAATTCCGGGCTCGAGGCCAAAATCCTTCTCAATGCGAACCCGGAGCTAAAGGCCAAGCTGAAGCACCATCTGGCCGATCTTCCCGGGCTTTTCATCGTTTCGCAGGTGGACTTTTTCACCGCAGAGGAGGCTGG
Source organism: Terriglobales bacterium (assembly GCA_035518615.1). Lineage (GTDB taxonomy): Bacteria > Acidobacteriota > Terriglobia > Acidiferrales > UBA7541 > Acidiferrum. The sequence continues at coordinate 22,820 of DATIXL010000027.1, read as the reverse complement.
CCTTCGTTCCGATGTGGTGCCTTCGCTCGAAATCATCGTGCAGCGCGCGGACGGCAAGAAGTGCGAACGCTGCTGGAATTTTTCCACCCATGTCGGCGAAGACGCTCGCTATCCCACAATCTGCGAGCGCTGTTCCGCCGCGCTCGCCGAAATCGAAAATGCGAATCAGTAATTTCTGGCTGGCGGCGCAGACAATTTTGCCGCAGGAGCTCTCCGTGGGAACATTCCTGTGACTTTCCCTTCCCGCCTCCGCTGGCTCTGGCTGACGCTCGCCGTCGTCTTTCTCGACCGCGCCACGAAAGCCCTGATTGAAACGCGGACCGCGGAAGGCTGGCGGCACGAAATCATCCACAATTTCATCTACCTGGTTCACAGCAGCAATCCGGGAATTGCTTTCAGCCTGTTCGCCGATTCCCATTCTCCCTGGCTGCGCATTCTTCTCATCGGCGGTTCGCTTGTGATTATCGCGGCCATTGTCTGGCTTCTCGTGGCTTCCCGCAGCAGCGGAGCCATGGCCGCCGCGGGACTCGCGTTGCTTCTTGGCGGAGCTACCGGCAATCTCACGGACCGGTTGATTCATGGCGCGGTTACGGACTTCTTCGAAGTTTGGTTCGGCAGCTATCACTACCCGGCATTCAACGTCGCAGACTCCGCCATCACGATTGGTGCGATCCTCGTTCTCCTCGATGTCTTGTTTCCCCGGCGACCGGAGGGCTCGAAAAAGCCGGGTTGATTATTGTCGTTTCGGAATTGCGCCTGAACCGCATATGCCCTCAGCCAGGCGCGTCCTTATGCACGTTGCTCACGTTGCAGGGAAAATGCTCAATCCGCTCCCGCATACCCCGGCCCGTACAGCACCTTGCCCGGCAGGGCGCTGGTCATCTTTCCGTGCGCAATCACCGGCACGCCGTTCACCAGAACATCGTCCATCCCCACGGATAACTGGTTCGGCTCGGCATAGGTCGCCAGGTCCCGCACCTTTGCCGGATCAAACACCACCACGTCCGCCCACATCCCTTTCTTCAAGACGCCCCGGTCCGTCAATCCCATCCGTTGCGCTGGCAGCGCCGAAAATTTCCGGATCGCTTCCGGCAGGGTCAGCAAATGCTTTTCCTCCACGTATAGCCGGATGATTCGCGGAAATGTTCCATACGCGCGAGGATGCGGATGATCCTTGCCCAGCAATCCTGTGGGCGATGTTCCCGGATAATCGTTGTCAATGGAGACCCATGGCTGTTCCAGTGCCAGCTCCACGTCCGGTTCGCTCATGCCAAACACGGAAACACTCGTGAATCCCTCATCTTTGATCAGCAGATCGAAAATCGTGTTGATCGGATCTTCGTTCCAGAGTTTCGCCACATCCGCAATGGTCTTTCCTTGCAGCGGCACTAGCTGCGGATTCTTCACTGAACTGATCAGGATTCCGTCCGGCCCTGAAACTTCTTGCCATTCGTTGTCCCACGCCGCCGAGCGAGTCTCCATGTCCTTGCGGATCCTCGCGCGCATTGCCGGGTCCTTCAGCCGCTGCAGCATCTTCTGCGTGCCGCCATCGGCGGCCCATGGCGGAATGAACGCCGCCAGCCCGTTGTTCCAAGCCGTATACGCGTACGTATCCGCCTCGATGTCCAGCCCTTCGCTTCGCATCTTGTCCAGGAACGCCACTACTTGCGGCATCTTTCCCCAATTCGGCTTTCCTCCGGCTTTTAGATGAAAAATCTCCACCGCGGTGTGCGCTTCCCGCGCGATGCGCGCCGTTTCCGCCAGCGCCGTCATTTCGCCGTCGCCTTCGTTCCGCATATGCGTCGCGTAGATTCCACCGTATTGCGCGCTGACGCTCGCCAGCGCGATCAGCTCTTCCGTCGAAGCGTACGGTGCTGGGGGATATTCCAGCGCGCTCGAAACGCCGCGTGCACCTTCGCGCATCGCTTCCGTCACGATAGCCTTCATCCGCTCGAGTTCCGCGGGTGTGGCCTGCCGGTCGCCGTCGCCAATCACGATCCGCCGGACTTGCGTCGCGCCAACGTAGGTTCCGAGGTTGATCCCCATCCCCTGCTTCTGCAGCCGCTCGAAATATTCCGTGAAGGTCCGCCAGTCCGCCGTGATGCCGTAGTGTTCAAACTCCGCTCGTGCGTCCGCCAGCGTGGCGTCCGTTTGGGGCGCAATCGAATCGCCTTCGCCGGTGATCTCCGTCGTGATCCCCTGAAAGATTTTCGAGGGCAGGTGCGGATCCACCAGAATCGTCACTTCCGATTGGCCCAGCATGTCAATGAACCCCGGAGTAACCACGTGTCCGGTGGCGTCAATCTCGTGCTTCGCCTTCGCGTGCGACAAATTTCCGATTGCCGCAATCCTCCCGCCGCGAATTCCGATGTCCCCCGCGTACCACGGTGAACCCGTCCCATCGATGATGTGCCCGTTGCGAATCACCACGTCGTACGTCGCGTTCTCCTCCCCTTGCGCATGCGCTTTCGGCAGCGCCATCGCCGCTGCAATCGCGCTCACCGCCAGCAACGCCGCCAATACCGCCAATCGTCTCCGCATCTTCTCCCCCGGGAAAATGTCGTTCGAACTCCGCACGCAAGAATAAACCCGTTATGTCGCTCGCGCGGCACAATTCCTTTGCCCTTCGATTATTGAGATTGGTTGCTTTGCCGGACGAGCGTAATGAAATGTTCTACTTCGAGAATCCTGTCAACGGCTAGTTCAATTCATGACGGATCGTCACTGATCGTTTCGCTTCGTTTAGTGCGGCCAAAGCCAGCCGAACGTTCCTGCCGTCAGCAGCGCATACACCAGCCCATCCACCACTTCCTTGATCACCACACTCCATGGTTGGCCTTTCCAGATCCCGTTGCTCAAATTCGCCAACCCATATGCAAAAAACGCCGCCGTCCCCGCCACTCGGAATACCCCCAGATACGGAGTGCCCGCCACAACCGTCCGTCCCGTCAGATAAGCCGTAAAAAAGCTGATGATCAGGCAGTAGGCGAACCACAGTCCAAGAAACTTTGGCATATTGGGCGGCCCGCTCGGGAATACCGTGATCATTCCCACCGGCCCCTGGTTGTATTTTTCGATCGCCGCGGGCGTCTTCATCTCCTTCGGCGTGCAGAACGGGAAGACGTAGAGTCCGCGCTTCAACCCCGCACTGCGCATGGCGGTCACCAAGTTGTCTTCGTCGGGCAGCCTCGAATAGTCGCTTTTATGGTAGGGCAGTACGGTATGCATTATGGAACTGGCGATGAACACAATCACCGCCGCCAACACAATCGGGAGCCAGAGAGCCGTGAGAGGGACCATATCCAGCCTCCTTGCTAATTCAAAATAGTGGATCGCTTTGACCTGAGCGGGATTCTCTTGCGCAAGAGGCTACCCTGCGCGCCACCACGGGTCAAGGCCCCTCCCATGGCCCCCAATAGCGTACACGGCTATTTTCTTCTCGTTCGATTGCTGGCGAGTCTGTCTTCCGATCCTCTACTGCGCGCCGTAATACCCGTCGCGCGCCTGGACAATCAAGTCCTTCTGCCTGGTCACGAGATGGATCTTATGGTACCCGGGCCCCGCGCCCTGATCCGGCGTATAACCCAGACTGTACTGGTTCCGCAGTTCTTCCTGGATCTCCGCATAAATCTTGTCTACGGTCTCCTTTTTGGAGACCTGGAACATTCGTCCGCCGGTCTCTTTCGAAATTTGCTCCAGGATTTTCTTGCCGTCCGGGCGTTGCTCCTCCGGATATCTCTGCTGGCGTCCGCCATAAGGACCGTGCGGACCACCCATCCCAAATCCTCCGTGGTTAAATCCGCCGTGCCCTTCTTCTCCGGCAAACAGAATCGAATACACCACGGTGTCGGCTCGCTGCGCCGTCTCGATCGCCGTCGCAAGAGTTTCCTTGCTCCCGCGATCCACGCCATCGGATAGGATGATCAGCGCTTTGCGTCCTTGCTGCTTGCTCATCAGTTCATCGGACGCAAGATACACGGCATCGTACAGCAGAGTTCCTCCGCCTCGTCCCCGTCCGCCTCTTTGGTGGCGACCTCCGCCTCCGTCCTGGCCACCTCCGCCCTGTCCACCACCGCTTTGGCCCCCACCATAGCCCCCCATCTCGGGCATATTCAGGGATTGCAGCGCAGCTTGCAGTTTCGGCCGCGACCCAGTGAAGTCCTGCAAAAGCTCCACCTCCCGGTCGAAGTGAATCACAAAGGCGAGATCCTTGTCCTGACGCAACATTTGGTCGAGAAACGTGTAGCTCGCGCTCCGCTCCTGGTCCAGCACGCCTCGTTGGCTGAAGCTAGTGTCCACCAACAAACCGAGGCGCAATGGCAGGTCCGTCTCGCGCGCAAAATAGGTGATTGTCTGCGGGTGCCCATCCTCGTCGAGCACGAAGTCGTCTTTGGTCAGATTGGAAACAATTTTTCCGTGCTTGTCGCGCACCGTGGCCAGCACGCTCACCGTTTTTACTTGTACCTGGATCTTCGGGGCTCGTGGCATTGGTGTCTGCTGCTGCGGAGACTGCTGCGCTGGTTGTTGTTGGCCGATAAGATCAGCCCCAGGGAAGGTCAGAAGGGCGAGCAACGCTGCAAGAACAACACGTTGCGCGGAAAAAGACCGGCGGAAAACGCGGCCGGCAAAGAGTTCTCTCATTGGGCTCCTGAGTCGCTCTGCCCGGTCAGCCAGAGTTGCCGGTATTGTAAGCGATCAATAGGCGAAGGATTCGATTGGCTACCGGGCAATTGGACGCTGCCACGCCCCATTAGGTTTGCTCGCAGACCCAGCCTTCAGTAAAAGGTCACGGCGCTGTGACGGCGGCCTCCCTGGATGGCGCCGTCTTGCCCAGCAACCAACCCAGTAGAGCCCCGAAGACCAAATTGAAAGCCAGCGTCTCCCAGAAATGGCTCCGCGCCACGCTTGCGGGCATCAGCGGATTGGGCATCAGCAGGATCGTGGTCCAGGACGCCAAAAAGAGCGCAACACCCGCGGCTTTTTCCCCTCGAGCCACGCGCAGCATGCGAAGCAGCGGGAACACGCATGCGACATACAACAGTGCGCGAAACACCTGCAGCCCGTAGATCCGCGGCATGTTCTCCCAGTTGCTCTTCAGCGACGCGAAGAAGCTCGCGAATTCATGTCCGCCGTAATACTGCCGCAGGGCGGGATTCTGCCACGCAACGTAGTACCCGAAGAACATGTAGAGAAACTCGAAGGCGCCGATCAGCAGCGCAATTCTCCACGCAGCGGAAGCGGCGCTCAGGTGCGCCGGCGCAATTTGCGCGGCTGCCGGCGGCGCGGCCTTCCACTTGCCCAGTACCAGCACCGCCAACGGCGCAATGAGCACCGACGCAATCAGGCCCTCCAAGAAGAGTCCCCGGATCATCCCGGCGGGCATTTTGGCCTGGAGGAAAAACAACGATTCGACCTGTGTGGCGACGGTGGAGATTCCGAAGATCGCCACAAACATCGCGCCCGCAAGCTTTAAGCCGCCCCAGCCCGATCGCAGGACCAGGTACGAGATCGCGACCCCAACGCAAAAACAAAACGCGAGAAACGGAAGTAAGACTTCGCCGGGACTCGTTTGCACGGCCGGCCCCTCTTGCGCGATCTTGGCCACACCCGATACCGCAGCGCCCACCGTAAAAGAGATGGCGAACAATAGACACACTGCCAGGACGCGAAGCCCCGTCACGATCCCTTTTCCTAAAGACACGATGGCCTTCCCGCCTCCTTATCTCCTTATACGCATCCCAGCCAACCAAAATTTCGATCCCGACTCTTGGCAAGCCGCCCCCGAACGTTCGCGGGCATCTCTTCTCCACAGAACTCGCGCCTGTACCGTCTCGGGCTCGGGACACACTCGCTCGCGGACCGCTCCGCACCGCGCTATACTCAATTCACTCGACACTCTTGTCGACATCGGCGCTCTTGCCGAGAAGGAGGTGATCCAGTGAGGTACGGTTTACGTTGACGCAGTAGAGGAGGCGCTTGTGCGTTTTCCAGGCGCCTCTCTCCTTTTTCTCCCGCCGTTCCGAATTCTCCGTGTTTTGATCAATTGCTTCAGGGTGTTATCCCCAGCCAACGCCTGCCACACTCGCATACCAGAAGAGTGGCGGGCGGGCATTTGAGACGTCCGGCATTCCGACTTACCAGGCTAGCGGATTTACTTCCGCGGTGTCCCTCATCCGACCGCAATCTCCGGCGTCCCCCATGACAGTCGGAGGTCATGAAATCAGCTCTTTACACCAAATCGCGCCCCTCGGGAATGAAGGGTCCGCTTATTCATGAGATCCGATCTGATTTGGTCAACTCGCCGGTCGGTGGCCAACGGGTACTCAACCGGCCAACGATAGAAATTGCGGCGGCGCATCACTATAATGCGCCATCCGCAGTCTCTCATAGGAGATCGACCTATGGCCCCGCATGGCAAATCACTTTTTTATACCAGCCGCAGAGAAATCCTGAAATCCGGCGCGTTGGCTCTGCTCCCGTTCGCAATTCATTCCGAGTACTTTGCGCCGCATGACCAGCAACCAATGACCGCCAACGGCGGCACCGATCCCTATCCGATTCCGTGGCTGGATAAAAACGGCAGCCACAATCAGCCCGCGGGCCCAAATCTTGAACCTTCGCATATCTACCATTTCAAAGGTCGAGTCGCTCGCTGCAGCACCTTTACGGGCATGGGCACGGATCGTCAAGGAAACCGGATCGCTTTTGGTAGTCCTACGACCGACTACGGCGTGATGCAGGGAGAGTATTGGGCTGGGCGAGCTACCCAGCAAGGTACCTTCACGCATATATGACTGACGTTGTTCCGGGGACCGGCGGTTCCCGCGAATCAGATTCACGATTTTCATCCCCCCATTTCGCCGGCCGGGCTTTACTGGGTCGTTCCTGTTCCAGAGCGCGGCCTCACGATCAGTCCCGACGGGAATACTTTCACGCTGGAAATGAAGGACGTGCAAGTAGTGGATCAACCGCGCTGGCCCGCCCTTGACTCGATCGCAACTCCCGCACGAATGACGTTTAAAATGGTTTGGAAATCAGCGGGGGAACCTGTGAAGTATGACGACCCGTCCAAGCACTTTCGATTTACAGGGACCCGTGCCTCATGCCAACTTGAGGCTCAAGTTGAAGTTCCTTCTATCGGCTTTTCCTGGAAATCAGACCCACTCGAAACGTCGAAATCTGACTTCGCCATTGTCGGAGACGAGGTCAACGGCCGTTATTACGACATCTAACCGTGCAACTCGCATCGTGGCGGGCGAGCAGGAATAATTCGGGATGCAAATCCCGGACGTTAGACCGCGGTCCAGGCCACGAGTTCAACTGAAATCAGATGTGCGCAACGTGCAGGCTTTGCGAGACGCTCAGCGTGACGATCAAGTCGAACAGAGGAGATACGAAGATGAGCGCGAATAAATCGAACCAGAAAGATTCAAAAATAAGCACGATCAAAAAGTCTGACCAAATCAGCCCCGTTCGACGTGGCTTCCTGGCTGCCGCAGCCGCTGCCATTGCCGCCGCGCAACTCGGCATGTTCACTTCCACGAGCGCGGAAGCCAGCAAGGCAAAGCCGGCAGGCAGGGCCGCGGGCAAGTTGGGAACGAACGGTTCGTTTAGTTCGCTGAGGCAGATCGACGCCGGCCTGCTGAATGTCGGCTTCGCGGAAGCCGGCCCCGCCAATGGTCCCGCGGTAGTGCTTCTGCACGGCTGGCCCTATGACATTCACAGCTTCGTCGATGTGGCCCCTTTGTTGGCGTCGAAGGGCTACCGAGCGATTATTCCGTATCTGCGCGGCTATGGCACCACCCGGTTTCTTTCAAGTGAAACATTCCGCAATGCCCAACCATCCGTGGTGGCGCTCGATATCATCGCCCTGATGGACGCGCTCAAGATCCAGAAGCCAATCATCGCTGGATTTGATTGGGGGGCGCGAACAGCCGACATCATTGCGGCACTCTGGCCGGAGCGCTGCAAAGCCATTGTCTCGGTTAGCGGTTATCTGATTGGCAGCCAGGAATCCGGGAAGATCCCCTTGCCGCCAGCTGCGGAGCTTCAGTGGTGGTACCAATATTACTTCGCCACGGAACGCGGTCGGATCGGCTATGAAAAATACCGCCGCGATTTTGCCAAGCTCATTTGGAAGACGGCCTCGCCGAAGTGGAACTTCGACGATGCCACATTCGATCGCAGTGCGGCGTCCTTCGAGAATCCGGATCATGTCGCTATCGTCATCCATGACTATCGCTGGCGACTGGCGCTGGCCAAGGGCGAACCAAAATATGACGAAATCGAAAAACGGCTCGCGGCAGGCCCGCTCATCACCTTGCCCGCCATTGTCCTTGAAGGTGACTCCAATGGCGCCCCGCATTTTCCGGATGACACGCCCTATCGCAAGAAGTTCACGGGCAAATATGCATTCCGGATCGTCCGTGGTGGCATCGGACACAATCTGCCTCAGGAAGCCCCGCAAGACTTTGCCCAAGCCGTCGTCGACGTCGACGCGTTTTGATCCGTGTCCACCATCCAGCACTGCGGATTGAATGGACGGCGGGGGAAGTCGATCCACGTCCCTATTGTCGGCCATACCGAATTAACCTGTGACTGGGACGCCGGTTCGTCTGCCTCATTCGCCGGGTAACGCGGGGAATCTGTCTTCTAGAACTAGAGCCGGATTTAACTTCGTGCCTTGAACCTGTCGGGAGCCGTCTTGTCGGTAGGGTGCAGCATCCTTGGATTGTAGGAATGGCGGTTTCGTACGCTCTCTCTGGTTCCGTGTGCCCGCCGAGTCACGTTTCCGTGCGCAATCGTCTCTCTTCCTTTTCCTGGTTTCAGTCCTTCGTCTCAGCAGCTTGCGCACACTTTGCACAAACCGCATCCCAAGAAACCCCTCTATCTTCTTTACTCCCAATCGCTCGCACACACTTGCGAAAAGAATAGGGAGTAGCATTGGTCCGTCTGGCAAAAATGTGTCGATCCTCCTCCCCGTCAGTAAGTTCCTTTTTTGCCACGCATCCATGATTCACACCCGCAACCTTTTTTATTTGGCATTCTTCCACACTCTTCCCTCACTCCATTGCCCCGCGCCTTTCTGCCCTCGAATGAGCAGGCCAAGGGTGCAGAACAAAGACTTCACAGGCAACTCCTTTCTTTTCAAAGCTTTCCGCACTTTTCCCTCGCTCTTGCAAAGTGAAATTTTCATCCAACTGTATTTCTTTCAATCACTTGCGCACTCTTCCGCAAAAACACCGGGGGGTGGGGGGATACCTCAAGCCCCCTCCTGCTACAATCCCGCCATGTCTTACGCTGACCAATCTCCGAAGCGCGAACTCATTGTCACCAGAGATGACGCCGGAACGCGGCTGGACCGGTTCGTTGTTGCGCAATGCCCGGATCTGAGCCGCGCGCGCTCTCAGCAACTGATTGAAGCCGGTCAAATCCTCCTGGATGGCCACCCCACGAAAGCGGCTCACAAACTTCGCGCGGGCGAACGAATCACTGTCCGGGTGCAGGCAAGGCCGCCGCTCCGAGCCGAAGCCGAGGAAATTCCGCTCGAAATTCTCTATGAAGATGACGACGTGATCGTCGTCAACAAACCTTCAGGAATGGCCGTTCACGCCGGGGCGGGGAACTCTCGCGGAACGCTTGTCAATGCTCTTCTTGGCCGCGGTCAATTGCTTTCGCAGGCGGGTGACGCGCTGCGCCCCGGAATCGTGCACCGGCTGGATAAAGATACTTCGGGCGCGATCCTCGTGGCAAAGAACGATTCCGCGCACGCAAAACTCGCGGAAGCGTTTCGCAAGCACGAAGTGAAGAAAATCTATCTCGCTCTGGTGCAAGGCAAATTGAAGGGCAATGAAGGCCGCATCGAATTTTCCATCGCGCGCGATCCGAAGCGCCGCACCCGCATGTCCGCCCGCAAAACGTCGGCGCCGGGAAAATCCCGCGAGGCGCGAACTGACTGGCGCAGGATTGCCACCGTGGACTCCGCCTCCCTGGTCGAAATCCAACTCCACACCGGGCGCACGCATCAAATTCGCGTGCACTTCTCGGCCACAAAACATCCCGTGGTGGGAGACACGCTCTACGGCGCCGCTGCGCAAATGCAAGCAGGAAAAATAAAACTGCCCCGGCTCGGCCGGCAATTTCTTCACGCCGCGCGGCTGGGTTTCGCGCATCCTCGCACGGGGAAAGGGATCGAAGTCCGCGCGCCACTCGCCGCCGATTTGCGCGAGTTCCTGCAAAAGCTCGCAACTGCTTCCGGAGAGGATTCTTCCCGAATTGACGCTTTGCTCGCGCCGTTCTTATAATGAAATCCAATGCGCCGCCTAACCATTTTGCTTCTCGCCGCTTTTCTCCTGATCGCGATTTCGCTTCGGCTTTGCGCCCAGCAAGCTCCCGCGCCTCCTCCGCCCGCGAGCGATCAGCAGGCGACGCAGAAAAGCCCGACGATTACACGAGAAGTCAACCTGGTGGACGTCCTTTTCACGGTATTAAACCGGCGCAACAAGCTTGTTCCCGACCTGGGCAAAAGCGATTTCAAGATTCTGGACGATAACGTTCCGCAGGACATCCGCTACTTCAGCCAGCAATCCGATCTTCCTCTGCGCATCGGCATGCTGCTCGATACTTCGAATAGCATTCGTGACCGCATCAAGTTTGAGCAGGACGCTGCCATCAATTTTCTCTACAGCGTTCTCCGCCACGGAAAAGACCAGGCGTTCGTCATGACTTTTGACGACGAACCACAGCTCGTGCAGGCGTTCACCAGCGACACGGGACTATTGCGAGACCAAATCCAGAACACCCGCGCGGGGGGCGGCACCGCCGTCTACGACGCGATTTACGAAGCGTGCGCCAATCAACTGAGCCACCCGCCGCGTCCTCCCGGCGACCAGCCCGATGTGGTTCGCCGCGTGATGATTCTGATCAGCGACGGCGACGATAATCTCTCGAATCACACGCGCACCGAAGCCATCGAAATGGCGCAGCGCACCAGCGTGGTGATCTACACGATCAGCACCAGCACGGAATGGATTCAGCTCTCCGACACGGATCCGGAGAAAATGGCCAATCGCAAGATGCATCTGACCGAAGGCGACAAGATTTTGCAGGACCTCGCGGAAGAAACCGGCGGCCGCGCGTTTTATCCGTACCACGTGGACGATTTGGACGCGTCCTTCCAGGACATCGGCGACGAGCTGCGCAACCAGTATTCCGTTGCGTACAATCCCACCAATTACGCGCCGAACGGCAGATATCACAAAATCAAGATCGAAGTGTTGAACCACAATGGCTACGAAGTGCAGGCGCGGCGCGGCTATTTCGCGTTTCCGAATCCCGCAAAAGCGGCGGCGCCCGCACCCGGCTCGCAGAACTAAGTCGTCCGCCCAAAATGTCCCCGGCGCAAATTCCGGACTATTTTCCGGTATCGCGGAGCAGCACCGCGTCCGATTCCACGTGGCCGCGTTCGATCGCGGTCTTCGTCCCATCCGGCGAGTACGCGAATTCCCAGATATGTTCCGCGGAGAAATGCGTGAGCTGGCGTGGCGCCGCGCCGGAAAAATCCTGGGACCACAGATTATCCGCTCCCTTGTCGCGCACGGTGTAGACGAGCGATTTTCCATCAGGTGAAAATGCGATTCCGTACGAAGCGCGCTGGTCAATGCCGAAGTACTGCGTTTTATGGTCGTCGGTGGAATCGAGACGCAAGACCAATTTGTGATCGAATTCGCGGACTTCCAGAGAAGCGATCTGTTTTCCGTCAGGAGAGAGCGCGAAATCTCCGATCGCGGAATTCACCACGGTTTCGGGCGAACCGCCGGAAAGAGGAACGCGCTTGATGTAGCGATTGTCGTTGTGGTCCACGTAGTAGACCCACTTGCCGTCGCTCGAACAATGGGGATTTTCTTCGTTCAGACCGAAAGTGAGCTGTTTCTGGTTCGAGCCGCTTGCGTCCATGCTCCAAAGATTCGCGGCGGCGCCGCCACCGCGGCCGATCTGACGAAAAACGATCACGTCTCCGGGACACGAAGTGGCCTGGTCCACGATGTGTTTCGAATCGGAGAGCAGGACCGTTTCCGCGCCATCAGGTGAGACCACTTTGACCGCGCCGCCTTGAGGAAGAACCAGACGGCCGTCGGGCAGCCAGTTCCAGCGGAAGAGCATCTGGTGGGACTGCAGCGGAACGGTTTTCAACTGATCCGGATCAGACGCGGGAGCGATGGCGACATCGAAGTGCTCCTGGCTCTGCGTTACGACCAGCGTGCGACCGTCCGCGGCGATGCTGGGATACGAATAATCGTTGGTATCGTCGGTGATGGCGCGAAACATTGCATCCGGAAAACTCACAAGGCCGAGCTGGGATTGAAAGCCGCCGGTATCGGAAAGTGCGAACGAAGCGATCAAGCCGCTTCCATCCGGAAGCCAGACCGGGTCATAAAAATCGTGGTTGCGGGATTCGCCGAAGATCCGCTCACTCCCGGCGGCTACATCCACGGCGAGGAAGCCACCGATGGCCGTGGCGGTGGGCTGGACGACGGGAATCACGATGGTCTTGCCGTCAGGCGACCAGGCGAGCGCATAACTATCCGTGTTCAGCGTCTTTTTTTGAAAGATATATTTCTCGCCGGTGCCGTCGCTGTTGGCCATGACGAGGTCGTAGGTCGGGGAATCATGGAGCTGGCGCAAGAAAGCCAAATGGTGACCGTCGGGGGAAAAAACCACGGGGCTATCCACATCGCGAACGAGAATATGAGGCGTGCCGCCGAGCATGGGAGATTGGTACAGGATGGAGATGGTATGCTCGGCCTCATCGCGGCGGACAAAATAAAGATAGCTGCCATCGGGAGAAAAAGTGAGGCCTGCGTAGCGCGTGGCGGCGGGCTCGACGACCTGGGTGGTGCTACCGGAAGCAATGTGGCGCAGCCAGAGCGATTGCAAGCCATCCTCTTCCATCGCGTACAAGAGATACTTCCCGTCGGGAGAAATCGCGGCGAGGGGAACGTGGCCATTATTGGTGATGTTGTTGATGGCAAAATGCTGGAACGGGAGATAGCGGTTGCTTTGGTACAGCGAGTAGATGCCGAAGCCCGCTGCGAGGAGGACAGCAAGAACCGTCAGCGAAATCAGCCCCGTACGGAATTTGTGTTTGCCGGCGGCGACGATGAGGGCGGAGCTTCCCTGCGCCTGGGATCCCGCCGGGGGAGTGGCCGGTGCGGCGGAGACGCGACCCGAGACCGTAGAGGAAGCGAATAGGGAGCCGGAGCCTGGGGAAACGCGGGTTGGATCCATTTCGCGCTGGAGACGCTTCAAATCGGCGCGCAATTCCGCGGCGACCTGATAGCGGAGGTCGCGGTCCTTTTCGAGGGCTTTATTCAGAATGCGTTCCAACTCCGGAGGAATTTCGGGATTGAGAGAGATGGGGGCGGCGGGAGCGCTGTGCAGAATATTGGCGAAAATGACGGCGGTGGTGGCACCGGGGAAGGGATGCTGGCCGGTGGACATTTGATAGAGGACCGCGCCGAGAGAGAAAAGATCGCTGCGTCCATCGAGGTCCTCGCCGCGAGCTTGTTCCGGCGACATGTAAGCGACGGTGCCGACGGCGATCCCGGGGCTGGTCAGATGCGTGGGAGTGGACTCGACGAGCGTTTCGCCGCTGTCGGAATCTTTCTGCTCTTTAAGGAGCTTGACCAGACCAAAATCAAGAATTTTGAGCTGGCCACGCGCCGTGAGGAAAAGATTCGCGGGCTTGATGTCGCGGTGGACGATGCCCTTCTTATGCGCGGCATCGAGAGCGTCGGCTGCCTGAATGCCGACGTCCACGACCTGGGACAGCGGAACGAGGCCGCGAGCGAGGAGCTGTTCGAGCGATTCGCCTTCGAGAAGCTCCAGCACGAGGAATGTTTTTCCCTCATGCTCCTCGATGGCATGGATGGTGCAGATGCCGGGATGGTTGAGAGCCGAAGCGGCGCGGGCTTCGCGGAGGAAACGTTCGAGGGTGGCGGGATCCTTCGCGGTGGCCTCCGGGAGGAATTTCAGGGCGACGCGGCGGGAGAGCTTGGTGTCTTCGGCTTCGTAGATTACGCCCATGCCGCCTCCGCCGAGCTTGCGGAGGATGTGGTAGTGGGAGATGAGCTGGTCGTCCACGGGGAAAGAAAATGGTAAACGGAGGGCGCGGAGCGGTCAAATCGTAGTTGCGTGTAAAGCTTGCGGAAGTAATCACGGAGTACCATTGACGGAGTGGCGTATGCTTCGGAGACCGTTTTTTTCGGGCTCCAAACAGGAACCGCGCGCGGCGGGAATCGGATGTCGAAGACGGATTGGCAGGCAGGGGTGACGTCGAACTACGGATACGACGCGATCTACGAGCTCACCTCGGTGCTCCAGGGTGCGAACACGACGGAGAGCTTCAGTTGCGATCCTGTGGGGAACCGGCTGAGCTCGCTGGGGCTGTCACCATACGGCTACAACGCGTCGAACGAACTCACTTCGACGCCGAGCACAACCTACGCCTGCGACCTTAAGGGGAACGCAGTCACGAAGAACGATTCCACGGGGATCACCACGTATGCCTGGGATTTTGAAAACAGGCTGACATCGGTCACTCCGCCGGGCTCTGCCGGGACGGTAAGCTTCCTGTACGACCCGTTCGGCCGCCGCATCGAGAAAACCTCCACTGCCGGGACCAGTATTTATGCCTGAGACGTGGACAATCTGATCGAGGAGACGAATTCCTCCGGCGCGGTGGTTGCTCGTTACTCGCAGGGGCTGAACATCGATGAACCATTGGCCATGTTGCGCTCTTCCACGACGAGCTTCTGCGAAGCAGACGGCTTGGGTACGGTTCCCTCGCTGACGTACGCAGCAGGCGCTCTGGCGCGAACCTACACGTTCGATTCGTTTGGCAAGCAGACAGCGTCTTCGGGCTCGCTAACCAACCCGTTCCAGTACACGGGGCCGTGAATTCGACCCCGAAACCAGCCCCTATTACTATCGCGCCAGATACTACGATCCAGTCACCGGCAGATTTCTCAGCGGAGACCCCATCGGATTTGTTAGCGGCACGAACTTTTACACCTATTCGCTGAATAGGCCGATCAATCTGCGCGACCCTAGCGGAAACAACGCCGGCGCGATTGCGCTCCCTTTAGCGGAAGGTGTGGGGACCGTGGTGTGTTTTGGCTCAGGCGACTGCGAGACGATCGTGATAGTTGGCGGTGTCGCCGTTACGGTAGCTGCGACGGGTTATGCGCTGCACCATTGGTTCGAAAGTAGGAGAAGGCCCCACGCAGATCCGATTCCATGGCCGGGCACGAAAAACCCCGGGCCATGCGATGACGAAGAGGGCAAATGTAAACCCTGTCCCCCTGACTCACCGTATTGGGATCAGCAGGGCAACCCGGGTTCGCATGGAAGCCCATCGGGCGTTCACTATCACTGGTACCACTGGAACCAGAGCCATTTCCGGGCTGCACGTGCTCCCCTGCCCGGCTAGATAGTCCCACGCCTCCCGCCGGAGGCACACCGTGGCCTCCGGGAGGGCCAGCATGGCCGTGAGGGAAATCACACGGTTGATGATCGCGTATCGAGAGTGTTCTCGGAACTTGTGGAACGTCTATTTCTCTCAACGAGAAGATATCGGTGGATCGCTAGACACATTCGGACAAATTCGAGAATTGCTTTTTGACGCACTGGTCCTTAGCGAACTCCCGTACGGAGATAGTGGCGTGACAGACGGCTCACCACCTGTTCTAAACATTGTCCCGAAGGAACGTGCGATAATTCTGATCAATCGTTCAAGCGGACCAGGAGAGGCTGGATACTGGGATCAAGAAAAAGATATGGTCGTGGGTCCCAGCGACATTACACTGGCGTTCCTTGACTATTTCGATTTTTCACAAGCTCCGCTTCAAGATTTTCAATACTTTCGGCGCCGGGTGGTTAGTTTTCCGAGCCATTCCGATTATGAAGGAAGGGAAGCACTGCTAGCAGTAACGGACGCCAAAGTGTTTTACGACGACCAAGAGTAGGACACCAACGGGGAGCGTGGGACAAAAGACGCGGATAGACGGGACGTTTTCTGACCTTATTCAGCGCGCTCGCCGCTCGACACCGACACTTTGATGAACCTCCTCCGACGCTGCGATCTGGGGCGACCGAAACGTTTCCGATTGCCTCCTGTGGGCTTTTCCCATAAAGTTGGCGTATGAACTATTCCAATATCATTACGATGGAACCGGACAAGCGAGGCGGAAAACCGTGCATCCGCGGGCTGCGCGTTACTGTGTATGACGTGCTGGAATACCTCGCCAGTGGGATGACGCACGCTGAGGTTTTGCGGGACTTTCCGTTTCTCACGGAAGAGGACATTCGCGCCTGTCTCGCCTATGCCGCGGATCGCGAACGCAAACTGGAAATTTCCAACGCGTGAAGCTGCTTTTCGATGAAAACTTGCCGCCGCGCCTGGCTGGAGCACTCGCCGATCTTTACCCCGGCTCGAGCCACGTTCACGAATGCGGGCTGGGAAGCGCAGACCACGAGGCGATTTGGCAATACGCTAAAGGCAACGGCTACTCGATTGTTTCAAAGGACTCGGATTTTCAGGAACGCAGTGTGCTGCGTGGTTCTCCGCCCAAAATCATCTGGCTTCGCGTGGCGAACTGTTCCAGCACGGAAATTGAGAGACTCCTCCGGAGTGCTGTGGCAACAGCCACGCGATTTATCGAAGAAGACCAGGAATCCTGCCTCATCCTTGGACCGCGTTCCCGCAACAAATAGGCGCCAACCCCCGGCGCGGCTCGCATCGTACTATCGCGCCAGAAACTGCGATGAAGGGCCAAGGGCCGAGCTGCCGAGGAGCGGGTCGAATCCGGGAAGGAAAATGAAGATTGCGTACGCCAGTGGGCACGCTCAGGGAGTGGCGACCTGGGGCTTCGCGGCGGGCTTGCGGGAGCGGAGGAGCTCCTGCAATTGAAGGACGACGTCCGCAAGGAAAATAGAAAAGACATTGCAACCCCAGACCACCGTTTCCGCGGCGGATGGACCAAGCCGCTCCCAGCCGGTGACACCGAGGATCACGCGAACTTCCAGAAAGACGAGAGCGACGGCGAAGCTGCGGGTCATCCATTGACGATGCTGCTGCGTCTTGCCCTTGAGAATAAACGCCAGGGCGATGGCGGTGGTGAGCATCCACATGGTCGCTTGCGTGCCGGCGGCGATGCTGAAGGAACGCGTGGCGCCCAGACGTTCCTCGAAATACTGTACGTACAGTCCCATGGGGGCGGCGATAAAGACACCCACAACATAAAAGCGCCCGACGACGCGGTGGAGTTTGGTGAAACGCTGGCGAAGGCGATCGGAGAATTGCATAGGCCCGAGCAGAAGGGCGCAGGCGCCCATCAGTCCATGAGGCAAGAGCCACCATTTGAAGGGTTGAATGTGCGGCCATTCGCGATCGCCGGCGTCAATGAGGAAACGCTCGTTATGAACAAGCACGTAGGCGAGCATCAGGCCAATAAAAGCGAAGAGGATGTACTTCGGGCGCAACCAGGAATTGTTCTGAACGGACACAGGAGAAGTGGCCAAAGAAAGACCCTCCGTGGCGTGCGATTTTTCGGGCACGCACACCCAACCAAGCGAGCGAACTTGCGAGGCGATGACCGCTCGCACACATCCAAGCGCAACCGGGGAATTGGCCTAAATCACAGAATTGGAGGAACTGCCGGGCGCGCACCACACGAAGCGACTGCCCGAATCCCTCTCAGCGATGTGACGTGGCTGAAACTATATTCGGTTTTGAGCGGGAGTCAAGGAATTGAAGAGGAACCAGGAACGATGGCGTAAGATCGGGCACGAAGCGGCGACAGGCTCCAGGGAGGAAAAGGGACCACCAGAGCGGATTCGATGCAAGCAATCGCAGGGGCTCCTAGCTCTTGGGGGCGTAGTAGCCTTTGCGGGTGAGGGCTTTGTAGTCCTTGTTGGTCATTTCGACTTTGACCTTGCGAAATGCGCCGTCGTGGGCGGAGTTGGTCGGGTAGTAGCCGACAGTGTACTGGCTGCGCAGCTCCTCCGAGATTTCGTCGAAGGCTTCCTGGAGTTTCTTGTTGGAGTTACCGACGATCACCCGGCCGCCGGTTTCCTCGGTGAGCTTTTTGGCCGCGCCCGTGTTTGCGCCGAAGCGCGGATCATAAACAAGAATGATGTGAATGACGGTGTCGGTGCGCTGGGCAGCTTCGATGGCTTCCTCGATGCGAACCTTGCTGCCTTCATCTTCTGCATCCGTGACGATGACGATGGCTTTGCGGCCGGCTTCGGAGGCCAGCTCATCGTGGCAGGCGAGGTAGATGGCATCGTAGAGAGCAGTACCAGTGACGTTGCCGGCAGGAACGGGGCCGGGATTGATCATGCCGCCCTGCATGGGAGCGTTGATCCGGGTGCGATGGACGGCGCGGTCGAGTTGCGCGGGATCTTCCGTGAAATCGGCCATGAGATTCACATCCGTATCGAACGAAATGACCATGGCTTCATCGCCCTTGCGAAGGACGCGGCTCAGAAAATTGCTTCCGGCGTCCTGGATGGCGGAAAGCATGTTTTGCTCGCTGCCGGAGGTATCGAGGAGCAACCCTAGCGTGATGGGAAGCGTCACTTCCTTGGAAAAGAAAGCGATCTTCTGAGGCTGGTTATCTTCAGAGACCTTAAAATCGTCCTGGGTGAGGTTGGTGACGATGCGCTTGTGATTGTCGCGGACGGTGACGTAGAGATTGACGAGGTTCACCGTCGCTTTCAAGGTCTGGCCTTGTTCGGGCTCCTGGGCGCAAAGGCGCGGAAGAAGACCCGCGGAGAGACAGAGAGTAAATGAAACGGCCAGGAGTTTCTTCAACGAAGGCATGTATACTTTCCTTTTCAAGGGTCCGCCGCAATCGGGCCGGACGAAGAGTTCCCGCCCGGACAGTATCACAGGCTGGGACCAAACTGCTCTGTTAGGATGCCGTGGGCGACGGGGAGGGATGCGTCCCTTGAGGCGCCGGCGATGGAGAAGAAGGGGAGTTTGAATCAGAAGCGATGAAAAATTTAAAAAGTACGGCGCGGCGGGGGACTCTCCTGGGGACAGTTTCACTGGCGTTTCTCGCATGTTGGACTTCTCCGGTGAAAGCGCAGGACCGCTCCTCAGAGCCTGTACCTTCGGCGCCCGTGCCGGCGGCGCCCATCCCAAAGCAGAATCCGGGACCTCCGCCCGCGGTGCAGCCGGGACAGACCGAGACACAAGCCAAGATCATCAAGAATGTGGAGCTGGTTGTGTTGCCGGTCACAGTGAAAGACGGCGACGGCCGTTTGGTGGCGGACTTGAGACGTGACGAATTTCGAGTACTGGACGACAACGTGGAGCAGAAGATTGACCTGTTCTCCGTGGAAGCGTCCCCGCTCTCGATTGTGGTGCTGATTGACAACGACCTGAAACAGAAGGATGCCAACCAGGTGCAATCGAGCTTGCGCGCGATTCTCGCGGGGCTGAGTAACTCGGACGAAGCCTCGATTTGCAGGTTCGATACCTATTTCCATCCGGATGATGGATTTACGCGCGACCAGGACAAGCTGCTCACGGAGTTAAAGCGAATCCGGATCAACGAAAGCCCGAATCAGCAGGCTTCTGTGGCGCCTCCCAGCGAACCGTTTAGCGGGGCGACCATCAATGGGGGACAGGCGGTGGGGGGAGGAGGGGCGCCATCGGTAGCCGAATCCACTCGGATTATCGGGCAGCATACGACCAAGGCGATAGACGACGCGGTGTACGGAGCCGCGGAGGTCTTGAAGGACCGGGGGCGCGACCGGAGGAAGATCATCTTCCTGATATCGGACGGTCAAAACTCGAAATTCAATACCAACGCCTACGATAATGTCGTGCGCGAACTGCTGAAGTACAACATTAGCGTGTATAGCATTGGGGTAGGGAACGCCACGTACAACCGCGTCTTCTCGCGGTTGAAAGAGTACGCGAATGACACCGGCGGAGACACTTTCTATGCCACCAAGAGCAAGGGACTCGAGGAGTTGTACTCGCGGGTAGCGGAAGAAGCGAGGCACGTGTACACGCTAGCGTATGTGCCGCGCGGGAACGACCATACCAAGGAGTACCACACCGTGGAAGTCAGGGTAATGCGGCCAGGCCTGGACGTGAAGACCAGGGAAGGGTACTACTCCGGGGTCTTGCCGCACTGAGGCGAGGACGGCGCCACCCGGAATTTTTCGCGGCGCGACTGGTTTTTCCCGGCAAAGGACCGGTAAGCTGCGGATTCCTCTTGACTCGCGCGTAATCTCCCCGTATATCGAATGACAACGGATGCCGGGCGGCGACGCCTGTCAACGTGAACGAGTTCGAAGGAGAGCGTTGATGAAGAAAAAGGCCAAGAAAGACGATAAGAAGAATCCGAAGAAGGGCTAAGAGCCCGGGTCCCGAGAAGTTCTGATTTGCA
This sequence comes from Terriglobales bacterium, assembly GCA_035518615.1. Lineage (GTDB taxonomy): Bacteria > Acidobacteriota > Terriglobia > Acidiferrales > UBA7541 > Acidiferrum. The sequence continues at coordinate 2,355 of DATIXL010000027.1, read as the reverse complement.
GCATTGGTTTCACGGACGCTGCTTCATCGCAGCGTCCGTTTTCTTTTGTGTCCGCCGCTAGCCCGAGAGAGCCTCTTCATGCGCGGGGCAAATGGGGCGGAAGGCGCAGTTGCGGCAAATGAAGCCTGGACGCGCCGGAAAGTGGGCGGCGCGAATCTCGGAGGCGGCTTCCTGGATGACTTGTTCGGCCTCGGCAAGCTGTTTGGGGTCGCGAGTGGTTTCCTGGCGCTGGTTGGTTTGGAGGTAGTGGAAAACGAGGCGGGTGGGATTGAGCTCAAAAATTTCTTTTGAAGCGATGGCATAGATGCTGAGTTGCAGGTCTTTCCTGGCATCGGAATCCTTTTTTGGTTTGCCGGTTTTGTAGTCCACGATTTCGACTTCATTTTTGCCGAGGGAATTGATCTGGTCAATGCGGCCGTTGACGATGACGTTGTTTTCGAGGTCGAGGGCGAAGGGCTTTTCCTGTTCGAGGATCCTGGGAGGATTCTCGAGAATTGCAGAATGGAAGGCGCGAAGCTGCTCGAGGCCGTCTTTTTTGTATTCCTGTTCCTGATAATCGTCTTCAAAGGCCGCGGAACTCCATTCGGATTCGAAGATGGCGCGGAGCTCCTCAAAGGGAAGACGGACGCCTTTTTTGAGCTGGTCCATGAAGCGTTTGATGGCGGTGTGCATAACGGCGCCGAACGTCATGGCGGCTTTCGGGCCTTCGCGGAGCGACCAGAGGTAAGAATAAAGATATTGCTGCGGGCAGCGGCGGTAATTTTCGATCGCGGAGGCGCTGACGGAAAGCGGCTCGGGAACGGGTGGATGGAACATTTCGCCCCATTGAGCGATTCTGGAAAAGATGCGCGGAGGGCGGCTGGAAGCGGGGAAGAGCGACGTTGATTCCTGAGTTTCTGCCAGGGCCGCAGCGGCTGCTTCTTTTGGCAGGCTTGGGGCGAGTTGGATGACGTCGCGGCGCTTGATGGCCGGATCAAGAAGAATGTCTTCGATGAACACGGGAACTTTGCCTTTTTTTTCGGTGAGCGCGGTGATGGTCAGGCGGTCTTGCGCGCGGGTCAGCGCGACATAGAAGAGGCGGCGCTCTTCTTGAATGTGAAAGCTTTCCTCGGGAGCGCCTTCCTTCATCAATGCGGCAGGGAACTCGAAAACATGGGGACGCTCGGAGGCGGGGAATTTCTTATTGTTGACGCGGAGAAGAAAGACGTGCGGAAATTCGAGACCCTTGGCACCGTGGACGGTCATGAGATGAACGGCATCGGCGGGGCCATCGTCTTCGAGGCTGAGATTGCCGCCGGCCTGTTCGAAAAACTCGAGATATTCGATGAATTCGGGCAGCGCGCGCGTTTCGCTCTTGGGCTCCCATTCTTTCGCGAATTCGGAGAGGCGGTTGACGTACTTGCGGTCCCAGTCGGAGGCGCGCTGCGGAATTTCGAGCCATTCGACAAGATCAGAGAGAATTTCGCTCGCGGTGCGGCGCTTGATGGTTTTTCGCTGGGACGAGATGAATTCGACGAGTTCGCCGAGAGCGGCGTGGGTAGAATCAAAGGCGAGCTGGCCCTGCGGCGCCTGCAAGAGGTCGAAGATGGATTTTTTTTCCTTGCGGGCACGTTCGCTTAGGCGGACGAGATCGGCGGGTTCGAGGCTCCAGGCGGGAGCGGCGAGCACACGCACGCAGGCGATATCGTCGTAGGGCGCAGAGATCAGGCGAAGATAAGCGAGAACGTCTTTGACGAGGGGATGATCAAGAATGGAGAGCTTGGAGATGACGAAAGGAATTTTTCGGCGCGATAGTTCGGCGACGAGCTCGTCACGATGCGCGTGCTGGCGGTACAGGACAGCGAAATCCCTCCAATGCCGGCCGGCGCGATGGAGGCGCTGAACTTCCTCGGCGATCCAGCGGGCTTCGTCTTCTTCGGAAGAGAATTCGGCGATGCGGATGCGTTCGCCTTCGTTTTTGCTGGCGCTGAGAATTTTTTTAGGGAAATCGGCGGTGGTAGAGTTTTGGCCGATCACCTGTGTGGCGACGCGAAGGATATTGGGGGTCGAGCGATAGTTTTCCGTGAGAGAAACGCGGTGACGCGTGGAGTCTTTGCCTTCCGACCAGCCTGCAAAATGCTCGAGAAAAATCTTGAAGCTGCCGAACGAAGCGCCACGAAAGCGGTAAATGGCCTGATCGTTGTCGCCAACGGCAACGATATTTCGCGAATCTCCTGAAAGGAGCTCGAGGAGGCGCAATTGGGCGATATTGGTGTCCTGAAATTCATCAACAAGAATGAAGCGGAAGCGCTGCTGGAGAGAAGCGCGGAGCGCAGAGTCTGTTTCGAGAAGTTCCACGGCGCCGGTGATCAGCGA
>DATIXL010000026.1:0-15016 GCA_035518615.1 Terriglobales bacterium | reverse complement strand
GATATAGTCCAGCGTCCGGCCATAGACATGCGCCAGAGGAAGGAAGGACACGGCGATGTCGCTCTCGGATTTCAAGGAAAAATCGCGGCCGACCTCGGCGACATTGGAACAAAAATTCGTGTGCGTGAGCATGACGCCCTTAGGCTCGCCGGTAGTGCCGGAGGTGTAGATGATGGAGGCTAGCTGCCCGGGCAAAACCTGCGCCGCGCGCATCCGGCACGAAGCGATTTCCGCCCCGCCCGCAGTGGCAATCAGCGTTTCGTAGCGCAAACAGTCGGTGGGAATTTCAGGCCCGCCATCGGCGACAATCACCTGTTCCAAAAGAGGCAGCTGGGAACGGACCGAAAGAAGCTTTACGAGCTGATGTATTCCCGCAACGAACACCACTTTGGTTTCCGCATGATTCAGAATGTAGATCATGCGCTCGGGGGATTCGTTGAAATAGACGGGCACGTTGACGGCACCACATCCGGTGATGGCGAAATCCGCGGTGTGCCATTCGGGCCGATTGGCGGCGAAGAGGCCGACGCGGTCACCCGGCTTCACACCTAGTTCGAAAAATGCCTGCGACAGGCCGGCAACACGCCGGAGGAATTCCTGCGAAGAGATGAATTCCCATTTACCATCGCGCTTGATCATCTGGGCGCGAAGGCTCGGCCAGGTATCAATGGCGTGCAGAAATTTTGAGGGAAGCGTGCCGTAATTCATGTCGATCACTCACTTTATCGTACCGGCCGATGGCCTGCAATAACCGAGACGCCGCGTCTGTGCAATGCGCGCTGCGCTGCGCTAAGATGACCAATGGAGAGAATCATGAACGCGCCGACGGGAACGCTGAGCGATGCGGGTCTGTCCACCGGGCCGTTCCGCGCTCCGCGCGGATCGCAGATTTCCTGCAGGGGCTGGCAGCAAGAAGCTGCTCTCCGCATGCTGATGAACAATCTCGATCCCGAAGTGGCGGAAAAGCCGGAAGACCTGGTGGTGTACGGCGGTCGTGGTAAAGCGGCCCGAAACTGGGAATGCTTTCACGCAATTGTGAAATCGCTGCGCGAGCTGGCGAACGACGAAACGTTGTTGGTGCAATCCGGAAAGCCCGTCGGTATTTTCCGCACCCATGACTACGCGCCGCGCGTCCTCCTGTGTAATTCGAATCTGGTCGGACATTGGAACAATTGGGACAAATTCGACGAATACGACCGCGCCGGCCTGATGATGTACGGCCAGATGACCGCAGGCAGCTGGATTTACATCGGAACCCAGGGAATCCTTCAAGGAACCTACGAGACCTTCGCCGCTGCGGCGCGTAAGCATTTTGGCGGAACTTTAAGCGGAAAGCTGGTGGTTTCGGGCGGCATGGGAGGAATGGGCGGCGCCCAACCCCTGGCGGCAACAATGAACGGAGCCGCTTTCCTGGGAATTGACGTTGATCCGGAGCGGATCAAGAAGCGACTGAAGACCGGCTACTGCGAAATCCTGGTTACGAACCTCGATGAGGCGTTGCGCATTCTCAAGAACGCCGTGCGCAAGGGCGAGCCGGCTTCCGTCGGCCTGGTGGGCAACTGCGCCGACGTGATCCCGGAACTCGCGAAGCGCGGCGTGGTGCCAGATCTGCTCACCGATCAAACGAGCGCCCACGATCCCGCGGCCGGGTACGTTCCGAACAAGATGACGCTTGAAGCTGCTCTCGCTCTGCGCAAGAAGGACCCATCGGAGTATAAAAAGCGCGCGATCGAGGCCATTGCCGAGCATGTCCGTGGAATGCTGTCGCTCCAGAAGCTCGGCTCAGTAACCTTCGATTATGGCAATAACATCCGCACATTTGCGTTCGAACAAGGCGTGAAGAGCGCCTACGATATTCCTGGATTTGTTCCCGCATACATTCGACCACTCTTCTGCGAAGGGCGAGGACCATTTCGCTGGGCGGCGCTTTCCGGTGAACCCTCCGACATTGCGCGAACCGATCAGCTCGTGCTGGAAATGTTTCCGGAAAATGAGCAGCTCACGCGCTGGATCAAGCTGGCGCAGAAGCGCGTGCGATTCCAGGGTTTGCCTTCACGCATTTGTTGGCTGGGGTACGGAGAGCGCGACAGGTTTGGGGTTGCGCTGAACGATTTAGTGGCAAATGGTGAACTCAAAGCGCCGATCGTGATCGGCCGTGATCATCTCGATTGTGGCTCAGTGGCTTCGCCGTATCGCGAGACAGAAGCCATGCGCGATGGCTCGGATGCCATTGCCGATTGGCCGCTCCTCAATGCGCTGCTGAACACCGCAAGCGGCGCGTCGTGGGTTTCGATTCACAACGGCGGAGGCGTGGGCATCGGCTATGCGCTGCATGCGGGACAAGTGACCGTAGCGGACGGCACCAAAGAGATGCGCGCGCGGATTGAGCGAGTGCTGACCAACGATCCCGGGATCGGCGTCGCTCGCCACGTGGATGCGGGATATCCCGAAGCCATCGAATTTGCCAAAAGGGGCGGCGTGAAAGTGCCGATGAAATCTGCTTCAGGGCCATAACTTTTGAATCCGCTCTGCCATCCAACTGAATGCCGGAGAAGGAGGAATTATGTACGTCGTGCTTGGAGCGACCGGAAACACCGGATCGGTAGTGGCGAAAAGACTCTTGGAAAAAGGCGCGAAAGTGCGCGTAGTCGGACGCGATGCAGCCAGGCTTGCTGCATTAACGCACCAAGGAGCCGAGGCGTTTACTGCTGATGTCAATGACGCTGCCGCATTGACCAAGGCCTTCGCGGGAGCCGAGGCCGCCTATCTTTTGCTCCCGCCACAACTGACGGCCCCGGACTTATTGGCAGTAGGGGAGAAGATCACCGATGCCATCACGGAAGCAGTTAAGAGTTCTGGCATTTCTCGCGCCGTTTTGCTCAGCAGCATCGGCGCTCAGCACGATTCCAAAACCGGGCCCATCCTCACGCTCCACAGGTTCGAGCAGAAATTGAATCAGGTCGGCGGGCTCAACGCGCTCTACCTGCGGCCCGTTTTCTTCATGGAAAATTTCCTGATGCTGATCGGAATGATTCAGTCCATGGGATTCATGGGCGGCGGAATCAAAGGCGATTTGAAAATGCCGATGATTGCCACGCGCGATATCGGCGATGCAGCCGCGGAAGCGCTGCTCAGCCAAAATTTTCAAGGTAAGACGGCCAAGGAAATCCTGGGCCAGCGGGATCTGACCCATGAAGAAGCAGCGCGCATCCTTGGCGGAGAAATTGGCAGGCCAAAGATGTCGTATCAGAGGTTTCCCGGATTCATGGTCGAACAGGCCATGAAACACATGGGCATTCCGGGCAAGACCGCGTCCCTGATGACCGAAATGAACGAAGCAGCAAACGATGGATTGCTCGATCCCATCGAACCAAGGTCCGCCGCCAATACGACTCCAACCCCCATCGAAACGTTCGCCAAGGAGATATTTGCTCCGGCGTTTCGCGCAAAGGCCGCCACAGCCTAGATCACGTCTCGCAAGCAAGCAGTGCCTCTGTGCTATGGAAGTTCGTTCCTGCATAATAGCGGAGGATTGACCGCTTCTCTGCTCATTACGGGTGCTTCGCAGATTGTCACATTGCGAGGGCGCGGCGCGCGCCGTGGACAATTCCTGTCTCACCCCGGCATTGTCGAGGATGGCGCGCTGCTCATTCGTGACGGGATTGTCTCCGCCGCCGGGCCTCGCGCAAAAGTCGAAAAACTTCCTGCCGCGCGCAAAGCCGAAAAGTTGGACGTCGGAGGACGGGTGATCCTTCCGGGTTTCGTGGATTCGCACACCCATTTGATCCATGCAGCGAGCCGGGCTGAGGAATACGAGTTGCGGATTCAGGGCGCGAGTTATGAGGAAATCGCCCGGAACGGCGGCGGAATCCTTAATTCGGTCAAGAAGCTGCGCGCCTCAAGCGCAGAAGAACTGAAGACTCGTGCAAGGGTTGCGCTGGAGAGATTCGCGGCAAATGGCACGACAACCATTGAGGCCAAGAGCGGCTACGGGCTGGATGTAACGAACGAGTTGAAGATCTTGTCGCTGCAGAAAGAGTTGGGGGCCGAGCAACCGCTCGAAATTGTTTCTACCTTTCTCGGCGCGCACGTCCTTCCGCCTGAGTACAGAACCAAGCCAAACCGTGCCGATGAATACATTTCCTTACTGGAAGATTGGCTCATCCCCGAAGTCGCTTCGAACGGTCTGGCGGAATATTGCGACGTATTTTGTGAACGCGGCGCATTCACCCTCCAACAATCGCGAAGGGTTCTGGAAGCCGGAAAGCGGCACAAATTGATCCCCAGACTCCACGCGGAGCAGTTGTCGCGGACAGGCGCAACAAAACTTGGGGTAAAGTTGGCCGCAGCGAGCTGCGATCATCTCGAGAAAGTGAATCGCGAAGATATCCGCGCTCTAGCGAAGTCGAATTCAGTCGCCACGCTGCTTCCCGGTTGTGATTTTCACCTGGGTCTCAAGGGCTACGCGCCTGCGCGAGCGCTGATCGACGCCGGAGCCATCGTCGCGTTGGCCACGGATTACAATCCCGGTACAAGCCCGACGCTGAGTATGCCCATGATCTTGTCCCTCGCGTGTACTCAATTGCGTATGTCTCCCGCCGAAGCCATCGCCGCGGCCACCATCAATGCCGCGTACTCCCTCAGAAGGGCGAACCGCATCGGTTCGATCGAGGTTGGCAAACAAGCGGATTTGGCTGTGTTCGATGTGGCCGACTACCGCGAAATTCCCTATTATTTTGGTGTGAACGCCTGCTGGATGACGATGAAACGCGGCTCGGTGATCTATGCCGCAGAGTAATCCACCTTCGAAGCCGCCGGCGCGATTGCGTCTGAAGCTGCCAACGCCCAGGCAAATCAAGGAGAAGTCGCTTTTTGAAGAGTACCCTTACGCCTTTTTCGCGGCGTTTTTCGGTTTTGTAACGCTCCTCGCGAAAGCTGGAGGGGCGAGTTTACGCGACGCTCTGGTTCTCGGAGCCTGGCTTGTGAGCATCGCGTTTTTTGCCTGGCAGGTAATTCGCTACCGGAAAGAGAAATCAACACCCGTGGCCGCCAGAAAGCACGATATCGCGAAGAGGACGGAAGCTCCGAAGAAGGCCGCAACTGTGAGGAAACCTGCGCCCATGGCGCCGAAAGAGCCCAGCACGCTCACGGTGTCCGAGTCCAAGCCTCCCATCTGGCCGCCGCCGCCGCCCAGACTCGTTGCGCCTCTTAGCGTAACGCTTTCAAAAAAAACAGAGCAAGCCAAGAAAGCTGAACCGGAGCAAAATCCCAAGCGGCAGACGGACCAGAATCCAAAATCATGAAGCGACTGATCGAATGCGTGCCAAATTTCTCCGAGGGTCGCGACGCCGCCAAGGTCGAGGCCCTCGTCCATGCCATGGGCGCAGTCCCCGGCGTCTACGTGCTCGACCGCGAAATGGACGCCGATCACAACCGTTGCGTCATTACCCTGGCTGGAGAGCCGGAAGCCGTCGCGGAAGGCGTTCTGCTGGGAACCGGAAAAGCCGTCGAACTGATCGACATGAACAAGCACTCCGGCGCCCATCCCCGCGTGGGAGCGACCGACGTTGTCCCGTTCATTCCCGTGGATGGCGTGACCATCGAGGACTGCGTCGCTCTGGCCAAGCGCGTCGGCCATGAAATCTGGAAGCGCTACCGAATTCCCGTATTTTTCTATGAGGCGGCGGCTATGCGGCCAGACCGCGTCAATCTGGAAAACGTGCGGCGCGGACAGCTCGAAGGCCTTCGCGAAGAGATGAAAAAAAATCATGACCGCCAGCCCGACGTGGGCGAGCCGAAGCCTCATCCCACCGCAGGGGTTACCATCGTCGGCGCGCGAAAATTCCTTATCGCCTACAACGTCAACCTCAACACGCACGACGTTGGCATCGCCAACAAGATCGCCAAGGCCATTCGCTTTTCGAGTGGTGGCTTACGCTACGTAAAATCCATGGGCGTGGATTTGAAAGCGCGCAACCTCGCCCAGGTTTCGATCAATTTGACCGACTACGAACAAACGCCCATGCACCGCGTCTACGAATTGGTCAAGCGTGAAGCCGAACGCTATGGCGTCACCCCCGTCGGCAGCGAGATTGTTGGACTGGTTCCGAAAAAAGCCATCGAGCTGGCCGCCGATTTTTTCCTGCAGCTCGAAAACTTCTCGCCAGCCCAAGTGTTTGAAAATAAGTTGACCGGCGTTTTGAGCGGAACGCCCATGGAGGGTCCGGCGGATGGCAAGCTCGCTGCGTTGGCGCGGCCTTTTCTTGACGCTGTGGCCGATCCTTCAGCAACTCCCGGCGGCGGCAGCGCTTCCGCCTTTGTAGGCGCGCTGGCAGCCGCTCTAGGGCAAATGGTCGCGGGTCTTTCCCGCAAGAAGAAATCGCAGGCCGCGCACGTGGAAAAGCTTTCCGGGCACCTGGACCATTTTCGAAAAGAGTCAGATGCACTTGCGGAAGCCATTGATCGCGACGCCGCATCCTACGATGCAGTTCTGGCGGCATTTAAATTGCCCCAGGGCGATGCCCACGAAATGCATCTGCGCGAGCATGCCATTGAAAAGGCCACGAAAGGCGCCTCGGAAGTACCTCTCCAAGTGGCCGAACGGACAGTTGCGCTTTTTGAATGCTTAAGACAACTGGAGTCTGTCGCGGCAGCGTCTATGAGGTCAGACTTGAAGGTAGCCAGGTTGTTGGCCGCTGCTGCGGCTCAAGGCGCCCTCGCGAATGTCGAGATCAATCTGGATGGGTTGAAGGATTACGCCTATGTGGCTTCGATGCACAAGAAAATTTCCGCGCTGCGTGGCAAACTGGAAGAGAGGAAGCACTCGCATCACGGCGCGGACTGAACCTGGCCGCTTTTTGTAAGGAGAATGCAAATGTTTTTTGCAAGACCAAGGGCTTTGATCCTCGTGCTTGGCGCCATGCTCGCGGCGCTGCTCATGCCGAAGCCGGCCGCCGCACAACAGCTTGGAAACGACACTCTTGCTTTATTCCCCAAGGAAATCGGCGAATTCGCCTATGCGAACTTGAAAGAGGCTCGCACCCAAAAATGGTTTCCTCAGCTTCAGCAGCAAATGCTCCCCGAACGCTTCCGGCAATTCGAACGCTTCCTGGCTTCCGCGGGCGTTGACCCCAACACCCAGGTTGAGGAAGTCGCCTGGGGCCTGATCCCCCAGGGAGTCACGGCAAAGACCGAGGGCACTGGCTCCGATGCCGTTCCGACCGGCGAGCAAATCGTGGGCATCGCGCTCGGAAACTTCACCCCCGATGCGACCCAGGCATTCTTCAAGCAGCAGAAGCTTCCCACGTTTCAATCGCACGGCTTCACGATGTATGCGTTCGGCACCGGCGCGGGCCCCAACGATCTCTTCTTCGTTTTTCTCGATTCCAATACTGCGGCGTTCGGTCACCGCAAGGAAATCGAGAAAATGCTGGATGTGCGCTTCGGCGGCGCCGAAGGCCTACTTCAGAACGAAAAGCTCTACAGCCTGATCAACGAAGTGAATGGTTCCGGAATTGTGTGGGCAGTCCTGAATCCCGCTTACACGCGGCTCGCGGTTCGGCAGCTCGCCCCTCAGATCGAACAGTTCCCTGAAGCTGCAAAACTGATCACCCGTTTGCAGAATCTGATGATCAGCGTCGAAGCCGATAGCGGGATTGACGGCAAGTTCCAGGCGGTCTGCGGCTCCGTTCAGGATGCCAACACCCTGGCGCAATTGATGCAGCTCGCTTTTGTCTATCAGCAGTATCAGGCCAAGCAGCAGAATCCAGATCTGGCTCAGCTTCTCAGTCAGGCCCAGGTCACTCCCGCAGGTGACCGCGTAACGCTGCAAATGTCCTTGAGCGACGACCAGATGACCTCGCTCATCAAGCACAATACCTTTGCCATTAAGATGTAGCGCACCCTGCAGAGAAAATTCACTCGAGGCGGACAGCAATGTCCGCCTTTTGTTTGCAGTGCGTGGGACATCAGCTGTGGGGCGAGAGATATTTCGTCAATCGCGTGATAGACGCGCCGCCTTCATGTTCGTATTGCACGCGATCCACTCCGCGGACTGCGTTCACCGGCCCTTCCATGATCGTTCTGAGACTCACGGCGGGCGCTGCGTCGCCTTCCTGTGAAAAGGCCACCTCGATGCGATCTTCAAACTGTGTCAGGAAAACATCCAAATGCCGGTGTTCCGCGGTCATGTTGGAAAATGCTGTCTCGCATGCATCGATCGCAGCCGCCTGAAACTGGCTCGCGTCGCTTGCTTCGAGGCCTGCGTTCTCCGCCATGTAGCGCACCGCGCCGCCGGCGCCCGCTGCAAAACGCGGGTCGGCATCCAGCTGGAGATGTACGCGTTTGGGATCAGTGGGCACGGGATTCGGCCACGGAAACGTCGCAAGCTTCGCGGCAATCGGGGCAGTAATACAGGCCGTCAACGCAGAGGCGGATTCCGTCCATCCCATGGCAGATGCAACAGTATTTTTCGCAAGTGCAATAGTTCTCCGTTTTGTCGCACTGCATGCAGACCACCGGTCCTACAGGCATGAGCGCCTCCAAACAAAACTGTACCTGAGCAATACGCGGCCCGGCAAGCGCCGCGGCGCCAGCCGCCGCGAGAGATTCACCGGCGCTATTCATGCAGCCAGGCGGCGCCGGCTTCTTTGACGCGTTTCCGAGCGCATGTTAGTATGACTTTCTGCCCGAGCAAGCGGAATGGAATCGGCAATTTCTCCTACCACGACGGAACTCCGCAAGACGCCGCTCAATGCCCTGCATCGCAGGCTGGGCGCGAAAATGGTCAATTTCGGCGGCTGGCATATGCCTGTCGAATACCCTTCGAGCGGAGGTCTGATCGCGGAGCACAAGGCCGTACGCACCAGCGTTGGCGTCTTCGATGTCAGCCACATGGGAGACATCCGCATCCGCAGCGGCAAAACCCCGGGCGGCGCGCTCGCTGCGGTCCAGCACATCACCATGAACGACGCTTCGAAGCTCGCGATCGGCCAGGCGCAATATTCGGCGATGCTCTATCCCGAAGGCACTTTCGTGGACGACGTCATCGTGCACCGCTTGGGCGAAGATGATTTCCTGCTCGTAATCAACGCAGGCACGCGCGAAAAGGATGTTTCCTGGGTGCGCGAGAATACCAATGAGATGGACTGTGTCGTTGAAGATCTCAGCGACGCATATACCCAGCTCGCGATTCAAGGCCCGCGTGCGGCAGAAGTCCTGCAGAGGCTCACGGACGCAACCCTTTCCGTTATCAAGAACTATTGGTTCACCCATGCCGCCGTTTGCGGCCTGCCGGACCGTTTGATCGCCCGCACCGGCTACACCGGTGAAGACGGTTTTGAAATCTACGTTCCCGGCGATGCCGCGACGAGCGAACGCGTCTGGAACGCTGTCATGGATGCCGGCCGCGGATTCGGCATCCTCCCTTGCGGCCTCGGCGCCCGCAACACGCTTCGCCTCGAAGCGAAAATGGCGCTCTACGAGCACGAGATCAGCGAGAAGATCAACGTCTGGGAAGCGGGCCTCAGCCGCTATTGCAAAATGGACAAGGGACAATTCATCGGCCGCACGGCGCTGTCCAGAGCTAGCTCCGCCGGTTTGAATCGCACGCTCGTCGGTTTCGAAATGACCGAGCGCGGCATCGCCCGCGACGGCTATCGCGTCTTTGACCCCGCTGGCGAAGATATCGGCGTGGTTACTAGCGGTTCGCCTTCGCCGACGCTCTGCAAAAATATCGGACTGGCATATGTGCCACCGGAATTTTCCGCAGTCGGCACCGTGCTCTTGGTTGAGATTCGCACGCAACGATGCAAGGCCCAGGTTGTGCCGACTCCGTTCTATAAACGGGCCAGGCCTTCAAGCGCGCCGCAGGCCGCGGCTACAATTTGAAATCCTCAAGAGGAGCAACCGAATGGCATATCCTTCGAATTATCGCTACACGAAAGATCACGAATGGATTGACGTGAAGGACGGCATCGGCACCGTCGGTATTACGGATTACGCGCAGCACGAACTGGGCGACGTCGTCTTCGTCGAGCTTCCCAAGATCGGGACCACGCTGGAAGTTGGAAAAGTCTTCGGTAACATTGAGTCCGTAAAGGCCGTCAGCGAAATTTTTGCCCCCGCGGCAGGCGAAGTACTTGAGGCCAACGCCGAACTGCAAAACAAACCGGAGACGATCAATTCCGATCCCCACGGCGCGGCCTGGCTGGTCAAAATCAAGCTGGCAAATCCCGCCGACGTCGCTGCATTAATGGATGCTGGGGCTTACGAGGCTTTCCTCACCGCAAAAGGTAAGGAAGCTTCCGCCTGATGCGCTATCTCCCCAAGAGCCCAGCCGAACGCCGGCAAATGCTTGCCGCCATCGGCGCGAAATCCGTCGAGGAGCTCTTCGCCGCCATTCCGGAAAAGTTCCGGTTGCGCGAGCGGTTGAACATTCCCGGGCCTTTTTCGGAAACCGAAGTAATTGATTATTTCAAAACTCGTGCGAACGAGAACTCCTCGGGTTTTACTAGTTTTCTCGGAGCGGGCGTCTACAATCATCTCTGTTCCGTGATTGTGGATACGATTCTCCTCCGCGGCGAATTCCTCACTTCCTATACTCCTTACCAGGCGGAAATTTCGCAGGGCACATTGCAAGCCATCTTTGAGTTTCAAACGTTGATGTGCCAGCTTACCGGCCAGGAAGTCGCCAACGCTTCGATGTATGACGGCTCTACCGCGACAACCGAAGCGGTTTTGATGGCCGAGCGCGTCACGGACCGGCATCGCGTCCTCGCCGCCCGCTCGCTCCATCCTGAATACCGCGAAGTGCTCAAGACCTACGCAAAAAATTCCGGATTGAGCGTGGAAGAGTTCGGCTACACGAAAAGCGGCATGCTCGATTTTACCGCGTTGAAAGCGGCCCTGCGCGATGATGTCGCCGCAGTCGTCGTGCAATCGCCCAATTTTTTTGGTTCGATCGAAAATGTCGTAGCGATCGCGGACCTTGTCCACACTTCTGGCGCGTTACTCATCGTTGCCATCACAGAAGCCGTCTCGCTCGGTGCCATAAAACCTCCCGCCGAAGCCGACATCGTGGCCATGGAAGGCCAGAGCTTCGGCCTTGCGCCAAGCTACGGCGGGCCTTACGTCGGCGTCATCGCCGCGCGCGAAAAATTCGTCCGCCAGATGCCCGGCCGTCTCGCCGGGCAAACAACCGATACCGAAGGTCGCCGCGGCTTTGTGCTTACTCTCGCCACTCGCGAGCAGCACATCCGCCGCGAGAAAGCCACCTCCAACATTTGCACCAATCAGGCGCTTTGCGCGCTTGCGGCCACCGTGCATCTCTGCCTGCTTGGCAAAGAAGGCCTCCGCGAAATGGCCGAACAAAACATTGCCAAAGCGCAATTCGCTTTAGGTGAACTCGAGAAAATTCCGGGCGTCCGCCGCGCCTTCGACGCCCCTTTCTTCAACGAATTCACAATTGAGCTTCCGCGTTCCGCGCGCATGGTCAATTCCGAGTTGTTGAAGGACAAGATCATCGGCCCGTTTTCGCTTGGCGCGCAGTATCCCGAACTCACCAAGCACGCTTTAGTCTGCGTCACGGAAACGACGACCCGCGGCGACATTGAAAAGCTCGCTGCGGCAATGAGGCGCGCCCTGGAGCAGCCGCTCTAATGAACAACGTAAACAGCAAAATCAAGAAGGCGTCGCGGCACACGAATCAGAACGAAGGCCTGATCTTTGAAAAATCCTCTCCTGGCAAACGCGCTTTCGAACTCCCGCCTCTTGACGTTCCCGCTGCGGATCCGGCCAAGGCTCTTGGCGCACGCTGGCGCAAAAATGGCGTCGAAGGCTTTCCCGAAGTCAGCGAAATCGAAGTTGTTCGCCACTTCACGCGCCTTTCCACGTGGAATTACGCCATTGATCTCGGCATGTACCCGCTCGGATCCTGCACCATGAAGTACAATCCGCGCGTCAATGAGTATGTCGCGCGCCTCGATGGCATCGCCACGGAACATCCCTACCAGCCGCAGGAACTTTCCCAAGGCTGCCTGAAAATACTTCGCCTCCTGGAAAAGTGTCTTCTCGAAATCACCGGCATGGACACGATCACCTTGCAGCCGGCCGCGGGCGCCCAAGGCGAACTCACAGGCCTGCTTCTGATCCGCGCTTTCCTTGCAAAGCAAGGCAATCCGCGCAAAAAGGTTCTTATCCCCGATTCCGCACACGGTACGAACCCCGCGACCGCGGTTATCGCCGGCTACGAAGTCGAAAACATCAAGTCCGAATCGCACGGCCAGATAGACGTCGCGAAGCTCCGCGAACTCGTCACCGAAGACGTCGCCGCACTGATGATTACCAATCCTTCCACGCTCGGCGTCTTCGATACCCACATCGCCGAAATCGCGCAAATCCTGCACGCCAAAGGCGCGCTCCTTTACATGGACGGCGCCAACATGAACGCGCTCACCGGCATCGCCAAGCCCGGCGATTTCGGCGTGGATGTGATGCACTTGAATCTCCACAAGACATTCTCAACTCCGCATGGCGGAGGTGGTCCCGGCGCCGGCCCCGTCGCCATGAAAAAATTCCTCGAACCGTTCCGTCCGGTTCCCGTCATTGTCGAAAAGGAAGGCGGCCTCGTGGTCCGCGAATTCGTCCGGCCGGATTCCATCGGAAAGGTCCGCGCGTTCGGCGGAAATTTCGGTGTTCTCGTCCGCGCCCTCGCCTACATCCTCGCCTACGGCCCTGGCGTTCGCCAAGCTACCGAAGACGCCGTCGTCAACGCCAATTACATTCGCAAGCATCTCGAGGGATTTTACGATCTGCCCTATTCCCTGCCCTCCATGCATGAAGTCGTATTCAGCGACGCGCTGCAAAAGAAAAATGGCGTCAACACCATGGACATCGCCAAGCGCCTCATTGACTACGGCTTTCATCCCTATACAACCGCTTTCCCGCTCATCGTTCACGGCGCTTTGATGATTGAACCGACCGAATCCGAATCGAAGGAAGAATGCGATCTCTTTATTGACGCCATGCGCTCGATTGCCGAGGAAGCCGCCAAAACTCCCGAAGTCGTGAAGACCGCTCCGCACACGACCCGCGTCAGCCGTCTCGACGAAGTCGGCGCCGCCCGCAAACCCATCCTTCGATGGAAGCCAGCCCCTGAGGAATCCGCCGCGGACTGATGCCTTCCGGTTCCGCCGTGGCAAAATACTCTCCGCAACTCCTGTTCATTCCCGAGCACAGCGCTCTCCGGCGCCCCACTTTGCCACCCGCTCGCCTGCTACACTTACAAAAGTGTTTGCTCCTTCACGGTTCGCACGAGAATGAACGCTTCTATTGACGCTTGGTTACCCAAATCTTTCTTGGTCCTGCGCCACTACGACAGGCACAAATTCCTTGCGGACGTAATCGCCGGAATTACCGTCGGCCTGGTCGCTCTTCCTCTTGCCATGGCTTTTGCGATCGCCTCCGGCGTTCCTCCCCAGTCCGGCCTCTATTGCGCCATCATCACCGGCTTCATCATTTCCGCGCTGGGCGGTTCTAAAACCCAGATCGGCGGCCCGACCGGCGCCTTCGTGGTCGTGGTTGCGGGAATCATCGCCAAGTACGGGATTGACGGCCTCTACATCTGCACCATGATGGCTGGCGTCCTGCTCGTTCTCCTTGGCGTCACGGGCCTCGGCGCTGCCGTGAAATACTTCCCTCGCCCGGTCGTCGCTGGCTTCACAAATGGAATCGCGCTCCTCATCGCCAGCACGCAAATCCGCGATTTCTTCGGCCTCAGGATGGATCACGTTCCCGGCGACTTTTTCCATCGCATGGCCGCTATCGGCGAGGCCTTTTCAAGCATAAGCTGGCCCGCGGCGATTCTCTCGCTGTTGTCCCTCGCTGTAATGATCGTGTGCGTGAAGTATGCGAAGCGCGTCCCGGGCGCCATCCTCGTCTGTTTCGGCGCCACCGCCGCGGTCATGATTTTCCATTTGCCCGTGGAAACCATCGGTACTCGTTTTGGCGGCATTCCCAGCGGCCTCCCGCACATCGTCATTCCGCGTCTTCACTACGACACCATGCGCCAGCTCTTTTCACCGGCTCTCACCGTGGCCATGCTCGGCGCCATCGAATCTCTGATGTCCGCGGTCGTCTCGGACAAAATGAGCAACGACAAGCACAATCCCAACGTCGAGCTGATGGCGCAAGGCGTGGCCAACATTTTTTCTCCGCTCGTCGGAGGATTGCCCGCCACCGGCGCCATCGCCCGCGCCGCAACCAGCATTCGTTCCGGCGCCAAATCGCCCATCGCGGGCATGATCCATTCTCTAACTCTGCTGGCTATCATTCTTTTCGCCGCTCCGCTCGTCAAGGACGTTCCCCTCGCGGCTCTGGCCGCAATCTTGATGATGGTCTCCTACAACATGGGCGACTGGAAGGAAATCCCGGAAATCCTCAAGCTCTCCGCGGCCGATATCGCCGTTTGGTTCGTCACCATGACCCTCACGGTCGTCGCCGACCTCACTTTCGCCATGGAAGTCGGCATGGTCCTCGCCGCGCTCTTGTTCATCCGTAAGGTATCCCGAACAACGACCGTCAGCCTCGTCACTAAGGATTACGTCGAAGATGGCCGCGTTCACGTTCTCCAGGGCAAAGACATCCCCAGTTACGCAACGGTCTTTCGTATCCACGGCCCTTTCCTCTTCGGCTCTACGGACAAGTTCTCCGAAATCCTCGATCGTCTCGATTCTCTGCCTCCGATCGTGGTCTTGCGCCTCCGCAACATGACGGCCATTGACGCCACCGGTCTGGGCGCCATCCAAGAGCTTGCCGATCAAATTCACGCCACCGGAAGGAAGCTGCTTCTCTGCGGCGCCCGCGAACAGCCCGCCAAACTCATGCATCAGGCGGAGTTCGAACGCCACGTCGGCAAGGAAAATATTTGCGCCAACATTACGGAAGCGATTTCCCGCGCGGGAGAGTTGTATCGCGCGGAATATAAGAACGATCCGCGCTGGCAGGCACGCGTGGAAAA
>DATIXL010000025.1:0-2431 GCA_035518615.1 Terriglobales bacterium | reverse complement strand
CTCGATTGTGCGGTAAAGTGTTCGGCACACAGAGGCCGGAGCGCGGATAGCGCTCCGAGTTGTTTGTTGATTGGTTGATCGACAGCTATGAGGGCTTCGCGCAAAGAGACTCCGCGTCTCTTCGGCGATTGGGCCTAAGTTCCGGCCCCAATCTGGCGCAAAAGCGTGGCAAGATCGAAATAAATTCGTCCAGCCGGGATCTTTCTGCTTTCCAGGTCATATTCGTAGAACGAACAGCCAGGAATCTGAACCCTTTTCCCGGTGGCCGCGACATTGGCAAAGCTGCCTCCATGCACGGCATCAAAACTCCATTCCACCGCGACGAGATTTTTGGCGTGTGCCAGGTTCCGAATAGAATGTACATTGCCAGGAAACCCGCTGACGAACGGGACCACAAAGTTGTCTCGCACGGCAGACTTCCCCTCGAGTGTACCCGTCGGAAGCTGGATTACGACGTCGTCCGAATAGTAGCGGAGAATCTTTTGTACATCGGTGCCCCTCCATGCATCAAAATACTCCTGAATAAACGCGCGGACCTCCTCGGGCGCCGCTACTAGGGCAGCAGATTGCATAACTCTCCTTTCTCGACGTTGCGATCGCCGCGCCGCCGAGGCCAAGTATAACACCTGTGGCGGGCGCGATTCGCGCCAGAATTATCCAATTCAAGATGATCCTGAAAGCCGACTCGTTTCCAATACAAGGTGATCCTGAAAATCCGGGTCCACCACCATGCGAGGTGGATGCAGATTCGGATGGAGAATTTGGAAGCCCTGACGCCGGAGAGGATCCCGGATTTTCTCAGCGGCAGTGCTGGAATCGATTTCACTGGGCAAAGCCGCCGGGAACGGTACGCATGGGTGCAGTCCGTGCTGACACAGCAACGGTACTTTTCCTTGGGCAAGAAACAGCGTGGTGCGGTGCGCGCGCTGCTCGCCAAGATTGCGGGGTTGAGCTTGCCGCAGATCACACGATTGATTCGCAGCCACCGGGACAACGGAGAGATTCGCATCCATTCCGAAGCGCGGAGGAAGTTTGCGGTGAAATACACGCGGGAGGATTTGCAATTGCTGATTGAGGTGGATCGGGCGCATCAACGGCTGAGCGGACCGGCCACACGGCGAATCCTGGAGCGGGAGTGGCAGGTTTTTGGCCGGAAGCCATACGCACGTTTGGCCGAGATCTCGGTGTCGCATTTGTACAATCTGCGCGGCAGCCTGGGATATCGGCAGCGCGCCGCTGAGTTCACGCAGACAAGTCCGTCGCCGATCGCCATCGGAGAACGGCGGCGACCGGATCCCCAAGGAGCTCCCGGACACCTCCGCGTAGACACCGTTCACCAAGGCGACTGGAAAGGAGAAAAGGGGGTCTACCACATCAATGCTGTGGATGCGATTACCCAGTGGGAGATCGTGGGTTGCGCGGCTCGCATCAGCGAGCAGTATCTGTTGCCGGTATTAGAAGCCATGCTGCATCAGTTTCCGTTTCGTATCCTGAGCTTTCACGCCGACAATGGTAGCGAGTTCGTCAATCACACCGTAGCCAACCTGCTCAACAAACTGCTGGTAGAGTTCACTCGTTCGCGGCCCAACCGCAGCTCGGATAACGCCTTGGTGGAGGGAAAAAATGGAGCCATCGTGCGCAAACACATGGGCTACGGACATATCCCCAGCGAGCATGCCGACCGCATTCAGCGCTTCTATACGGCCCACTTGAACCCATACCTGAACTATCACCGTCCGTGCGGCTTCGCCCATGTACAGTGGGACGAGCGGGGCCGACGACGGAGTCGCTATCGCCACCAGGACTACGTCACGCCCTACGAGAAGCTCCGCAGCTTGCCACAAGCACATCGCTATCTCAAAGAAGGTCTCCGATGGGAGATCCTGGATCACCTTGCTTACGCCCTCAGCGATACCGAGGCGGCGCGCCGTATGATGCTTGCCAAAGCCGAACTGCTGTGCCAATGCAAGCTGGAATCTCCCTTCCCGCCGAGGTTGGAATGCTGATCGGCCACCCCACCCCAGGAGACAGGCGGGCCTACGGCCCGCCACGGGGCTCCGCCCCGTACCTCGCGGGGGCTTCGCCCCTGCGACCCACTCCCAGACAAAAACCATTCCATGAAGGGTTGATTGAGGGAGTCGTGCCCCTCCCGTTGGTCGGGCCCGAGCCGTACACACTCTCAGAAAGGAAAACCACCGGCTACAGGTGTACCCATTTTCAGGATCATCTTGTATTGGAAACGATCCTCGATTTCAGGATCATTCTTGGATTGGAAAATGCTATACACGCCAGTTCAGGCGAATGGAACTAAACGCGGCTAATGGCGCATTTCCGGGGCGGTCAGTCGTGTGCGTGCGCGTGAATGCGCGGCTCGATCTTCTCTAACGCCTGCTCGAAGTCGGCCAGCAGGTCGCGCCAGTCTTCGATGCCC
>DATIXL010000024.1:0-19680 GCA_035518615.1 Terriglobales bacterium | reverse complement strand
CATTTTCTGGGCCATGTACAGAATGAGTTTGCGATCCCCCTCGTCGGTCTTGCTCAACAAGCGGCGAAGCTTGTTGAGAAAGCGTGCATCTTTGCCGACGCTGCCCCAGGCGATATCGTCCGAAGACTTACGCTTGGGGAGATTCGGCAATACCGGCGGCTCTTCGCCGTCGTAAAAGAGTTGATAGAGTGGGCACTCGAGAGCGCGAGCCAACTTCTCCAACGTTTCGATGGCCGGAACCGTGTGGCCATTCTCGACGCGGGAGATATAACAACGCAGCAGGCCCGTACGCTTCTCGATGTCGCCCTGGGAGAGTTTTTTATCTTCGCGCAGAACGCGAAGACGGTCACCAATAATCATGAAGGCATTATTCCATGTAGATAAGATATTGTGCAAGCATAAACTTCACATGGACCTGTTGAAACGCATGTATCGTGGAAGGTCACACCGGAAAAGGATGCCGTAACCGAACTGCTATGGCGCGCGTCACAAAAGTACAGGCTACCCCGCCGGGGTTGCGACCCGGGGGAGGGGAGGGCTCGGCCGCGGCCGTAGGGTCCCTGGACGACCGAGAACTGGTACGCCGGGCGCAGAGAGGGAATCAGGACTGCTATGCAGAGCTGATCCGGAGGCACCAGCACCGGGTTTTCGCGGTAGCCAGGGGTATCCTGAAGAAACAGGAGGATGTGGAGGATATTTCCCAGCAAGTATTTGTAAAGGCTTACTTTTCATTGAAGAGATTTGATCAGCGAGCAGCTTTCAGTACCTGGCTTTACAAGATTACGGTCAACGAATGTTGGGATTTGCTAAGGAAAAGGAAAGTACGGCCCCTGGTCTATGAGGCAGACTTCAGCGAAGAGCAGTCCCGGGAGTACACCGCATCGGAGAATAAGGAAGCCCGAGGCCCAGATGCAAGCGAGCGCCTTGTGGCGCGGGAGCAGGTGGAGAGGCTGCTGGAACATCTGGAAGCGCGGGACCGCTTGATGTTGATTATGAAAGAGGTTGAAGGGTTCTCCGTAGAGGAGATTGGCGATGTGCTGGACCTGAACGCCAACACCGTCAAGGTCAGGCTGTTTCGTGCCCGGCGCCGGCTTGTAGGCCTGGCACGAAAGACGAACTGAAGTCGTTTGGGGAGGACAGGCCAGGCGATTGAACGGCAAGGAGGATCTGATGTGGGGCACTGACAAATCACAGCATGGAAAATGTAGCGTAGCGCCAGAATGGTTGGAAGCGGTAGGCGTTCGCCATCCCCAGGCGGAGACGTTTGAGGAATTGATGGTAGGATTGCCTCAAACGGCCCAGGATCACATCAGGCGGTGCCAGAACTGCCAGAACTCTTGCCTAGAATTCCTGGAATCCAAAAAATTGCTCGCACCGCTCGCCAGGAAGGCGGTAGTAACGAATCCCTACTTCGTACAGAGGGTTTTGGCGAGAATTCGCTCACGCGAGGACGAACTGGAACGTTCGACGCGGGCTTGGGCCGCTGTTCCGCGGCTGGCTTCACGTCTTGCCGGAATAGCCATGCTAATCCTCCTGGTGGCGGGAACCTGGTTGTATACGGCCCCTGGCAAGAAACAGGCCAATGAAAAGACGATGGAGCCGGCGAGCGCAATTTTTGAGGATAACGCCACGCTGCCGACGAGCAAAGACGAAGTCCTTCTCAGTGTATTGGAGCGGGGTCAATGAGCGCAGTTGACGTCAAGCAGAAGGCAGCGTTGTGGGTGGGACTCGTGTTTGTCCTTGGCTTGGTTTTGGGCGGGGTGCTCGGCTATTCCTTTGCGGCGAAGACGCATGGGGATATGAGGCCGGCACTGAGTGACACCGCCAGGCGCGCGCAGAAGGTAGAACAGCTGACGAAGGAATTAGGTTTGACAACGGATCAGCAAAAAAAACTGGATGAGGTCCTAACCGAAGTTCAGGGCAAATTCAAAGCCATTCACGAAGCCGATCAGCCACAGATCGAAGCTGCCCGAAAGGCCGCTCGGGATGAGATCCGCGCGTTTCTGACTCCCGACCAAGTGCCTAAATTCGAAGAGCACCTTCGCAAGCTGGACGAAGAACGCAAGAAAAACGCCTCGCATTAGTTCGATTACCGCAACAGTGTTCGGAGAGTCCGTTCCGCTGCGCAGAATGAGGCGGTCCCGTTCCTTTATCTTAGAATCGAAGCGCATCGGCTCATGCCATCAAGCCGGCTCGGAGGGTTCCCTCTTGCCAGAGCCTCCCGCACGCCGCGACGGTTCTCGCTCACGCAAATCGCATCATTCCGCATAGCTCCTAAACGGATTAAGGCGATTTGACTTAACGATACGATGCGTATTGAATTGTCTATCCTGCCCGGGCGAATCGCCTGCCCGGCGTCTGGGTTCGCGGCAGGGGCAGACCGGCGAGGGGGTATGGCAGATGAATTCGCGTACAACATTGTCCAATTGGGCCGGAATACTGCCCCGGTTAATTTTCGCACTGATGGCAATGCTCGCCGGCAGCCGCGGGGTTTTTTCGCAAATGTCAGGCAGTATCGGCGGAACGGTCACAGACAGTTCGGGCGCGATGGTCGCTGCCGCAAGCGTGTCGGCAAGAAATCTGGAGACTGGAGCGCTTCGCACCGCGATAACGGATGGCGCGGGGCATTACGCGATCCTGGCACTTGGAGTTGGAGAGTACCAACTCACGGTCGTTAAAGCCGGATTCGAGGAAACGGCGAGGAGCGGAATCCATTTGGATGTGGGGGCGGAAGCAGAGGTGGATTTTCGGTTGAAAGTAGGATCCGTCCATGCGCGCGTCAGCGTGACGGAGGACGCGCCGATGGTGAGCACCGCGACCACGGACATTTCGGGTTTGGTCGGGGAGCGCCAGGTGAGGGAACTGCCCCTAAACGGGCGGAGCTATGACCTGCTGCTGACACTGAATCCTGGCATCGTGAATTTCACCTCGCAAAAAACGGGCGGCACAGGAATATCGAACTCGAGTACCGGCAACAACTTTGCCGTCTCGGGAAACCGGCCACAGCAAAACGAATTTCTGTTGAATGGAATTGAGTACACGGGAGCGGCCGAAAACAACATGCAGCCGGGAGGAACGAGCGGCATGTTGTTGGGTGTGGATGCCGTGCGCGAGTTCAATGTAGAGCGCGATTCCTACGGAGCCGAATATGGAAAACGGCCGGGGGCCCAGGTCGTCATTGTGACGCGCTCCGGAACCAATGCGTGGCACGGAGCGGCCTTCGAATTTTTGAGAAACAGCGCGTTGGACGCGCCGAATTATTTCGACCAGGGATCGGCGCCACCGTTTCAGCGCAATCAATTCGGAGTCTCCGGCGGAGGGCCAATTCGAGAGGACAAGACCTTTATTTTCAGCAATTATGAGGGATTTCGCCAGAGCCTGCACCAGACTTCCTTGGCGTTTGTTCCGGACGCGGCGTCCCGGGCAGCGGCGGTTCCAAGTGTCCAACCACTTTTGAACCTATGGCCGGTGGCGCCGGTGGGTGCGCCGGATTTCAATGGCATCGCAGAAGTATTCAGCAGCCCGTTGCAAACCATTCGCGAGGATTTCGGAACCACGCGCCTGGATCATATTTTCTCAAGCAGTGACTCGCTCGCGGCGGTTTACACCATAGACGATGGCCAGGACGTGACCGCCACCCCGGTAAATCCCTACAGCACCGACATTGTCACGCTCCGCGAGCAGGTCCTAAGTCTGGAGGAAACCCATACGTTTTCGCCGACGCTGCTGAACACCGCGCGCTTCGGCTTTTCCCGCGCGGGTTACTTTTTTACGGGCGAGCCAACGCCAGGCACGCCCGCGGCCAGTGTTCAAGGCTTCCTGGAAGGCTTGCCGCCGGGAGCTTTGGTTGTCGGAGGAAGCGCAGCCTCGAATCCCCAGGCGTCCATCGGACTGGCTGGCAGCAACAATGGGAGCAATCTACATGTCCACCGTAATCTCTTTACTTATGAGGACCGCGTGACGCTGACGCGAGGGCGTCATCAATTGAACATTGGAGTCTGGTTTCAGAGACTGCAATCCAATGAGATGCTGGCGCTTAGCCAGTACGGGCAAGCGACATTCTCCAGTTTGACGCAGTTTCTGAGTGGCACGATCAATAGCTTTCTTTATGATCCGGCTCCCACGGAGTTGAATTGGCGTTCATTGTTTGGGGCCGGGTATGCGGAGGATGTCATTCGAATCAGCCCGAAGCTGACTCTTTCTCTTGGGTTTCGGGGCGAGTTCTCAACAGGTTGGAACGAAGCTCATGGCCGGGCGTCAAACTACACCTTTACGGATGGGGTGATTTCCACAGAACCACGAATCGGAGGTTCGTTTTTCACAGTCAACAATGCGAAATTCCTGCCGCAACCGCGAGTGGGCGCAGCGTGGAGCCCCTTTGGCGCGAAAACCGTATTGCGCGCGGGTTTTGGGATATACAACGATCTGCAAGACGCGCTGGGCTATCGCGCCGATCAAAATGCACCTTACAATCCCTCCTACAGCATCGCCTCTCTTCCTGTGGCGTCGCTGCCGATTGATCCTGCCGCAGCTGTACCTGCGAGCGCAAAGTTGGTTCCGGGAGGCGTGCAGCCGGACATGGAGACGCCGACGTTGGTCTCCTGGTCTCTTCGAGTTGAGCGGGAACTGTCGCCAAACACAGCTCTAACCGTAGGTTACGTCGGTTCGCACGGTTACCACGAACTGATTGGGATTGACGGGAACGAACCTATTCCGACGATCTGCCCCGCTTCTCCCTGCCCGGCGGTTTACCCTACGTACGATCCCAGCCAGCCGACATCTGCGTCGAATTCTCCGGCAGTTGGGTTTCCCATCGGGTCTCCTTTGGCAGGGGCTCCGGTTCCCGCTAGGACGTATTACATCCCCGCAGGAACTCCGCGGGCGAATCCGGCTTTGGCAAATACCTGGACCTGGTTTTCCGAGGGGACAAGTTCATATCACGCGCTCCAAGTGGATCTCAGGCGCCGGTTGCGGGGCGGCCTAACATTGCGTGGGGTGTACACCTTTTCAAAGGCACTGGACGACGGAGATTCGCTGAACCAGACCACCGCAGGCAACGCCCCGGGGTTGGCTTCCAATCCGCTAAACTTGAAGGCAGACAAGGGCTTGGCGACTTACGATGCGAGGCATATCGCGGTGATCCATGCGATTTATGCTCTTCCTTTCGGCAAAGGACAAGCCTTCGCAAACGGAATGGAGGGTTGGGAAAATGCGCTGGCGACTGGTTGGTCCGTAGCCAGCATCTTCACGGCTCAGTCGGGGTTTCCGCTTACCCCGCAGTTGAGCTACAACCCTTCGAATAATGGTGATACGCGAAATCCCGTACGTCCTTTTTTGAACCCCGCCTTTACAGGGACGGTTGTTACGGGTAACCCGAACCAGTGGTTCAATACCACTGCTTTTATTGCGCCGCCCTCGGCGGGCGGGTTTTACGGAAACGCCGGAAGAGACACTTTTTTCAGTCCGGGGCTCGCCACATGGGATTTTTCTGTGCTTAAGGATACAACCATCCACGAGCGTATGAGCCTGCAATTCAGGGCAGAAATCTTCAATCTCTTGAATCGCTCCAATTTCAACACGCCGAACCTGATCCTTTTTACGCCGCCGACGGCAAGCAATCTCACCGGTGTTTCCGGCACGGCTGGTGCGATCACGAGCACCGCTACAACTTCCCGCCAAATTCAATTCGGCCTCAAGCTTCTTTGGTGAGTTGAATTCCCGAATCGTTGCGCCAGCGGAAACTTCAGGCGTATCCGGAGTCGGAACCCGCGGTCTCATAGGCTAATCTGTCTCGGAGCGGCACGCGGACTGGTGCGGTCGCGCGCGAGGCATGGTGGATAGAGTCGAAGCCTCAAAAAAATGGGAGAATCACCTGGCATGGTTCTTCGCAGCCGCCGCGCTGTGCTGCGCCGTCTATGCAGTTGTACTGGCCCTGCGGGTGGCCCACTTTCCCTTTGAACTTGACTATGAGGAAGGGAATATCCTGAATGCCGGGCTGCGAATCACCCAAGGGCTGACTCCTTATCCTGATCCTCATAGCTGGCCCATCATCATCAACCCCTACGGTCCGATCGCCTATCTTGTGACCGCTGCGCTGGTGAAGGCTTTCGGAGTCTCCTTTTTTGCCCCGCGAGTGGAGTCCATTTTCTGCGCCGTCATAATTGTGGCCTGCCTTGTGCTTTTGCTACGGCGCGTAGGCGCTGCCTGGCCGATTAGCCTGGGGTTTGCGGCGCTTTTCTTGTGCAATAACAGCGCGCGAAACTGGGTCGTGAGCTGCCGGGTGGATTGGCTTGGCTTGGCCCTGGCCCTGATGGGGCTCACAGTGTTCTTTTGCTTACGTGGCAGGACGGGGCCCTTGATCGCGGTGATCCTTTTCGTCGCGGCGCTCTTTGTCAAAGTCTCCTTATTGGCGGCGCCGGCGGCATGCGGCCTCTATCTAATCTCGAGGCGAGATTGGAAGCAGATATGGCAATGCCTGGTGGCAGGCTCGATTCTAGCGGGCACAGGTTTCGCGCTGGCGCAGTGGTGGTCCGGAGGACACTTTGCTTTTGCCCAATTTGGAACGCATCCGGATGCCTACAGGCTCATAGTTTATCTCGTTTATCTTGAGCGAGTCGCCAGAACGTTTCCCTTCCTGGCTGGACTATCGCTTTTGGCCTTAATTGTGGACCTGAGGAAGAGGGAAGCGGCCCTGCCAGTTTTGTACTTCCTCATGGCTGGAGTCGGGGCCGCAACGAGCGGGAAAGCAGGGTCGAATACCAACCATCTCCTGGAGCTCTATGCCGCCCTGTGCTTCTGCGCCGGGTATGGTTGGCGGTATGTAAGCGCGTGGTTCGGTGAAAGGAAGTTGGCAGCCGCATCGGCGGTAGTCCTGGCAGGAACCTACCTGGCCATGCTGATTCCGTTTGCACTGTATCGCATCCCGCTGGATCCTCTGGATGACCCTGCATCGTGCGTAAAGCTCGATCAATTTCTGAGATCTCATGGCAACGCGGTGCTCACGGACAACGTGGGGGCGGTCTTGCTCACCGGCAAGCCGGTGCAGGTATCCAACCCTTATGTATTCTCCCAGCTTGTGCTGCACGCCGGATGGTCCGATGAGGTGGTCCGGCAGCGGATTCACGATAAGAAATTCGACGTGATCCTGCTCGAAAACTACGCCGGCAAGTACATAGGACCCGATGCGCGCTTCACCCCGGGGATGGTTCAGGAGATCAAGCAGAACTACCATGTTGCGGCGGAATTTCAGTGCCTGGACGCTCGAGAGGCCTATGTACCAAACTGATAAGGGTTGCGGAAAGACAGGCCTTCGTCGATCAGAAGGGTATGTCCTCGTCGGAGATTTCCGGCCCGCCGGATGTGCCCGTGGAGTCTTCCACATGAGAGGATTGATCGAACTCTTCGCCGGCTCGTGGTGATCCTCCGCCTGCGGTCGCAGCTGCAGCATCTCCCCGCCCGCCCAGCATGCGGAAGTTATTGGCGACAATCTCAAAACTTGTGCGCTTCTGGCCTTCTTTGTCCTGCCATTCTCGGGATTGGATGCGCCCTTCAATGAAGACCAGCGAGCCTTTTTTCAAATACTGCTGAGCGATTTCGGCCTGCTTGCCCCAAACCACAATCTTGTGCCACTCCGTTCGCTTCTGGCGTTCGCCGTTGCGGTCGCGGTAGGACTCGTCGGTGGCGACCGAAAAATTGGCCACGGCCTGCCCGCCGCCCGTATAGCGGGTCTCCGGATCGCGCCCGAGACGCCCCACGAGAATCACCTTATTGACCGACATAGCCTTCTCCTGCTCCCGGGAATATTTTGATTGCCGGCTGCGGTTCCAAGGCACGACGGTGTGGTGCGGCCGGCGCCATCCGTTCCATTAAGAATTGGACAATAACATGACTGCGAAAGAAATGGAAATTGCCGCTCGGAGTGAAAGACAATCAATCCACGGAGATCAACGGAAGCAGAAATTCCTGGAGTTGCATGCTGTCCTGCATGGCGAGATTGTTCAGGCGGATGCCGATACGATTCTCCTGCTCGAGGCGAACCACCGAGCCTTGTGTGGTTACCGGCCGGCCGTTCGGGGCGAGATAAAGTTTGAGGTTCACGGGAGAGCCGACGGGAATCAGCCTGGAACACTTGAGCAATACGCCGCTCATGCTCATATCAACGGTCTCCCCTTCCATTACCTCCGCTCCCCATCGAATTTGAACTGGGGCGCGCAATTTCACCCGCCTCGTTTGCCGTTGCCGGTAATCCAACGCGCTTTGAGCAGCCCGAAGAATTTTCAGCACACGCTCCTTATCGAGCGGCTTGTAGAGAAAAAAGCTGGCCCCGGCGTCAAACGCGACGGAGAGAGCGCTGGGCCGCTGATCGTCGCTCAGAAGAATGACAGGTGTGGTTTGATTGTTCAGGGACTTGCGAATGTGACGCAGGAGGTCAATGCCATCGAGGTTGGGCATGTGCAAATCGAGGAACACGACGTCGAATTTGTTCTCGGTCAGAAACTCCGGCGCATCTCCGCTTGCCTGCAAGGTGAGCGTCTCAAGGCCGGCGGATTGCAAAGTCTGAGCCAGCAGTTCACAGATCTCCGGTTGATCATCCACAACCAGCGCGCGCTTCATCCTCATTGTCCTTCCGGCAAGTGCGAGCACAATCCGAAACGCAGCTCACGTCACCGCGTCCGTTCTCAACGGTGCGCATCCGCGCGCAATCTCGTAGCAATCGAACTGGATTGCCACTCCGGGCCTCAGGTGAGGATTTTCCGAACATACGCGGACCACGTGGCCGGAACATCGCCATTCCGCAAGCGGTTCTCCCGTGATTTCCTGCGGCATGGGCAGCCGAATCTCCACGACGGTTCCGATTTCGACCGGCAGTTCCGTCGCGAAGAAAGCACCCATGGCTGAAAGATTCTGCGAAACGCTCTCATGTTCCGGCAAGGGCGACTTCCACAGCCGTACACGCAACGGGATGTGCAAAAAATGTCGTGGCGCGCCGCGCCGATCAAACAGTGCAGAGCGAACTTTCATATCCGACTCCGGGCGCCCGGGTAGGAGAATGTGCGGGCTGAGTTTTGGAAGGGAGTACGCTTACTTTAACAACTGCAAAAAGGAAAGCAAGTGTAATTCCACTAAGTCCCATCGATGATTAAGGCATTCTTAGCACCAGCCTGCTTCTCGGCGTCGGACGATCTCGGAATCCAGTACCGGCAATCCTGGTAACCTCCCACGGCCACCTGTTCGAAAGGACAACGTGACCGATTGGGGGAGTACTTTCCCGGGAAGACTGGCCGCACTCGCAACCGCATGGCTAATTGGAGTGCGTGGCTCATGTCTAAGCCCAATCCTGCCGTGCCGTGGACCCTGGCCGGATCCCGCGCGGAAGGAACGGAGGGAAATTTCATGAAGAAATGCTTACTGGTTATGGCAATCATGGTCACGGGGGTGACCCTCGGAGTGAGGCAGGCGGCGGCGCAAGGCCCGGCGGGAGCAGGAGCAACCGCTGCCGTGGCGTCCTCCTCGGAGAGCTCGCATTCCTACAACCCGATTCACTGGCTCAAAAAGGAACCCAAGAAAACCGGCGATTCACAGGATGCAAATAGCGACCAGACCAAGAAACTGAACGACAGGCTGCAGGCCCAGGGGATCGTGGCTGCGAACTCCAACGTGAAAGACCTTTGCGTGGATTTCAAGGAACTGGCAGATTGCCTGGCGGCGCTCCATGCGAGCCACAGCCTCGGACTGGATTTCGCCTGCGTCCGCGCAAATGCCACGGGCATCAAGACAGGAGTGGACACCTCCTCGTGCCGCATGGCGGACACGGACAAACCCCTCAATCTCGTGAAAACGATTAAACTTTTGAAGCCCGACGCCAACGCAAAGAGCGTGGCGAAGGATGCGGAAATATTGGCCAAGGAAGATGTAAGGGAAACTGGAGCCTAGGGGCCACTCAAGAGTCCAGAGCACAGAGCACAACGGAAAGAAGCGCGGGGGCGGCATCCAGCCGTCCCCGCTTTTTTATTCCGAGGGTGGCGTCACGAAGCAATCTCGATTAAGATAGATTCACTGCTGATGCAGACGTATTGTCCCGGCAGAAGCAGGAATCGCGAAGTCCTCCCAGCAGACTTCCAACCAGTTCGACGCTGTCCCGCCCAACGGCGGCCGAAACATTCAGGGGGTTTTTCTAATACTGTGCGTGGAGGATCGAAACTATGAAATGGGCCATTCCAGTGACCTTCGCAGCGGGTCTCTTGCTTCTGGCAGGCTGCGCAACGAAAAAGTACGTGGCGCAACAGGTGGACCCTGTTCACGCCAGGCTCAATGATGTGGACAAGAATCAACAGGGTACCCAAAAGCAGTTGGAAACCGACGAAGTCAAGCTGAACGCCACGGCGGAAAAAGCAGACTCGGCTGACGCCCGCGCCGGTGACGCGCTGACCAGGGCCGATGCTGCCTCCAAGAAGGCGGACACGGTCCGGACCGACCTGCGTAACGAACTGAACGACCGCATTGCCAATCTGGATGACTACAAGTCCGCCGGCGAAGCGACCGTGCTCTTCAAATTCAATTCGGACAAGCTCGAGCCGGACGCCAAGCAGGCGCTCGATCAGTTGACCGGAGGGCAGATGGGGGCCCTGAAGCGCTACTTCATTGCGATTCAGGGCTTTACGGACAAGACCGGTACCGCGGAATACAATCTGGAACTCAGCCGCCGCCGCGCGCAGGCCGTTCAGACCTATCTCGTGGCGGAGAAAAACATTCCGGTTTACCGCATTCAGATCGTTGGCCTCGGTGAAGATAAGCCAGTCAACGATCAGAAAACCCGGGATGAACGCTCCAAAAATCGCCGCGTGGAAGTTACCCTCTTTAGCGCGGATGCTTCGCAAACAGCGCAAGTTCCGGCCAATTAGCTGGATAGCGTAGAGCGGGGATAAACAGCGGGGAGGAGAGCGCTGGGAACCGGCGGGAATCGAGGCGGGCTAGTCGCTCGCTGACACCGTGACGCCAAGTTCCTTCAGTTTCGCGCGCGCGCGGCGCTCTTCTTCCGTTCCCGGGTAACGTTTCACCACTTCCCTCAACTGCCGCACCCCAGAGGTCTTCTGGCCCAGCTCCAGAAGCGCCATCCCCTTCTTGAAGAGTGCCGGGGC
The DNA here is from genome assembly GCA_035518615.1 of Terriglobales bacterium. Classification (GTDB taxonomy): domain Bacteria; phylum Acidobacteriota; class Terriglobia; order Acidiferrales; family UBA7541; genus Acidiferrum. The sequence continues at coordinate 8,542 of DATIXL010000024.1, read as the reverse complement.
CAGTTTGAAGCTCTTGGGATAATTGTTGAGCACCTTGTCGTATTCCGTCACCGCCTCGCTGAACCGCTTCTGGGCGTATGCGATCTCCCCAAGATAAAATTGCGCATTCGACGCCAGATCCGTGTCCCCATAATATTTCAGATAGTCCGTGAACTCGGAACGCGCCAGATCGTACTTTCCGCTCGTGATATCGCGCAGACCATTTGAGTACAGTGTGTCGGCGTTAGGGGCTCCTGCCGGAACCACGCTCGAGCTTCCCGTAGCGGCTGGGCTAGTAGAGGGATTCAGCCCGGAATTGGGCGAGGCGCTGGCGCTTGGAGGCGCGCCGCCAGCAGGAGCGTTGCCCGAGAGCTTGGCGTCAATGCCTTGCACGGAGCTCTGCAAGTCCACCAGCTGTTGATTCAGCTTGCCGATCCGCGACTTGATCTCTTCCAGATTGTCCGACAAACCCTGGAGCTGCGTGGACATCGTGTCCAGCCGCGCGCCCGAGTTCGCCTGAACGTCCTGCACCGATTTTTGCAGCGAGCCCATCGTGGTGTTCAGCTTGTCCACGTTGTCGCTGCCCTGCTGAACCACCGTCTTGATGACCGTATGGTCCTGCGTCATCTGCGTGGACAGGTCTTTCTGTCCCTGCAACAGGGTCGTGACGTCGCGCTGCAGCTCGATAATCTCCCGCGCAACAGCCTCCGCCGGCCGCGGCCCGGCCAGACTGCCCGCAATCGCGCCGGCAAGCATCGCTGCTCCGAACTTCGCAATATTCCGAAATTGCATGGAACTTCCTCCTGTTTTTCCTGGGCGGCTTAAAAGCAGCCGGCATACGGGCTGGAACTACATCCTCACTCTAACGAGAGAGCCGCGCGGTGGCAAGAGAATGGTGGGTTCTCCTCCTCCGCGCGGCTCTGTTTGTTGCCTATCCGTCAGTAGGCTGGTGGTTTCAAGTGCGCCGTCAAGCTCCCCTTACTGCTGGGGAATGAAGTGGCCGCGCCGGTTCTGCTGCCAGCATGCCTCGTTGTGCTCGTCACAGAACGGCTTCTCCTTGCCGTAGCTGATGGTGTTCATCCGGTCCGCGGAAATTCCCAGCGAAACCAGATACTCCTTCACGGCATGGGCGCGCCGGTCGCCAAGCGCCAGGTTGTATTCCGTCGAGCCACGCTCGTCGCAGTGCCCCTCGATGGTAACCTTCGCCTCCGGATACTTGCGGAGGAAGTCCGCCGTCTTGCCGAGGGCTTCACGGGCGTCAGGACGAATATCCGCTTTGTCGTAATCGAAGTACGCGTCCTGCACCTCCTGCGTGAATAGCTCCTGCCAGGTCTTCTCTGCAGGGGGAGGCGGCGGTGGAGGCGGAGCTTCCACGGTCACGCGGACACTGGCGTCGGCAGATCCTCCAGGACCGCTGGCCGTCACCGTGTACGTGGTGGAATCCGATGGAGAAACTGTAGTGTTGCCTTCGGGAGCCACCGCGCCGACGTCAGGAGCAATCGTCAACTGCGTAGCGTTCGTCGAGGACCATGTCAGGGTCGAGCTTTCACCCTTCTTCATGGCCGTGGGGTTGGCCTGCAACGTCACCGTCGGTCGAGCTGCCGGTGGTGGCGGCGGTGGTGGTGGCGGTGGCGGAGTTGCCTTCTTGGCGCATCCGATCGCCAGCATTGCCGCGGCAAAAGCGGCGACTAAACAAACACGATGGACAGGTCGTGTGGCCTCTCTCATTCCTTTTCCTCCTTGACGGATAGACTCCCCCCGACTTCTCCCACCAAGTCAAGATAAACCACCAGCGGGCTGGGTCCGGGCGAAATCTCGTAACACGATATATTATACATCGTGCAGCGTCAAATTTATCGCGGCGACCAGTTCGGGCTCTCGTTGTGTCCCGTAGTAGTTAACTGGCGCGTTTCTGTACCGTCGGCCAGCATGGTCCAGATCTCCCGTGTGCCCGTCCGCGTGGATTCGAAAACGATATGCCGTCCGTCGGGCGCCCAGCTGGGACGCTCATTTCTTCCCGAATCGCGCGTGATCTGCAAAATGTCTCGCGAACCCACGTCCATGAGATAGATGTCGTAGTTTCCGTCGGGCCGACGCCAGCTAAATGCAATCAATTGGCCGTTCGGCGACCACGCCGGATCAATCAGGTAGCCTTTATCCGGCAGATCGAGCGGAACTGTGTTGGTGCCGTCCGAATTCATCATATAGAGTTTGGGCAATCCGCTGCGGTCGCTCACAAAAACCACGGTTTGCCCGGTCTTCGGATTCCAGGTTGGCGAAGTGCTCGCGCCGGAAGAGTAAGTAATGCGCTTCGGGCGTCCCCCGTCAGCGTTGACCACGTACAGTTCCGGGTTGCCGTTCATGGACGACGAAAACATGATCTGCGTGCCGTCCGGCGCCCACGTGGGGGCGCTGTTCGTGCCGCCGTATCGCGGGAAGGCTACAACCTTGTTCAGATCCATCGAATACATACAGATTTGCGGACCCGGCTTGAAACAAGTGAACGCAATTCGCGATGCATCCGGAGACCACCGCGGCGTGAGTGAAATCGTGTTCAAATGCGTCAGTTGGTGCTGGTTATTGCCGTCGTAATCCACTTCCCAAATCTCTTTGCGACCTTCAGGTCCGCGGACAAATGCGATGTGCGTCGAAGCGATGCCGGGGAGCCCGCCAGAAAGCCGCATAACGATCTCGTCGGCGAATTGATGTGCAAACAGCCGAACTTGGTCGTCCGTGGGAGCTCCGCGATACACCTTGCCCACGACCGGTTGCGAAGAAGGGTTGGTGACGTCATAGAGCCATGCCTGAATCGCCACTTCCGTGCCATTCTCGGAGAGATTGCCGAACGCCGTGTACTGCGCGTTCAACGGGGTCGCTGTCCAGTCCAGGAACCGCAATTCCGAGGGCACGCTCGGCTGTTGCGCGGGATAAAAGCTTGGGCTGACCAGATCGAGAATCCCGCTGTAGGTCAGGTCGTCGCGCACAACCTGGGTGAACAAGGCGGCATGATCTTTGGTGGTTGCTTCGCGCGGCGCAAAGTCCGCCACGGCAACCCGCGGCTTTTCAACCCCCAACCCGGTTCCCGTGCGGAACCACGCCTGGCCATACGCCGTGGGAACGGAAGCGAACGCGATGAGAAGAACAGAAAGAATGAACGAAGTGCGGTTTAGGCGAGCAGACAACAGAACCTCCCGGACTCAAAGTTTGGACGGCACGTGCATGGCTGGGCGTTTCATTGATTCAATGAAAGATCAAAATCAAAAACAACGGTGACATAAGAACCTGAGTAGTCGTTTGGCAGCGCCGGCATCGGATTTGACGCAATAACAGCACGCAGTCCGGAATTGTCCATCGAGTAATTCCCGCTGCCCTGCGTGACGTGAATGTCCTTGACGGTGCCGTCGCGCTCGATCGTAAATTGCACCACGGCATGAGCGGTGCGCCCCGCTCGAACTGCTGGATCAATCGTGTTCTGTAGCCAGTTGCCCTGAATCCGGCGCTTTACCGCTTCGATGTACCAGGAATAGCGCGACGCGAAATCCCCTCCGCCCTGTGATTGCGCAGAGATGGGACCTTGGCCGCTCCCCTGTACAGACTGATAGCCCGTGGGAACCTTCGGCGCTCCGCTGGATGGTCCAGGAACTGCGTTGTCTGGAATGGGAGTCTTATTCTCCATGATTCGGGACTTGCGGGATGGAGGAAGAGGCTTTTCGTGCTTAAATTGCTGGATCTTTTCCTCGGGCTTGGGAGGTTCCGGCGGTGGCTTTACTTCCTCTTCTTTGTAAAGGCTCTTGGTCGGATCAACCGTCTTGCTTTCTGTGACTGCTGGCGGTTGCGGCATCGGAAGGCCCGCGCTGCTCACTAGGCTCACCTTCACGCTGTCCCCGCCACCGCCCGCTCCCGTCCACTCCGGCCCTTTGAAGAGGCCAACCGCTGCAAGCGCGATCCAGACGATAAGAAGCGCGTGAAGGATTCCGGAATACACAAGGAAGCGCCGCAGGCCGAAATCAGGCGGATTGGCGACGGCGGTGGTCATGGTTCAGCGTGTGCGCGATCGTTCGTTCAATGGCTCCGTCACGATACTGATGTTTGAAATTCCCGACACGCGGAGCGCATCCACGACGGATGCAAAAATGTTAAAGGGCACTGCCTCATCGCAGCGGAGAAACACAGCGTCCTGCGGTTTCTTCAGTTGCGATTGAACCTTCGATCCCAGTTGGTGGATGTTCACGGGCATGTTGCCAAGATAAATGCGCTGCGATTTGTCTATCGTGACCACCAGGCGCTCTTCGGTGATTTCTTTGACCGTGTGCGTCTTCGGCACTTCCACTTCGATCCCGGACTGAAGAATCGGCGCGGTAATCATGAAAATAATCAGCAGCACCAACACGACGTCAATGAACGGCACCATGTTGATGTCAGAAAGCGAGGTCTGTGTTTGTTTGGCGAGTTGCGGCATAGAGATTAGATGCGCCCGACGGGCGGCCTCGATCAGTTGAACGTCTTCTCGATCTGCGCGGCGACTTCCAGGGCAAAGGTATCCAGCCGCTGCGCCAGATCGCGGATGTTTCCCAGAAATTGATTATAGAAAATAACGGCGGGAATGGCTGCGAAAAGTCCCGCGGCGGTGGTGATCAGCGCCTCCGCGATACCCGGCGCGACGGCGCGAAGGCTCGCGGCGCCTGCCGCCCCCAAACCCGAGAACGCGTCAATGATTCCCCACACGGTTCCGAAAAGTCCGATAAAAGGACTGACGGATCCCGTGGTCGCCAGCCAGGCCATTCCTTTTTCGGCCCTCCGTACTTCTTCCGCGGAGGCAAGCTGCATGTTGACCGTGACTGCCGGTAGGCTTTTGAGTTTTGGCGGGGAAGGGTTGCCGGTCGCGCCGCCAACTTGCGATTGCAGCTCGCGATAGCCCGCCGCGTAGACGGACGCGAAAGGGGAACCCGCCGAAACCAGGGCTTGTGGATTGGCAACGCCGCGTGTGGCGCGGAAGATGCGAAGGAATTGATCGCTGTCCCTTCGGATTCGGCCGAAGAGGCTGAGCTTCTGGAAGATCATGCCCCATGAAATCACCGAAAAAAGCAGGAGAATTGCAAGGACGCCGCGGGCCACCCAGCCGGTCTGGTTTAATAGGGTTCCGAGGTCGGCAATCAGAAAAACAGTGAGCAGATGAATTGTTTTTTCCTCAGTTCGGACAAAATTTTACAGACTTCAGCAACGTAGCATAGGCCGAAAGTGGAATCAACGAAACGTCAAGTAAAAATGCTGCTTATTTGCACACGAGCCTCGGTCCGCGCCGCTTCGATCGGCGCCGATCCAGGGCCGGGCGCATGGCCTGTGTTAAACTGGCGTCCCAAGCATGAGCAAGGCGTTTGATATCGGATTGGATTCGCTCGCCGGTCAGCCGCGGCCGGTCGCCCGTCCGTTTGTCCCCGGCTCCGCCGAAGATGCCGCCCGCGCCACGTTTTTTCTGGAAACGTTTGGTTGCCAGATGAACGAGCACGACTCGGAAAAAGTCGCAGGGGTTCTGCTTTCGCGCGGCTACCGCCAGGTGGATTCCCCGGATGCCGCCTCGCTGATTTTGTACAACACGTGCAGCATCCGCGAAAAAGCGGCGCACAAGGTATTTTCGCGCCTCGGTGAATTCCGTGGCGCTCGCAGCGAAGGCAAGATGATCGGCGTCCTCGGCTGCGTTGCGCAGCAGGAGGGCGAAGAGATTTTCGAACGCGCTCCGTGGGTGAGTCTGGTTTGCGGATCGGCCAGCTATCGCAAACTTCCGGAACTTCTTGCACAGCTCGAAAATGGAAATCGCCGCGTTACCGGTCTCGATACCGACACGGACGAAACCTTTGAAACGGAAATGACGCGGCGGGACAATCCCTGGCGCGCTTATCTGACCATCATCGAAGGCTGCGACAAAGCCTGCACCTACTGTGTGGTGCCGCACACGCGTGGGCCGGAGCGCAGCCGCGCCAGCGATTCGGTCCTCCGTGAACTGCGCCAGCTCGCCGATCTCGGTTACTCCGAAGTGCAATTTCTCGGACAAACCGTGAATTCCTACGCCGATCCCTCGCCACGGAAAATGCGCTTTTCGGAACTCCTGCTGGCCGCGGCGGAGTTGCCGGGAATCCGGCGCGTGCGCTTCACCACTTCCCATCCAAAGGATTTCACGCCGGACATCGTGGAGGCGATCGAAGCCAACGAGACCGTCTGCAATCACGTGCACTTGCCGGTGCAGTGCGGATCCACGAAAGTGTTGCGGGCGATGCAGCGGACGTACTCGCGTGCAGAGTACCTGGAAAAGATTGCCATGATACGCGAGGCGAAGCGGCCGATCGCAATTACCTCGGACATCATTGTGGGATTTCCAGGCGAAACGCAAAAGGATTTTGAAGAAACGCTGAGCCTGCTGGACGAAGTGAAGTACGAAGGAATTTTTTCATTCAAATATTCGCCGCGGCCCAACACTCCGGCGCAAGCCATGACGGATGCGATTCCGGAAGAGGAAAAGGGCCGAAGACTGGCGGAGCTGCAAGCGAAACAGAGGGATATTCAGACGGCCGGAAATGAGAAATTGATCGGCAAGATTTTCGAAGTGATGGTGGAAGGGAAGTCGCGGCGGGAAAACCAGTGGGCCGGGCACACTTCCTGCCATCGCGTGATGAATCTGACTTCCTCACACAATGGACTTCTGGGCAAATACATACGCGTGAAAGTGCTCGCGGCCGGACCCAACAGCCTGGCCGGCGAACACGTCGTTTAGCGTCCGACAATTTCAGCATCGAGTCTGTTGTATCCCGGCTTGCATGATGATAAAAATGCGAGTAGAGAAGGTATTCGTGTATGGGGAGGACGCGATGGAAATCGAGATGAGAATCCGCGGCCTGATGATTGACCCCGTGACGAACATGCCGATCGTAGTCCTTAAAGACGTGCACGGTAACACCATTCTTCCCATCTGGGTGGGCGTCCCTGAAGCGAATGCCATCGCTCTGGAAATCGAGAAAGTGCAGACGCCCCGGCCGATGACGCACGACCTGCTGAAGAATGTCTTCCTGGGCCTGGACGTGCGCGTGGACAAGATAGTGGTGAGCGATCTGAAAGATGACACGTTTTACGCGCTGATCTGGGTGGAGCGCGAAGGCGAAATGATGACCATTGATTCGCGGCCGAGCGATGCGCTGGCGCTGGCTCTTCGCGTGGATTGTCCGATTTTTGTGGACGAGCAGGTTTTGAAAAACTCGAAAGTGACTTCTGCGCTCGCGGAGCGCACCAATAGCGAGCAGTTGCGAAACTACCTCGAAGGTCTTCCGGATGAGGATTTGGGCCGCTACAAGATGTAGTTTGCAGGAAGCCGTTGGCGTCAGACCTTGAGGCGCCGAACCGTACGGCGCCAGGTGAAGAGCAGGACGATCCCGATCAGGATCAGAGCCACACTGAAGCCAATCCAGAGCCCCAGCACACCCCAGCCGCGGTGAAAGCAGAGCCAGATCCCCAGCGGCAAACCGATCAGCCAATATGCCGTGAAATGGCACAACATGGGAGTACGAGTGTCGCCGGTGCCGCGAAGCGCGCCGGTCGCGACGGTCTGGATTCCATCGAAGAGCTGGAACGCGGCGCCCGCCGCGAGAAGCAGTACGGTGCTTTTGATCACCAGTTCGTCCGGGGTGTAAATACGCGCGATCGCGCGGGGAAAGACCAGCAAGGCGACGCCGCAAAGGGACATGAACGAAGCGCCCAGGAAAATGGCGGTGTTTCCAGCAGCGCCCGCGCCGCGAACGTCCTTGCGCCCAATGGCTTGCCCGACGCGCACCGCCGCAGCCGAAGAGATTCCCAGCGGCACCATATATGTGAATGAAACGGTGTTCATGGCGATCTGGTGGCTGGCAAGCGCGACGGCGCCAAGCCGCCCGATCAGCGCGGTGATAACGGCAAAAACGCCGATCTCGACGGTGAGCTGCATGGCAGCGGGAAATCCAAGGGCGACGAGACGCTTGATGCGGGCCAGGTCGGGTTGAATAGGCGTTTGCAAGAGCTGCGTGCGGTGCCGCCGGTCGTACCACAGGAGATAGCCGACGAGAACCGCCGCGAGGTAAATCCTGGCCCAGGCGGTGGACCATCCGGAACCTACGGCCCCCATCGCCGGAGCTCCCCATTTGCCGTAGATCAGAATCCAGTTGCCGACCGCGTTGATGAGGTTGCCGGTGACCTGCGCGAAGGCAATCGGCCGCACGATGTTCATACCTTGCATACAGCGCCGGACGCCGAAATAAAGAAGCAGCGGGAGCGTGCCCCAGGCCATGGCCTTGGAATAGGGAACCGTGAGCGCAATGACATCCGGGGCAACACGGAAAGCACGGAGAAGCGGGCCGAACAGCCAGACTGGAGCCATGAGAAACGGCGTGAGTACAAGGCTCAGGTAGATTCCGGTGATTAACGAGCGATGGCAGTCCTCGCGTTTCCCCGCGCCGAAGGCTTGAGAGACGAGCGTGTCCAGGCCAATGAGGAGGCCACCACCGAAGAAGGCCAGCGTGTTGACGAGAACTCCGCCCAGGCTGAC
>DATIXL010000023.1:0-69164 GCA_035518615.1 Terriglobales bacterium | reverse complement strand
AAGCAGCAAATCAAAGGCACCGAAGCTGCCGCACTCCTCGCCGGTCAGCTTCGCCTGCAACTCGGTGAAGCCCTCGGCGTTATTGACAAATCGCAATGGAAATTCGCTTGGCTCACCGGTTTTCCGCTCTTTGAATGGAGCGAAACCGAAAAGGCCTGGGCCAGCGCGCAGCATCCTTTCACAGGCATCGTCGAGGAGGACATCGATTTTCTCGAACAGCCCGAGCGCCGCGGCGAAATCCGCTCCAAAGGCTATGATCTCGTATTGAATGGCTACGAGCTCGGCTCCGGCAGCATCCGGATTCATCGCCAGGACGTCCAGGAACGCGTCTTCCGCGCTCTTGGCCTCAGCGAAGAGCAGCTTCGTCGCCGCTTTGGCTTTTTCCTCGACGCGCTCACCTACGGCACGCCGCCACACGGCGGAATCGCTCTCGGCATTGATCGCGTCGCCATGCTCCTCGCCGGCGAAAAATCCCTGCGCGAAGTCGTCGCCTTCCCCAAAACCACCGCCGCCCAGGACCTCATGGCCGAATCGCCCAGCGAGGTTGATGCCACTCAACTGGACGAACTGCACATTCAGGTTCTGCCAAACGTCTGGACCTTCAGATGTAAATGCGGTGGAATGTGGAGGGTAGCATTCGATCGGGGCTCGAGAGGCGCGGGAGGATCGGTGATGCTGTCGTGCCCGCGCGGTGCAGACTATCAATCATTTCCTTTGGTGGGCGGCGATGCTTGGTGGCTCGTTGAGCACCAGGATCAAGGCTCAGATTTGTGGTTGAAGACTGACGAGTCAAAGCGCAAATGACGTGCTTGGGCCCCTTTCTTTAGGAGGCGGGGGCTTCAGCCCCCGCGCAACGAGCAATGCCAAAAAGGGGCTTTAGCCCCTGAAGTAAGGCTATAGAGATGGCCACTCCAAAACACCGATCCCACTCAGGGAGCTCTTACTTCGTCACTACCAAGTGTTGGCAAGGCCGCACCATCTTCCAAGTTCCTGAAAACGCTGAAATCCTTATCAACACTCTCTTCCACTATCGCGATCGAAACGCTTATCTTCTTCACGAATTTGTCGTCATGCCTGACCATCTTCATCTCCTTCTCACGCCGGATCACTCGGTTAGCCTCGAGGAGGTAATGCAGCTTATCAAGGGTGGAAGCTCGCATCGAATTCATAAAGCCCGCCACCAAAAAATGGAGATCTGGCAAGTTGGATTCCACGACTGGACGGTCCGCGACGCAAGCGACTGGCAATCCAAGGCCGAGTACATAGCAACGAATCCAGTCCGCGCAGGCTTGGTCAACAACTTTAAGGACTGGCCGTATTCTTCAGCCTCAGGTAGATTTGCGCTGGACTCGTTGCCTTTGAGATTTTCCATGGCTTCAGGGGCTAAAGCCCGTAACGCAGCTTCGCTCACGCCGGGGCTGAAGCCCCGGCCTTCTAAAGAAACTAATGCCTCAGTGGACGGAAGCCAATGAGCCGCATCCGCATTCTTCCCGAATCCGTCGCCAACAAGATCGCCGCCGGCGAAGTCGTCGAGCGCCCCGCATCCGTCGTCAAGGAGCTTCTTGAAAACGCGCTCGATGCGGGCGCGAATTCCATCCGCGTCGAAGTCGAAGCGGGCGGCAAGCGCATGATTCGAGTGATTGACGACGGCCATGGCATGACCCATGACGACGCGCTTCTCGCCTTCGAGCGCCACGCCACAAGCAAGCTCCGCACCGCTGACGACCTTCTCTCCATCGCCACGCTCGGCTTCCGCGGCGAAGCGCTTCCTTCTGTCGCCGCTGTTTCGCGCCTTTTGCTTGAAACGCGCGATCCTGCGGAAGCCGAAGGCACGCGCATCGAATTCGCCGGAGGCAAGCTCGTCAGCGTCAAGCCCGCCGGATTGCCCGCGGGCACCACCATCGGCGTCGCCGACCTTTTCTATAGTGTCCCGGCCCGCCGCAAATTCCTCAAGTCCGATACCACGGAGCTCGGCCACATCGCTTCGCTCGTCACGCATTACGCTCTCGCGAATCCTTCCAAACAATTTTTTCTTGCAACCCCGACCCAGGAAATCCTCAATTGCCCGCCCGCAGAAAGAATTGCCGATCGCGTCTACCAGCTCTTTGGCCGACGGGCTCTCGACGAACTCGTCGAAATCCCGTCCGTTTCCTCGCCTTTCCGCGCAGCCATCACGGAACCGGATCTCGATCCCGAAGAGGAAAAAAGCTCGCTCACGATAACGGGTTTCACTTCGCGCCCGGAAATTCAGCGTCCCAATCGCAACGGCATCTACATCTTCGTGAATCGCCGCCTGGTTCGCGACCGACTCATCCTCCACGCCATTCACGAAGCCTATCGCAACATCCATCCGCACGCCGTGTTTCCCGCCACGCTTCTTTTTCTCGATATGCCCTACGACGAAGTGGACGTGAACGTTCATCCCGCCAAGATCGAAGTCCGTTTCCGCCGTTCGCAATTCGTTCACGATTTCACGCGTGACACGATTCGCCAGGCCCTCATGAATGCGCGCCCCATTGCCAGCTTTGCCACCGCCGCGGGTACTTCTACGTTTGCTCAGTCGCACATTGCGCCACTTTCTTCTGGCTCATCTCTCGCTCCGGTAACTCCCGCCCCCGCCGCGTCTGGGATCCCTCGGGCGGCGATTCCGACCATGGAGGATCTCGGCTCGAGTCTGGGCATCGGTTCCGGAGTCGGTTCAGATGGGGGCTTCGATCTCACCGCTGAGCCTTTGCGTCCCGTGGATCAACGCATTCCGTTTGAAACCGGCGAACCATTTTCCGGCGCCGCATTCCCGGCCACGGACGAAACCGCATCTCACCCAAATTGGGTCGCAAATCTTGCCGGTTCGAACGGCGAAGCACCCGCCGCACTCCCTCGCCCCGACCAGATCACCGACCTCAAGCCTCTCGGCCAGGTCAGCTCCAGTTTCATTGTTGCTGTCAACGGCGAAGGTCTCTGGCTCGTTGACCAGCACGTCGCCCATGAGCGTGTTCTCTTTGAGCAGCATCTCGAAGCGCGCCGCGCCGGAAAAGTCGAATCCCAGCGTATGCTCATGCCTCTCGTCATCGAGCTTTCCCCGCGACAGATTGTCATCCATGAAAAAATCGCCGAGGAGCTCACCGCCAACGGTTTCGAAGTCGAGCTTATGGGCCCGCGCAGCGTTGCGATCCAGGCCATTCCTGCCGGCATCGCCGCGGGCGACGCCGAGAAACTCCTCACCGAGATCCTCGACGGCATCGGTCCCGAAAATGCAGCAATTTCCATTGAAACTCTCCAGGCCAAAATTGCCGCGTCCACCGCCTGCCACGCCGCCATCAAAGTCAATATGCCGCTTGATCAAACAAAAATGGAATGGCTCCTCGCCGCGCTTGCCAAAACCGATTGCCCCATGAGCTGTCCCCACGGTCGTCCCGTCGTCCTCCGCTATTCCGTCAAAGAGATCGAACGCGCTTTCCACCGCATCTAATTACATCGCTTCTCGCTTCTTCGCCCGAACTGTTGCGGCCGGGCTTCAGCTTGGCCAACGTAAACAATTTTCCCAGGGCTCGTAAGACTGAGCGAAGCGAAGGATCCCTCTCTCCGGGCGCCGGATCCTTCATGTTCCGCCCGATTTGCTGGCCACCCGCTTGCCATCGTTGGTAAACTACCTGCGGCTTGGATTTCTCTTCTTTTTCTGGTATCTGAAACATACAATCTGAAATTCTTTCCGCGAGGCGTTCGTGACCGATTCGCAAAAGACAGCAGTGATCTTCGGCTTGGCCAACAAGCGCAGCATCGCCTGGGCCATCGCGCAGAAGCTTCAGGAAGCCGGCTGGCGTCTTGCGATCACCTATCAAAACGAGCGCCTCGAGCAGGAAGCCAAAGATCTCATCGCCGAGCTGCCCGGCGCTGCTGGCTTCATGTGTGATGTTTCGCATGACGACCAGATCGCCATGCTCTTTGACGAGCTGAAATCGCGCTACGGCCTGCTTCACGGCATCGTCCACAGCGTTGCGTTTGCTCCCGCCGAGGAATTGAAAGGTGAATTCATCAACACTTCGCGCGAGGGTTTCCGCATCGCGCACGATGTCAGCGTCTATTCACTCGTCGCTGTGGCCCGCGCTGCTGCTCCCCTCATGACTGAAGGTGGTGGCGTCGTCACCCTTACCTACTACGGCGCAGAAAAAGTCGTACCCAAATACAACGTCATGGGCGTTGCCAAAGCGGCTCTCGAAGCCACCGTCCGCTATCTCGCCAACGACCTCGGCCCCAAAAACGTTCGCGTAAACGCCATCTCCGCGGGTCCCATCAAAACTCTTGCCGCGCGTGGAATTTCAGGCCTCAGCGACATGTTGAAAGCTCACGCCGAGCGCGCCCCGCTTAAACGCAACGTGGATCCCGGTGAAGTCGGCGCCACGGCCGCATTCCTGCTTTCCTCCGCTGGTTCCGGAATCACCGGCGAAACCATTTACGTGGACTGTGGCTACAACATCATGGGTTTTTAATCTTTCGTACAGTCTAAAGCCCCGTCATTTCGAGCGGAGTCCTGGGAGCGAGCAATCTCTCTTCGGACTCCGAACAACAAACCTCGGGTGCTTGGGAAGATCGCCAGCGTACGTGCATGCGAATGCGTAAACTTACCATCGCCATTGATGGCCCGGCCGGTTCCGGCAAAAGCAGCGTCGCCCGCCGCGTCGCGGAAATTCTCGGCTATCTCTATCTCGATAGCGGCGCAATGTACCGCGCCCTCGCCCTTAAAGCGCTTCAGGGCGGCGGCGTCGCGCTGACTTCAGAGGAGGAATTGGAAGCTCTCGCAAAAGAGACGCGCATCGAGCTCAAGGCTCCCGAACCGGAACTCGAGCAGCAGGGTGTGAAAAATCAAGTCTATATGGACGGCATTGACGTCACCCAATCCATCCGCACGCCGCAAGTCGGCCAGGCCGCTTCGCGCGTCGCTACCGTAGCTGGCGTTCGCGCTATCCTTGTCGCGGAGCAGCAACGCGCCGGCGCCGGCGGAGGGGTAGTGATGGAAGGGCGCGACATTGGCACAGTCGTCTTTCCTGCCGCGGAATTGAAAATTTTCCTCGATGCTTCTCCCGAAGTCCGCGCCGAGCGACGCTGGAAGGAACACACGGAAAAGGGGGAACAGCTCACGCTCGAACAAGTGCTTGAGGAAGTCCACGAGCGCGACAAGCGTGACAGCGAGCGCAAGGTTTCTCCTCTTGTCCGCGCTGGCGACGCCGTTCTTCTGGACAACACTGCCATGGATGTCGAGGAGTCCGCCCGCGTCATTGTCCTCCTCGCTCGCGAGCGCGAAAACGAAATTAGCAAAGCAGTGGGGAGGCAATCGTGATGCGGTTCGGCTCTCTCGTTTTCTTGAGTCTCGCAGCAGGTCTCTTCATCGCGCCGTTGCTGGCGTTTGCGCAATCGGAAACGCCGGCACACACACAAGCCGCGAAATCCTTTCGCGCCTTTCTCGCTGCCGACTGGAAGCAGTGGATGGAAGAGTATCCGGAGAGCGCCACCGAGGTCGGTTTCCCCGGCCAGAATCGCCGCTGGACAGATTACTCGCCGGCCGGCATTGCAGCACACAAAAAGCATCTTCTTGATGCGCTCGCTTCGCTTGAAAAATTCAGCCGCGCTTCCTTGCCGTCTTCGGAGCAGCTCAATTACGACCTCTATCTCGATCTGCTCAAAACCTCCGCCGAAGGCCTTCAATACGGCGACGACGCCATTCCGTTCCGTAATGTCGAGCCCCACAATCTCTGGATGCCGCTCACTCAAATGGAAGGAATCCAGCAGGGCGCTGCTTCCACGATCGCTTCCATGCCGCATCAGAGCGTCGCCGATTACGAGGACATCCTCGCCCGTCTCGATGCTCTCCCGCCCGCCGTCGAGGAAAACATCGCCCTGCTGAAAGCCGGCCTGCAGCGCGGCTACTCCCCGCCGAAAATCACCATGCGCGACGTCCCCAAGCAGGTTGCTGATCTGATTCCCTCCGATCCTTTGAAGAGTCCTTTGCTCGCGCCCTTCACGGATTTCCCTCCTTCGATCTCCGAAGGTGACCGCACTCGCCTCATTAACCGCGCTGAAAAGATCTATTCCACCGCGGACGCTCCCGCATTTCAGGAACTCCACGACTATCTCGCCTCAGCCTACATACCCGCCTGCCGTGGCTCCATCGCCGCGACCGCTCTTCCCAACGGGGCCGCCGCTTATGCCTTCCACGTTCGCTGGCAGACCACCACCAACCTCACGCCCCAGCAAATTCACGAAATCGGCCTCAGCGAAGTCAAACGCATCCGCGCCGAAATGGATCGAGTCATTGCTTCCACCGGATTTAAAGGCAGCTTCCAGGATTTCACCACGTTTCTCCGCACCGACCCGCGGTTCTATTTCACGAAAGAAGAAGATCTCGTCAACGCTTACAAGGTCATCGCCAAAAGCATTGATCCCGAACTGGTCCACGAATTCGGCAAGCTTCCGCGCAACCAGTATGGCGTCATTCCCATTCCCGATTTCAAGGCACCTTCTCAAACCACCGCCTACTATCAGCCCGGCGCTCCTTCTGCCGGCCGTCCCGGCTATTTCTTCGTGAACACTTACAAGCTCTCCGCGCGCCCCAAATGGGAGATGGAAGCGCTCACGCTGCACGAAGCCGTTCCCGGCCACCATCTGCAAATTTCCCTCGCCCAGGAACTCCCGGACGTCCCCGAGTTCCGAAAGCACGTCGGCTACTCCGCTTTCGTCGAGGGCTGGGCTCTTTACTCCGAAGGCCTCGGCGAAGATCTCGGCCTTTACACTGATCCCTACTCCAAGTTCGGCCAGCTCACCTATGAAATGTGGCGCGCCGTGCGCCTCGTCGTGGATACCGGAATGCACTCCATGGGTTGGACGCGCGATCAGGCCATTCAATATTTCAAGGACAACACCGGCAAAACCGATCAGGACATCGTCGTCGAAATTGATCGCTACATCGTCTGGCCCGGCCAGGCTCTCGCGTACAAGCTTGGCCAGCTGGAGATCAGCAAACTTCGCAAGGAAGCTGAAAGTCGTCTCGGTCCCCGCTTTGACGTGCGCAAGTTCCACGACGCCATCCTCGAAAACGGTGCTCTTCCTCTCACGGTCCTCGAGCCCCGTATGCGGCGCTGGATTAGGCAGGAAGCATCTTCTTCCGGTAGAGTTCCATAGGTACTTCAGAATAAACAACTTGTCCCACAAATGGCTTGAATTGAGCGATTGTAAAAATAGCCCTTGACGATTTTTCGAAATTCCTTTACTTTCAAGTTACCTCGGTTGGTTCCGCTTTTTTGTGGATTCCTTACTGGGCATAAAGGACAGACCATGAAACACGACACACGCTTTGCAGGGCCGCAAAGAATGACGCGGCAGGGTCTCGTCCGCTTCTTGCCCGCGTCCTACTAACTCAATTCCCGAATCGTCCGGTTTCGGACCATCTGTCCGCAGGTATTTTCATTTGCCTGTGATTTCTTGGTCTTTGGCGTAACCCGCCGAAGGGCGCGCTTCGGGCCGCTTCATCTGGTTTCTCGTCCAGTACACGTCCGAACCCTCGCGCACACGAGGATCACTCTGCCTGCAGGGAAAGGCGGGTGCGAGATCCGTCAGCGGCCGCTGCGCTCATTTATCGTTCATGTCGTTACCATACCCGCTCGCCCCGCCGCGGAAACATAGCATTGCGGGATGACCTCTTCGATCGGTCCCACGCGCGATGCCGCCTTGGAGAGTGTCGTCCAATCCGCCCGTTCGTAAGCAAGTAGCGTCTCGTAAACGTCGCGGAATTGCCCTTTTCCGTCCGTCAGGGCTCTTCGAATTTGTTCCGTGACCGGCAGATTCTTCAGCACCTGCTCGATGGGCTGGTCCAGCAGCGCGTCCGTCACGGAGAGCAGCCCCATCAGGAACAGGTCGGGGCCCTTCGTCGCCATGCCGGCTGGCCGTGCTATCTCTTCGCAGAAGTAAGCTCGCGTGAGTGCTGTGCGCACCAACTCCGGCGGTTTTCCTCCCGACAGTGATACCACGGCCACAATGGCCACCCATCGCCGGAACTCCACTTCGCCCAGTAGACTGATTGCATGCCTTATATTGTTGATCTCCGATCGAAATCCCTTCAGTGGCGAATTCAGGTAGCGCAGCAGCCGGTACGTCAGCGAAGGATCCTGCCGGAAAATCTCCTCGACGTTCGCGAAGTTCAGTTCGGGAGCCGCGATCGCGTTCAGCAGCCGCACGTAGTTCAGTTTCTGCCCCGGAATCTCCTTCGTGGAAACCATCGCCGGCTTGCAAAAGAAATATCCCTGAAAATACGTGTAGCCCAGGTTCCTGGCCCCCTTCAACTCCGCCTCCGTTTCCACCTTTTCCGCCAGCAATTGTTTCCCGCGCCTCAAATATTTCTCGGAAATCTCGTTTCGCGCATCCTCGTCCGACGCCCGGAAATCCACCTTGATGAATTCGGCCGTATCAATCAGCGGCTCCCATTTCGCGTGCTCGATGAAATCATCCAGCGCCAGCATGTAGCCGTCTTCCGCCAATCTCGCGCATGCTTCCACTACCTCCGGCGAAGGCGTGATCGTCTCCAGCAATTCCAATACGACGTGATCCTTCGGCAGCAGCCGCGCCGAATCCCTCAGCAGCGAAGCCTCGTCAATATTCACGAACGCTCTCGCGTGCCCTACAAGCGTTTGCAGGTCGAACAGCGTAAGCGAATCCGCGATCACGCTTCCCGCGGCCGCTTCGTGTGGACGAAAGAAATTTTCCGGCCCGGCGCGAAAGAGCAATTCGTACCCGAACACTTTCAGCCTCTTGTCGAAGATCGGCTGTCTGGCCACAAACCGTTCTGTCGCCAACGGTTTTGACTCTTGCGGGAGTGACTTGGTTCTCACGCCATCAGCGCCTTTACGTTGCGGTTCGCCTCCAGAAAACAATCCGGCACGAGTTCTTCCGGCATCGCCAGTTTTTCCATGATCCTTGCGAATTCCGCCCAGTCTCCCCGTTCGTAGGCCAGTGCCGCGTTCAGCGGTTGGCGCAGCTCGTTTCCCTCTCCTGTTAACGCCTCGCGCACTCGCGCGGAGACCGCCAGTTCCCCCACGACGTATTCCAGAGGCTGGTCCAAAATTGCGTTCATCACCGACAGCAACCCCACCAGAAAAAACTCGAACGTTGCCGAGTGCGGATGGGCCAGCCGTGCCATTTCCTCGCAGAAAAAAGCCCTCATCAGCGCGGTTCGAATCAGTTCGGCCGGTTTGTCTTCCGTTGGCGTAATCACCGCGGCGAGTGAAGCCCATCGCCGAAACTCTTGTTCCCCCAGCAAGGTGATTGCCATGTGCAGCGAGGTGATCTCCGTGGGCCGCGCTAGGATCGGGGAATTGAGGTACCGCAACAGCTTCACGCTAAAGGCCGGCTCCTGTTTCAGGATCTCCTCGATGCGCCGAAGATTCATCGGGTTTTCGTGGATAGCCTGCAGTAGCCGCAATGCGTTTGCCTTGGTGCTGGCAATTTCCTTCCTCTCCAGCACCTGGGGCTCAAGGAAGAAGAATCCCTGGAAATTGTGGTATTGCAGTGCTTTCGCGTAGCGGAAGTCCTTCCACGTTTCCACCTTCTTGGCCACCAACGCAGCGTGTGCCCCCCCATATTTCCGGCTGATTTCCAGTTGTTCCTTCTCTGTCGTTTCCCGGAAATCCACTTTCAAAAAATCCACCAGCGGCAGCAGTGCCTGCTGCTGCGGCAGTCCCCGAAAATCATCCAGCGCGAGCCGGTATTTCGCCTCTTGAAGATCTTTGCAGGCCTGGATCACTTCAGCACTCGCGGGAAGGGACGGCGCCAGTTCCACGACCGTCAAAGTGGCAGGCAGGAGGTACGCTGCGCCGTTCAGCACTTCGGACTCTCCGAAATTCACAAACGCCAGACTTCGCCCCAGTAGCGATTCCCATTGGAACAGCATGGTGCTCGCCGAAATCACGTGCGAAGTGGCATTTGCATCGCTGGGTGCTTTGCCGTTTGTTCCACCCCGAAAAAACAGCTCATACCCCAGCAACGCAAGTTTGTACGTCAGAATGGGTTGTCGGGCGATAAATCGCTGGTACACGGACACACCTCCGTCACCCAAGCCTGGTCGGGAAATTGCGCGTTCGATGCTCGAGAGGGGGAGCTCGCGGGAAGGGGGTTCCGAATCTCTATTACATCACGCGGGTGCGGACATCGAGGCCAGAAATTCCGCGTTGCTTTTCGTCTTGGTTAGCCTGCTCAGCAGCAGCTCCATCGCTTCGACGGGCGACAACGGATTCAGCACCCTGCGCAGCACGAAAACTCGGCCCAGCTCGTCCGCGGGCATCAAAAGTTCTTCTTTGCGGGTCCCGGATCGGTTGATGTCAATCGCTGGAAAGACGCGCTTATCCACCAGCCGGCGGTCCAGGTTGATTTCCATGTTGCCGGTGCCCTTGAACTCTTCAAAGATAACGTCGTCCATGCGGCTGCCCGTATCAATCAGCGCCGTCGCGATGATCGTCAACGATCCGCCTTCTTCCACGTGCCGTGCCGCCGCGAAAAACCGCCTCGGCCGTTGCAGCGCGTTCGCGTCAATACCGCCGGAGAGAACTTTCCCCGATGGCGGTGTGACGGCGTTGTACGCGCGCGCCAGTCTCGTCACGCTGTCCAGCAGGATCACTACGTCGCGCTTATGTTCGACCAGCCGCTTGGCCTTTTCCAAAACCATTTCTGCCACCTGAATATGGCGCTGTGGCGGCTCGTCAAACGTCGAACTGATCACTTCGCCCTTCACCGTCCGCTGCATGTCCGTCACTTCTTCCGGCCGTTCGTCAATCAGCAGCACGATTAGCGCGACTTCCGGATGGTTGGTCGTGATCGAATTGGCGATGGATTGCAGCATCATCGTCTTGCCCGTGCGCGGCGGAGCAACGATCAATCCGCGCTGCCCTTTGCCCACTGGGCACAGCAGGTCCAGCACCCGCCCAGTCATGTTTTCCTTCGCCGTCTCCATCTTCAGCCGGCCCTGCGGATAGAGCGGCGTCAGGTTGTCGAAGAAAATTTTGTTCCGAGCCACTTCCGGATCTTCGAAGTTGACTGCCTCCACCTTGATCAGCGCAAAATACCGTTCTCCGTCTTTCGGCGGCCGCACTTGCCCGCTGACCGTGTCGCCCGTCCGCAGATCGAATTTGCGAATTTGCGATGGCGACACGTAGATATCGTCCGGCCCCGGCAGATAGTTGTATTCCGGCGCTCGCAAGAATCCGAATCCGTCCGGCAAGCATTCCAGCACTCCCTCGCTGAAGATCAATCCGTTTTTCTCCGTCTGCGCCCGCAGGATTTGGAAAATCAGTTCCTGCTTGCGCATCCCGCTCGCGCCGGGGATGTTGAGGTCCTTGGCGATCTTCGCCAGGTCCGTGATGTTCTTTTCCTTGAGCTCGGCTAGGCTGATGCTCATTTGATTGCTTCCTTCTACTGTTTCTTTTGCCATATTTCCTTTACTGCACTTTTTATTAGAGTTTGTTTCTGAAATTGACCGCTTGATGATGGGATGGTGCACCGCACTGGCGGTTTCCAGAACGACCGTCCAGGAGGGGCTAACCAGACCTAACACAACGAAAGAGCTCGCGGAGCCTTTGCGTACGGGCAGCCGTCCGCAGGACGAACGGGGCTCGTGCTTCGCTTCCTTAGTTGGTCAAACTTTTGTCCTTCTCGGCGCCGGCCACAAACGGTTCCGCTACAGGCGGTACTCCGGCGTGCTCGACGGGCACAATTGGCCGCTCGAGCGCGATCTGCAGCACTTCGTCCATCGTCTCTACAGGATGAATCGTAAGACTCGAGAGGATCTCCTGCGGGATGTCCGCCAGGTCCTTCTCATTGTCCTTCGGAAGCAGTATCGTGCGCAAGCCCATTCGGTGGGCCGCCAGGAGCTTCTCTTTTACCCCGCCGATCGGCAGCACTTTGCCCCGCAGCGTAATTTCGCCGGTCATAGCCACGTCGCAGCGCACCGGAATGCGCGTGAGCGCACTCGCGATCGAAGTGCAGATCGTGATTCCCGCGGAAGGCCCGTCCTTCGGAATCGCGCCTTCTGGCACGTGCACATGAATATCGAGCGTCCGGTAGAAATCCTTGGCAAGGCCCATGCGCTCCGACCGCGACCTCACGTAACTCATCGCCGCTTGCGCCGATTCCTGCATCACGTCGCCCAGTTTGCCCGTGAGCGTCAGCCGCCCTTTGCCTTCCATCAATGTGGCTTCTGTCGCCAGCACCGAGCCGCCCACTTCCGTCCAGGCCAGCCCCGTCGTCAGTCCCACTTCGTTGTGCTTTTCCAGCCAGAATTCGCGATACTTCAGGATTCCCAGATATTCTTTGGCATTCTCGGCCGTGATCTCCACTTTCACGGGATCTTTTTCGGCCACAACCTTCCGCGCGATCTTCCTCGCGATGTTCTGGATTTCGCGCTCCAGGCTGCGCACTCCGGCTTCGTGCGTGTAGTGCCGGATCATGTGCAGCAATCCATCGTCCGTGAAGCTCAGATTTCCTTCTTTCAATCCCGTGGCTTCCAGCGCCCGCTTCACCAGAAAACGCTTGGCGATTTCCAGTTTTTCCTGCTCCGTGTAGCCCGGCAGCCGCAGGATTTCCATGCGGTCCTGCAACGGCTGCGGAATCGTATGCAGCACGTTCGCTGTGCATACGAACATTACTTTTGAAAGATCGTATTCCACGTCGAGATAGTGGTCCGTGAATGCGTGATTCAGTTCCGGATCGAGCACTTCCATCAGCGCCGCCGATGGATCGCCGCGAAAATCCATGGACATTTTGTCCACTTCGTCCAGCACGAAAATCGGATTCACCGTTCCGGCCTTTTTCATCATCTGGATGATCTGGCCCGGCAGCGCCCCGATGTACGTCCTCCGGTGCCCGCGAATCTCCGCTTCATCCCGTACGCCGCCCAAGGAAACGCGCACAAACTTGCGCCCTGTCGCGTGCCCGATGGACATCGCCAGCGAGGTCTTGCCCACGCCGGGTGGCCCGACAAAGCACAGGATGGATCCCTTCGGATTCTTCACCAGTTGCCGCACCGCCAGAAATTCCAGGATGCGGTCCTTGATCTTTTCGAGCCCGTAGTGCTCCTTGTTCAAGATCTCTTCCGCTGCCTTGATGTCCCGGATTTCCTTCGAGCGCTTCTTCCATGGCACAGCCAGGAGCCAGTCCAGGTAGTTGCGGCTCACGGTGGATTCGGCGGACATCGGCGGCATCAATTCCAGCCGCTTCAGTTCCGTCGAAGCCTTCTCGTGGACTTCCTTGGACATCCCCGCGGTGTCTATCTTCTTCTTCAGCTCGTCAATTTCGCTTTTTTCACCGCGCCCCAGTTCCTTCTGGATCGCTTTGAGCTTTTCGTTCAGGTAATACTCTTTTTGCGCGCGCTCCATCTGACGCTTCACGCGCGTATTGATGTTGCGGTCCACGTTGAGCTTTTCCAGCTCGATTTCCAGGATGTCTCCGATGCGGTTCAGCCGCTCCATCGGATCCACCATCTCCAGCAGGTCCTGCTTTTCGTCCACGGGAAGCTGCAGATTTGCCGCAATGGTGTCCGAAAGCCGCGCGGAATCGTCCACCCGCGCCGCCGCGATCATGGTCTCGTAATTCAGGCTCTGCGAAAGCTTGATGAACTGCTCGTACAGTCCGGTCACCTTCTCCACCACCTGCTTCACTTGCGGCGAATCTTCCACCCGCGCGCTCAGCAGGCGGATCGTTGCCCGGAAAAATCCCTCTTCCGCCGTCACCGAAATTGTCCGCGCCCGCTCCACGCCTTCCACCAGCACTTTGATGTTTCCATCGGGCAGCTTCACGCTCTGCACGATGTTTGCCAGCGTTCCGACGGCGTAAATCTCTTCCGGTTTCGGGTCGTCCACGGAAGCGTCGTGCTGCGTCGACAGGAAGATCTTTTTGTCGCCCGCCAGCGCCTCTTCCAGCGCGCGGACGCTGGCTTCGCGCCCCACGATGAACGGAGTCATTTGCTGCGGGAAAATCACCATGTCCCGCACTGGCATCATCGGTACGCGCTTCAGTTCCTGCTTTTCTCGATTGAACATTAGGCCCCTGAACTGCCCCAAACGCCGGCCTGAGAACAGCCGGGAATTTCTTTTCGCCTGGCTTCAGCGTGTGATTGGCCTGCCCGCGCCGTCCCTATCCGGCCTTCTCGAGCAGGTTCCAGTTGATTTCGTGGCCTCGGACCATGTCCGCCGTCACCACGAAATCCCGCACCTTCCGCTGCATGGGAAGGTGGTACATCAACTCCAGCATGAGGTCTTCCAGAATCATGCGCAAGCCGCGCGCGCCCACTTTGCGCTGAAGTGCCAACTCCGCCACCGTCTCGAGCGCGTCGTCGGTAAACCGCAGCCGCACGTTTTCAAACTCGAATAACCGCTGGTATTGCTTCAAGAGGGCATTCTTTGGCTCGGTCAAAATCTTCATCAGCGCGGTCTTGTCCAGGTCGCTCATTACGCCGGCAACCGGCAGGCGTCCCACGAATTCCGGAATCAGTCCGTACTTGATCAGATCGCTCGGCTGCGCCTGTTCCAGCAGTTCCAGGTTGCGCCGCTGCGCCGTGGTCTGAGCCGGGTCGGTGTGGAAGCCCAACGAGCGCCGTCCCACGCGCTTCTCCACGATCTTTTCAAGTCCCACGAACGCTCCGCCGCAAATGAACAAGATGTTCGTCGTATCCACGGGCGTGAATTCCTGGTGCGGATGCTTTCTTCCGCCCTGTGGCGGGACGTTGGCGACGGTCCCTTCCAGAATTTTCAAAAGCGCTTGCTGCACGCCTTCGCCGGAAACGTCGCGCGTGATCGAAGGGTTCTCGTCCTTCTTCGCGATCTTGTCAATCTCATCCACGTAGATGATGCCCTGCTGCGCCTTCTGCACGTCGCCATCGGCCGCTTGCAGCAGCTTCAAAATAATATTTTCGACGTCCTCGCCGACGTAGCCGGCTTCCGTAAGCGTCGTCGCGTCCACGATCGCGAACGGCACTTCCAGCATCCGCGAAAGTGTCTGCGCCAGAAGCGTTTTCCCCGTGCCGGTCGGACCGATCAGCAAAATGTTGGACTTGCTCAGCTCCACGTCGCCGGGCTGCTTGTTCAGAAAAATCCGCTTGTAGTGGTTGTACACCGCGACCGCGAGCTTTTTCTTCGTGCGGTCCTGACCGATGACGTAGCCGTCCAGGAATTGCTTGATCTCCGGCGGACGTGGAAGCCGCCGCGCCGGCGCCACCGCCTGTTCGCGCTTCTCGTCTTCCAGAATCGTCTGGCACACGCTCACGCACTCGTTGCAGATGTACGCGCGCGGATAATCGGAAGGCGAACTGATGAGTTTTTCGACCTGTTCCTGCGTCTTATGGCAGAAGGAACAGCGTAACGGCTCGTCGGTGCTGAATTTTTTCACGGGTATGAAGGCCTCGCCTCCGCTGGGCTTTGGGCGGAGTCTCTATTCTTCATTCTAGGCCGAATTTTCTCCAGAGCAAATCAGATTCCTCGATCGTTGCTAACTGTTTGGTACGTGCCGAACCGTCTCTTCCGCTCGCTTTACTTGTGCTTGAAAATAATGTCGTCAATCATCCCGTATTCTTTGGCCTGTTCCGGATTCATGATGTAATCGCGCTCCACATCCTTTTCGATGCGCTCGACGGGCTGCCCGGTATGGCGCGAAAGAAGCTGGTTGATCGTCGTTCTCATGCGCAAAATCTCTTTGGCGTGCAAATCAATATCGGTGGCCTGGCCGCCGAGGCCGCTCATCCACGGCTGATGAATCAAAATGCGCGCGTTCGGCAGCGCGAATCTCTTTTTCGCCGTGCCTCCCGCGAGCAAAACCGCGGCGATCGAAGCCGCCTGCCCAACGCAAGTGGTCACCACGTCCGGCTTGACGAACTGCATGGTGTCGTAAATTGCGAATCCCGCCGTGATGGAACCGCCGGGCGAATTGATATACAGCTGGATATCTTTTTCGGGGTCTTCCGCCTGCAAGAAGAGCATCTGCGCGGTGGCCAGGTTTGCCACGTGGTCGTCAATCGGCGTGCCGATAAAAATGATGTGTTCCTTAAGCAAACGCGAATAAATGTCATAGGCGCGCTCGCCGCGGCTGGTCTGCTCGACCACCATGGGAACAAGTGTGGTTGCTCGATACTCTGGGTCTTCGTAGTTTTTCATATGGATTGCCGGCCTGGCACCGGCGGAAACCTGTGATGTTTGACGCGGGCTGGCTGCTCCGGGTTACTTGCCAGCCGCTGCGGCTGCTGGGCGAATTTGAGCGCTTTGCGCGAGCCAATCGAGTGTCTTGTCGCTCCGCAGCTTAGCCTTCATCCTATCCAGCGTTCCCTGCTTTGTCAAACGGGCGCGAATCGCTTCCGCCGATTCGCCACTATGGCTCGCCAGGTGTTCCAGCTCCCTTTGCAGATCCTCTTCGGCGACTTCGATGTTTTCCGCCGTGGCGATGCGGTCAATGATGAGCTCCGCCTTTACGTCATCCTTGGCGCGCTCTTCCTGGCGGCGCCGGAGCGTCACCCAATCCACATTGACGGCGCGAGGATCCACGCCCTGCTGCGCCAGCGAACGCACCACGCGCTCGAGCCGCACGTCCATCTGCTGCTCGACGAGCGATTCCGGGACAGGAAAATCGTGAGCCTTCACCAGTTCGGCGATGATCTTCTCGCGCTGCAAATCCTTTTGCCGGTGATCCCGGTCGTGTTCGAGGCCGTCGCGGACCTTCTTCTTGAGGTCATCGAGGGTAGCAGCGTCGCTCACGTCTTTCGCGAATTCGTCGTTCAACTCCGGAAGTTTCTTGTTTTTCAGGCCAGTCACATCCACGGCGTAGCTGTAGGTTTTTCCGGCGAGCTTCGCGTCCGGATAGTCCGCGGGATAGTCCACGTCAAACGTCTTGTGATCTCCGATATTTGCGCCGCGCAGATTTTCGTTGAACGGCTCCATGGTTTCTTCCGCGCCAATGTGGCAGAGCACGCTTTCCGCATTGAGCGGATCACCTCCGCCTTTGGGCGTTCCAACCAATTTCAATTGCGTGTAATCGCCGTCCTGCGCAGGGCGCCCTTCGACCGGTGCGAAGGCGGCGGCGCGCTCGCGCATTTCTTCGAGCGCCTTATTGACGTCTTCCTCGGTAATGTCCATCGCGGGCATCTCGATTTCGAGACCTTTGTAATTGGCCAGGTCGAATTCCGGGAGCACTTCGAAGACCGCGCGGAATTTCAGCGGCTGCCCGTCCGCGTAATCCAGCTTATCCACCTGCGGCTGCGACACGGGAGTGAGCTTCTGCTCGGTTACGGCCTTTTCCACGCGCTCGGGCACCAGCGTTTGCAGCACTTCGCCTTTGATATCGTCGGCAAAACGCCGCTTGATGAGCGATACCGGCGCTTTCCCGGGACGGAATCCCGGCACGCGGGCGACGCGCGCCAGATCCTTGGCTACTTTTTCCGTTGCTTTGGAAACTTCTTCCGCCGGAATTTCCAGTTCCAGTTCGCGGCGGCACGTTGCTTCAGCCATTCTTCCTTCTCTCTTCGCTCACCTGATTTGTAGTAAGAGCAATATCCGTGCGGCCAGTACGGGGGAAAAGCGTCCTGCACGAAGAAGATTTAGTATAAGCAGGGTTCCATTGATCGTCAATCCGCCGCGGCGCGACGCGCCAATCCTTTCGTCAGATCCGCGTAGAGCAGGCGGTGGAACAGATGTTCGCCAGCTTCGCGACGGACGGAAAGGCGGCCGGCGACATAAGCCCGGGAGGCCAGGCCGCGCTGGACGGAATCGCAGATGGCCATGTCCTCGTCCTGAACTTTTTCGCTGACGAGAATGCTTTCGCGGTTATGCGCGGCAGCATTTTCGGAAGTGTCCGCGAAGTAGTAGTCGAAGACAACGGCGCATTTGTCCACGGCAAGGGGCAGAACGAGATTCGTGTCCATGACGCCTTCGTAGGCGTTGATCATGAAGTTCGGATAAATCCAGAGATAGAAAGCGCGGCCCTGGCGCGTGGCGGCGACGCCGGCTTCGGAACTCGCATCGGAAGAGAGCGGGCTTGACTGCAAACACGCGCACTGAAAATTTTCGATGGTGTAATTGGTGTACTCGATGACGCTGCTCAAGCCCTTGTGGGCATGCGGCACGTGGTAGCCGCCATCGAGATAATTGTCCACGTAGACCTTCCAATTGCAGTTCAGCGTGTAGACGCGGCGGTCGAAGAATTTCAGTTTTTGCGTCAAACACAAAGGAGCGACCAACTCCGGCACTTTTTCCAGAAAATCGAGGAGGGATGCAGCCTGGCCATCCAGGTTCACGAAGACGAAATTCTCCCAGGTGTCTACCTTGACGGGAACCAGGCCGTTTTTCGCGCGATCGAAATCGCAAACGCCTTCGAATTCCACCATGCCTTTCAGAGCGCCGTCGTTTGCGTAAGTCCAGCCGTGATAGGGGCAGCGAAACTGCCTGGCGCAGCCCGCGAGTTCGGTGACGACGGCGGCGGCGTGGTGGCGGCAGACGTTATAAAAGGCGCGAAGCATGCCATCTTCTCCGCGAGCGATGACGAGAGGCTCGTGGCCGATTTCCGCGGTAAAGAACTGGCCCTTTTCGCGGACCTGATCCGCGCGGCCCACAACCTGCCACGTTCCGGCAAAAACGCCGGCGAGTTCAAGATCCGCGATGCGCTGATCGAAATACCAGGGCGAAGGAATGGTCCAGGCTTTTTCGAGCGGATCGCGGGGGTTGTACAGATTCAGGAGTGATTCGATACTGCGCTGCATGACGGCTCCTTCGGCGATCGAACGGCGATGTTTGGGCTGCGGCCACCGGGAGCGAACCTTCAGGGGCCCTTGCACGTCTTTGTACCGCGAAACGATGCTCCTGAAAAGTGCAAAAGGGCGCTGGAACAGCGCGAACTTGGCAAATCGAGCCGCGCAAGGAGCGACGATTCAGGTTCCCGGGGGCAGATTTTGCATGTTTTCCGGGGAAGAATCCACAGGGACCCAGCAAAAGTGGGGCATGGCATGCCATCAAGGTTGGTCCGAGAGAAGTTGCCGGCGGACGCGAGGCCGGGCTTGCGATTCTTGGAAGCGCGGCTCGAACGAAAACACAAACGGGCTCTTATGACAATACTTCCCGAAGAACACAGACCTAACCGGCTATTCCCAGCCGGATCCGAATAAAGTCGCGCTGCACTTGAATCAACGCCCACGAGAAACTTTAGGTTTTCAGACTCCGGCGAGTAAACTTCAATCGAGCGTTGCATCGACCTATCGAATGCACCGGGATTATCGCCGAAGTACGTATTAGCCCGAAGATGGTGGTTTCCCGAGCGCGCCTTCAGATCACAATGTGATAGATTTGGTTCAGTTCTCCGGGCGGTCCCAGGATGAAAACCAAGGAAGCAAAAGATTTTCTCGTGCAGGAAGCGATTGAACAAGCGGCTCGGGAAAATATACGGCTCTCTGACATCGAAAAGAAAATGATGTATTTCACGGAAAGCGATGCCAGCACGTGCGAAAACCCGGTCGAATTGAATGATGAGTTTGAAGCACAATACGACACCCCGGAATATGAAGCCAAGATTTCACGGCTGCTTCATCGCGCCTTTGAGCGACTGAAGGGAGAAGGCCCCCAACGAGTGCGCCAGTGGAATCTAGCAATACGTACACTTCGCAGAGGTGACCATTACATTTTGGTCCTCTGGGATACCAAACCTCCCACCGAGCATTCGGTACGCGAGACTTTAAGACTTCTCGGCGCAGGAATGCTCATCGCGGCGGGCATCTTTATGGTGATTATTTTTCAGACCAAATACAGCTTCAGTTTCGACCGCTACCGCAAGTATCTTCCAGCTCCAAATCCCCGACTGGCGCTGGTTCTCTTTGTTGGTCTGTTCGTCCTTGTATTGGGCGGATCGCGCCTTTTTGACCGGCTGTTGTTGTTTTGGGCCGAACGGCGCGCGAAACAGGGGAAAAACTTCGAGTAAAGGTCTGTGTATCGCGACGAGTCCCGATGACGGGAAAATCGGCCACGAGCATACTAGCCCAAAGATGGGCGGTTTCCCGACTGATTAGGACTTGCCGCCAGGAACCTTCAGGGCATTGCAAGCAACGACGAAAATGGATTCATTGCGACTCACGAATGTCAGGAATGCACTACTATCGGCGACAAAAGATTCGGGTTGAATCCAGTCAAGTTGCTTCCAGAAAAGGCTAGTCAGGTCCGACATTTCGGGATTGTGCAAAGCGAAACCAGCATCATAGTTCACAAAGGTCCAGATTTTCCCTGCCGACAGGTCAGATTCAAAAACATTGCCGTCGCAAAGTGCGCCAAGGTCGTGTGGTGAATCAAAAACGTACCATTCGTCGTATCCGGCACATTGCCCCACACTCACTCCTTTAAGGCGGCTGTCTTCCAACAAATTAACTTGGGGACTGTAAGCAATCTCATTCCGACTGAGCCAACCCGAGGCTTTCTGCTCTTCCGTGAGAATCAGAGGGCCGCTATCGAAGGAGGTCACAGCAACGTATCTGCCTTCCAGAAACTGTGGGCACAATTCAAGCAGCGTAGCGAGATCATCCTGCCGTGTGACGAACCAGCGATATGGGCCATGGCTGCCTTTGAATGTCATTGGCTGAGAACTGTCCATTTTATGTGGCTTCGCGACAAGTATACCCGGGCAGTCCGCGTCAGGTCCTGGTAAAGGGTCATCGTCCCAGTTGGTTCCAGGACTGGGCCAGCTGCCTTTCTTCTCCGCTAATGCACCTTCGTATTTTTCGGGAATGAGTTCCTGATCCTTCTCGACAGCTACGTTGTAGCCCATGTGTGTTGGCAGGCTCTTGTGCCCCGTCACCTGAATGATGCGCTGGAGCGGCACGCCCTGGTTGGTGATATTTCATATCGCGGGCGTCCGCGCGAGCCGGAGCAGCGGGCGCGACTCTTGGCAGCGCCGCCGGTCTGCTCGCACACCGCAAAGGCGGGGCAAGAAGGACAAAATTTCGCGAAGGGAATTTCTGGTGCGGGAGAGAGGAGTTGAACCTCCACGGTTTTTAGGCCACAAGATCCTAAGTCTTGCGCGTCTGCCAGTTCCGCCACTCCCGCGCGAGGATATTTTACAACGATTTTTCGGAGAAGAGATTTTTCGTTGGGATGGAATGCCGAGAGAGCTGCGTTCAGCCCGTGGCGCCGTCGGAGAGGACCCAGTTGAGAGCTTCCTCAAGAGTACGGAAGACACCGATCCCGGTTGCTCCCAGATTCTCGCGAAACGTCTGGTACATGCGGCTGCTGCCGTAAATCACGTCATCGGGAGCAATGAAGGCCCGGCGGGCGCTGGGATGGAAGACGCTGTGCTCCGCCATCCGGCGGATCTCGGCGGCCGAAACGTCAAAGTAGACCACGTGGGTGAAATCCGCGATTTGGGAGTAAGTGGGATCGTGATCCGGATCGCTCGACAAGCGCTCCTGATGGGCACGAAAATCGGCGAGCGAGAATTTTCCTGAGGCGGTACTCAGGACGATTCGGCGATCCTTATCAATCTTGTAAAAGTACGGCATGCAGTCCCCGCCCAGGTCTTGCGAAGGACCGAGTTCGGACCATTCTAGCCGAGGTCGAGGGAAAAAGAAGCAAGAATCAGAGGTCTGGTCCGAATACGATATATTTTGGTACTGGACACGATATATTTCGAGAAGCGATATCAAATGGAATGGATGGAGCTGGATCGGCTTGCTGGCGAAGAGAAAGAGGAGCAGAGCGCATTTTGACGCATAAGCGTCACCTGTACCTGGACGGTACGCGGGTACTATGGCTGGGTATCTGGACGAGTGCCAGAATGACTGCGGGCTGTGCTGCCTGCACGGCGGCATTCCGCAGCCTTACTTTCTCCGGAGGGGCCTGGCCATTCCCCTGCACCTGAAGGAACGCAACGAGTGACTACTCCGCTGGATCCCCGCCCAGTGACGAAAGCCCCAGCGGCTGCGCCTGCCGCAGCGTCTGGGAGCGATCCGCGCGGAGCAGGGCCGATCCCCAAGGAAATTCCCATCGTGGCGACGGGTGCCCGGCAGGGCGGTGGCAGCGGTCCGCGGGAACTTTTCTGCGAGGACACGACAACCGTTTTGGTGTTTGAGAAAGGCGCGGTGATTCGCCTTTCGGTGGCCGTCGTGCCTGGGCAACTGATCTTCCTGACAAACTTGCAGACGAAAAAGGAAGTTGTGGCACAGGCGATGCTGAAACGCAGCACGCGGACGAACAATTCGTACGCCGAGCTGCAATTCACAGAGGAAGCAGCGGATTTCTGGGGCGTGGATTTCTCGAAGAGCCAGGCCGCAGCTGCGGCTGTTCCCGGTACTCCCGCCTTGGAAGTTCCACGCGCAGAAGAGACTGCTGCAGAGCGTCCTCCATTGGAGCTGGCCGCTCCCGCCGCAGAAGAGGTGGAGAAACTGCGAGAAGAAGTGGAAGCGTTGAGGCAGAAATTGGCGTCGCTGACCCATGCCCCTGCGCCAGCGTCTCCCGCGTTACAAGCCGCCAAGGCCGTTCAGGCTCAGGCACGAACATCGGAACAAGACGCGCCACGCTCGGATGAGCTGACCGCCGCGCTCCTGAATGCGGCAACATCGCCGGCAAGACCTTCAGTTGCGCCGGAACAGAAATTACAAGGGGAGAACGCGGAGAAGCCGTCCGCAACCGAGCTGACTGCAGCGCTGTTATCAGCGACAGCAGCGCCGCAAGCCGTTCCGGCGCGCGATTCTTTGCCGACCATGGCATTGCCGAAGGCCGTCAACGCGGGCGAAGGTTCCGGTTCCCATTCCCGTACAGACAAAGAACTGGGGTCTCTTGTCCATCAAAGCGAAACAATGGATCTCGAAGGAGAAGTTCTTCCAGAGGCTTCGCTGGATTTTGACAGCGCGCCGCCAGAGATGGCGGCGGCAGCTTCGTCCGGAAAGGGCACAAGCAAGCTGCGGCTGGCGTTGCTATTCGCGGCGCTGGCGCTTTGTGCTGCAGTGGGTATGTGGTACGAGCACTGGCTGCCGCGGGCGCTCGCCACCAAGCTGCCCGCCCCGGAAGCTCTGTCTTCCTTCCACGGCGCAGGTTCGGCGGCCCATCGGTCCAAGCCGGCCCCTTTTCTCGCGAACAAGCCGAAGCCACTTCCCGTGGCGATGCAAGCCGCCAGTGAGGGAAATACCGGCGCCGAAACGGCGAGCGCGGCTCCTGAGGAATCCGTGAAGCCGAGCGCGGAGGAACCGAAAGAGCGCGTTCGCGAGAACGCGCCTGCGGAGAAAGAACCGGAAGCTTCCCGGGGCGAGCGGAGCGAACAGGAACCAAGCAGCGAAGTTGGAGCGGGATTGCAGCCTGCGAGCAATGTGGTGCCCCAAGAGGCCGCACCGGGGAGAGGGACATTGGTCCCTCCAAAGTTATTGAAGAGCGTGCGGCCGGAGGCGCCCGCGCGGGCGATCCGTTCTTATGTTACGGGCAACGTACAGGTGGACGCGCTGGTGAACACCGATGGGCATGTCGCCTCAGCGGAGGCACTTTCCGGGCCGGATGTGCTGCGCGACGCAGCCATCGCGACCGTGAAACAGTATAAATATACCCCGGCGACGCGGGGCGGCAAAGCGGTGCCCGCGCACGTCAAAGTGATGGTGCAATTCTGGTACGAGCCGTAGCCGGGGATGGCAATCCATCCTTGCGCAATCCACCCCAGAAGTTAAGCCAATGACTTTGCTGAATTACTCAGAAACCTTTGCGTATTGAGATCCTTCAGCCCCGCACGAAGCGGGGCCGAGGGATGACGGTTGAGCTGTTTGGCGGATTCAGGAAATCGAAAGAGCAGAAATCCCGCCGACCGAGGTTATGATCCCATGAACTGGACGTGGACGAAAACGCCAGTCTCGGTGTTGTAAAGCAAATACCAG
The DNA here is from genome assembly GCA_035518615.1 of Terriglobales bacterium. Taxonomy (GTDB): domain Bacteria; phylum Acidobacteriota; class Terriglobia; order Acidiferrales; family UBA7541; genus Acidiferrum. The sequence continues at coordinate 45,265 of DATIXL010000023.1, read as the reverse complement.
CCGACGTGATCGGTGTCTTCGTAAATTACGAAATCATTGGGACAAGTCCAGCACCAATCGGAGCAGAGGGACCATTCCCATGGCGCGACTTCGAAATAGTAGTCGCCGGGAAGCCAGAAACGGTGGTTGCCGGCATCAATCCGGACCACGGAATAGCGATAGGACGCACCGAAGTGCTCGAAGTGTCCGTGCGGGAAGGGATGGGCGATGTGGTAGCGGGCATCATTGGGGCTCGGACGGCCATACCAGTGGTCGTTGCTGACGTGGGGAGCCTTATTGACCTTGCCACCTTGTAGGTGCTCGACTTCGGGTTTCGTCGAGCGATTTTCGCGCTTGGCCGGAGCCGGGGGAACATGGCCCTGATTCGCGTGCGGCGGATTGTGCTCTTTTTCCTCGTTCTGATGGGATGGTTCTGAGGGATGCTGCTGACCGCGCTCCTGGGCGAATGCGGGAAGGGCAATAAGAAGTGCTGACCCAAAGACGAATATCCAACGAGCTTTCATGCAAGCCTCCTCATGATTTATTGCAAAGCGCTGGGTAATTTTCCGGGGTCGTGGAAGACCAAGGTACCGATCCATCCACTCTTGCGGGCTGCACCGGCTGCGAGCCGGGTGGTTCATTAAGTAAGACGCGGAAATCGCCGGAGAGGTTTCCAAGAGGAGCGGCGAGAGGCCGCTCCGCGTTACAATGCCCCGGCGCGAATAGGAAATTTGCGACGAACCATGCAAAACGAAAACACGAAGAAAGATTCAGAACTGCGAAGCGGGCCGCTTGCGGGAGTGAAAATCCTGGAACTGGGACAAGCGATCGCGGGACCGTTTGCGACTTCGCTGCTGGCGTGGTTCGGCGCGGAGGTAATCAAGGCGGAGCCGCCGGGAGTTGGCGATCCGCTGCGCAAATGGCGTGTGGTGCATGAGGGGACATCGCTATGGTGGTACGCGATGGCGCGCAATAAAAAATGCGTCACGCTGAATTTGCGCGCTCCGGAGGGACAGAAGATTGCACGGGAACTGGCGCGGCAAGTGGACGTAGTGATCGAGAATTTCAAGCCAGGGACGCTGGAAAAATGGGGACTGGGATACGAGGAATTGAAAAAGGAGAATCCACAACTTATTTTGGCGCGGATTTCAGGTTATGGGCAAACGGGACCGTACGCACAAAAGCCGGGATTTGCGGCGGTGGCGGAGGCATTCGGCGGGTTGCGTTACGTGACAGGAGAGCCCGACAGGCCGCCCGTGCGGCCGAATTTGAGCCTGGGAGACTCCGTTGCGGGGTTGCACGCGGCACTGGGAATCTTGATGGCGCTCTACCATCGAGACGCGCGTGGAGGAACGGGCCAGGTGATTGACGTGGCGCTGTTCGAATGCGTTTTGAATTTGATGGAGGGAACGATACCGGAATTCGACCGCCTCGGCGTAAAGCGCGAGCGCGTGGGAATGCGGCTGACGGGAATCGTGCCGAGCGGCACGTATCCGTGCGCGGACAGTGCGTATATCGTGATTGGGGGAAACAGCGATAGCATTTTTCGGCGATTCATGCTGGCGATTGGCCGGGAAGATCTTTCGAATGATCCGCGGCTCGAGAGCAATGAAGGAAGATCGGAGCACGTGGACGAAATTGATGAGGCGATTTCGAATTGGACGAGGAAGCTTCGGGGGCGAGAGGCGATTGCGCGCCTGGAAGCAGCGGAAGTTCCGGTGGGGCCGATCTATTCGGCGGAAGAGATGCTTATGGATCCACAATACGCGGCGCGCGGCGTCTATGAAGAGGTGGAGCTGGGAAAAGGAGACTTTGTGAAACTACCGACGGTGGCGCCGAAGCTCAGCGAGACGCCGGGTTCTTTGCGCTGGATTGGACCGCCTGTGGGAGCGCATAATAAAGAAATCTACGGAGACTGGCTTGGCTACCCCGCTGCCGAGCTTGAGCGCCTGGCGGAAAAAGGCGCTATTTAGCAACATTGGTCTGAGAAGTTGCTGCGCTCGAGGGCAGGTCCATGATCATTCTGGAACAAAGCGACCGGCTCGTCCTGATCCGTCAGACGGACCACGCTTTCCTTGCGGGGTACTTCGCACAGGAGTGGGGCAACGAGAGTTTTGCGAAGCCGGAACCGTTTGGATCTTTCTGCCTGGCGGCGGCGGAGCACGACAACGGATGGAGCGAATGGGAATTGAAGCCGCAGATTGATCCAAAGACGAGGCAGCCTTACAGCTACACCTCAATCCCCACGGAGGATCACATTGCGCTGTACCAGCGCGGCATTGAGAGGCTGGTAAAGGCGGATCACTATGCGGCGCTACTCGCCAGCCTGCACTGCTCGATGCTCTATGACCGGGCGCGAGCGACGATTCCGGGGTATTCGGCGAAATACGTGAAGAGTGGCGAAGCACAAATCGTAGGCGATTTTGTTCAGCGGCTGAAATTGCAGCAATTGCGGCTGAAGGTGGATTTGCGGGCGGATGCAGCGACCAAAGCGGCAGCGGAAGAGAATCAAATCAAGGCGAATTTTGAGAGGCTGGAGGCGCTGGACAGGTTGTCTCTGTACTTCTGCCTGGGGCCGGGAGAAAACGCAGGGATCGAAGGCGTGCCCACGGACGATCAGGGGGGAACGGCCGATTTCGAATTGAGGCCGGAGGGCTCAAACGTGGTGACGCTGTCGCCCTACCCCTTCCGGCGTGAGACGCTGCAGGTGAGCGTGCTGGCGCGGCGCGTGCCCAAGCGGGTGTACGCGAACGACGCGGATTTTCAGAAGACTCTGGCGCAAGCGCCGTTTTATGCGATCAAATACACGCTGCGGGCGCGGCGGAGCAACACGCTGTTTCATGCCGCAGGATTTTGAAGGCGCGGCACCTCAAACAAGCGCGCCCTTTTTTCCAACCTGACAACTCATTTAAACGGCCAAAGCAATAAATCAGGAAAAGACACGTCCGCGCGTCTCCGGCAAGGCGAGGGAGAGCATCGCGGCCGCGAAAAATGCGCCGGCCTGAAGAAAAAAGGCCGGACCGATGCCGAATTTTTCCGCGAGGGCGCCGACGGCAAACGGAGCGAATGCGGAAAGGCCGCGGCCGATGTTGTAGCTGAGGCCCATTGCGGAGGCACGGATGTCGCCGGGGAAGATTTCGCTGACGATCGCGGCGTAACCGGAAAAATAGCCGGTACCAAAAAACGCGACGAAGGGACCGAGGACGAGCAGCAAAAGAGGCGAGCGCGCCAGGCCGTAAAGGGGAACGAGAAGGGCGGCAATCAGGAGATAGGTGAAATACGGTTTGCGGCGGCCGAAAGCGTCGGCGAAGAAGCCGAACAGGACATAGCCGAGCCATTTTCCGCCGGTGAGGACGACGAAAAAGGTGGTGGTCTTCAGGAGACTTAGCCCACGGCCGCCTTGCGCAACCGGTGAAGAAAGATAGGCGGGAATCCATGTGAATAGTCCCCAATAGCCGAACATGGCGCAGGCGTTCATGGCCGTGGCGATGAGGCCGTTGCGGAAAACGTCTTTTTCGAGAAGGCGCGAGAGAATTTTAGGTTTTGGCTGGACACTATGGTGTTTCCAGACTCGGGATTCTGGAACTCTCTTCCAAATAAACAGCAGAAGAAACGCAGGGAGAACGCCGACAAAGAACACGGCGCGCCAACCGAAGTGCGGAAGAACCAGAGCGACAACGAGAGCCGCCACAGCTTCGCCGATGGCGTAGGCAGACTGCATGAAGCCGAGAGCTTTGCCGCGATGCTCGGGGCGCCAGGTTTCCGCGATCAGGGCGGCGGCGGTGGTCCATTCGCCGCCCATGCCCAGCCCGAGGATGAAGCGGAAAACGGCTAATTGCGGAATCGTGTGGGACAAGCCGCAGGCGGCACTGGCGAGTGAGTAAACGAAAATCGAGCCCATGAGGGCGCGGGTGCGGCCGATGCGATCCGCAATGACGCCGAATGCAAAGCCGCCGATGGCGGAAGAGATCAGCGTGAGCGAATTGAGAAAACCGGCGGTGCTTTTTCCCATCGAGAATTCGACAATCAAGTAAGCGAGGATGAGGGAATACAGCATGACGTCCATGGCATCAAGCATCCAGCCGAGGCCACCTGCAACGAGAGTGCGACGTTCGGCGGAGGTGATGTCGCGCGGCCAGCCAAAAGAGCCGTGTGGGGCGGGAGATTGGGCGAGAGGAGGCTGGGGGGATGCAGACGAATCTGATGACATTGCGGGCAATTGTAGCGAAGACTAGCGCGGAAGGAAGACTGAATTGTGACCGGCGGAGGGATGGTAATTTTCGTTGCGAACGGTGTAGCACTCTGCTACCCTCCCGCGCCATCGAGTCCTGTGGAGGGAGAATCCGATGGCATTTTGCAAAGCATGTGGCCAGGAGTTAGGTGGAGCTGCGTTCTGTCCGAAGTGCGGGGCGGCCCAGGGGGCGGCAGCGCCGGCGGCGGGAGGGGCATCGGCAGCCACAACCACCTCTGGCACCGAGGGAATGGCGGAGAACGTGGCGGGGTTACTTTGTTACTTGTTCGGGTGGGTTTCCGGGCTGATTTTTCTCCTGATTGACAAGCGGCCTTTCGTGAAGTTCCACGGAGCCCAGTCCATCGCGTTGAGCTTGAGCTTTTTCGTGGTATGGGTGGTTTTCTGGTTCGTGACCGTGGTGTTGGGCTTCATCACAGCCATGATGCATTTTCCGATCGGCTTCTTGATGGCATTTCTATTTCCCGTGATCATCTTTGCGTATTTCGTCATTTTTATCTTCTGCATGTACAAGGCGTACCAGGGAGAGAAGTTCAAGCTGCCCATCATCGGAAATCTGGTTGAGGGAATGGTGAAATAAGAGATCTTAAGGCCTCCTCGAAGTGGAAGAAGCCGTCCGCCGCCCGGCGGGCGGCTTTTTCTTTGCGGTGGATTCCTTTTCATTTGCCTACTGAGCAGCCGACTTTTACGTTGCCTAGCTCTGCCGCGTGGTATCGAAGGTCTTTTCCTGCGCAAGTGTTCAAGCCTGAATGCAGCTACTGTAGTCTTGCGTACTCTGCCTTGGCCTGCTGGAGGAGGAACACGTCCTCATCGCCCTCCCTCCAGAGCATCAAAAATTCCTGATAAGCGGCCTTTGCCTTGGCCGCGTTGCCTGCCAACGCATAAGCCCTCGCGAGTTGGAAGCGGGCCAAGGATTCCGTAACGAAATTTACTGCGATTCCTGGATGATCCAACATTTCCTGAAATTGAGCGGCTGCGGCCGAGCCTTTGTGTTCCATGAGATAAGCTTGTCCACGCAGATAGCAGGGGTAAAGCGTTCCCCGCTCCAGGGAGGGAGAATGTCCCAATTGATAGGGAGCGGCGACTTCCAGGAGGGTGACGGCCTTTGCCGCATTTCCCTTCCTTAACTCGAGTGCCGCATGGATGACAGGGAGCCAATATACGTTCAAGAGAGTGTTCGATGGATTCGATTTCTCCAGATCTTCGGCAAGTGTTCGCGCACTACGGCTATCCCCGATCCGAGCAAGGGCCAAAGCCGCCATTACCTTGACGTCGCGCCCTTCCGCCAAAGCCAACGCATCTCTGACGTCCTGCTTTGCTTGCGACGTCTCGCCAACCTCCGCTTCACGCAGCCCTGCGATCACCTGGTACAGAGCCGCTTCCTCTTTGGAGTTCGAGCGAACGGCGGCGGAGACCGAGCGTTGCGACAATTCGCGCGCGGTCCCCAGACGGCCGTAAAAGGCCTCGGTTTCGGATTGGAGTGAAAGCAGAGAGGGTTCATCGTCGGGCTGCCCCGCTGCCCAAGCCACCTGCCGGGCCATTTCTCTCGAATCTCCCTGGAGAAAAGCGAGAAAGTAGGTCTCCTGATGGAGTCCTTCGCCGTCAAACTTTCGCGCAAACGCTTGGTCGAAGACAGCCCGGGCTTGACCGAGGCGGTTCAGATCCAGAAGGGCGCCGCCCAAATTCACGTAGTTTATGACATTATCGGGACTGAGCCGCAAAGCCTGTTGAGACTCCGAAAGGGCCTTGTCGTACTGCCCCAAGAATGCGTAGTTTGCCCCCAGACTTCCGTGAGGCCCGGCATCCCGAGGATACTCTGCTGCCCACTGCTCGAATACCTTCGAAAGCGATTCCAAAGATCCCGTAGCGCGAAAATAAGCTGCGGAAATGCCAAGCCTTTCGCGCTCGGTCACCCGGTCCCGCAGCGCGTAAGCTCTTGTGGCGTAGGCCAGGGAGAGGGAGGGTTGGTCAAGATTTGAATAACGGCGCGCCAAAGCTGCGTATGCCATGGCAAAATTCGGGTCCAACTCAATGGCTCGCTTCAGCAGGGGGATACCTGGGGCGTCACCCTGCTGGAATCCGATTTTCGCCGCGCGACTGTATTCCTGCAGGGCCTCGAGAGAGTTGGTCGTTGCCTGGATGGGGACGTCGAGCTTTTGGACAGAAGGGAGCGATTCACCGAGACCTGCGCGAATCTGCGAAACGGCGCGGCTTAAGGATATCAATACATCGTCCTTGCCGGATGCCAGGGTTTGCACCTGAGCCAGCTTGTCTCCGTTGTTGCACGCGACTGCGTTGAGGCTTAACAAATAATGGCTGCCCAGCCTTGATATAGACCCATACAGGAGAGCTTCACTACCCGTTCGCAAACAGACTTCCCTCCCCAATTCTGGCGTCATGCGGGCGTTTTCTGGGCGATCCATCATTTGCAGCGTCTTACTCGCCTTATTCTCAGGCAACACTTTCAGGAATGGAGATTGCCCGAGTTCGATGGCCGTTGCTTGGCGGAGCGAATCGTCAAACACAGGATCTTCCGTGTTGTTGAGGAAGTCGGCGAGGACAATGGTGTCTTTTTCGGTAAGTTTTGCCGGACTGCGGAGATGGAGAATGGCGCCTGCCGCGAGGATGGCGGCGACGCCCAGCGCAACAATCGCGGCTCTCGAGTTCTTAGTGGCGAGCCGTCTTAGAAGTGTCAGAGGCAAGGGTGCAGGCAGAACATGAATCTCGCTGGGTAAAGCGATTTTTTCTCTCTCCGTCATGTCGGGTGCATCCGGCTGCACGCGCAATGCAGCCACTCGTTCGAATGGAATCGTGCCAGTGCGCCGGTCCCCGCGGGTGACAGGGGCAATGAAGCGATAGCCGCGACGCGGAAGAGTTTGTATGTAGCGAGGATCTTCTACGTTGTCCGAAAGCGCCCCGCGCAGTTGTTTGACGCAAAAATTGATGCCTGCTTCAAAGTCAACAAACGTATTGTCGCCCCAGAGGCAATGCTGGATTTCCTCTCTTGTAACGATTTGTCCGGGCCGTTCGACAAGCAAGAGGAGCACACGGAAAGGCTGGGGATGCAACTTGAGCGTGATGCCAGCTTTTCGCAATTCACAACCTGCAGGGTCCAATTCGAAAGGGCCGAAGCGCAGGAGAATGGACGAGGAAACAGCCGGCGTGGCCATAGAGCACTCCGGTGGGGACGTTGCGGGATCATAGCACCGCGTGGTTCGCACGTTAAGCGAATCCTTAGCCTCAGACTGAGCGCCCCTAAGCTGCGTACTTTCAAAGCCTTAGACTCTCAGCAAAATCTCATTCGACTATCATTGCCACTTTTGAGGCCGGCGGATAGGTTTAGCCGAAATGTCTCCAACCAGAAGGCGTCCGCCAAAGAATTTTTATTGTGGGCGCCCAGTGGAATTCGAAACCCGCGGAGGACACGCAAAATGAAATCTAGAACTTTGAGATACATCGTCGCAGCGACCACGTTCGCGGCGCTCACGATATCTGGTGGATTGTTGGCCCAAAATGGGGGGGACCGCGCCGGCGCCCCGAAAGGAAAGCTCGTCGAGTTCGACTTTCCCGGAGCAAGCACAGCCCCAGGATTAGGGACTCAGGCTTTTTCAAACAACGATTTGGGAGTAGTCGTCGGCTATTACACCGATCCAAACATCGTGCCGCACGGTTTTCTGCGCACTCCCGATGGCCATTTTGTATCTTTCGAAGCCCCGGGGGCGGGGACAGCCAACGGCGCAGACCAGGGCACGGTTGCGTACAGTATCAACAATTTGGGAGAAATCGCCGGCCAGTTTGAGGATAAGAATGGCTTGTTCCACGGGTTTGTGCGCTATCCCAATGGCTCGTTTGCCACGTTTAATCCCCCGGGTTCCGGCACCAGTGCGAACCAAGGCGCATTCGGGACCGCGAACATTAATATTCAGGGAACGGTAGCCGGTTATTTTGCAGACGGAAATAATCTGGTGCACGGGTTCGTGCGGACCAGGGATGGCCGCTTTACCGTGATTGACGTGCCTGGAGCAGCAGGCGGCACTTTTGTTTGCATGGAGACGTGCATCAACCCGGAGGGCGCGACAACGGGATGGTACGCAGACGCGAACGGAATCTATCGCGGTTTTGTACGCTCCCCTGACGGCAGGATCAGCACCTTCGAGGCTCCCCAGCTGGGCGCAGCCCCCATCTTGTACACCGTCGCTGCGAGTATCAATGTGGAGGGCGTGATCACAGGTTACTCACTTGACGCAAATTTTTTGGGTCAAGGGTTCATTCGAACGCCGGACGGAAAAATCACCACGTTCCAGGCTCCAAACGCAAGCACAGATCCTGGGCAAGGCACCGCGGCTTTTTCGATCAACCTGTTTGGAGCGGTAACCGGCGAGTTCAACGACGCGAATAGTGTGATGTACGGGTTTGCGCGATCCGCGGACGGCAAATTTGACACTTTCTATGCGCCGGACGCGGGAGTCGGGGCGTATCAAGGAACCCGCCCCTCTACGAACAACTCGAAAAACCAAGTCACCGGATGGTATGTTGATGACAATTATTCGAATCATGGCTTTGTTTGGACACCGGACGACAATTCTGCTCCTTCCGATGGACAGCGATAGGGGTTGAAAATTTGTCGCGTGGGCCGGGCCGAGTTGCCCAAAGAAATCACCCGGAAGATTTCTATTTGTAGGAAGCGCTTAGTGGGCGGCTTAGGCGACAGTCGGGCACCGCAATGGCAGCTAGGAGACCAGCGGGGATAACCTGAACAGCCGGGAATCTCCTGGCGCCCCTCATTCGTACACTGAGAATTTTTCAGCAGCGCCGTATTTCATCTAGACTACCACGATGCCGGAATTGCTCTTGACTTTCGGAGGGCTGGGACGCAAGGTAAAGGGCTTTGTCCCGGGTGTGTGCTGGCACCGAGAGGACGGAAAGGCGCTACCGCTCGTCCATGACCCGCGTACGGCTCTGTTTCCACGACCGCTGCTTTGATGGCACGGCTTCGGCATCCCTCTTCTACCGATTCTATCGCGAGCATTTTAACGAAGAGGCGGAGTTTGCATTCATGGGGATGACCCACCGCGCCAAGCAGCCCTGGGAAGACGGGATTTTCGATGGGGACGAAAACGTCATTGTAGATTTCAAATATTCGAATTCGCCGAAGGTGACCTGGTGGTTCGATCATCACCAGAGCGCGTTCTTGACGGCGGCGGACGCGGAGCATTTTCGCGAGCATCCCGGGCCCAACAGGTATTACGATCCAGCCTATAAATCCTGCACCATGCTGATTGCCGATGTGACGCGGGAGAAATTCGGATTCGATACGCAGCCTTTGCGTGACCTCATTCACTGGGGCGACATCATTGACGGTGCACAGTTTCCGACGGCTCAATCGGCCGTTGAGCTGGCGGAGCCTGCGACACAACTGGCACTCGTGATCGAAGCGGCGCCGGAAGACGGGTTGCCGGCGAAGATCATACCGGAGATCGCCTACCGGCCTCTCAGCGAAGTGGTGAAGCTGCCGATCGTAGCGAAGCATCTGGGCCCGCTGCTGGAACGGCACCGCAAGTCCATGGAAATCTTGCGGGAACGGAGCGAAGCGCGTGACGGCGTGATTTATTTCGACGTGAGCGACATGGACCTTGAGGGCTACAACAAATTCATTCCATATCTGCTACACCCGGAATGCATCTATTCGGTGAGCGTCAGCGCCTCGGCAGTTCGCGCGAAGGTTTCGCTGGGTACGAATCCGTGGAACCAGGCTACGGCGGATCAAAACCTGGCTTCGCTGGCGGAAAAATACGGCGGCGGGGGCCATCCCCGAGTGGCGGCGATTTCCTTTGATCCGGGCGACCTGGCGCGAGCGAGGGAAGTGGCGCGGGGTTTGGCGGAAACGCTGCGAGCGAAAAGGACCGAGTAAGCCAAAAAATCGAATTCCGGTGTTACAAAGTGGCAGGAATTAAATTCATGCGCCGCTTTCTTTCATCGCTGTTAGGCTCTCTCCTCCTTGTGGGGACGTCCATAGAAGCCTATTTCCAGAGCGCTGGGTTTTACGAAGAGCACTACGTTTGCCCGGTTCAAAAATATGGGATTCCCACTCCGTTGCGGTGGGAGGACCGGGTATTTCTCGCCGTGTTTTGGATTGTAGCGATCGCGCTGTTTTATCTCTCATTTAGGCTCTTGAGGTATAGCTTCAAGCGCAGGTCAACAAATTCCGCTTGAGCGGGATTCGCGGCATCTGTGCACTGAGTTGTCTTGCGCATAAAGCGCGCTTGCTTTACGGGGGCGAGTTGCGTAGGCTGGAAGAGTTCTTGGTAGAGGTGCGGAGGTCATGAGTAGCGTGGGCGGCGGTTCCGGTCAGCGCCGGAAGCCCAAGCGAAAGGGACGCGCGGCAAGACTCCGCCGAAACCGGTCCTGCGGCTGAAACAGGGACGGTTGGGGGACGGGTCCAAGGCCTGTCCACTGTCATCCGAAGATCATGCCCGCGAAAACGCGGCATGCGGATGGAGCGCTATCGAGAGGCAGCGATCCCCGAGTCTCCTCGCGGTTGTTCCTCTCTATAGTCAATCCAGAAAGAATTCATTCGAACGGCGATGAACGCATTTGAATTGACGCGTGCGCTTGTTGACATCGAGTCCGTCACTGGAAACGAAAGAGTGGTCGGCGAATTTCTGTTTGCCCATCTTTCCGGGCTGGCGGCCCGAACAGGCGGCGCGGTGTCGCGAATGGAAGTGCCGAACTATGCGCCCAACGTGGTGGCGCAGTGGGGAGAGCCGCGCGTCACGCTTTCCACGCACATGGATACGGTCCCGCCGTTTTTTGCCTCGCGCGAGGATGATGAGCACATCTGGGGACGAGGAGCCTGCGACGCGAAAGGGATCATGGCTGCAATGATCGTCGCGGCAGAGCGGCTTTTGGCGGAAGGCACGCGAAACTTCGGGTTGCTCTTTGTTGTTCGGGAAGAACGGGGAAGCCAAGGAGCGAAAGAAGCCGCGCGGCACCGGAATCACTCGCGATTTTTGATCAATGGAGAGCCGACGGAAAACAAGTTGGCGCTCGGCACAAAGGGGGCGCTGCGGTTCGAACTCACAGCACACGGAAAACTGGCGCACTCGGCGTATCCAGAGCTGGGAGATTCGGCGATCGAGAAATTGCTTGACGTATTGGAGGAAATCCGCGGGATTACGCTGCCGGAGGATCCGTTGTTGGGCAAGGAGACTCTGAACATCGGAACGATTTCGGGTGGCCAGGCGCCCAACGTGATTGCGGACAAAGCGCAGGCGGAATTGCTGTTTCGGACAGTATTCGACGCGCAGCCGCTGCGCGACGCAGTGGCGGCAGCGGCTGCCGGACGCGCGGAAGTTCGAGAGATGCTGTACTCGCCGGCAGTGCGCCTTGAAGGATTCGATGGATTGCCGGCGACGATCGTTTCCTACACGACGGACATTCCGAGTTTTGATGGAACGTGGGGCCGGCCATTTCTGATCGGGCCGGGAAGCATTCACCTGGCGCACACAGCGGAGGAAAGAATTCCGAAGAGGGAATTGACCGACGCGGTTGAGATTTACGAGCGGATGGTCAAAAAACTGAGCGTGGGCGAGGCTGAGGCGTGAAGTGATGATGCGGCAACTCGCGATTGTCGGGACAGGGAAAATGGGCCGGCTGATCGAGCAGCTTGCGCCGCACTATGGATTTGAAGTGAGAGCGAAGTGCGACAGCAAAAGCAATGCCGAATGCTGTGGCTTGACGCGAGAAGCACTCGCCGGAGTGGATGTGGCGGTGGAATTCACCAACGCGGGAGCGGCTCCAGAAAATCTGAAGCGGCTCGCGCAGGCAGGAGTTTCAGTGGTGACGGGATCGACTGGTTGGTTTATGCGGCTCGACGAAGTGCGGGAAGCGGTCGAGAAATGTCAAACAGGTTTGGTATGGAGCCCGAATTTTTCGGTCGGGCTGAATCTGTTCCGGCAGGTTGTTGCGGAAGCGGCGAGGCGTTTCGCGGCGCAGGAAGATTACGGCGCGTGGGGATGGGAGATTCATCATGCAGCGAAGAAAGATGCTCCATCAGGGACTTTGCTCGCGCTGGCTGAAGAGATGAAACGAAACGGCTTTGAACGACCGGTAAGCCTGAGTTCGAATCGCACGGGAACGGTCCCGGGAACGCACGAGATCGGATTCGATTCGGCTGCGGACACGATTACGATCCGGCACACGGCGCGAAGCCGCGAAGGATTTGCACGAGGCGCTTTGCGGGCGGCGCGATGGATCACCGGTAAGCAGGGAGTTTTCGAGTTTCGAGAAATACTGGGCGAGCTCCCATAGCCGCCCAAAATGGAGGAAGCCATGATGTTTACAGGATGCGGGACGGCACTGGTGACGCCCTTTCGGCGCGACGAGAGCGTGGACGAGGAGGCGCTTCGGCGGCTCGTGAAGCGACAGGTGGAGGCAGGAATCCATTTTCTGGTGCCGTGCGGGACGACGGGTGAGAGCCCAACGCTTTCGCGCGAGGAACATCTACGGGTGGTGCAGATCACAGTCGAAGAAGCTCGCGGTGTTCCTGTGCTGGCCGGCGCGGGAGGATACAACACCGCGGAGGTCATCGAGCTGGCGCACGAGCTTGAGTCGCTCGGCGTGAACGGGTTTCTTTCCGTCACGCCGTATTACAACAAGCCGACGCAGGAAGGTTTGTACCAGCACTATCGCGCGATCGCAGCGGCGACGCGGCTGCCAATTATGCTTTATAACGTGCCGGGGCGGTGCGGAACGAATCTGGAGCCGGGAACGGTGGCGCGGCTCGCGAAGATCGAGAATATCGTTGGCATCAAGGAAGCAAGCGGGAATATTTCTCAGATGGCCGCATTGTGCAACGCGGTTCCGGAGGACTTTGTGGTCTTATCGGGAGACGACGCTGTGACGCTACCGCTTTTTGCGCTCGGAAGCCGCGGAGTGATTTCCGTGGCATCAAATGAAATACCCGCGGAAATGGCGAGATTATGCGAATTGGCGAGCGCGGGGGATTTTTCCGGCGCGCGCGAAATTCACCGGCGCCATTTTTCTCTGATGGAAATCAATTTTGTGGAGTCGAATCCGATCCCGGTGAAAGCGGCGATGGCGTTGATGGGCTTGCTCGAGCCAGTCTGGCGCTTGCCACTTGTAGCGCCGAAGGCGGAAAATCTCGCGAAGATCCAGATGGTGCTGGAATCGCTGCGCCTGATCGAGAGGAAGCCACTTGCCGCCGCAAGCGTCGCAAATTGAAGAGCTCTTCGCGAATCCGCCCGAAAAATATACACAAGAACATTTCGCGCTATTTGCCGAGTTCAAGGAAGCCCTGAACCGGGGAGAAGTGCGCGCCGCGGAGCCGGATGCGTCCACAGCGGCGGGTTGGCGCGTAAACCAATGGGTAAAGAAGGGAATTTTGTTGGGATTCCGGATGGGCACGACCGTGGAAATGGGGCCTTATCCGGCGCGGCAGGCGTTTTTGGACAAGTCCACGTATCCAGCGAAAGTGTTGACCAAGGAAAGCGGAGTTCGGATTGTCCCGGGAGGATCGAGCATTCGTGACGGGAGCTTTGTAGGGCGCGGTGTGATCTGCATGCCGCCAATGTTCATTAACGTGGGCGCGTATGTCGCCGAAGGCACGATGGTGGATTCCCACGCGTTGATTGGCAGCTGCGCGCAGATCGGAAGGGGCTGCCATATCTCCGCAGCGGCCCAGATTGGAGGCGTTCTTGAGCCAGTGGGCGCGATGCCGGTGATCATCGAAGATGAGGTGATGGTCGGGGGAAACTGCGGAGTATACGAAGGAACCATCGTGAAACGCCGCGCGGTTCTGGGAACCGGTACAATCTTGAACCGTTCGACACCGGTCTACGACCTGGTTCGAGAGAAATTGCACGCCGCAACTGAAGACGAGCCGTTGGTGATTCCGGAAGGAGCAGTGGTGGTGCCGGGTTCCCGGGCGGTGACCCATCCGGCCGGCCAAAAATGGGGCTTATCGCTGTACGCGGCCATGATCGTGAAATACCGCGACGCCAAGACGGATGCCCGAGTCCAAGTGGAGGATCTACTGCGTTGATCCAGGCATTCGTGCCTCTGTCCGTGGGTTCTTTGACGCCGAAAAAATCCAGTGTAAAATGTTTGGATCACTTCGTGGGCCGGTAGCTCAATTGGCAGAGCAGTTGACTCTTAATCAACGGGTTGCAGGTTCGATTCCTGCCCGGCTCACCAGAATCATCGAAGGGCAACTTTCCTAGGACAATGCCCGTTGGCATGTGCGCTTGGTTGGAGTGCAGGTCGGGCCCAGCCGGTAGCGCGGAGATCTGCCTCCACGTCGCGTGGCATCCCGCAAACGGTATACTGGATTTCTTCGGGATTTCATTTATGGGACAGAACAAAAGTGAGTCGAGATTCGTCCATTCATATTGAGGTGGACGGATGGGTGTAAAAGAGACCAGATTTCACGCATTGCCGAGGGTGTCCGGTTCTGGGACGAGTAATCCCACGAATGGGCAGTGCCGGCCATCCTCCTTGACCGCAAGCTTGGAACTTATTGAAATTAAAATATTTGCTTGCCGGTAAGCCGGACTGCCAGTTGCGGTAGATCACTCGGGGAAGCCATGGATATTCAAAGATCACCAGAGTTTCTGAAGGCCAAAAAGATCCGGCGCTGGATCTATGTAGGTGTTGCCGCATTGTTGCTGGCGGGGGTCACGCTGGGAGTTTCGCGGCTCAAGCCCGCGGCGCCGTCCGTGGACAAGTCCACGGTCTGGACCGGGGATGTTCAGAGGGGACTAATGGTCCGGGAAGTTCGCGGGTTGGGAACACTCGTGCCCGTCGAAATTGACTGGGTTCCCGCCCTGACGGAGGGACGCGTGGTCAAGCGGTTCCTGCTTCCCGGCGCGGTAGTCAAGCCGACTACGGTCATCTTGCAGCTGAGTAATCCCCAGCTTGAACAGCAGCTGATCAACGCTCAATATCAATTGAAGTCTGCCGAAGCGGCGCTGGGGCAATTGAAGGCCACCGTTCAAAACGGGCTGATGGCCTTACAGGGCACCGCAGCCTCGGTACGATCGAACTACCGGACAACGGAAATGCAAGCCGAAGCGGACGCTGTCGGATACAAGGAGGGAGTGACACCCAAAATCATTGCCGACAAGTCGTCTGTGGCCGCAGCACAGCTGAAGGATCAGGATTCGATCGCGCAGGAGCAGGTGAAGACCTACGCCGAGTCCATGAAATCCCAACTGGCCGTGGGCGAGGCCACCGTGGCTCAAGACAGAGCTCAGGTCGCGTTGTACCAGAAAGAAGTGGACGACTTGATGGTGCGTGCGGGAATTGACGGCGTGCTGCAACTCTTGCCGGTGGAAGTGGGACAAAGCGTCACTCCGGGAACGAACCTGGCGCGCGTAGCGGACCCGAAACACCTGAAAGCCGAGATCAAGATCGCGGAAACACAAGCGAAGGACGTAGCGATCGGTCAAAAGGCGAGCATTGATACGAGGAATGGCATCGTTCCAGGCCACGTGGTGCGCATTGATCCCTCGGTCGTGAACGGCACTGTTACTGTGGACGTTTATATGGACGGGCCGCTGCCAGAAGGAGCGAGGCCCGACCTCAGCGTGGATGGAACGATCACTCTCGAAAAGCTGAACGACGTGCTGTACGTAGGCCGGCCGGTCCACGGAGATGCGGACAGCACCATCAGTCTGTTCAAACTTGTAGATGACGGCTCAGAAGCGGAGCGGGTCACAGTGAAATTGGGACGCACCTCCGTCAATACGGTCGAAATCCTTCAAGGCCTCCAAGTGGGAGACAAAGTGATCCTTTCGGATATGTCGGCGTGGGACAACTACGACCGCATCCGGTTGAAGTAACAGGCATGCACTCGCAATGAAGATCCGCGGGTAAGCAATTTTCGGCGGTTAGCTCGGGAGCTGGGCGGGACGCCAAATTCGGCGGCGGAGGGTGGGATGCACACGCTCTGGCAGGACGTGCGCTACGGTCTGCGAATGCTGGGGAAATATCCCGGCTTCACGGTGATCGCTGTGGTGACGCTCGCGCTGGGCATTGGCGCGAACACCGCCATCTTCAGCGTAATCAATTCCGTGCTTCTCCAGCCGCTGCCCTTCAAGAATCCCGGTCAGCTTGTGTCTCTGGGCGTGACGGAAAATGCGCCTGGGAATTTTCCTCTGACCGGCGACGATTACACTGACTGGCAGACACAGAACCGCACCTTCGCTGCGATGAGTCTCTACGGTTGGAACAGCGGAATGAGCGCGAGCAGTTCTGGTGGATCGGAGCCCGCCACGGTTTTGAGCGCACAAGCGAATTTCTTCTCTAACCTTGGAGTGGAGCCCCTGCTGGGGCGCACTTTTGCCGTTGGAGAAGATCAGGAGGGCAAAAATCGTGTGGCCGTCCTGAGTTACCGCTTCTGGCAGGAACATTTCGGGGGAAAGCCCGGCGCCATTGGGCAAAGCATTAATCTGGACGAGGAAAAGTACACCGTCATTGGGGTGATGCCGCGTTGGTTCAATTTTCCAGCGGCAACGGAAATCTGGACGCCCTTGGACATGAGCCAGAAAAGTCTCGGCGGCAGGGGAAATCATCACTGGCGAGCTTTTGGAAGGGTTAAGGACGGCGTGACCGTCGCTCAGGCGCGCGTGGATCTGGTCGCGTTGTCGGAAAGACTGTCAAAGCAATATCGCGACCCGAGCGACATCGAGAGAGCGATCGTCACACCCTTGCAGGAACGGCTGATCGGCGACACCCGGCCGGAGCTTTTGATTCTGTTCGGAGCCGTCGGCCTTGTCCTCCTGGTGGCGTGCGCCAACGTCGCGAATTTGACGCTAGCGCGTTCGACAAGCCGTGTCCGGGAAATGGCCGTGCGGTCTACGATGGGCGCAACGCGTTCGCGGCTGATGCGGCAGTTGCTGACCGAAAGCGTCCTGCTTTCCGTTGCTGGCGCCGCGCTTGGCACTGCCGGTGCGATGTGGTTTGTTGGCCTTCTTCAAACGGCCAAGACGCTGCCCATTCCTCGCGCGAATCCCATTCAGGTCAACCTGACGGTCCTGCTCTTCACGATTGCGGTGAGCGTTCTTGTGGGCATTTTGTTCGGGCTGGCGCCCGCACTGCATGCTTCGACGCAAACTTTAAGCGAGGACTTGAAATCCAGCGCGCAAGCTGTGGCTAGCCCTTCGGGGTGGCGGCGCGTCGTAAGGGACGCCCTCGTTGTGGGAGAGATTGCCGTTTCGCTTTCGCTCCTTGTGGGAGCCGGGCTGCTGTTGCGGAGTTTTGCCCGCATGCGCGGAGCGAACATCGGCGTCGAGACAAAAAACGTGCTGGTTGCGGGCGTTGATTTGCCGGCAACGAAATACAAGCAGATTTCGCAAAAGAAGGAGTTTTACGGCCGGCTTCTGGATCAGCTCGCTCGCACGCCAGGAGTAGCCGCCGCCGCATTTACCTCCGAGCTGCCTCTTGAAGGCGGCAGCAACGGCTATATCACCGTGCCAGGGGACAGCAATCCCGCTGATGCCAACCTGCTCGTCGAATGGGGTTACATCTCGCCCGACTATTTCCGCGCGATGGGCATTCCTTTCTTGCAAGGGCGTAGCTTCACCCCGGAAGAAATCGCTCGAGGAAGCGAAGTGAGCCAGAAGCTGCTCTCCATTTATGAATCGGCAAAGAATCCGGAAAAAGTGAGCGTTCCTCCCGATCTTTCGTTCGTGGCGGTGATCAACCAGACCATGGCGAAAACCTTCTGGCCTGGGCAGGATCCGATCGGGAAGACCTTTCGCAATGGGGACACTGGACCGCAAGACACCGTCATCGGCGTCGTCGGAGATGTGAAGGAGTGGGGCATCACGGACAAAACGATTCCTCAGGCCTACTTTCCCGCAACCGTTTTGTTTGGATGGGGAGGATCCCACGGCACTCTAGTAGTGAAGACCACGGTTGCGCCTTCCTCTCTGATTGGCGCGGTCCGCACTGAGGTGCGAAATCTGGACAGCAGCCTCGCGGTCTTCAGCCCTCGCACAATGGACGACGTCGTCGCGGACAACATGCAGGACGCCAGCCTGCGTACATATTTGCTGGGCGTCTTCGCGGTGCTCACGCTGATTCTCGCGGCCGTGGGCATTTACGGCGTGATGGCCTACCTGGTCACGCAACGCACGCACGAAATTGGGATTCGTATGGCTCTGGGAGCGCGCCGTCAGGAAGTGCTCGCTCTCGTCCTCAAACATGGCATCCGGCTGACATTGGTGGGAGTCGCGATTGGCGCGTTGATCGCTGTCGGCCTCACGCGGGTGATCGCAGGCCTGCTCTACGGCGTGACCGCCAGCGACCCGCTGACGTTTGTCGCCGTTTCCGTTCTCTTGATTCTCGTTTCGGTTGTGGCATGGCTGGTTCCCGCAAGCCGCGCGGCAAGAGTCGATCCGATGATTGCGTTGAGGTACGAATAATGTTGAGCACGCTTTGGCAGGACGTGCGCTACGGGCTGAGGATGCTGGGGAAATATCCCGGCTTCACGGTGATCGCTGTGGTGACGCTCGCGCTGGGGATTGGCGCGAATACGGCGCTGTTTTCCATTGTAAATAGCGTGCTGCTTAATCCTCTGCCTTACCAGCAGCCCGACACGCTGGTCGCGATCTATTCCAAGACGCCGCAATTTAACTACTCTTCGATATCCTATCCGAATTTTCTCGACTGGGTGCGGGACAACCAATCTTTTTCAGCGCTAGCCGCGTTTAGGCCGGACAACTTCAGCCTGACGGGCATGGGCGAGCCGGAAAGACTAAAAGCCGAGATGGTTTCGGCGGGATTTTTCCCTCTTCTGGGCGTGAATCCTGTATTGGGGCGGACTTTCACCGCGGAAGAAGATCTCCCCGGCGCAGCGCCGGTGGCGCTGATTAGCGGAGGTTTTTGGAAGCGCAAGTTCGGCTCTTCACCGGATGCGCTAGGAAAATCCATCACGCTTAACGGCGTGGCTTACACGATCGTTGGAATCATTCCAGCAAGTTTTCATTATCACAGTGGGAATTTTCACAGCAGCGAAGTCTACGTGCCGATAGGACAATGGACGGATCAGGCGTTTCGCGATCGCAAAGTGGGCATGGGCATGGATGCCGTTGGGAAACTTAAGCCCGGGGTTACGCTCCAGCAAGCGAAAGTGGACATGGACAGTTTGGCTGCTAACCTGGCAAAGGTCTATCCCGACTCCAACAAAGACTCGGGTATCTCGCTGATCCCTTTGAAGCAGGACATCGTTGGAGACATTCGGCCTTTCCTCCTGGTGCTGCTTGCCGCGGTGGGATTTGTGCTCCTGATTGCTTGCGCGAACGTGGCAAACCTCCTGCTGGCTCGGTCAACTGGCAGGCATCGCGAATTTGCGATCCGTACGGCGCTGGGGGCCAGTTCAGCAAAAGTTGTGCGACAACTCCTTACGGAAAGCCTCTTGCTGGCTCTTGCCGGAGGCTCGATTGGTTTGTTGATTGCCGTGTGGGGCACGCAAGCGGCGCTGAAGGCGCTGCCTGAAGCTCTCCCTCGGGCCGAAGAAATCCACATGGATCTCCGTGTTCTTCTATTCACGCTGGGCGCGTCGCTCCTCGCTGGAATTCTCTTCGGTCTTGCTCCGGCGCTCAAGGGTTTGCGTAGCGGCATCCACGAAACCCTGAAAGAAGCCGGCAGAGGCGGGAGTGGAACTCGTCACCGGACGCAGAGCGTATTTGTCACAGGAGAAATTGCCCTGGCATTGGTGCTGCTGGTTGGCGCGGGGCTGATGATCCGCAGCCTTACGAAGTTGTGGGGCGTCGACCCCGGATTCGATCCACGCCAGCTGCTCTCGTTCAATGTCACCTCGCCCACTCCGCTCGCTCCGACTCCAGACGGCGTGCGCGCGGTATTTCGGCAATTGCACGACAAGCTGAGCAGTGTGCCCGGAGTGCAGGCTGTGTCCCTGATGGCTGGTTCTCTGCCTATGATGGGCGATTCGGATTTGCCGTTCTGGCTCGAAGGTGAGCCCAAACCATCTTCTGACTCAGAAATGAAATGGTCGTTATTCTATCTCGTTCAACCGGACTATCTGAAAAGCATGAAGATTCCACTTCTGCGCGGCCGCTTTTTGACGGACCAGGACAATGAACATTCGCCCACGGTGGTTGTGATTGATGAGCAGTTCGCGAAACTCTATTTCGCGAACCAGGACCCCATCGGGAAACACGTGAATTTCGATATCCTGAACCAGTCCGCCGAGGTCGTGGGAGTGGTGGGACATGTGAAGCAATGGGGTCTGGATGCCGATGCAACCGCAAAGGTCCAGGCGCAGAGCTACCTCCCCATTTCGCAGATTCCGGACAAATTCATGCCGCTGATCGCGCGCAGCGTCGGTGTGGTGGCGAGAACCCGCGGATCGCAGGAGGGAGAAATGGCTTTCCTGCGGCATGCGGTGGAGGGCGTGAACAGCCAGTTGGTGGTTTACGGAATTGAAACGATGGAGGACACCATCTCCGATTCTCTGGCTGCTCGCCGTTTTGCGATGCTGCTCCTGGGAATTTTTGCCTCTCTTGCGGTGGTGCTTTCGAGCGTCGGGATTTACGGGGTGATCTCCTACGTTGTGGGCCAGCGAACCCAAGAAATCGGCATCCGCATGGCCCTCGGAGCAGAGCCGGGAAATGTACGGCGAATGGTCCTGGGACAGGGCACCAAGATGACGCTGATCGGTGTTGGCATCGGCACGGTGTTCGCACTGGTCCTGACACGTCTGATGGAAAAGATGCTTTTTGGCGTTAGCGCTCACGATCCGTTGACGTTTCTGGGAGTCGCCGGCTTCTTAACGATGGTCGCTCTGGCGGCTTGCTACTTGCCCGCGCGCAAAGCGACTCGGGTGGATCCGATGGTCGCGCTGAGGTACGAGTGATGCTGAATTCACTTTGGCAGGACGTGCGCTACGGGCTTCGAATGCTGGGAAAAAATCCCGGCTTCACGGCGATTGTGGTGATCACGCTGGCGCTGGGGATTGGCGCCAACACCGCCATCTTCAGTGTCGTGTATGCCGCTTTGCTTCGTCCGTTGCCCTACAGCCATCCTGAATCGCTCAGTACCCTCACCGAGGTGCGTTCCCAATCGGACGGAGCTTTTTGGGACTCTTCTTACCCGGATTATCTGGACTGGACCAGGCAATCGAAGGCGTTCCAATCGTTGGCCGGTTTTAGCGGCGACGGATTCACGTTTGCCGGGACAGGCGAACCACAGCTCATCATTGCAGCTCAAGCAAGCACGAATTTCTTCTCCACGCTGGGGGTTGCGCCCTATCTGGGGCGCGACTTCGCCGCCAATGATCAGGTCCCGGACAATCCCAAAGTGGCCATTCTCACCTATGGTTTCTGGATCTCGGAATTTGGCGGCGACAAACAGGCCATAGGTAGAACAATACGTTTGGACGGAAACGCCGTAACCATCATCGGCGTGCTTCCTCGCAATTTTGAATTTGCGCCCACTTCCCGGGCCGAGCTCTGGGTCCCGTTGCATCTCGGCTCGGACATGGCTACGCGCCGCAATCTGCGCTGGATGAGCGTGATCGGGCGGCTCGCCCCCGGCACTAGTCTCAATCAGGCGCGGACCGAAATGAGCGCCATCTCTGCCCGGCTTGCCGCAGCTTACCCGCAAGAGGACGGCGCGGTAACTGTGCTGATGGGGTCGCTGCACGAGAAAATCGTCGGTCAGATCCGGCCCTTGCTATTCATCCTGTTCGGTGCCGTCGGTTTTGTCCTTTTGATCGCATGTGCCAACGTGGCGAATCTCCTCCTCGTGCGGGCCGCGGGCCGCAAGAAAGAGTTCGCGGTTCGCCTGGCGATGGGAGCGGGACGCGGAAGGTTAATCCTCCAGCTTTTGACGGAGAGCATCCTGCTGGCCCTGGCAGGAGGCGCGCTGGGCTATTTGGGAGCGCAGTGGGGTATTGATCTGCTCATCGCCGCAATCCCGAGCAACCTTCTTGATGCCCTGCCTTTCCTGCGGGACGCGCATGCGAGTGGAGCGGCCTTCGGATTCCTTGCCGCAGCGGCCATCCTCACGGGCCTGCTCTTTGGACTCGCTCCGGCAATTCAGGCGTCGAGCGAACATGCGGCAGAGGTCTTGAAGCAGGAGACTCGTACCGCGAGCGGCGCGAAAACGCGTCTTCGCAATGCTCTGGTCGTGGCCGAAGTGGCCATCTCCCTCGTTCTTCTCGTGGCCGCCGGGTTGCTGGTGAGAAGCCTTTCGGATCTTTTGCGGCGCCCTCCGGGCTTTGACGCGCGCAACCTGCTGACTTTTGCTGTTAATTTGCCCTCGACCGCCTATCCAAAGGATGCAGACTCAATTCGCTTCGACACGGATTTTCGGGCGAGGCTCCAGAGCCTGCCCGGGGTCGTGGGCGTGGCGAACACCAGCGTCCTCCCTCTCACCGGAGGCGGAAACACGATCCGTTTTCTCATTGAGGGGCGCCCGGTGGCTACGGGCAAAGAGGACGAATGCAATATCCGTGACGTTTCTGCCGGTTACTTCAGCATGATGAAAATTCCGCTGATTTCCGGGCGATTCTTTGACAACTCGCTGGACACGCCTGCGGCGCCGAAACGCGTAATCGTCAATCAGGCCTGGGTCAGCGCCTATTTTCACGGTGCAGACCCGGTCGGCAAGCACATCAAGTTCACCTTCTCGCCCACACAGCCCTACCGCGAGATCGTGGGCGTCGTCGGTGATTTCGCCGACGCGGGATTGGACAGCAAGGGTAGCCCCTCCATCTTTGCCCCCTTTGACCAGGGTGCAGACTCGTTTATAAATTACCTTGTCCGCACTCGTGGAAATCCTCAAGCGGCTATCTCAAGCGTAAGGACCGCGCTCCACGACGCTGATTCACAGCTCGCGTTCATCTTGCCGCAGACCATGGACCAGATCATCGGCCAGTCCCCATCGGTGTTCTTGCGCCGTTTCCCTTCCTATTTGATCGGGAGTTTCGCAGGCTTGGCGATGATTCTGGCGTTGGTGGGACTTTATGGTTTGATTTCCTACAGCGTGTCGCAGCGGACACGCGAGGTGGGAATCCGGCTGGCGCTCGGAGCGAGCCGATACGATGTGCTTCGGCTCGTTATGCGCCAGGGAGCGATGCTGGTCACCCTGGGAGTCGCCCTCGGAGTGATCGCAGGACTGGCGGTGACGCGGATCTTGGCCAATTTGCTTTTTGGCGTGAGTGCAAGCGACCCGGCGACGTTTGTAGTCACGGCGGCCTCATTGGCCGCTGTCGCCCTCTCTGCATCCTGGCTCGCGGCAAGGAAGGCCACGCGTGTGGATCCCATAGTTGCCCTGAGGTATGAGTGAGCATGAATACGCTTTGGCAAGACGTGAGGTTCGGCATCAGGATGCTCGCCAAGAATCCGGGCTTTACGGCGATCGCCGTCCTCACGCTTGCGCTCGGCATCGGCGCCAACACGGCAATCTTCTCGATTGTGAATGGCGTTTTGCTAAAGCCGCTGCCATACACGCATCCGGAAAAAATCGTCAATGTGTGGGGGCGTTTTACAGGCATTGGACTCCCCGACGACCGGAATTGGGTCTCTGCTCCGGAATTTCGCGATTTGCAAGAGCTGAGCCAGAGCTTCAGCTCCTTGGCCGCAATGACTACCGCCAGCTTCAACATTTCCGGAGGCGCACGCCCCGAAAGGGTCGAGGGAGCCGTCGTTTCGCCAAGCTTCTTCACCGTGCTTGGTTTAAAACCTGCTGCTGGCCGGCTCTTTGCCGACCGGGAAGCGCAGCCGGGCCACGATCAGGAACTCCTGCTCGCCTACGGGCTGTGGGAACGAAGATTCGGCCGCGATCCCTCCGTTGTAGGGCGCAAGCTCGAAGTCAATGGCAAGGAGATGGTCATCGTTGGCGTCATGCCGGAAGGCTTTGACTACCCCGAAGACGCCGAGATGTGGCAGCCGCTGGCCTTCACCAACGACGATTTGTCGCCGGACAACCGTGGCAGCCACGGTTACGAGGTGATTGCCAGAATCAAGCCCGATCTCACCCTCGTTCAGGCGCGCGAGGATATGGACCGCGTGACGCACTCCATCATCGAACGTAATGCGAGCTATCCCTACAAGAAATTCAACTATGCAGTCTTGCTCGTGCCTTTGCTGGAACAAACCGTCGGCGATGTCCAGACGGCGCTCTGGGTCCTTTGCGGCGCGGTCGGGGTCGTGCTGCTGATTGCCTGCGTGAATGTCGCGAGCCTGTTGCTGGCCCGCGCTTCGGCGCGCCAGAAGGAAATTGCCATTCGCGTCTCTCTCGGAGCGGGACGCTGGCGCATCGCTCGCCAGATGCTCACGGAGAGCCTTCTACTTTCAAGTATGGGAGGTCTCGCCGGACTTCTTGTCGCCCCATACGCCATGAGAGGAATCATTCAGCTCGGCAACGTTGCTCTTCCCCGCATCGCCAGCGTCAAGATGGACGGCTGGGTGCTCCTCTTTACGCTGGTCATTTCGCTTGGCACGGGTCTTCTGTTTGGCCTGGCGCCGGCATTGCAGGTTCTCCATGCATCGCCTAACGAAGACCTTAAGGATGGCGGCCGTAGCGGCTCCGAGGGTGGATCAGCCGGAAAGCTGCGGCGCGTATTGGTGGTTTGCGAAACAGCGCTGTCCGTCATTCTGTTGGTTGGCGCGGGGCTCCTCATGCGCAGCTTCCTTCAGGTCCTTGCGGTTGACCCCGGTTTTCACGCCGACACGGTCCTGACCATGCGCGTTTCCTTGCCGGGCACGAAGTACAGTCAGCCCGATCAGGTCCGCAATTTCTTCCGTGACGTCCTCCAGCGGATTGACAAACTTCCTGGCGTCGAAGCTGCCGGCGCAACCGTTGCCCTCCCCTTGAGCGGCCTCGGCGGCTCCGGCACCACTACCGTGGATACTCAAGCGGTTCCCGTTGACAAGCGAACTCCGGAGATCACTTGGCGCCCCGTGACCGTGGATTACTTCAAAGCTATGGGAATTCCCGTTCTCAGGGGCCGCGCGTTCAACGAATTCGATTCCGAGCATTCGCAGCCGGTCGTCATCGTTGATGACACCTTCGCTCAGGCTTTTTTCCCGAACCAGGATCCTATCGGCAAGCGGCTTCACTTGGGCGGCCTGCAGTCCACCCGGCCCTGGATGACTATCGTCGGCGAAGTTTCTCACGTGCATTACCTTGCGCTCGGGTCTCCTCTTCGCCCCCAGCTCTATTGGCCTGAGATGCAGAATCCCTACAGCACGATGAGCCTGGCGATCCGTACCTCGGTTGATCCCTTGAGCCTGACTTCTGCGGTTGAGCAGCAGATTCTGTCCGTGGATCCCGACCAGCCCGTCTACCAGGTACGCAGCATGGAGCAGTTGCGATCCATCTGGCTCTCCGAGCGTTTTCTTGCGCTGCTCCTTGTCGGCCTCTTCGCTGGACTGGCGCTCATCCTTGCCGCAGTCGGCATTTACGGTGTAATGGCCTACACGGTTGCGAGACGCACTCGCGAGATCGGCGTACACATCGCCCTCGGTGCGGCTGCGAAGGACGTCATGGGCATGATTCTTCGCCAGGGCAGCATCCTGACTGGGATTGGCTTGGCCGTGGGAATTCTCGGCGCCTTCGGGCTCACGCGTCTGATGTCCACCATGCTGTATGGGGTGAGCACCGTGGATCCGCTCGCTTATATCGCCGGTGCCGTGGTGCTTTTCGCTGTCTCATTGGCGGCCTGCTGTATCCCCGCGCGCCGCGCCACCAAGGTGGATCCCTTGGTGGCCTTGAGGTACGAGTAAGGCGCAGCGCAAGGAGTTTTGCATCTCGCAAACGAGTGAGTCGAAGAACAAGGGAGTTTCGCAGTTCAAGGAGAAAAAATGGCGGAAACTAACAATCTGCTGATCAAAATGGAAGGCGTTAAGAAAGTGTTTTTTACAGACGAAGTCGAGACGCATGCCCTGTCGGAGATTCACCTGGAAATTCACCGCGGGCAATACATCTCGATTGCCGGTCCCTCCGGCTGCGGAAAATCCACGCTGCTTTCTATCCTCGGCCTGCTGGACTCGCCGACCGGCGGGAACTATTCACTGAACGGAAAAGACGTCGCGAACTTGACCGCCGCCGAGCGCACCCGCATCCGCAATCGCGAGATCGGCTTCATCTTTCAGGCGTTCAATTTGATTGGCGACCTCACCGTTTATGAAAACGTCGAGCTGCCGCTCACCTACCGCGGCACCAGCGGCGCGGAGCGCAAGGAAAAAGTCGAAAAGGCCCTCCAGCGAGTGGGCATGGCCCACCGCATGCGCCATTATCCTTCGCAACTCTCCGGAGGTCAGCAGCAGCGCGTGGCCGTAGCCCGTGCGCTGGTCGGAGATCCTTCGATCCTGATGGCCGACGAGCCTACCGGAAACCTGGACTCCAAGAACGGCGAAGCCGTCATGGAACTCCTCCGCGATCTGCACCGCAATGGCGCGACGATCTGCATGGTCACGCACGATACCCGCTACGCGAGTTTTGCCGAGCGCACCATTCACCTCTTTGACGGACGCATCGTCGAAGAAACACGGGAAGCCACGGCTGCTGTTTAAGCCGCGGCCGAAGAAAAAAACGCAACGAAGAAGGAGCTTGCATGGATCCTTTGATCCGGTTGAGAAACATCGAAAAGGTGTATGAAGCGGGCGCTCAGAAGTTCTTCGTCCTCCGCCGGATTACTCTTGAAATCCAGCCGGGCGAATTTGTCACCTTCATGGGGCCCTCCGGGGCGGGCAAGTCCACTTTGCTGAGCATCATCGGCATGCTGGATGGCGCCTGGACAGGCGAATACTTTTTCCTCGAAGAACCGGTTCATAAATTGAGTCTCAAGAAGCGCAACGAGCTGCACAAATACAACATCGGCTTTGTGTTCCAGAGCTATCACCTGATTGATGATTTGACCGTGTTCGAGAATCTTGAAATTCCCTTGTCGTACAAAAACATTCCGCGCAAGGAACGCGAGAGCCTGGTTTGCGACATTCTCGATCGCTTCAATATCGTTGCGAAAAAGGATTTGTTTCCCAGCCAGCTCTCCGGTGGACAGCAGCAGCTAGTGGGCGTGGCCCGCGCCGTGATTCAAAACCCCAAGCTGATCCTCGCCGATGAACCGACTGGCAACCTCCATTCCGCGCAGGGGGAAGAGATCATGCAGCTCTTCAAGCGGCTGAACGATGCCGGCACCACGATCATCCAGGTAACGCACTCGGAAAAAAACGCGGGATACGGCAACCGGATCATTCAACTGAGAGATGGCTGGCTGGTGAATCAGGATTCCAGCGCGGCCAGGGCGAGTTGACGAGAAAGTTTGGGCCACGGATTTTTTAGATCTCGGCAGGAGGCGGCAATGAATGGCAAGTGGCGGGACATTCGTTACGCGCTACGCAGGCTCACGGGTTCTCCGGGTTTTGTCACGGCAGCCGTTTTGACACTCTTGCTTGGCATTGGCGGCTCCATTTCGATGCTTAGAGATCTGCGAATAACGCCGCGTCAAAGAAGTTTGCAGTCCCCGTATTCGTTGGATCCGGGATTCCAGGCGGAACGCATTGCGACGCTCGATCTTGCCCTGCCCCCCGCTCATGAAGAAGCCGACAAGATCCGCCGTGTCGTTTTTCTGAACGAACTTTTCACGCGCTTGCGCGCGCTTCCGGGGATCGTCGAGGTGGGAGGCACCGCCTGCCTGCCGCTCCCGGACCGCAACCGGGGAGTTTCGCTTGCGCAGAGCAATGCGGGCGAGGCCTTTCCCATAACGGAGATAGAATTCGGCAAGCTCTTCAACGATCGAGCCCGCACAGAGCCTGAGGAGTACTGCGCAGCCACGGCGGGCTATTTCAAGGCGTTGGGTATCCCCCTTTTGCGCGGCCGGCTTTTCGACGCTCGCGACACCCTGAACGCTCCGCACGTGGCACTGATCAGCCAATCGCTGGCGCGGTTGAAGTGGCCCGGACAAGACCCCATTGGGAAGCAGCTTGAGTTTGGGAACTTGGATGGCGATGCGCGCCTGCTGACCATAGTCGGCATCGTCGGAGATGCCCACGCAGTCAATCTCGACACTCCGGCGGGCCCCACAGTTTACGTGAATTACGCTCAGCGGCCGCAGAGCACGCAATACTTCACGGTTGTCATGCGGTCGAACCGGGAAGCGGCCTCGCTTGTCCCCTCCGCATTCCATGCGCGGCGCCCCAATCCAGCGATGGTCTTACGCTACGAATAGGACATTTCGGTCTCGCAAATGCCGGGCCTTGTCCTGCGGAGCTGCCGCGAATCAAAGTAGAATAACCGCAGTTCTCTCCGAACCATGAAGACGACACCAGATCAACGTCACCGCGTCCTGCTGGCTGACGACCAGGCCGACATCCGGGAATCCCTGCGTCTTCTGCTTAAGAACGAAGGCTATGAAACTTTTCCCGCGTCTTCGCCTGCCGAGGCGCTCGCGGCAATCGAGGGTCGTGAGTTCGACGCCGTTCTGATGGATTTGAATTACACGCGCGATACGACCTCAGGCCAGGAAGGTCTGGATTTGCTGAGGCGTATCAGCATAGTGGACAGCACCCTTCCGGTTGTTGTCATGACCGCCTGGGGTAGCGTCGAGCTCGCCGTCGAAGCCATGCGCCGCGGGGCGAGGGACTTTCTGCAAAAGCCGTGGGAAAATGCGCGTTTGCTCGCGATCTTGCGAACTCAAATTGATTTGCGCCAGGCGCTTCGCCGCGCGAATCGCCTGGAAGTGGAAAACCGTCTCTTGAACGTGGAATCGCGCCCTGCCCTCATCGCAGAGTCCGCGGCGATGCAGCCGGTCCTGGAATTGCTCGGACGCATCGGCCCCTCGGATGCGAATGTATTGATCACCGGCGAACATGGAACCGGAAAAGAAGTGATCGCCCGGACGCTGCATGCGCTTTCGGCAAGATCGGCCCGGCCCATGGTGACGGTAAACGCCGGAGGCCTCACCGAAGGGCTCTTTGAGGGCGAGCTCTTCGGCCATGTAAAAGGCGCCTTTACCGATGCGCGAACCGATCGCGTCGGGCGTTTCGAGTGCGCCGACTCCGGGACACTCTTCCTGGATGAAATTGCCAATGTTCCCCTCAACCTGCAAGCCAAGCTCCTCCGCGTGCTCGAGACCGGAGAATTCGAACGAGTTGGCTCTTCTCACACGCGGCGCGCGGACGTCCGCGTCATCGCGGCAACCAATGTCGAGATTGATGCGGAAGTGGTGGCAGGGCGATTCCGCCAGGATCTTTTGTTTCGTCTGAACACCGTCGAGATTCATTTGCCGCCCTTGCGCGAACGGCGCGGTGATATCGAGCTGCTCGCAAATCATTTCCTGCAGATTTACAGTCGGCGCTACCAAAAGCGGATTTCCGGCTTCGATCCCGGCGCTCTTCTCTCGCTCAAGGAGCATCCGTGGCCCGGAAACGTCAGGGAACTCGACCATGCCATCGAGCGCGCCGTCCTCCTCTGCCTGGACACCATGATTCGGGCAGCCGACCTCGCGCTAAAGCTGGCGCCCCCCGCCAGCTCTCCACGCCTCGAAGAAATGGGTCTCGAGGAGGTCGAAAAGCACCTCATCCAGCGCGTGCTGGTCCGCCACGGCGGCAACGTCAGCCATGCGGCGAGCGCCCTAGGGCTGAGCCGCAGCGCTCTCTACCGCCGCTTGCAAAAATTCGGGCTGGAATGAAATCTCTCTCTTACGAGCGCCGGGTTCAGCTCCTCGCGCTGGCTGCGGGGCTGCCCGGCTCTCTCGTTGCGCTCCTCATTCTCTGGTTCGGCGATTATTCCTCGCAAACGGCGTGGACTCTGACTGCTTTCATCGTTGCCTTTTGGCTCGGATTCGCGTTCTCCGTTCGGAACCGCATCGTTTTTTCCCTGCAAACACTTTCCAATCTGATCGCGGCCATGAGGGAAGAGGATTTCTCTATCCGCGCGCGCGGCGCGCGCCGCGATGATGCCATGGGCGAAGTGATGATCGAATTGAACGCTCTCAGCGAGACTTTGCGCCAGCAGCGACTCGGTGCGCTGGAGGCAACTGCGCTTCTCCGCACGGTCATGGAGGAGATTGACATTGCCATCTTCGCTTTTGACGATCATGAAAAACTCCGGCTGATCAACCGCTGCGGCGAACGGCTTCTTCGGCGCAGGGCGGAGCAGGTCCTTGGCCTTGAGGGATCAGAGCTGGGGCTGGAAACCTGCCTCGAAGCGGAGCCCGCACGAACCATCGAGCTCTGTTTCCCGGGTGGATCTGGACGCTGGGGAATGCGACGCAGCTCGTTTCGTCAAGGAGGCATTCCGCATCAATTGATAGTTCTCGCCGATTTGAGCCGCACCCTGCGCGAGGAGGAGCGCCAGGCCTGGCAGCGCCTTCTCCGCGTCCTCGGACATGAACTCAACAATTCCCTGGCGCCCATTCAGTCGGTTGCAGAAAGCCTGGAGACGTCCCTCCAGCGTTCTCCCACCGGGGGCAATGGAATTTCCTCAATTGAGGACATGCGCCAGGGCGTGGCCATCATCCGCTCGCGTACGGAAGCGCTGGGAAGATTCATGGGCGCGTACTCTCGGCTGGCCCGCCTTCCGCAGCCCGTCCTCGCGCCGGTGGATCTTTCCGCCCTCGTGCGCCGCGTCGCCAAGCTGGAAGCGCGCGTGCCGATTGATCTGATCGAGGGGCCAAACTTGCGTCTCTCCGCAGACAGGGACCAATTGGAGCAGCTCCTGATCAATTTGGTTCGCAACGCAGCCGATGCTGCGCTGGAAGGCGGCGGTGGGGTCCGCATCCAATGGTCTCGTGAGGGATCGCAATTGGAGCTTTCCATTCTTGACGAAGGGCCCGGAATCTCCAATCCCGCGAATTTGTTTGTCCCTTTTTTCACCACCAAACCCGGAGGATCGGGAATCGGGCTGGTCCTAAGCCGGCAGATTGCCGAGGCCCATGGTGGCTCGTTGACCCTCGACAATCGTGGCGATCGACAGGGCAGTGTCGCCCGGCTGCATCTTCCAATCTGAGAATCCGGTCGGATTTTGGCCTGGCGAAGAGGCTGGAAGAGAGCAAGATTGCACCGGCGATTCGAGTGGACCCTGTTGGGTCAAAACGGGCACTGTTTTGGAATTCCTCTGACGGCTCCCAATAGGGAATCGGCACAAAACCTAGGAAATTGTCTCCAAACCGGCCAGGAGAAGTGATGTAGGGCCAACTG
Source organism: Terriglobales bacterium (assembly GCA_035518615.1). Classification (GTDB taxonomy): domain Bacteria; phylum Acidobacteriota; class Terriglobia; order Acidiferrales; family UBA7541; genus Acidiferrum. The sequence goes on along the minus strand of DATIXL010000023.1, from coordinate 13,846 downwards.
AGAGAAAGCTTTGGGCCAGTTGGGAGGATTCGGCAAGGAGCCTGATCTTTGCTATCATTATGAAAAGATTGACACTTCGCTATCTCTTTGCGAGGATGCAGAAGTTCGGAACCCAAGATCAGCGGACTGGAGCCGAAGCTCCACCGTTCCAAGGGTTTACTCGAGTCAGTGTTGATGCAAGTTGTTGAAACACAAAGGGAAAGTGGTCGTTTGCCTGAATGTGCCTCGGCACCATGTGGCATCTCTATTGCACTTATCGATACGTTTTGCGAGACCCCTTGGATAAACTTCGCCAGCTTGAGTTAGGCTTCGAGAGGTGACATGAACAAGCTCGGCAAATACGAGATCCTGGCTGAGCTGGGGCGCGGCGCGATGGGCGTTGTGTACAAGGCTCGCGACCCTTTTATTGGGCGTCTGGTTGCGCTCAAGACCATCACCAGCGGCTTGGCCGGAAAACCTCAACTCCTCGAGCGCTTTTATCAGGAAGCGCGTTCCGCTGGCACCCTGCAACACCCAAACATCGTCACGATTTTCGAGCTCGGCCAGGAAAAGGACACACCTTTCATTGCCATGGAGTTTCTGGAGGGCGATAGCCTGGACAAAATTGTCGAGGGCCGTCCCACTCTTCCGCTCTTCCAGAAGCTGGAGTACGTGGTCAAAGTCTGCGAGGCCTTGGATCACGCGCACCGGCATGGAGTCATTCACCGCGACGTGAAACCCGGCAACGTCATGGTGACGAAAGATGGCGCCGTAAAGGTTGTGGACTTTGGCATTGCCCGGCTCACCGACACTTCCATGACCCAGGCGAACATGATGATCGGTTCGCGCGCCTATATGTCTCCGCAGCTTTACAAGGGCGAACGCGCGGAAGCGCGCTCGGACATCTGGGCATTGGGAGTCACGCTTTACGAGCTCCTCGCTTACCGCAGGCCTTTTCTCGGCGAGAGTGAGGCGGAGTTGATGTTCAACATCATCACGAACCCGCCTCCAGCTCTCCGCCCGCTGGCTCCCGATTGCAACGAGGATCTCGAGCGCATCGTGATGAAAATGCTCGAGAAAAAGGCCGAGGACCGATACCAGACAATGGAGGACGTTCTCCATGAACTGGAACCCCTCTGCCAAGCCGCCCAGCGGGCCACTGTCGCGGGCCTGATGACAGACAGCCGGCAGTTGATGGAAGCGAACGACCTGCCGCGCGCCCAAGGTATGTTGCGCAAGGTGCTGCAAATTGACGTCGGAAATTCCACCGCGAAGAGCATGCTCGAGAAAGTCACCGCCGAGCTGCGCAAAAGCCAGGTTTTGCCGAAAATTCAGGAACACGTCAACCGCGGGCGGACCTTGCTCGAAGCCGGGCATCTTCGCGAGGCCCGCGCCGAGGCGGAGGCCGCGCTGGGACTCGATTCGCGGCAGGATACCGCGCTCAAGTTCCGCGCAGAAGTGGAAGGAGCACTGGCCAGAGCCCAGCAGTTGGAACAGCAGCTTCGCCTTTCCAAGCAGCGGCTGGCCGAAGGTGCCGTTACCGAAGCCGTGGGCGCGCTCGATCAAGCGTTGATCCTCGACTCCCAAAATCCCCAAGCGCAGGAACTGAAACGCCAGATCGAAGAAGAGCAGCGCAAACGCGAAAAACGCCAGAAGCTCGCGGAGATTTTGCATCGCGCCCGCTCTCTTTGGGCGGAGCTCAATTACGCCGAGTGCATTGAAGTCATCGCCGCTGCGCTTAAGGAGTTTCCCAACGATCCCGAACTGATGAAACTTCTGGAAACCGCGCGCCACGATCAGGCGGAAGAACAGAAGCGCGTTCGCTTCGCGGAAACCCGCAAGTTGCTGGGAGAGCAAAAGTTCGCGGAAGCGCTGAAACTCGCCGACGATCTGTCCAAGCGGTACCCCCGCGACCCCACCGTCGAAAGTCTGCGCGCCATGGCACAGCGCGGTTTGCAGGACCAGCGGCGCAGCGAGTTTCTGCAACAGGAGTTGGCCGCGCTTCGGGCTCTCGTCAGCGCGGGCAAATACGGAGATGCCACCGCTCGCGTCGAGCCGCTCTTGAAGGAATTCCCGCAGGAATTCACGCTCATGGAAATCGCCGCTTACGCCAAGGGCGAACTCGCCCAGCAGGAGCAGAAACAGCGCGAGGACGAGCGGCAACAGCAAATTCGCGGCCTGATAGAAGCCGGTAAGTACCGCGAAGCGGAGGACACTGCCAAGCGCGCCGTCCAGGAATTTCCAAAGTTGGCCCTGTTTCAGCAACTCTTCGAAGAGGCTCAAAAGGGCCGGAAGGATCAGGAAGAACGCGCTGAATTCCAGCGCCGCATCCAGCAAATTCGCGGGAAGATCAACCAGGGCCACTTGACCGACGCGGCGGATCTCTGCCGCCAGACGCTTGCGACCATGGGCCCCAACGCCGACGTAGCCCAGTTGCTTCACTCTGCCGAAGTCGAGATCGCCGAGCGCAAGAAAAAACAGACTGATCAGGATCAGCAGATTCAGGCCGCCCAGACGATGCTGGAGGCCGGAAATTTCTCCGGCGCCACCCAGCTTCTGAACCAGGCGATCGCTACCCAGATTTTCCAGCCCAACGACCCGCGTGCTCAACAGCTTTTCACAAAGATTGGCGAGGTTGAACGCGAGGCGAGCAAGAAGCACGTGATCCCGCCGGTTGCCCAGCCCAAAAAGCCCGCCGCCAAGCGGGCCGATGCCACCACGAAATTCGCCGCGACCGGCGCCGGACAAAATCTGGACGCCTCCGGCCCCTCTACTCCGATGTTCTCTGCCACGCAAGTCCTGCGCACTGGCGACACTTCCGCGAAAGTTTCAGGAGCGAGTGGGCCGCAACCCGTCAAGCCCGCTCCCGGAACCGCCTCCTCCGTTGCCATCGCCGATTCCGGTGCAGTGAAAACGCCCCAGGCCACAGGGGATAGCGCCCCGGCGCGCGTCACAACTGGACAGCGCGCCGGCCAGAAAAACGTGCTCGTCCTTGCCGGTGCGGGATTGTCTGCCGTGCTCGTTCTCGCCATTGGGATCTGGGTTTGGAAGTCCCGCAGCGCCGTTTCCGCCGCCGAGCTAAAGCTGAAAGACCAGGCTTCGCAGCTCTGGAACCAGCATCAGCTTGATTCCTCCGAGCAAACCTGGCGGCAACTCGCCGAAATGCATGGCAAGCTGCAATCGGAAGCCGCCGGGCAGGTCCGCCTGATCGAGGAAAAACGCACCGAGGAGAAAAATCGCTTCGACCAGGGCGAATCTCTGATGAGGGATCAGAAGGATTATGCCGGCGCCCAAAAGGCTTTCCAGGATGTCGTGCAGATGAATCTTTGGCTCGTGGACGACGCCAAGCGCGAGCTCGATTCCGCCTCCGCTCTCGCCAGCGGTGCGGATATCAAGCAACAAGAGCAGGACCATTTCACCAAAGGCCAGCAATTCTTCCAGGACGGAAAATACAAGGAAGCCGCCGGTGAATTCGATACCGTGGTCAACCTCAACGTCCCCGATTCGGCGATCAAGCCCCAGGCCGAGGATTTCCTTCGCAAAATTCGCCAGTCCTCCACGGAAAAGAAACTCTACGACAGCGCAATGAGCGACGTCTCCGCGGAGAATTGGACCGCGGCGCAGCAGCAGCTGCAAGACATCATCAAGCGCAAAGGGCCTCTCGCGTCCGATGCCAGAAAACAGCTCGCCACCGTCTCCTCGGCCCTAAAAGTCGTGGACAATTTCTCGGCAGCTCTGAAATCAGGCTCTTTCCCCGCGGCCAGAGCGGAAGTAAATGCCGCCCACGCCTGGCCGAAGACACAGAAGAATTTGAATCAAGAGCTTCATACTGCCGAGCTTGCGGAACTCAGCACCATCCGCAACGACGCCCAGGCCATCGAGGCCAAGGGCGACGTCGGCGCCATCGAGCATCTCCAGGATCAACTCCACGGATTCATGCTGGGAATCAACGATCCTTCCTTGAAGAATTCCGCCAACGATCTCGATAAGTCGCTTTCCGCTACCGCGCTCAGGCTTCGCGAGAACAAGGGTGATCGCTCCGCTTTCGATGCCGCGGTCCTCAGCTTCAATAGAGCGAAGGAAGCGGGCGACGTCAACGCGCTGAGCCATGATGTCACGCGCGAATTCCAGAAAATCGCCAACAGCAAAAGCCTCTATCGCGATCCGGCCCAGGAGTACGTCACCAAATCCATTCCCAATGCCATCCTCGAACTCACCAAAACTCTCGGTGGAAAGGCGCTGGTGCCCTCCATCCAGTGCCGCGGCAATGGACCTGCCGGCGGAACCCATTCCGGCGGCTCCATCGAGTGTGCGCAACTCGATGCGAATGCGCCCTTACAGTGGGTGGGAACGCCCATGGTGGACTTCCCTGATTCCGCGAAAAAGCCCGGGAAGCTCCCTTACGTGCTGAACATCACCGTGATGGTGGACAATCGTGGCGACGTGAAAATAGAAAAATCAGGCAACGTCGACAACGATTTCTTCAAGAAAGCGAAAGACTCGGCGAAACATTGGAAAACCACGGTTCCTCGTTCGGCTGGGAAAGCCGTCAGCGTCACCTTTCCTCTGAGCATCACCTTCGAGAAGCGTTAGCGAACTCGACAAACTGCATTCCGGTGTTGCTCAATCTCCCGGAAGCCCCTCGGCTTAAACCGCGAAGCTACTGCGTCATTTTCCCGGGACAGCTGAATCCGGAAAGGTAGCCCACCTCAAACAGCGGCACTCCGCGAAAGTCCACTTCAAACCGTACCGTGACCGGCTTTCCGTTACTTGTCATCGGCTGCCGGCTCGGTCCCAGCAGCGCTCCCTCGATGCGGTACGTGCCGCCCATGGGCACCCACTTGTAAACGGCGAAGAACCTCGCCACAGCCCATTGCCCTTGCTCGCTCTCGGCATCGAGGTTCACGCTCCCTGCTGAAAGATTTAGCACCGCGCCTTGCGGGTTGCCGGGCCAGTAGAACTTTTTCGTGCCTCCGCTTCCGGAAACATTCAGCTCCTGCCCATCAAAAATCAATTTCTCCTTCGTGTAGCCGCCCACGTCCGGCAGGTGCGCCGTCACGCTGTATTCATAGTGCGGCTCCGTCGCGCCATTCGGGTACACCGCCTGTTGAATCGAATACATCTGGTTCACGAATCGCAGGAATCCCGCTCCCACGGGCACCGTGCCTCCCGGCGTCCGGATCCAGGTCGAGCCTTGCAGCGAAATCGCGTTCTTCTGTGAAGCGATGAATTGCGAGAACAATCCCGCGTTCGGCGCGAAAAATGCGTTGAATTCCGCGAGGCTCGCTTCTCGTGAGGCGCGCGCATTGAAGGGATACGACGACCGCAGCGTGTTGAACGCGCGGCACATCTCGGAGGTCGAGCCGCCCGTCGCTTGTAAAGATCGCTGTAACGTCTTGATCGGAGATTCGAGCAGATTCCGCACCGTCGAATCCAGGTGCCCGTCGGGATCGATCGTGAAGCTCTGCGCGATCTGGTCCGCCGTGACCAGCGCCTGCGTGGCCACCGGCGCGCATTGCGATTTGTACGCGTCTCGTTCCGCGGGCTGCGCCTGGTCAATCTGCTGCGTGCAGGTCCGCAGGTTCAAAAGTCCCGCCATATACGGGTCGTTCGAGGATTGCTTGTACTTCTTCTGCTCCCCGCATCCCGGCGCAACCACCGATTGCGGCGCCTGGAATGCCGCGCGAATGGTCGCGGAGTTCACGTTTGTGTTATCGGAAACGTCGCACAGTAGCGCCAGAAGCGGCGAATCGTTCCCCGACAATTTATCCAGCTTTCTGGCTGCATCTCCAAACGACGCGTAGCCTGCCACGCTCGCGCTGTCCAGCACTCCCCTCCATTGCGCGATGTAATCCTTGTCGTACATTGCTCGCAGGTCTTGTTCGAGGTTCGCCGACGATACGTTCTGCTGCCCTCCGCTTCCAAGCACCCATTCTTCGCCCTGAAGAAATTTCCCGGAATTCTTCAGGTTATCGTCCATGATCTTCCATCCATCGGCGGTAAACGGCCCGTCCACGTCTTTCGTGACCCGCACAACGTCCCCCGCTTCCGGATGCGCCGCGGAGAAGCGGTAGCTCTTCGTTTTCTGCCGGGCCGCAGCCAGGATCGTCAGGTAAATGCGCTGGATTCCCGCCATTTTGTTCAGATAAGCGCGCGTCGGTTCCACGTAGCCCGGATCGCTGACCTTCGAATACGGATTATCAATCGTCAGTTCGCTGCTGTAGAAATCGAATTGCTGGCCGATCAGATTCCTCAGCGCGCCGGGATCATCCAGCCCTTTGTTCCACTCCTTCATCAGGAAATCCGAAAGGAAACTGCCCGTATTTCTTTTGTATTCCGTAGTCATCAGCAGATAAGACTTGAGGGCGTCATAAGCCGCTCCGGAATCCGCGCTGGACTGCGGTTCGCCCCGGTAGGTGCGCAAGTCGCTCAAAAGATTGCGCCGCGTGTGGTCCAGTAGCAGCTTGTCGAAATATTGGAAATAGATCGCTCGCGCGTCTGGATAGACGTCGTCTCCCGTGAATAAACCCCAGCGAAGATGCAGGGGAGCTCCGTTCTGCTCGTAATCGCTGAGTTCCGCAACCGCCTGCCTCAGCGCATCCAGCCGCTGCAGCGACTCCGGCGTGGGGATTTGCCCTGTCGGTGCGGGAACGATGGACAAATCCAATGCCGCTTGCCGCACGCGCGATACTAAGCTGGCATTGCTCAAATACGATGTCAGGAATCCCAGAATCAACACCAGTCCGACGAAACACGCCGAAGCATAAAGAATTCGTTTGACGAGCTCCGTGCGGCTGCTCGCTCCGCTCGCTCCCAGGGCCGCCCGGTCCTGCAGGATCACGTGGCTGAAGATATGGCTTACAAAAATGGATTGGAACGACTTGCGCGGCTCCGCGGGATTCTCCAGCGATGTTTTCCCCGCCCATGCCGCCTGGTGCGCGCCGGAATCCTGCGAAGTCAGGATGCTGGTGGCCGCCGCGTTGAATCCGCTCACGGGCGCGGGCATCATCGAAGTCTTGGATCCGAGCGAAGTCGAAGAACCCGCCGCGGGCGCGAGCACAGTCCTTCGTCCTACAAAATAAAATCCTCGCAGAAAAGGACCGGTGCGCAGATGGCCTGGCCTGCACAAATCCACCAGGAATTGCGTCACCGGCTTGCTCAATTTGCGGAATTGCCGCGGGAATTCGTACGATCCCGCCTGCCGCTCGGCATTGCGTTCGCGGCTCAATAGGCCCGGCCGGCAATCGGCCAGCGAACTGAACAATCCATTGAATACGGTCGTGAGCCGCCGGCTTTCCTGCTCCGCATACACTCCCGTCGCTAGATTCGGAAGCATGGGCAAGGTTGCGCCAAGAACTTGCGTGAGTTCTTCGTTCGCGAACGTCGCTGTGAAGTCGTCAAAGTAGGGAAGCGTGTCCGCGCGCGTAAAGAAGACGTACACGGGAAGATTGATGCCCATCTGATGGGCAAGTTCCTGCAGGCGCGCATGAAGTTTTCGGGCGCGTCCCGCAATGGTTTCCGGCGAAACTTCCTTGACCAGCATTTCGCAATCGCAGCAAACCACTGCCGCGCGCGGAACTTGCGTGCCTCTTCCGAAAATGGCGCCAAAACTTCCCGGAATCAGGTGTTTCACCAGCCGCAGCCAGCCTGCTGGATTTTCCGCCAGCGGTCCTCCCGCCTCCACGAACACCGTCTTCCGCGCAAACCACAGATTCGCGGCACGCGTGGGGGCGACTGCATTCTCCTGATAAACCTGGCCCGCAAGGAGTTCTGCATCCAGCCCGGACTGCGTCATCACGGAAGTTTTCCCGCTGCCCGTTTCTCCCAAAACGAAGATTGCCGGCAAACTCGTCAGTCTCGCGCCGCCGAGCCTCGCTGCGGCCACCTTATTCGCCGCTTCGCGCACCAGATAGTCAATTTCCGCAAAGGCATCTCCCGAGCCATGCACGGCCATTGCCGCCGCTCCCGTGGCCGCGGACGAAACGGCGCTCGCCGCGGTCGGCATGCTCACCGAGGGCGCGGATGGCACGCTCGTCGGGACTGCGGGCACCGAAGGATGTTGAGAGCGGGCATAAAGGATCAGCCCGATGATCACAATCGTCCCGAGCACAAGTATCGCCGCGCGCAGAACCCACGCGTTCGCGCCATTCATATGGAAGATTGGCCCGACAAACCACGCCAGTACGAGCGTGATAACGCCAACCGCTCCTGCCGCGAGATGTTCCCAGTAGAATCGCATGCCGTCTCCTTTACGGATGGCTCTGCATCGTCATGGCGTGGATCGAATTGGAGCCGGAGACGAGTTGCAATTTGAAACCGATCAACAAGACGAGAGAGAGGGATACGCTGATGATCGCCGCCCACATTAGCCGCCGCACCCACGGATCCGCTTGGCGCGCCACGGACCCTCCCTGCGGCACAGCCCAAGACGGCGAAAGCCCTGTCAGAGGCCCGCGAATCCTCCGAATTTTGTCCATGCACGTTTCAATGTAGGAGCGCGTCCCTTCAGGTCCCGCAAGTCCGTACCGCCCTTTGTAACCGAGCAGCAGGCAAAGTAAATGCACTTCCAGAAGATCGGCAACGTCCTGGGATTCCGCGCTGCTGAAAAGCTTGTCGAGATTTTCGAAAAACGTTTCGCCGGCGATATGATGGCCAAAAAGCTCTTCCTGCAGCGGCATGCTGGACCAGCCGGAAAACGCCGGGTTCGAGGAATTCAGCACCGATTCGTCAAGGAACGCCACCACGGCCGTCGTGGCCGTCCGAATATCTTCCGGCGAATACCCTCCCTTAATCGCTTCCTTTTCCGCCACTTTCAGCGCGTTTTGCATGTGCGAGCGGAACATTCCCGCGTCGCTCACCGCCTGCCGGTTCGTCCGCACGCGGACCACCGCCGTAAGAATCTCCTGATAGATCAACCCGAGATTGTATGGCCGGCGCTTCCGGGAAGATTGTTCTTGCGGCTGGAGGCTCGTGGCCCCGAACATTGTTGCTCCCACACGGACCTCCTAGGAATCCAGCGCGACGAGTAGCTCGATCTCTACATTCGGAAGTTCATCGGGCGTGTATATCCCAACTCCGCGGGATGTGACTATATGTTCCCAGCAGGAGCCTACACGGCTCAACCCGAAATACTGGAATTCCACCTTAGGAGCAATAGCGGAAGGAGGCACCGGCAGATGTGCCAGCGGGAGTCCGGAAAGTGCCGTTTTCACCAGGTTTGGAAGCAGGTCTTTCGAACAAACCTTGATCAATCGCGGCCCCTTGCCGATCAGATCGGCTTCGCCCATCTCCGCGCGCAGCGCCAGAATCCATCGCGCTCGGTCCAGGCACCTCTGGTCGGTGACCTCCCCGTAACGGAAATTGCGTCCGCTCTGCACCAGAGGAATGACGATGCAGTTTGAAGGAACGACGAGTTCCAGATGCTTTCGAATATGCGTGTCCAGCGCGGAAAAACAGCCCTCCAGATTGTCGTGGTCGTACACCGGTAGCGATTGTGGGTGTGAATCCAGCCCAAAAGAGCACAGCGCGCCTGCAAGCCGCGACAATTCGACAAAGAGATGCTCCGGGTGGCCGCGCTGCGAGATATAAAGATGGCGAAGCACGGACAGGCTCGCATTGATCGTATGCACGAACCAGAATGCCGCCACGTCTTCCGTGGAATATCCCGCGCGCGCTTGCCCCGATCCTCGCCGCGACATTGCCAGCGAAGCGCTCTTCTCCTCCAGAATGTCCACCAGCGTCCGCGCCATCAGGAGCAGCCGCTCGTTCGCGCTGATCACCAGGCAGGGCGGAATGAACGACGCGTCCAGCACCAGGTTCCCGTTCGAATCTCGAAGGATGCGCGCCACGGGAAGTAGTACCAACCCTTCTTTTTCTTCCACGTCGAGTACAAATCGAATATTTTTCCTTCCCAAAGAAACCGACTTTTCATCTTTTCCGCTGTTTTCGTCGGGAAGAGTTTTTTCTTCCGCAATATATCGCACCTTCGCGGAATCTTGTTCGGGTTCCAGCGCGCAATTGGGACCATCCGAACGCCGCGGCGGAACGGCAATATAAGCAAGCAGCGACTCTCGCGTGGGAGGAAAAATTTCCGCGATCGGTCGCACGGGAGGAAGTGGGTCCGCATCCGGCATCTGGTAAAGCAGACCGTCCGGAAAAACTCCGCGCGCATGAACCAGAGAAAGATTGCCGTTCTGCAGCGCCTCCGCATCCAGTTTGCAGCTCAAAAATCCGTACGGCGCGAAACTCAGGCTGGAAGTGGCAAAATTGACGAGGTCCTCGAACGACTGGGTTTGCACCTGAAAATGGTGCGGACCCAGATACATCCCTTCATACCAGACCACTTTGGAAAGATGCTTCATGGATTTGCCGGCCGCCTGGTGGACACGGGCTTGGATACGCCGTAAATCGAACGTGCAAAAAGCTTTAGGATCTCAGCCATGTCCAGGCAGGCAAATGAGCGATTTTCCGCTTCGGCGCTAGACTATCGCGTCTAACCGCATTGTTGTCAAGCGGCTTCGACCAGCCCATTGCGGTCTGCTATCATCTCGCCGGTGAAGAGGCGAACCTTGTTCTTACCCAAAATCGGCGCGCCCCGGCAGTTCACGACACTCCACGATTTCCTCCGGAACTCGAATTACGGCGAATCGGAAATCCAGCGGCGGCTCGATCTACCTCCTTCCGAAGAGATGGATCTCATTGGCCTTCCGTTCTCGCTGGCGGAGAAACTCTCGAATGATGACCCCCTCGACCTGGTCATCCGTCTTTTCCTGATCGGCGCATCAATCGATCGCGGGGATGCGGAAAGGGCTTTTCCTCCCCCTGCCTGGGAAGCTTCCAGGGATCTAGGGCTGGTCGAAAGCGAAGCAAACGATCCGGAAAAATATTTTGCGACGATCGCTCTCTATCCCGTCGGAGATCTCTTCATTATTTCGGATCGTTGGACGAATCCCGATGGATCGCCCAAGCCTTCTTTTTCGGACATCGTGTACCCCGCGCTCTCGCACAACTCCCTTGAATTGTTGAAATGGCTTCCGGAAGAGCCGTGCGAAGCGTTTTTGGAGCTTTGCGGCGGCACAGGCGCCGCGGCTTTGCAGGCCGCGAAGCTGGCGAAAAAAACCTGTGCAGCGGACATCACCGGGCGCTCAGCGCATTTCGCGAAATTCAACGGCGCGCTGAACGGCGCGACGAATTTCGAATCGCTCGAAGGCGATCTCTACGCTGCCGTCAAAGGACAAACATTTGACCGGATTTGCGCTCATCCTCCCTATGTTCCCGTCCTTCAGCCAAAAGACATTTACTTCGGCGGCGGCGAGGACGGCGAAGAGATCACGCGGCGCATCATCGAGGAACTTCCGGACTATTTGCGGCCCGGAGGACGTTTGTATTGCCGGACGCTCGGATCAGATCGCGAAGGCGCGCCGTTTGAGAAACGCATTCGCGAGTGGCTCGGGGTAAAACAATCCGAATTCGACGTGGCGGTCTTCGTCGGAAAAAACATTGAACCGTTTCGATTTGCCGTGGAATCGGCGGCCAAATCCGGCCGGGGAAAGCAGGAAGTGAACGACTGGAGATCCTTATTTGGGAGGCACCACATCCAGGATTTGCTTGTGGGATTAATCGTGATCCAACGCGTGAACCAGCCACGGCCTGCTTTTACGGTCCGGCGCACGCTCGGAGAGCAGCATGGACGCAACGTGCTGGATTGGATTCTCCAATGGGAAAAACGCATGATGCAACCCGGCGTTTTGGAGGATCTGCCCGCCATGAAGCCGAATGTTTCGCCGCATATGAACCTGAACATTCGCCACCAGGTGGAAAGCGGAGAATTGATTCCCCGCGACTTCACGCTCTTAACGGCGTTTCCGTTTCCGCTGGATACGAAGCTGCAGCCGTGGATGTGCTCGATGATCTGCCGCTGCGACGGGAAGCACACCATTGCGGAGCTGCATGAAATCTGCAAGGAAAGCGGATGGATCCGGCCGGAAACGCCGCTGACGGAATTTGCGAAACTTTTTGCGGTGTTCATCAGCGGCGGATTCCTGGAAGTGGACGAAGCTAAACTGCCTGCGGCAAAAGAATGATCAATTCCAACTGAGGGTTCGGAATATCGCTGGGAACGTAGGCGGCGAGATTGCGTCCTTTCTGCACGGTGTCCCACGCGACACCGGCCTGATTCAGACTGAAATACTGATAATTGAGCTTCACCGGGATTGATGCCGGAGGCTTGACCGCGTGCGTCAATTGCATTCCGGAAAGCGCCTGGCGGACGAGTTGCTCGATCTGGGTGGACGAGCAGACTTTCACGAGCTGCGGAGCGCGCTTGATCAGATCGGCTTCGGGCATGTCCGCGGTGATGGCCAGATAGAATTTCGTGCCCTTCAAATATTTATCGTCTTCGATGGGAGTGGCATAGACGGAAGGCTTGACGAGCTTCAGAGGAAGCGCGACGAAATTGCTGGGAACGACGGTTTCGAGGAGCTGGCGCAATTTTTCGTCGAGATCGGAGAAGCACTCTCCCAGATTGTCGTGATCGTACTGCGGGAGATCGCGCGGCTGAATCTTCATGGAAAAGGTGGTGAGAGCGCCGGCAAGCGACGAAAAAACCTGAAAAATCTCTTCGGGATGGCCGCGGCGGGTTTCCAGGATGTGGCGAACCAAAGGAAAGTGATTGTTGACGGTGTAGAGCAGCCAGAAGCTGGCGATATCCGAGGCAGTGAAGTCCGCGAGGCCCGCGCTGCGCTGGCGGCGGCCTCCCGCGAGGATGCTGCTTTTCGCGGAGAGAATTTCGACGATGCGGCGGGTGATGCCCATGAGGTAATCGCTGGCGGCGATATTCAAGAGCGGCGGAATAAATTCGGGATCGAGCTGGAAAGTTCCCGCGGCGGAGCGCTTGATGCGCGCAACGGCCATGGAAGTGAATCCTTCGCGCGATTCGTTTCCCGCAAGGAAGCGCAGATTCTTGCGCGCGACCTGAATGGGCTTTTCGGCGAGGCCGGTATTTTCATCGGGAAGAACGAGGGCTTCGGCGAGGTAGCGGGCGTTGGCGTTGCCGCGGGACATGGAGATATTGAGGCCGCGCTCCTGAGCGTGGGGAATGGCCAGGTAAACGTCGAGGGTGAGCTGATCAGGCTCGAAGAACGGAGCGAGCGGCTTGGGCTCAGGAGCGGCGTCGGATTCGGGAATCTCGAACGGGAGACCGTCGGAAAGAAGGCCGGCAGCCCGGGTGATGGCGAAGTTGCCGCCGGTGAGGGCTTCCTGGTCAATCTTGAGCTCCTGAAAACCCCAGGGGCAGAAATGGAGGCCTTCGAGGCGGAACTGGAGTCCATTCTCGACGTAGCGGTCGCGGGTCTGGAGATGCTGCGGAGTGAGGAAAGTGCCCTTGGACCAGATGACCGGCTGAAGTTGGCGCATGGCTTGGCGATACGCTAGCAGGAGTGAAGGAATGAAGTCAAAGCGGATTCGAGGGATGGGTTGAGCGGGCCTGAGCCGGATAACAAAATGCGGGGCACACCCCCTATTTTGCGGATGTGTGGCAAACACTAGGGTTATAAGTCCTTTGTTCTTGTATGTGTGGTAGAGAGAGGAGTTACGGGCGCGTTTTTTGGATGTGTGGCAAATAAAGGGGTTAGGGGGCCTGGGGCGGGGAATGGGGGAGTGGGCGGAGCGGCGATGATTACTCGAAGGCAACATAGACTATTATAACATGGATGTCAATAGAGATTGTGGTACCGTTCGAACGGGAGGGATGGGAAACGTGGGGAGAGCTGAGTCAGTAAGCGGCAAAGTGCAAATGCCGCTAGTGGAAGGCAGCCCCACCCTTTCTCGAAAAGCGCGAAGGCCACCCGAGATCTTCGGAGGCTAAGGC
>DATIXL010000022.1:0-75967 GCA_035518615.1 Terriglobales bacterium | reverse complement strand
AGAGCGGCGTCCAATTCTTTTTGCTTTTCTCCGCGCGCGGTCTCAATCGTCTTGCGGTCCGCGGCGAGTGCGTGTTCCGCTTCGCGCAGCGCGGTTTCCGCGGATTTCACCGCGTTTTCCGCTTCCTCGACGGCCATCATCTGTTCGAGCTGGCGGTCCTCGGCTTTCGCGATTTCCGCATCGGCGTTGGCGATTTCGTGCTGCAGCGCTTTGAACGCTTCGTTGGTTTTGACCGCCGAGCTTTGCGCGCGGAATTTCCGCGCGCGCTCGCGCCACTCGGCCGCGTCGAGTTCGGCCCTCTTGCGCCGCGCGACGGTTGCAGCGTGGGCTTCCTTCGCGGCAGCAACCGCGGTGCGCGCTCCTGCGAGTTTCGCATCCAGTTCGCGGATCCGCTTTGGAGAATTCTCCAAATCCGCGCGGAGAGCGGCGATGTTTAAGTCAATATTCTGCAGCTCGAGCAGATAAGGAATCGCCGGATGCATGGGACGATGATTCTAGCACACGGGGCCGGAGAGCTTTGCGTCGCGAAAATGAAAAGCTAGAATTCCCCGCACGATTCGATTCAAGGAGGAAAACATGCCGCACGTGCAGATCAGCTGGGTGGAGGGAAGAACGCCGGAGCAGAAACGGAAGATCGCGGAGCGCGTTACGCAAGTGCTGATCGAAGACGGAAAAGCGAAACGCGAAAATATTCATGTGGCGTTTCACGATCTTCCGGCGACGAATTATGCGGAAGCGGGTGTGTTGGTTGCGGACCAGAAGAGGAATCCGTAAAGCTGGCGCTGATGTTCAGGAGAGATCCTTCGGGCCGCGAAGAGCGCGGCCCTCAGGATGACAAGTTCTGTAATGGTGCCCCGACTCGAAAGCGAGCGGAGCGCATCAGGCGCGAGATTCGCGGCGAACGAGCCGGAAATCAATCAGGTAGCCGATGCCGACGGAAAGCGGTAGCAAGCCGAAGGCAGCAGCGGCCCAGGTATCCGGTTCACCGGTTACCCGAGCGATGAGACCGAACATAATGATGTAGCCGACGGCGCCGCTGACAAGCAAAACGCCGGCGCGGCGCGAACGAGCGGCTTGAGACGGCTCCGGCGCCATGGGAATTTCCACGCCGCGCGCAATCGCCGCGAGGCGCTCTTCGGTGCGCAGTTTGCGCACGCGGTAGTACGTGTAAAGCGCCGCAATGGGAATGCCGAGAGACAAAATCACTGCGACCAAACCAATCACATCTCCACCCATAACAAGCTCCTTCTGCGCATTGAACTGACGCATTGAGGTGGGAGGACCACCTGCACTCAAAGTTACGCACCAGGGCGGCAAAAAGTTCCCGACGATTAGCGAGAGTCCGGCGAGGCGGACCGGCGCGAGTTGAGCGTGCTCCAGGTCTGCTCGGGAGGGGGGCGATAGGCTGCAACCAGAAACGCGTAATATAGGCAGCACTGCGAAGTGACCCGGAGGGCGGCGCCGGGGATGGGCGGATCCAAATTCAATGAACACACAACAGAGGCTTTGGGAATTGGGAAGTTGCCTGTTGGCAGCGCTCCTGCTCGTTTTCATGGGGAGACTGGCGGGGGGAGCGGCGCTGCGAGAGTCCGTCACGGTTGATGAGGTAACGCACATCGGGGCCGGGGTGAGCTATTTGCAGCGGCTGGATCTGCGAATGAACGAGGAGCATCCACCGCTCGCAAAAGTGCTTGCGGCGATTCCGCTGTTGTTGCAGGGAGTTCATGCGGACTACAGCCACATTTCGTGGACGTTCAGCGAGAAATTTTTTCCGGGGTATCTCGGCCAGTGGGTGTTTGGGGAGTGGTTTCTAGAAAAATGGAATGATTCGAAGAGCGTGCTGATGTGGGCGCGGCTGCCGATGCTGGTACTGACGCTGGCGCTGGGTTGGGTGGTCTATGCATGCGGGAAAAAGCTGGGTGGCGCCTGGGGCGGCTTGCTCTGCCTGGCGGTGTATGTGAGTACGCCAACATTTCTGACATTCGGACCGATCGTGCACACGGACATTGCGGTGACGCTGTTTTCCCTGCTTACGCTGTGGACATTCGCGGAATTGTGGAAGGAACCGAACCGAAAAAATGCCCTGCTTTTCGGAATGAGCCTGGCGGCATCGTTGCTTTCGAAATTCACGGCGGGAATCCTGTTCTTTGTGTTTCTGGCGTTTGCGTTAAGTCTTCGGTGGCGAGGTGTTGGCGGCCATCCGAAGGACAAGAGCGAAGCGCGGCAATGGCGACGCAGCCGCCGGAAAGCAACATTCGCGGGCGTGACCTGGGCCGCACTTTTGGTTTACGTTTTCTACTTCGTGCTCTCGTGGAATCAGCCGAGTGACGCGCTCTATTTCCTCGGGTCGGGACATGTGGCGCTCTTTTTCCGGAGACTTCTCCTGGCTCCCATGCTGTATTTGCGCGGAGCGGGATTTGTACTGCTTACCTCGAAGAGGCCCACATTTGTTCTGGGGCATTCCTATTCGCACGGAGTGTGGTTTTACTTTCCAGTGGTGTTCGCGTTGAAGTCGGCACTGGGTTTTTTAGGGCTTTTGCTACTTTCGCTATTGGGTGCGGTCGCAAGAAAACTGCGGCGAGCGACGACTCCGATGATTCCGCCGGAAATGGGTTTGCATTGGCGCGCGATCTGGGTGGGATTGATTCTGTTTACAGGCATATGCCTGCTGAGCCCTCTGGATTTCAGCATCCGGCATTTTACGGTGCCGATCGCGCTGCTGATTCTACTGTTGGCGCCGCTGCCGCGCATGATCGGCGAATTGCGCGAGCAAACGAAAACCGGAGCAGTGCTCGTATCCACGGCGGCAGCATTGCTCACGGCGAGTTGCTTGTTTACGGCGGTGCGTGCGTATCCGTTCTATTTCCCCTTCAAGAACGCGCTTGGAATGGGCCATCCCGCTTATGCGCTTTTCAACGACTCAAACGTGGATTGGAACCAGTCGCTGCCGGAAGCGCGGCGTTTCGCGCAGTCGCACGGGCTGGAAAGAATCCGGCTGGACGAGTATGGATTTTCCGATCCCACGGTCAGCGTTCCGCAAGCGCAGATCTGGGATTGCCAGAAGCCGGAGCCGGAGGATGCAGGACACTGGGCTGTTCTCTCCGCAAATCTGATCCTGGATGGTCACAACTGCGGGTGGGTCATGCACTACCCGCATGAGAGCATGGCGGGAGGAAGCATGTACGCCGTGCACCTGCCCACACCGATTCCTGCCGCGGGGAGCGCAGACGGACCGCCGCTGCCTTTTGAGTTTCGGCAGTTTGCCGGCGCGCCGTTCGATCTCCCGGCACTATTCATGCATGTGTATCAGCAGCCCGAGGATCTGCCTGCAGCGTACGACTGGATGAGAACGAGCTTTCGCAGGTTTGGAAAAACGGGCGAGTCCGCTCCGAAGTTTCCCTGGAACGATAGAGGTCGCGGACGACCAGCAGTGAGTGAATGAGTGGTGCGAGCGCGCTGATTTCGAAACCCCAGCTTTGGAAGGAGCGTACGGCGGGGTTGTTCGGTGAGTTCTACGGCCATTGTATGTCGAGCGCGTAGATTTCGGTGTTGCTTATATCGCGGGCAAATAAAGGAGAGTCGTCGGGAGCGAGTCCAAACCACTCCATGTTCGTGCCCGTGGACAAGCGCCCGAGACTTTTCAAGTCCACTATATTCTCAATTTTGCGAGAGTCTAGCCGCAGACGGACGATGCGATTCCCGAGGAGTTGCGCAGGATCCGACCAATCCTGGAAATAAATATACCTTGCGTCGCGCGACCAGCTCATGGAACCGCCCTTGGCATTCAACTCTGTCCATCTCTGCGTGGAACAGTCAAAGAGCATTAAAATTCGGGGAGCTTGGGAAGAGATGGCCGCAATGTACTTTCCATCCGGCGACCAGCGAGGGGAGAAGAGTCCGTCTGAACCCGGCAAGGCGGAAACACGGCTGGACCTCAGGTCGAAACTGTAAATCGGCATGTTCGAGACAGACTGGGTGCCGAAAATCAGGGAGCTTCCGTCGGGCGACCAATTCACATCTATCTGACTCTGTTCGCTGGGGAGAATCCGTTGCGGAGCGCCCCCTTCGCTTGGGATGAGATAGACATTCCAAGTCACGCCGGCGTCTGGAAGAGTGGCATTGAAGGCAATTTGTCTGCCGTCAGGCGACCAGCGGGGCAACAAGGCGCGCAGGGGCGGAAAGGTGAGCTGACGCCGCTCGCTTCCATCCACCTTGCTCCGCCATAGGGTTCCATCGGGATAACTCGTATAGGTGACCCACTCTCCATCTCGAGAGAATGCCAGACCTTCGGCCGAGATACCGGCGAGATACGGAACGAACTGCCCGGTGTGAGAGTCGTAGCGGGTTACTTCGGCCCGGCGGGATTTACCGATTACGAAAATCTGCTTCCCATCCTTGCTCAGCAGAGCTTCCTCAAAACTGAGAGGGCCTTCCGTGAGCTGGGTGGGTTTCAGAGCTCTCTCGCGCCAACGGAGCCTTCTGGCTTCAGGCAAGGCCCAGAGATTGAGCCTGCCCTCGTGCCGGATTTGAAAAATGAAGAACTTCCCGTCCGAAGTCCACTTGCCACAACACGCTGGAAGCATTTTGTGGAGCCCCGTACCATCCGTGGCGGCTTCCATGATTTCCATGGTATCGACCCGGTAATTGAACTGCGTGAATCGGAGGAGCCGCCCGTCAGGCGAGAATTGGAAAGAAAATGGAATGCTGTCCACAGTGAGGAGCTTTCGAGGATCGGAACCGTCCAGGTTGACCGAGTAGACGTCATGTTCGGCACCATAGATGATGCTCGCTCCATCTGGACGGAAGCGTGCGTCATGCATGAAGACCGAGCCCACGCGGCGTGGCGATCCTCCTGCGACGGGTTGCATCCAAAGGGAGGAGGAGCCGTTTCCTTCCTCATTCGCCACCAGGAGCCGGGTTCCGTCTCTCGACAAATCGAGAACCTGAGGCTGCTTAAGCGGCACCGAGAGGGGAACGACTTCGCCTCCCGTAATGGGGACCTGAGCGATCAGATGGCCTTTCTCTGGCGACAGCTCGTTAAAATAAATTCGCGAACCGTCGGTAGCCATCGGGCCAGCTTTCGCATGGTCATCGTTGGTCAGCGCCGTGTAACGCAAGACTTTTGGGGTGTCAGGCGCTCGGGAGACTCCCCTCCAGGAGGCCAGGGCGAGAAGAGTGACAGTGAGAACTGCCAGAATCCCAAGTCCGAAGTAGCGGCGCCTCCCGGCGATCTTGGATTCAGGTGATGGGGCAGCTTCGGCCTGCTCGCGAGGAGCAGGGAAGGCACCCGCAACCGGGACGATGAGCCGGTATCCGCGACGGGGAAGAGTCTCTACGAAACGCGGATTATCGGAATCGTCGCCGAGGGCCTGGCGGAGCTTTTTGACCGCGCTGTTCAGGCCATGGTCGAAATCCACGAAGGTATCCGCGGGCCACAGCCTCTGCCTTATTTCTTCCCGACTGATTACTTGTCCTGGATGCTCCAGCAACAGAGCCAAGATCTGGAATGGTTGGTCTTGCAGTTTGATTTTAAGGCCAAATTTGCGCAACTCACCTGATTGAAGATCGACTTCGAAGGCACCAAACTGCATGACCCTTGCACTCAGGGGAGAACCTGGCACGACGTCCCTCATTGCACAAAGTTTAACACGATTCAACGGTTTGAAGAGCGGGTCACCTAAGCAGGAATCCCCTGAATTATGAGCAAGATAGATGGCCACACGCACTTCCCATCCAGAAGATCTCCAGTGCATTGCCAGTGTCGAAGGCTAGAGCGATAGTGCGCTGGCAGAAACACCAATTGGGCCGGGCAAAGCCCAAAATCTGAACAGGAAAGAGCATGGCAATGAAAAACCTACGAACGATCGCAGTATTCGCATTGATGTTAGGCATCGTGGTTGGATCTGTGCATGGACAGACGGGCACGCCGACGATAAAGGTGAACGTTCCATTCCGATTCGCGATTGGAGGAATCAGTCTGTCGTCCGGCCAGTACTCAATCACTTCAGTGAACGACAGAGTGCTGGTGCAGGAAGCGAGCGGTCGAAGTGTGGCTCTCTTGATGACGCGCACGCTCGGGGCGAAGGCAAAGGAACGCAATAGCAGAGTGGTCTTCGATTGCTATTTTGACGAATGCTTTCTATCTCAGGTCTGGTTTGCGAGCCTAGGGACGGGCCACACACTGCCTCAGTCGAAGCACCAAGTCGAATTGGCAAAGACGAGCGAAGCAAAACAGTTGATCCTATCGAGCAAGGAATCACAGTAAGTCAGATGGCTGGGCTCGAGATCGGGGTGGATCACCTCCGCCCCGGTTCTATCATTACGGAATGGAAGGCCAAAGCCGTGTTGGAGGTGACGCCGATTGGTGCAGGGCTCAGTTTTCGTCAAGCAAAATAGTTCGCCAAAAATAGGACCTCGGGGACGTGCGAACAAACTGGCATATCTCGCGTGTGGATCAATTCTCTAAATGGAGCGCAGGGAATCGATGGGCTCCGCGCGGGCGGCGCGGAAGGCGGGGAGAGCGGAGGCAAGAAGCGCGATCAACAGCATGAGGAGCACGCTCAGGGTGTTGAGGAGCGGATCGCGGGCGCTCACGCCGAAGAGGAAAGAACTGACGAGCCCGGAGGCGGCGAGCGAGCCGAGAACTCCGATCGCGCAGCCGAGCAAAGCGAGCTTGGCGCCCGAAATCAAGACGAGCCGCGCAATTCCCGATCGCTGCGCTCCGAGAGCTATGCGGATAGCGATTTCCTGATCGCGCACAGAGACCGAGAAAGCGACGACGGCGTAAATTCCGGTCATGGCGAGGAGAAGAGCGCCCAGAGCGAATGCGGTGATCAGATCCGTGTTGAAGAGGCGGGGGGCTTCGATGTTCTTGACGACATCGTTCATCGGCCGCACTTCCTGCAAGGCGAGAAGCGGATCGATCGCGGCGATGGAAGAACGCAGAGTTTCCACCATGTGCTCGGGAGGAAGGGCGGAGCGCAAAGTGAAGTATCCACCGGCGGGTTGAGTGAGCTCCTGCGAGCCGGCGGAGCCAAACAGTATGGCGGGCTGTTCGAGGGGCATGTACCACTGATCGCCGCTGGGCTCATCGGGAGAGCCAAGTTTGGTATCGGCGACGATGCCGACGACGGTTGCCCAAGGAAGGCCTTTGTGCGGATTGCCGATGTGCATGCGCTTGCCGACGGCGCGCTGGCCGGGCCAGCAGTCCTTGGCCATGGACTCGTTCACGATGAGGACAAGAGGCGCGTCCGCGCGGTCCTGGGGCGTGAAAGTGCGGCCATCGAGAAGGGGAATGCGCATGGCCTGGAAGTAATCGCCGTAGATCATGGCGAAAGCGGCGAATTTGAGTTTCCAGTTTTCGGCGGCCACGCCTTCGATGGTGTAGGCGCCCATCGGGGAATTATCGGTTGCGGGAAGCGAATTGGTGATGCCGACGGCAAGGACGCCAGGCTGACTCGACAGGCGATCCACGGCGGCGCGATTGAAAGTATCTACAGCTAGATCAGTGGAATATTGCCGCAGTGGCAGTTGGTAGCTTGCAACGAGAACGTGATCGGAACGAAAGCCGGGATCGACGGCGCGCATCCTCTGATAGCTGCGCAGGAAGGCAGTGGAGACGGTGAGGAGAACAAGAGCGATGGCGACTTCGGCGACGACAAGGGCCGAGCGCAACCAGGCATGACTTGAGGCGCCCACGCCGGTCCGGCCACCTTCTTTCAGGCTTTCGTTGAGATCGGTGCGCAAGGCCGCGAAGGCCGGAGCCAGGCTGCAAAGCACACCGGTGGCGAGCGCGAGAAGAAGAGCGAAAGCGGCGACAGTGCCGTCGAGCGAGATGGAATCAATCCGCGGCATGGAATCGGGCAGGAGATGCAGGGAAGTACGGATGGCAATTGCGGCAAAAGCGAGGCCGACAAGCCCGCCGACAACACTGAGCACGAGGCCCTCGACAATTGCTTCGCGGAGGATAGCGCCGGATCGCGCGCCGAGAGCGAGCCGCACGGCGTATTCGCGGCGACGGCGAATGGCGCGAACCAGGAGCAAGCCGGAGACATTGGCGCAAGCGATCAGCAGAACGATGGCGACAGCGAAAAACAGGGTGCGGAGGATTGGACGTACGCCTTCGACGAGGAAATCGCGCAATGCAAAAACATCGCCACGGATGTGGATGGCGGCCTGGTTGGCGGGAAATTCGCGCATGATCTGGTGGGCGACGCGGTCGGTATCCTGCGCAGCCTGAGGCAGGGTGACTCCGTCTTTGAGGCGGGCAACCATGTGATAGCCCCAAAAACCAGCGTGCTGATCGGAGAGTTCCTCGGGAGTAAGACTGAGCGGAATCCAGAGCTGGGACTGATCCAGAAGGCCGGCTTGCAAGGGAAATTCAAAGCCGCGCGGCATGATGCCGATGATCGAATAGGTTTTGCGATCGAGATCAATGGAGCTGCCAATTACCCGGGGATCCCTGTGAAAGCGGTTGAGCCAAAGCGAATAACTGATGACCGCCAGTGGCTGATGAGCGTCCTCTTCCTGGGGAGTAAAGACGCGGCCGAGGAGCGGGTGAACACCAAGCGTGGGAAAGGTGCCGGCGGAAACGCGTGCGGCATTGATTTCTTCCGGCTCTGCGCCTCCAGACAATTCGTACAGGCTGCTAATGTATCCGCCCATTGAGGAGAAGGCTTGCGTGGAGTTCGAGTAGGTTTCAATTTCGCGCGCGGTCACGGAAATGCCGGGGTTTCGTCCCAGATGATCTCCCAGGAGGACGAGACGGTCCGCGTTCCTAAAGGGAAGCGGGCGGAGGAGCACGCCTTCAACGAGCGAGAAGATCGCGGTGGTGGCGCCGATGCCCAAAGCGAGAGTGAGGACGACGGTCAACGTAAAGCCGGGAGTTTTGCCGAGTTGGCGAAGGGCGAAGCGGAAATTGCGAGCCAAAGTGTACATGAACCCTCGCGGTGATCTGAACTCTCTGAGCGACTACGCAGGCTAGCATAAAAGAGCGGAAGCGGTTCGTGTTCCATCGGCGAAGTTTCAGGCACCCGGACGCCTGCGTCAGAAAGAGAGAGATGACTTACGATGCAGAAGGGCCTGGCGCGGCGAGGCGAGAGAGAGAGCAGTAGGGCGCAAAATCAGATTTCAGCTATTGCGGTTTGACGTGCAAGAGTAGCGAGCGCAAAACCTGTGCGGCTGCCGGAGTGACATGCTGCGCAAGAGAAGCAGATGGCGCCAGGCCCGCAAAGACCAGGGGATCGGAGGCTGCGACCTTGTTAATGTCCACAAGAGGAATGGAGGTTCCGCGGGCGGCGTTCAGCGTGGTGATGAACTGGTTGGCGATGACGGCGTAGCCGGTGTTCGTGGGGTGAACTCCGTCGAGAGAAAAAATGCCGCCAAGGAAAGCGTTGGTGAGATGGACGCCGTTTGCGTTCACCCCTTGAGAGCGAATCTGATTGGCGAGCGAGTGCACATCCACGAGGACGGCTCCGTGGGTGAAAGCCTGAGCGGCGATGATGAGATTGTAGCCATCCACGAGGGCGCGAGCTTCGAGGACTTGAGAAAGACGCAGGACGTCGGAAGAAGGAAGAGGACCGGGGATGGAGCCGCTGAGGATGCCCGGAATGAGGTCCACACCATCCGGCAGGACATAGTCGCCCGGACCGATGCCGAGGATCGGAGCAAGGAGCAGGAGGGGAAGACCGGTTTCCTGAGCGATGGTGCCGGCCGGCGTGAAATAGGGAGCGACGGTGACATCCGGTATGTTCGCAACGACAAGCGTCGCGCGTGTGCCTGCCAATTCGTCCAGCAATTTCTTGTAGTTCGCGTTGAAGCTGGTGAGGGAGGTGGCGCCCGAAGGGTTCGCGGAGGTCGCGGCACCGAGAATGTCGTTATTGCCAATCCAGACGAAAATGATTGTGGGTTGGAGAGCCTGCGCCCATTCAGCCTGGCTCAAGGAAACCGGAGGAGTTGCATAGAGGCCGGGCAAGCCGAGAACCAGACCCGTCAAATCACTGATGGGCAAGGTGGGGCGGGTAGACAGGGCATCCTGGAGAAGTGCATCGGGAACAGCAAGATCGGTTGGCTGGACAAATGGATCGTCGCGGCCGGGAGAAACGCCGGGAATGGGAAGAACAATCGGTGGAGGGCCGGCGGAGATCAATTGAAGAACGTTGGGAATACCCGGAGGGAGAATGAGGGGAAGCTTCAACGGAACTTGCGCCTGAAGCGCCAAAAGGCTGGCCCAGCCATTCGGCTGCTGCGAGTCGAGCAAGGAATCGTTCTGAAATCCGGCGGAAAGTGAATCGCCGACGACGACCATGTTGGAAAGGTCCACCTTGCGAAGCCGCGTGGCGTTCGAAGAGATCCCTTGAGCAACGAGAGGCGAAACACCAGCCGCGCTCAGGATTGCGAAACACAAAACGGCGAAGGGCAACGAGGCCCAGCGCATCCGTGGATGATCAGCCGGAAAATTCTTCGCGCGAAGGAAATGGAAGGCACGGCTGCAAAGGGAAACCGAGGTCCAGGTCATTGGACACCCCCAAACAAGGCGGGGCCGC
Source organism: Terriglobales bacterium (assembly GCA_035518615.1). GTDB lineage: Bacteria > Acidobacteriota > Terriglobia > Acidiferrales > UBA7541 > Acidiferrum. Next base: position 65,423 of record DATIXL010000022.1, on the reverse strand, counting down.
GGGGCAAACTCGCCAGTGGGCGGATGGTATACCCAAGCGGTTTCAGACGTCAATCGTGGCCGGGCCAATGAATAGGCTGGGAAGGAGAAGGCCTACTGAATTTCGGAGATTTGCATGGTCTGATCAATGGCGAGATTGGGATAGCGGATGGGAGAACCTTCAGGAGCGGGAGCGTGGGTTGCGGTGACCTGGAACTGATCGCCAGAACCGCAATTGATTTCGTAGGTGTAGCCGTCGCGGCCGGGTTTGGCTACGGCGAGAGAGCCCGATGAAGTCAGGTCGGCGAGAGAGACACAGGAACTATTAAGAGCGATGTAGCCGCGCTCGGCCTGCGCAATTTGCAGAAGATCCATGCGCACGCCGGTGAGGCTGATGGCCTGGGTAGTGGCAGTGCCCTTGTCGGTTACGGGCATCCTCTTCAAATAGTATTCGTAGACGCCGAAAAGAACGGCAGCAGCCACCAGAATCGCCGCGAGAGCGCGCATGAAAAAAGTATGTTGCCGTGTGCGGATGGAGGCAAGAACGCTAAACAGGAGTGTGCGAAGAAAGACAATGGGGCCAATTAATTCAACCGTACGCGAACCAGCCTGCTAGACTTGGTGTCACTCCGATTTATCCCTCTCCGGAAGAAACATACCCTTCGGGAAAAACATGCCTACCATTGCACCGACTTGCGAAACACAGACACTTGAACAATTGAGGGAGCAGGAGATTGCGGAAGCTCGGGCGATCCAAGAAGCGATGGTGCCGAGCGGGACGCTGGAGACGGCGGAGGTGCGAATCGCGCATAAATTCGAACCGATGGAGGAGGTCGGAGGAGATTTTCTGGACTATTTTTCGCTTTCGGACGGAAGCGTGGGATTGTACCTGGGCGACGTTACGGGAAAAGGGCTGCCGGCTGCCCTGTATGCGGCGCTGGCCGTGGGAACGCTGCGGGGAGTGCACAAAACGGGAACGCCGCCAGAAGCGGTGCTTGCACTATTGAACAAGAGGCTGACTCTGCGGAGCATTTCGGCGAGGCACGCGGCCATCCAGTACGCGCTGCTCGATCCGGGGTCGGGAATCCTGCGAATCTCGAGCGCGGGAATGGCCGGACCTTTGCATCTTTGTGGAGACGGCTGCCGCGAGTTGCTGGTGCGCGGCATTCCGCCGGGGATCTTCGCAGGGACCGGGTACGAATCGGAAACGCTGCAGTTGAAGCGCGGCGATTCAGTTATCTTCGTGAGCGACGGACTGGCGGAAGCAATGAATGCGGAGGAAGAACTATTCGGGATGGAAAGGCTCACCGAGATTTGCGGGAGAATGAAAGGCAAAGGTCCGGATGAGATCCTGGAAATCCTGTTCGAAGAGGTGAGGCAATTCTCCAGAGGACGGCGCCAGCGAGACGACCGGACGGCGGCGGTGCTGCATTACCGAAGATAGAGAGATTGGGTGGCGCGGGGGAAACGCTTAAAGGAATTGGAATTGACAGGCGTGGCGGTCTCCAGTAACAACAATAGATACAGGCCGGTTCCTAGGAGAGTCCTCGATGAAGAAGAAGTCCCCGTATGCCTTGGGCCTCGCGATATTCCTCTCTGCTTCGGTGAGCATTCCGGCGGATGTGTGGGCGGCGCCGCAGACGGCGGGCCAGCGCGCCGGCGAAGTTTCGCGTGTCATCCCCGCGGTGAGCATTGCGCGCGAGGGGAAAACGATCACAGCGTCCGCAAAAACGGCGGTGGACTGGCTCGACGTGGTGGACACGCAAACGAGCGCGCGGGCGCGGATCGCGTTGGACGACGGTTCGGTGTTGAACGTGGGCTCGGATTCTTCGCTTAAAGTGGTGAAACACGACGCGGGAGCGCAACAAACGGAATTGGAACTTGAGTACGGGAAATTGCGCTCGCAGGCGCAGAAGATCACGAAGCCGGACGGGAAATTCGAAGTGCATACGCCGGCCGGAGTGGCGGGGGTAGTGGGGACGGATTTTTACGTGGCCTACGATCCGTCGACGGGAACGATGAACGTGATCGTATTTGAAGGGCTGGTAAAGGTATGCAACCTGGCGGGTGTTTGCGTGATCGTGAAGGCGGGCCAGATGAGCGGGGTGCGGAACGGAAATAACTCCGCCCCACAAGCGCCGACACAGGCGCCGCTGGACCTGCTGACGGAAGCGGGCAGCGCAACTCTGATCGGAAACGGACCGGGACCCGGAGTGGTTGCGCATCACTTTGGAACGGGCGCTGCCGTGACGCTGGGAATTCTGGCGGCGATTCCAGCAATCGTAATTCCGATCGTGGCGACGCGAGGAAAAGGAACGCAGGCCCCCCTCAATCCATGTCCCTCGCCGCAAACGCCGGGCTGCGGATGACCTCTTTGCGTTTCCTGGGGCGGACTGCCCGATGCCGTCCCGATTCTCCTCCCATGGGGGAAGGAGGCGCACCTCACCGAAGAGGGGATGCAACGTTCGGGGGCGAAGCGCCGTCGAAATAGTGTCGTGTTACGGGCCAACTGCCGAGTCCACTCGCTGCAAAACTTGACTGGGAAGAAATTCGTGCAAACGGGGATATAGGGGTGAACATCGCGTTTGAACGGGCCGCAAGATTTGTGGGCTGAGGGGCGGTAGCGTAAACTGGGGAATTCGGTAAGACGTCAGAAGATGAAGTGAGGCATGCCTTGAGGATTTCCAACCGCAGTTGCATTCGAACCATCGCAGTACCGCCGGGCATTCTGGCGGGTATTCTGTGCCTAACGGCGGGAGGCGTACGCGCGGCTACGCGGGATACCACGGAGGCGAAGCCTTCACCGGTGATTGCAGCGATGCAAGCGGAACTGGACCGCTCGTTCGCGGCGCTGAGCAAGCAGACGCCGCCGGCATATTTCATCAGCTATACGGTGACGGACACGCAGCGCGCGACGGTATCGGGCTCGAACGGAGCGCTACTCTCGAGCGACGAAGGAAGGAATCGGTGGCTGCAGGTCTCCGTGCGGACGGGAAGCTATCAACTGGACAACACGCACAAAGTAGGCGACCGGCAGATGCAGAGCGGCGATCCAGGGACGGGGGTTCCGATTGATGACGACGCTTCGGTGCTGCGGCGCGCGATCTGGCTGGAAACCGACGATCAATACCGGTCGGCGGCGGAAGCGCTGATGAAGATCCAGACCGGGAAAGAAGTCAACGTGGAAACGGCAGAGGCCAGCGCGCCGGATTTCTCGCATGAAAAGCCGCACACGTACTTCGGGCCTTTCGTTTCATTCAAGCTGGACCGAAAGCCCTGGGAAGAAAAAGTGAGGACGTACACGGCGGCGTTCCGGCAATCGGCGGCGATCATCAATTCGATCGTGACATTCACGGCGCAGGCGCAAAACATCTACCTTGTGAACACCGAAGGATCGCAATTGCAGTTCGGGCAGATTCGCTACCGGCTGGAGCTTTTTATCCAGGGCAAGGCGCCAGATGGAATGGACATTGACCGCTACTACAACTTTGACTGGGTGGATCCGAAGGACGCGCCGACCAATCAGCAAGTGGAAGCGGCGTCCGCACAATTGCGCAAGGAGCTGGAAGGGCTGGTGAAAGCTCCGATCATAGACCCGACGGTGGGACCAGCGTTGCTGACGGGGAGAGCGGCGGCGGTTTTCTTCCACGAAGTGTTCGGGCATCGCGCGGAGGGTTTCCGGCAAAAGGACATCAGCGAAGGGCAGACGTTTGCGAAGAAGGTCGGAGAGCAGATTTTGCCGAGCTTTATCAGCATCGTGGACGATCCAACGCGGAAGAAATTGAACGGCCAGGACTTGCTGGGCTACTACCAGTTTGACGATGAGGGCGTGCCGTCGGAGGACGTGCCGCTGGTGACGAATGGAGTGTTGAAGAATTTTGAGATGTCGCGGCAGCCGCTGGTGGGCTTTCCGCATTCGAACGGACATGGCCGCAGGCAGTTGGGAGCTGTACCGGTATCGCGCCAGGGAAATCTGATCGTCGAGAGCAGCAATACGATGACGGACGCGCAACTGCGGGCCAAGCTGATTGAATTGATCAAGCAGCAGGGGAAGCAATACGGCTTGCTGATTGACGATATCGCGGGAGGATTTACCTTTACCGGGCGCGGGCAACCGCAAGCATTCCAGGTCCAACCGCTGGTGGTTTACAAGGTGTTCGCGGACGGAAGGCCAGACGAGTTGGTGCGTGGAGTGGACATTGTAGGGACGCCGCTGGCCGCGCTGAAGAAGATCGTGGCGACCGGCGACAAGACGGAGACTTTCAACGGCTACTGCGGTGCGGAATCAGGTTCCGTTCCTGTTTCGGCGGATTCGCCGGCGATCCTGACGTCCGAACTGGAAGTACAAAAGAAAGAGACCTCGACGGACCGGCCGCCGATCCTGCCGCCGCCCGCGCACGATCCGCAGGCAACGGGAGGCCAGCAGTGAAAACTACACGAGCGGCGGCTGTTCTCGGCATTTTCGTTTTCCTGAATGGCGCGGGAGCTTGGGCGCAGGTACCGGATGGCAAGGACCACACCCTTGATGCCATGCGCGACGAAATGGCTCGCTCAAAAGCGCGACTGGAACTGAACATTCCCGGCACGAGCCAACCGGCGCGGCCCTATTATATCGAATACCGGATTCTGGACCTGGACGTAAAACAAGTGTCGGCGGAATTCGGCGCCTTGATGGGCGGCACGACGACGCGTTCGCGTTTTATGGATGTTGAGGCGCGCGTCGGAGACTATCAGCACGACAGCTCGAATTTCATCGGCGAAGAGGGCTTCCGCGGGTTCATCGGCTCGACGGGAGCCGTGGGTATAGACCGCGACTATAACTCGCTGAGGCAGGATTTGTGGATCGCGACGGACCAGGCGTTCAAGGAAGCCGTGGAAACCTATTCGCGCAAGCAAGCCTACTTGAGCAGCCTGGCCAGCCCTTCGAACATTGACGATTTCGCAAAAGTAACTCCGGTTCAGGTCGTGGAACCCCTGCAGGAACCGGATTGGACGAACCGAAACTGGGAGCAGGAGGCGCGGGACGTTTCCGCGGCGCTGCGCGCATTTTCGGAGATTCGCGAATCGCGGGTGACATATTACCTCGTGTACAGCACGGAATATCTGCTGACGAGCGAAGGGACGGAGATTCGGACGAACCACAGCTATGCGGCGATTGAAGCGGGGATGAACACACTGGCCGCGGACGGAACGCAGCTGAACGATTTCTATGCGACCTACGCGCCGACCCCAGCGGGCCTTCCAAATGTGGATACGGTGAAAAAAGGCCTGAATGTCACCGCGAGCGAGCTGATGGCCTTGCGCGCTTCGCCTCCGGCACAGGACTATACCGGGCCGGTGCTGTTTGAAGCGCGGGCGGCGGCGCCATTGCTGGCGCAGGTCTTGGGTCCGGCGATGAACGGCGCACGCCCGCCGATCGCATTCCAGCCGGTGGTAGATCAGTTTTTGAGCAGCGTTGGAGGAAGGAGCGACTGGGCAGGGCGAGTGGGAGCGCGCGTGCTGCCAACGAGCGTCTCGCTCACTGACGATCCTACAGCGAATGAATTCAATGGAACGCCCTTGATCGGCGGTTATAAGGTAGATGAGGAAGGCGTGCCGGGGCAAAAAGTGACGGTGGTGCAGGACGGGATTTTGAAGGAGATGCTGATGTCGCGCCGGCCCGGACCTGACTCCGACCAATCGAACGGGCACGGGCGCTCCGCATTCCTCAACGATGCGAAGCCGACAATGAGCAATCTGTTTTTCACCTCGACGGAAACACTTTCTCCGGCGGACTTGAAGAAGAAATTCCTGGACGACTGCAAGCAGGAGAAATTGCAATATTGCATCGAAGTGCGGGAGATGGACAATCCCGCGCTGAGCCTGTTGCACCAGGATGATTTTTCGGAATTGCTGGCGAGCTTCGGAGGAGGAGCGGGAAACGGAGACCGGCTGCCTTTGGTAATGTTCCGAGTTTACCCGGATGACGGGCGCCAGGAGATGGTCCGGGGAGCGCGCATCAGCGGGCTGAATTCGCGACTTCTCAGAAATATCGAGGGGATCGGAAACGATCCGTTCGTATACAACTACATGCAGAACCAGACCACGGGATTTGCCGGCACGGCGCTGGGGGCGTTCGGTTCCGCGCAGAATGGCCTGCCTGCGGCCGTAGTCGCGCCTTCGCTATTGTTCGATGAACTGGACATCCGCGGAGCGCGCGGCGAGGCCAAGCGATTGCCGCTGCTGCCTCCACCGCCGATGAGCGCCGACTAAAAGCGAACTTCGATCAGGAAAAAAGAGCGCGTAAGGCCGCTGCCTTATCTGCGCGGTTGAGTTTCGCTCCGATGAATGAGCCCTGATCTTTCCTACTGCTTCACTTCCGCGAGCAAATCCTCGAAATCATTGATGGTGATGCGGTCAATCTTCGCCTGCAGCACGAACTCAACCGTTTGGGGCGATTTGACGGCCCCGAACGTGCCGAGGCGAAGCGCGCGATCTCCAATGTGCGCGTAGACGGGAACAACATCTTTCCAATTGTCAGGGACGCCGGTGCGAACGAGCTCTCCTTTAATGTGGGTCTTGCCGTCGGGCGTGGGCTCGAGCGTGGCGTGGAAAGAATACTCGGGTACGCCAGTGCCGTAGACATACTGGTTGAAGAACCAGTCCATCTTGTGGTTTCCATCGAGGTCCATACCGCGCGTCATATGCTTCTCGACGATGGCTTTGAAATCTTCTGTGGAGGCCGGCTTGTTGTCGTAGGTCTTGCAGTAGTCCTGCATCATGGCCTTGAACAAATGGTCGGGATCGGGAGAGCGAGGATCCTCCATCTGAATGCGGAGCATGTGGAGAACGTAAGCGCCCTTGGAGTAGATGAGATTCTGGTACGAGCCGCCGGAAGTCACACTGGAAGCGATGCGTCGCCCGAGCCAAATGGGCCCCAGGGAATCAATCCTGTGGCCAAAGGGATCTTTCTGGAGCAGGAGGGTTTTGTCATCGCGCATTTCGCGAAGCGATTCCCTGATGTTTTCACGGTATTCGACATAGAGCAGCCCGGAGAACTCAGCGAAACCTTCGCTCAGCCATTGATCGTGGTAGCTTTTCCAGCCCACCAGATTGCCCCACCACTGGTGGGAACTTTCGTGCGCGCGGAAGAAGTCGGTGAGCTGAGGCTTATCGAGGTTGACGCCGAAACGCTCCCCGATCGAGTGGCGCTGCGTGGAATCGAGAAAGGTGATCCAGGACAGATAGAGCAGGCCGGGCCAGCCCTGGCCGTAGCTGCCGACGATATTGGTGACGGCCAGTTGTTTATACGGGAAGGGTCCGAAATAGGCTTCGAAGACACGCAGTGTGTTCGCAGTTTCCGTGGTGATGGTTTTGCTCAGGGCGGAAGGCGTCAGCTGGCCAACGGCGCCCTCGCTCATTTCCGCGCCGCTGCCGGGCCCCCCGGACAAATCTCCAAGGGGATTTTCGAAGTTGCTCTGGATGGAGCTGAGCAAGTCGTCGGGTTGCTTATTGGTGTAAACCTCGACCGCGACGTCGCCGACGTTCTGGGTGCTGAGTTTGTAATCTCCATACGCAAAACCAGCGTCGGGAAGCGGGATATCGCTCTTCCACTCGGTAATCCTGGTGTTCCCGTCAAGCGTTTCGTTCATTTTGTGGCCGGTCGCGACCAGGGAATATTTCTTGGGACACCGGAAGGAGATTTGAAAGTCGCTGCGGAACGATTCGTTTTCCACGCCGAGAACTTCAAAGAGAGTGGGGTACCAACCAAAACTCTCGCAAAAATAATTGCCGGAACCAACTTTAACGATTGCGCGTTTGCCTTCGTACTGGAACACAAGAGTTTGCGGGCGGCTTTTCTCGGTGGGCGCGTGAAGCAGGACCGCGATGTAATCACCGTAGTCCTGCAAGCGGTCTTTGCGTTCGCGTGCCTGAAAAAAATCAAGCGGCTGGCCATCGCCATCCTTCACGGAACTGACGCGGAGGTTGGAGTCCAGGTTGAACAGCAGTACACGTTCGCCGGACTGCAGCGGCATGGCCGTCAGGCGCACGGAAGCCGTTAGGTCGGCGTTGTCCGCGGCGGTGGCGGAGATGTTGTACGACGGGATGAGAAAAATTTCCCTGATCGAAGGATCCTCGAAGGCGGTGCGCGGATCCCTGTTTTCCGCGGGAAAACTCATCCAAACGTCGAACTCGTGGACAAACCCAGTATCCACCCACCTGCCGACGCGAATTTCTTCGGGGTTTTCGGAGTCGTACTTCACTTCGATCCAGCCCTTATCGGTGATTTTCAGATCCGCGAGGAAAAAGCCAGTCCTGGACGCATCTGGAGAAAGAACGGCTTCAAACATTCGCGGCAGGGCGGATTCGCCGAGATCTTCGCGCGTTTGCTGGCGTTTGGCATAGAGGTCGTCGCCCGGAGAAGCGGCCGCCCACTTGACCTGTTTTGCGATTTCATCGTAGAGGGCGTCCGTAAAGCTGAACGTCGCATCGGAAAAGGAGACGCCGAGGGTGTCTTGTTTGGTGAAGAGCTGAAGCTGCTGGGCCTCGATGGGATTTGGCGGGACCAGGTGCAAAAAGCCGGTACCGCGGAAAGAGGCACCGGTGATTTTGCCGTTCACCGCCTGGGTAAACTGGATGGTGCCGTCCTTCAAAGTGATGTGCACGCGGTCACGCACAACCTCAACGTTTTCCACACGAGCGGATTTTGTGGGATCCATTGTGGGCGAAGCGAGAGCATTCCAAACGACGGTCGCCGTGCCAATTGCGGGAGTTTGGGCCGTAGAGCTTGACACGAAAACAAGAAACGCAAACGGCAGGAGAAGGGAAACACGACGCATGACTACCCCCGGGAAACTGCCAGACATTATCGTGCGATACAGGAATTGGCAAGTGTCGAGCACGACACAAAGAATCGCGCCGCCCAGTTGCATGGAGGCGCTTCGGAGGGCGAGCGCGAAGCGTTCTTTCGCGGAGTTGAGGTAGTCTAAGCGCAAGGCGATGGCGACCTATTCAGCGGAGGAAGCGCGGGAGAAGCGGATGGCGGCACTGCTGAGCGTAGGCTCGGCGATGCTGCTGGTTGCGCTGAAGACGTTCCTGGTGGTGCGGACGGGCAGCCTGGGCGTGCTGAGCGAAGCACTGCATTCGGGTCTCGACCTTGTAGCGGCCATCATCACGTTTCTTTCTGTACGCGTCTCCGATTTACCTGCCGATGCAAGGCATCCCTATGGACACGGAAAGTTCGAGAATTTCTCCGCTTTCGTAGAAACTGGGCTGCTGGTGCTGACGGCGTTGTTCATCATCTACGAAGCATTCGACAGGCTGTTTTTCCGCGCCGTGCACATCCAACCCAGCGTGCTGGCGATCTTAATCCTGCTGGCCGCGGTGGCTATTGACGTCACGCGCGCCCGGAAGCTCACGACAGTTGCGAAGAAATATTACAGCGAAGCGCTGGAAGCCGACGCACTGCACTTCTCGACGGACATCTGGAGCACTACGGTGGTCATCGCGGGAATCGGCCTGGTGTGGGCGGGAGAAACCTGGAACATGCCCTCGCTGATCTATGCCGACGCTCTGGCCGGACTGACGGTGGCCGGAGTGATTTTGTGGGTTGGTTCGCGGCTGGGAAAGAGGACGCTGGACGCGCTGCTGGACGCTGCGCCGGAGGGATTGCAGGATGAGATTACACGATCCATCAAGCGCATGGATGGAGTGATGGACGTGGAGCGCGTGCGCGTGAGGCGTGCGGGCAACCGCTACTTTGTAGACGCGACCGTGAGCGTGCCGCGCACGGCAAGCCTCGAACAAGTTGACGCCTGGAGCGATGCCATCGAGAAGCGAATTGACGAGATTGTTCCGTCGGACGTGCTGGTTCATGCGGAGCCCCGCGCGCCGACGGGCGGGCATCTCTTTGAGGCGATTCGCGCGGTGGCGCAGCGGATGGGCTATGCGATTCACGACCTTTCCGCGCAGCAGCAGGACGGGCAGCTTTTCGTCGAACTGCATCTAGAGGTGGGCGAAAATCTGAGTCTGCGAGAGGCGCACAGGCAGGCGAGCGAACTCGAGGAGGGGATTCGCGCGCTGCGCGAAGAACCCACTGAAGTAACGATTCACATCGAACCTCTGGGGGACAACGTCGCAATCGGGAGCGATGGAGCCGGCGAAATGAAGCTGCTCTCGCGGGCGATTGAAGCGTTTCTAAACACGCTGCCGGCTGAATACGATGAGCTGGTCAATTGCCACGACGTTCGCGTGCGCCAAGTGGGGCATCACATCCTTGCATCCTGCCATTGCACGATGAAGGCGACGCTGCCGATCACCGAAGTGCATGACGTGACCGCGACGCTCGAGGATCGCGTGAAGGAAAAGTTTCCGCAGGTGTTCCGCGTTACGATCCACCCCGAGCCAGTCGAAGAGCGTTGAGCGGATCAACTTCGGCGGGCAACGCAGGCTTGCCGGCAAAGAGCACGGCGATCAGGGCAAGCAAAATGGGATAGCACTCGAGAACGTAACGAGGCTCGGGCGTTTCCAGCGTGGTCAGAAAAGCCGTGCGAAGGACAATGTAGAGAAGAAAAACAAGAAGCACCGGCCGAGACCCGGCGCCTCGACGCCAAAGACGCCAGCCGCCCCAAAGACCAAAGACAACATAGACAACGTTCAGCAAAAAGAAGCCAATGGTGAAGGACATGTCCACGGGATCGTTGTCCCAAGCCGCGGCTGGCGGCCAGACCTGGCCGGAGAAAGGGAGAAGCTCGATGCGCGGCGTGAACCACATGGTGAAGACGCGAAGAAACGGCACGCATAAATAAGTGCGCAAAGGATGACGAGCGGTGCGCTCGCGGCCGATTTCGCCGAAAGCGGCATCTTCTTCCGGAGTCAGCGTTTGATCCTCGTTATATTGGTCGAGGATTTCGCCGACTTTTTGCCTTTCCTGAGGACTGTCAAACGCGTAGGAAGGAAGATTATCGAGATTAATGGCATCGCTGTTGAGGTTCCAGGAAACCAGGTAGACGTCACGAAAGCGGTAAAGCCAGGTGCGCTCCCACTTCATGAACCCGTAAGGAATCAGTTCGCCCGGAATATTGGAATATTCGGGAGCAAGAAAGCGGACTTCATGCAACGCGACAGCATTGCGAATTGCCCAGGGAACGAGCGGCAGGACGCAGGCAATGCCCGAAAGCACAACGATTTGAATGCAGCGCCGAAGATCACCACGCTTGAGCAGGAATGGAACAAGCACCAGGAAGAAAACGGCCAGAAGCATAGGTGTTTCAGGACGGAAGAGAGTGCCGATTCCCAAAATGAAGCCGAGAAGAAGAGCGAGGGCGGGCAGTTGCGTCCGAAGACGAAATGTCGTTGCCAAACCAGAAAAGTCAGTTCCGCGAAGTTTGAGAAAGATAAGGCAGATCAGGGTGAGCGCGACAGAGGTGAAGAAAAAAGCAAACGTCTCGGTCAAAGGCACAGCCACGTAGTTCGCAGTGAAGGGGCAAAGCGCCGCAAGCCAAAGCGCGATGCGGAACGCCCGCCCCGGTTTGCCGGTGGTGGAGCAGGAGCAAACGAGCAAACCAGCGAGGCTGGCGATTACGAGGCAGGTCAGCAGATCCACGGCGATTTGGCCGAGCATGACCCAGAGCCGCGCGTCGGCCCCCGTCCGGCCGGAAATAGCATAGACAAGAGCAAGATAGGCGGGGTAGCCGGGCACGCGCATATCTATGGGAACGATCTTGCCGGCCACTTTCATACCGTAAATTCCGTGTTTGAGCCAGTTCCTGGCGAATTCTTCGTAGAGGACGGTGTCCCCGGAGGTCTGGGGATACTCAAGCAGGAAAAAAAGCCTCAGGCAGAGACCTGCCGATAAGCTCGTCAAGGGATGCGAGAAAACTCGCTTCATGGGCAGAACGCATCTTACAATAGGCGTACGGGAATGGTGCAGTTGGCCTGATCTCCATGTGGGGCCAGGTTTCTACTATCCCCAGGTGTCAAAGAAACAATGAAGGAACGCGGTCCCATATTTTATGACGCGGAGCGCGTGCGCTGGCGGCGTACGCGACGTGTGCTGGAGATATCCGCCGCTCTCCTGACACTGCTGCTTGCGTACTTTTTCGTGACGATTGCGGTCAGCGTGAATCTACCGTTGGGGCTCGTGCCGGATCTGAAATCTCCGTACCACGCGCTGAAAGCAAAAAAGAAGCACACTCCCGCATTGCGCGAGGGGCGGAAGCGAAGGCTGGCCAACCTCGGGAAGGTTCCGGCAAGCTACGATCCCCTGCGCGCGGCGTTCTATGTGAGCTGGGACTCCAACAGCCTGGCGACACTTAAGAAGCACTACAAAGATCTCGACGTGCTCATTCCCGAGCAACTCCACGCGGTGACGCCGGATGGCGCGCTCACGATCGTAGACTACGAGCGGTATCAAACCGTACAGGCGACCCCAGCCGAAGCAATCGCGCGGCTCCAGGACGACAAACTGCACCGCTGGATGAGGAGCGCGGGAATTGATCTGCCGATCATGGGGCTGCTCAATAATTACGACGGAACCGCTTGGCGGATCAAGGAAATGGCGGAACTGCTGGGGAGCCCGACAGCGCGGCAGCGGCTGGTACATGACACGGTGGAGTATGCGGTGGAAGCGCATCAGGTCGGAATCGTTCTGGATTTCGAAGAGGTCCCGCAAGCCAGCCAGCCGAATTTCCGCACATTCGTGAGCCAGCTCGATACCGCGCTTCACGCAGTCGGCCTGAAGTTAATGGTCGCGCTGCCGGCGCGGGATGACACGTACGATTACGCGTTTTTCAGCAAGCATTGCGATGCCATCGTGCTGATGAATTACGACGAGCACTGGCTGACTTCCCCGCCGGGACCCATCGCTTCACAGGACTGGTTTGTGGAGAATCTCCGGCAGATTCTGCAGGTCGTTCCGGCGCAGAAGATCGTCGTGGGAATTGCCAACTATGCTTACGATTGGACAGAACCGGAAGAGAAGAAGCCGGGATCCTCGACTTCCTTCACCATCCAGGAAGCTCTTTTGCACGCCTATGAGTCGGACGCGCAAGTCGAATTCGATCTCACTTCGCTGAATCCCTACTACCAATACGGGGACGAACAGGGCCGCACGCACCAGGTATGGTTCCTTGACGCGGTCACCGCCTATAACGAGCTTCGCGCGAGCGAGCGAATGGGAGTTCAGGGAACCTCGCTTTGGCGGCTGGGCACGGTGGATTCCTCGATCTGGCCCATCTGGGACGCTACCCGCCCCACCGATGAGATTCGCGATAAGATTGAAGATCTTCCGCCGGGCCCGGACCTCATTCTCGAAGGCAACGGCGATATCTGGCGCATCGCGGACAAGCCCAAGCGCGGCCGGCGGACCTTCACCTACGACAGGGGTTCCGATCTCTTCACCAATGAGAAATACGAGAGCTACCCGCTCTCCTATGACATCGACCAGCTCGGAGCGGTGCCTAAAAAGCTGGCGATCTCGTTCGACGACGGTCCCGATCCGCACTGGACGCCGAAGATCCTGGACATTCTGAAAGAAAAGCACGTGCCCGCCACTTTTTTTGTGATCGGGGTGGACGCGAGCGAATGGCCGGGAATTCTGAAGCGCGAGTACGCCGAAGGACATTCGATCGGCAATCACACCTACACGCATCCGAATTTCGAGGAGATCTCACAGACGCAGCTGCGTTGGGAACTCAACCTGACGCAACGGCTGATCGGCAGCATTCTCGGCGTCAAATCCATACTGTTCCGACCGCCCTATGGAATTGACCACCAGCCGGAATATGCGGAGGAAGTGGCGCAATTGCCCTTTGCTCAGGACATGGGCTATGTGATCGTCGGTCAGAAGATTGATCCGCATGACTGGCAACAGCCGGGAGTCCCGGCAAAGGAGATCGTGGAGAGCGTCCTCCGCCAGGCGGATGACGGAAACATCATTTTGTTGCACGACGGCGGCGGGGACCGCAGCCAGACGATCATTGCGCTGCCGCAGATCATTGATGATCTTCGGGCACGAGGCTACGAATTTGTATCGGTTCCCAGTCTCTTGAACATGACTCGCGCGCAGGTGATGCTTCCCCTTTCCACAGAAGAATGGCTGGAAGCGCGCGCGGACGGCCTGATCTTTGCCCTATACCGCTGGTTTATGGTCGGGATCACAACGGTTTTCATTCTTGGCATCGTTCTGGTAAGCGGACGCGCGCTGATCATCGGAATTCTGGCTTTGGTGGAAAAGCTGCAGCACGATCACACGCCGATCCCTGAACCGCCCCCAAGCGTGACGGTGCTCATTCCGGCGCACAACGAAGAGACAGTCATCCTGCAAACGGTGAATTCCGTTCTCGCTTCCAACTATCCGGATATGCACGTAGTTGTCGTGAACGACGGCTCTACGGATTTGACCGGCGACCTTCTCGAATCTCATTTTGGAGATGATCCGCGAGTGAGGATCATCCATCAGGTCAATCGGGGCAAGGCTGCGGCGCTCGGGCGCGCGCTTTCGGAAGCAAAAACGGAGATTGTCGTCACCATTGATGCCGATACGGAGATTGAGCCGGACGCAATCCGCTTGCTCAGCCGGCACTTTGCCGATCCAAAAGTTGGGGCCATGGCGGGAAACGTCAAGGTAGGAAATCGCTCGCTTTGGCTGACCCGCTGGCAGGCTCTCGAGTACATCACCAGCCAGAATATGGAAAAGCGCGCATTTCACTTGTTGAATTGCATCACCGTGGTTCCCGGGGCGTTGGGAGCTTGGCGAAGGAGCGCGATTGAAGCGGCCGGAGGCATTACGGCGGACACCGTGGCCGAAGACGCCGACCTGACGATTGCCATCCGGCGGCTGGGCTGGCGCATCGGTTACGACGAAGAAGCGGTTGCCTGGACGGAAGCGCCCGATACGACGCAGGTGCTGATTCGCCAGAGGTTCCGCTGGACGTTTGGCACGCTGCAATCGTTCTGGAAACATCGCGACACGCTTTTCCGCAAGAAGTATGGAACGCTCGGATGGATCGCGCTTCCGAATATCTTTATTTTCCAACTGGTGTTCCCGCTGATCTCTCCCATCATTGACTTGGTCTTCCTCGGGAGCCTGATGGTATGGGGCCTTATGCAGCTCCATATCTCCTGGCTGCCGCAGTTCAACTGGGCCACCACGGACATGATTCGGTCGGTTCTGTTCTTCCTTGGATTCCTGTTGATCGACATGTTCACGTGCGTCATCGCGTTTGCGTTGGAAAAAGAAGAGGATTGGACGCTGTTGGTCCCGGTGCTGCTCCAGCGCTTCTATTACCGCCAGTTGATGTACGTCGTGCTCTTCCGGTCCGTGAAAGAAGCAGTTCGGGGCCGGCCGGTCGGGTGGCGCGGCGTCGAACCGGAAACTCCCAAATCGCCGGCGCCCGAGGAAGTCGCTCACGCCTGAGAGTAGCGTCCGTCTGAGCTTCAGGATGTTCCCTTCACTGCATTTTCGGCGATTTTCATCCTAAAGTAGATTTGATGTACGATAGCACTCTCGCCCGAGGAGGTCCCCATGGCCATCAGTTTCACTCTCAATGGTAAGCCGGAAACCGTCGAAGTTGATCCGCAGATGCCGCTGCTGTGGGTGCTGCGCGATAGCCTGAGTATGACCGGCACAAAGTATGGCTGTGGCATCGCTCTTTGTGGTTCATGCACTGTGCATATTGATGGCCAGGCAGCGCGCTCCTGCATCACACCCATTTCCGCTGTTCAAGGGAAAAAAGTGACCACCATCGAAGGGCTTTCCGAGGACGGTAACCATGCCGTGCAGAAAGCCTGGATGGAAATTGACGTTCCCCAGTGCGGCTATTGCCAAAGCGGGCAGATCATGTCCGCTGCGGCCCTGCTTTCCGAAAAACCCCATCCCACCGACGCGGAAATAGACGACTTCATGAGCGGCAATATTTGCCGCTGTGGCACGTACCAGCGCATCCGCAAGGCCATCCATCGCGCCGCGGAACTGCAATCCGGAAAATCTGCTTAGTGATTCGTAAAGAAATCAGAGGTGTCCCATGACGATGTCGCAGACTCTCGATCGTCGCGCGTTCCTGAAAAATTCCGCCGCGGGAGGAACCGGATTGTTGATCGGCTTCTATCTGCCCGCTTACGCTGGCGTGGATCCCGCCGCGCGACAGGAAGAGAAGGAGCCGAATCCGTTCAATGCGTGGGTGCACGTTTCTCCGGATAACCGCGTGACGTTGATCCTTGCGAAATCGGAGATGGGACAAGGCGTGATGACATCTCTTCCCATGATCCTGGCGGACGAGCTGTGCCTGGAATGGAAATCAGTTTCTGTCCAGCAAGCGGAAACAGATCCGGAAATCTACGACCTCGGCACTGGTGGCAGCAGCAGCGTGAGGGAATCGTGGCTTCCGTTGCGCCAAGCGGGGGCCGCAGCGCGGGAAATGCTCATCACCGCTGCGGCCAAGCGCTGGAATGTGAACCCGAATACCTGCCACGCGAAGGACGGCGGCGTGCTGCACGGCTCGCGCCAGGACTATCTGACGTACGGCCAACTGGCAGAAGATGCGGCGAGGCTCCCAATTCCGAACTTCCACACGGTCCCGCTGAAGAATCCCGCTGATTTCACGATCATCGGCCACAGCATCCCGCGCCTGGACGCAGCCGAGAAATCCACCGGGAAGGCCAAGTTTGGGATTGATGTTCGCCAGCCAGGAATGCTTTTTGCCACCCTTGCGCAATGCCCGGTATTTGGAGGAAAACTGAAGTCTTTCGACGCGTCGAAAGCAAAGAAAGTTCCCGGCGTGCGCGACGTGTTCGCCATTGACCCCGTCACCGCCAGCCCATTTTCGGCTGGTGGTGTGGCCGTGGTGGCCGATAGCACCTGGGCGGCGATGGAGGGACGCAGGGCTCTCGAGATTCAGTGGGATGAAGGGCCGCACATCAACGAATCTTCCGAAAGCCTGCACCAGCAATTCGTTGAGAATGCTTCAAAGCCGGGCAAAATCGTCCGTAACGACGGTGACGCGGATGCCGCTCTGGCTTCCTCGAGCAAAAAGATCGAGGCCGCGTACGAATTCCCATTTGCGCCGCACGCCACGATGGAGCCGATGAATTGCACGGTTCAGATTCTGCCGGATCGCGCGGAAGCGTGGGTGCCCTCACAGGGGCCGCAGTTGGCTCAGGACATGATCGCCAGCGTGGCGAAACTCCCGCGCAATAAAGTGGTCGTGCACACAACCCTCATGGGCGGCGGCTTTGGCAGGCGCTATCAGGGCGACTTCCCCCTGCAGGCCGCGCAAATCGCCGCGAAGACTTCCGGCAAGCCGGTCATGCTGCTCTGGACGCGTGAAGACGACATGCAGCATGATTTCTACCGGCCAGCATCCTACAACCGGTTGTGGGGCGCGCTGGATGAAAAGGGAAATCTGGCCGCTTGGAAACACTTCCAAACCTCCACTTCGATCCAGGCGGTGTGGCATCCCAACGGCGAAGCGACAGCCGAAAAGGGAGAATTCGGCCAGGCCATCTTCATTCCCTACAACACGCCCAACTACCGCGTTGAATACACGCTCGGAAAAAGTGCTGTGCCACGCGCATGGTGGCGGTCGGTCGAAAGTTCGAGCAGCGGCTTTGTGGTGGAAACCTTCATTGACGAATTGGCGCATCAGGCGGGAGAAGACCCGTTGGCGTTCCGCCTGCGCACGATCGGCAGTGACCGAAAGATTCCGAACTTCGAAAATCCCAAGGAAGGCAAACCACTCGACACTGCTCGCCAAAAAGGCGTGCTGAAGTTGGCCGCGGAAAAGGCGGAATGGGACAAACCGTTGCCGAAAGGCCTCGCGCGCGGGATTGCCGCTTTTTATTCGTTCGATACGTATGCCGCGTGTGTTGCCGAGGTGAGCTTCAAGGACAGCAAGCTGAAAATTCATCGTCTTGTCTACGCTGTGGACGTCGGACGAGTCATCAACCCTGATGGCGTGCGCGCGCAGGTGGAAAGCGCCGCGATCTACGGCTTGTCGGCCGGGCTATACGATGCGATCACCGTCAAGGGCGGCCGCGTGGAACAGTCTAATTTCAACGACTACGAAATGCCGCGCATCCCGGACGCTCCACTAACCGAAGTGCACTTGATTGATAGCGCGGACGCGCCAACGGGCATTGGAGAACCCGGATTGCCGGTCGTTCTCCCGGCCGTGTTCAACGCCTTCTTCGCCCTTACCGGCAAACGAATCCGGCGGTTCCCGGCTCGCGCGGAGGATTTGGCTTAGCCTTCAACCGGCCGCAACTCTCAATTAGATTCGCTACTCGAAAAACATTCCTTGCATGACTCACTGGCCATTTGTGCTCGGGCGATCGAATGCCTATTCTGCTACCGCCGATCAAGTGGCGCGCGATGATGCACACGGTCACTCTCATTCTTGCAGGTCTCGCCGGTATTTCTCTCCTCGCCTGGATAGTGCTTGTTTTTTCCTGGGGCGGCTTCTGGCAGATCGCGCGCTTTGACTCCGACCGCGATCCCGCCGGAACCATAGCCGAATGGCCTGACATTGTTGCGGTCGTACCGGCGCGCAATGAAGCGGCGACGATTGCGCAGTCGCTGGCTTCTCTCCTCGAGCAGGACTATCCCGGGGATTTCCATATTATCGTCGTGGACGATGCCAGCGACGACGGCACCCCGGACATTGCTCGTTCCGCAGCGGAAAAGACAGACGCTTCTTCACGTGTGGAAATTCAGGCTGCGCCACGGTTGGCGCCGGGCTGGACCGGAAAGCTCTCGGCGTTACATGCGGGCGTCGAAACCGCTTCCCGGCTCGCCGCGGAGTACTTTTGGTTTACTGATGCGGATATCGTGCACGCTCCCGATTCCTTGCGGCGCCTTGTCGTTCGAGCACAAGCGCAGCGCCTCGATCTTGCTTCTCTGATGGTTCTTTTGCGTGCGCAAACGCGCGCGGAGAAATTGCTGATTCCACCGTTTCTTTTCTTCTTTCTGATGCTTTATCCGCCGCGCTGGATTGCCAGCTCGCGCGGACGTATCGCCGGCGCCGCGGGGGGCTGCATTCTTCTGCGCGCCGCCGCTCTCGAACGCATCGGAGGGCTGGGTGCCATCCGAGGCGACATCATTGACGATTGCGCGCTGGCTCGTAGGGTCAAGCGTTCCGGCGGCAGGATCTGGATGGGGCTCACGCGAGCGAGCCGCAGCCTGCGCGGATACGGCAGCTTTTCTGAACTACGCGATATGATTGCGCGCACCGCTTTTACCCAGCTTCGCTATTCGGTCTGGCTGCTGCTCGGCACTTTTGCAGGAATGTTGTTCGTTTTCTTGCTCCCTCTCGTTCTGACATTTTCGCGAAGTATTCACGTCTGGCCGCTCGCGCTTCTTGCGTGGTGCTTGATGAGCGTTTCCTTCATGCCCACACTGGCTTTTTACCGGGTTTCGCCCCTGCTGGCTCCTGTTCTGCCTTTTGCGGCACTTTTCTATGTCTATGCCACCTGCCTTTCCGCGGTCCGTTTCTGGCTCGGCCACGGCGGCCAATGGAAGGGCCGCGCGCAGGCGCAGCCCCAAAAGAATTGATCGTCATCTTCGCGCGTCGCCGCTTTTTCTTCGTTGATCCTTGAAAGCTCGCAACTGGCCCATTCCCGCGCATTTTGCTATGCTTTTTCAAGGTACAGGACTGCATCCCATGGGCCGCGCTGCGGCCCCCTTTGAGAAAACCAGGGAGCGGCACCGGAGGCCCAGATGAGCGTTCTACCTCAAGCGGGGAACGGCAAGATTACCGTGCCCGTTCTCCTTCAACGGAAATCCTCCACCTCCCTTTCGCGTGAAGACGAACAGAAAATCACTTGCCTGACGGCTTACGACTATCCCACCGCGCGACTGCTCGACGAAGCCGGCGTGGACGTATTACTCGTTGGCGATTCGCTCGGCATGGCCGTGCTGGGCTACGACAGCACGCTACCAGTTACGCTGGAGGAAATGCTCCATCACACGCGGGCGGTACGCCGAGGCGTGCGTCGCGCCCTGGTCGTCGCGGACATGCCTTACGGCAGCTATCACTCGGACATCTCGGAATCAGTCCGCAATGCCGTGCGCTTCGTCAAGGAAGCCGGAGCGGAGGCCGTCAAGATCGAAGGCGGAGAGCGGCGGCTGGAGTTGATCGTCCGCTTGACGGAAGCCGAGATTCCCGTGATGGGACATGTCGGGCTGACGCCGCAATCCATGAACGCGATGGGCGGATTCAAAGTCCAGGGTAAATCACCGGACGCTGCGGAACAGCTGGTGCGCGATGCCCGTTCGGTGGAAGCGGCGGGGGCTTTCGCCGTGGTGCTCGAAGGGATTCCCCGTGAACTTGCCGCGCGGATCACGCGCGAGCTGCGCATTCCGACCATCGGGATCGGCGCCGGGCCGGACTGCGACGGGCAGATTCTGGTTCTGCACGATCTTCTCGGCTTGACCTTCAGTGCCGTCCCTAAATTCGCCCGGCAATACGCGAATCTCGCAGAGATCATTTCGGCGGCGGCTCGGAAATACTGCGCTGACGTTCGTGGCGACAGCTTTCCGTCCGATGGCGAATCCTATCATTTGCCGCAAGGGGCGCGAGATTCTAAAACCATTAACATGGACGTCGAGTTGGTGGATTTGGGCGACATCGAGAATTAGGGGAGGACGGGATGACACCGGAAGAAATGCGGGTGCTTTTCGACTACAACACCTGGGCCAATCACCGCTCACTGGAAGCAGCCGCAGTACTGCCAACGCAGGATTTCACCAAGCCTCTGGGTTCCAGCTTTTCTTCCGTTCGCGATACGCTCGTGCACATCTGCGGCGCGGAATGGGTTTGGCACGAGAGGTTCGAGGGCCGTTCTCCTTCTTCGATCCCTGATTTTTCGCCGCTACAAACCGTGGTTGCCGTCCGCAACCACTGGTCCGAGCAGGAAGCGAAGCTCGTCACTTTTGTCCGTGGTCTCACTCAAGCGGACCTGGACCGGACGATGGAATACAAGACCATTAACTTTGGTGTGTACAAAAATCCGCTATGGCAGTCCATGCAGCATCTTGTGAATCACGGAACCTATCACCGCGGGCAAGTCACCACGCTTCTTCGCCAGCTTGGCGCCAAACCGATTCTCACTGACTTGATGCATTTCTATCGCGAACGCGCCACAGCGGCTTCCGCCTGAGCCGCCGCTCGCAAAGCCAAGTGGAAACGATCCACACCATTTCCTGGATGAAGGAAACAGCGCGGCAGGCGCGTACGGACAATCACATTGTTGGCCTGATTCCCACGATGGGCGCGCTCCACGAGGGCCATGCATCCCTGGTCCACCGGGCTCGCCAGGAATGTTCCAGGGTATTTGCTTCCATCTTCGTGAATCCAACACAGTTCGGACCCGACGAAGATTTCGCCAAATATCCGCGAAAGCTGGATGCGGACCTTGAAAAACTCGCCGCTCTGGGTGTGGATGCCGTTTTCGTTCCGGAAGCTGGGGAAATGTATCCTGCGACTTTTCATACGTACGTAACTGTAGAAAACCTAAGCGATCGCTGGGAAGGCCGCACGCGGCCGGGCCATTTCCGCGGCGTGGCAACGGTTGTTTTTAAGCTTTTCCAGATTGTGCAGCCGCATTTTGCTTATTTCGGCCGCAAGGATGCGCAGCAAGTTCGTATCATCGAGCAAATGGTGCGCGACTTGAACCTGGAAACCGGGGTCGTTGTTTGCCCCATTACGCGCGAGTCGGACGGATTGGCGCTGTCTTCCCGAAACGCCTATCTGAATCCGCAAGAACGCGGGGCCGCCACTGTCCTTCATCGCGCGTTGGAAGCGGCGCGAAAAGAGATAGTTTCTGGCGCGCGCGATGCGCTTCGCCTTCAGACGGTTCTTCGGGAAGTGTTGGCGAGAGAAGGTTTGGTCTCCGTGGACTACGCCGAAGTCGTTAACGCGGATACTTTTGAACGTGTCACGCGTATCGCGCAATCTTGCTACCTTCTGCTAGCAGCATTCGTTGGCAAGACACGCTTGATTGACAATATGCTCATCGAACCGGCACCGGATTCAGGGGATTTTCTCTGCCATTTGTGACCTTGAAAAGTCCCTGCGACTTAACGAACTATACTGTGGCTTGACGCTCATGCATCTGAGGAATTGGGTTTTAGTTCTTCGAGCACCTGAGCCGCATGGCCTTTGGCCTTTACGTTGTCCCAGATTTTCTCGATCTTGCCGTCGCCGCCGATCAGCACGCTGCTGCGCACGATTCCCTTGTAAGAGCGCCCCATGAACTTCTTCATTCGCCACGCGCCGTAAGCTTCAATCGTCGCGTGCTTCGGGTCGCTCAGAAATGAAAAATTGAACTTGTACTTTTTCTTGAAGTTGGCGAGCGCCTTTTCTGAATCCGCGCTCACTCCCAGAATCAGCACCGCATGCTTGTCGAATTCCTTCTTTGCGTCGCGGAACTCGGACGCTTCGACGGTTCAACCGGGAGTGTCCGCTTTCGGAAAAAAGAAGAGCAGCACGCGCTTCCCTGCAAAATCCTTCAACGAAATTTCGTTCCCTTCGTCTGAATTCAGGCGAAAATCCGGCGCCTTTTCCCCAATTTTCAACATCATTTTCTCCTTGGGAGCTGGATCTCAGGATAGCAGGCGCCGCAGCACGTCGTTGACCGCTTGCGGGTTCGCCTGGCCTTTCGTGGCCCGCATGACCTGGCCCACAAAAAACTTGAAAACGCCTTCATTGCCGCTCTTGTACTTTGCCACGTTATCCGGATTCTTCCCGATCACTTCCTTCGCGGCGGTTTCCAGCGCGGCGTCGCTGACCTTTGCGCTCAATCCCTCCGCCGCCACGATCTCCTTCGCGCTCCTCCCCGCTTCGAACATTTCCGCAAAGACTTTCTTGCCCACCGCGCCCGTGATTTGGCTGCTTTCGACGAGCATGATGAGTTCCGCGAGTCCCTTGGCTTCCACCGGGCTCCTGCCGATTCCCTTTCCCGAATCCTTCAGACGCCGCAGCAATTCGGTCTGCATCCAGTTGGCTGCCGCCTTCCCTGGCGCGCCGTTTTTCACCACGGCTTCAAAATACTCAGCGAGTTCAAGCGAATCGGTGAGCACGCCCGCATCGTAGGGAGTTACTCCGTAAGCGCTCACAAAGCGCGCGCGCTTCGCCGCGGGCAACTCCGGCAGCCGGCTGCGGACTTCATCCTGCCAGGCTGTACTGACGTGCACAGGCAGAAGATCCGGCTCCGGAAAGTACCTGTAGTCGTGCGCCTTCTCCTTGGAGCGCATCGCCACCGTATATCCTTCGGCCTGGTGCCAGAGTCGCGTCTCCTGGATAATCCTGGCGCCGCCTTCGATCACCCCGATGTGCCGTTCAATCTCGTACTCCAGCGCTTTCTGCAAATACCGGAAAGAATTCAAGTTCTTTACTTCGACTTTGGTCCCGAATTCCCTGGCGCCCTTCAAACGCACGCTCACATTGGCATCGCAGCGCAACGAGCCCTCTTCCATGTTGCAATCGCTTACCGCGGTGTACAGCATGATCTGCCGCAGGGTGGTCAGGTAGTCGTACGCTTCTTCCGGGGTGCGCATGTCCGGCTCGCTCACGATTTCGCTGAGTGGGGTGCCGCAGCGGTTGTAGTCGATGTAGGCCTTTTGATCCGATTCCGCAAAACCCTCATGCAGGTTCTTCGCGGCGTCCTCCTCGAGGTGAAGCCGCGTGATGCCGATGTGCTTGATCTCGCCGTTGTGCTCAATCTCCAGCCAGCCGCCTGTGGCCAGCGGCAGCTCGTACTGCGAAATCTGGTAGCCTTTGGGCAGGTCGGGATAGAAATAATTCTTCCTCGCGAATCGTGAGTGCTCATGAATCGTGCAGTTGAGCGCCAGCGCGGCCCGCATCGCCATTTCCACTGCACTCTTGTTCAGCACCGGCAGCGTTCCGGGAAGCCCGAGACATACGGGACACACGTTCGAATTGGGTGGGTCGCCGAACCGTGTGCTACAGCCGCAGAAAATCTTGGTTTTGGTCAGTAGTTGGACGTGCACTTCAAGGCCGATGACGGCCTCGTATTTCGCCAGAATTTCGGGCGATACCGCACTCGCTTCCGAGAGGTTCCTCGCCATAGGAGGCGTTGATTATAGCATCAGCGCCCCAGCGCCCCCGACGGCGCGCGCAGATCGGGAATGAGGCGCTCGGCCAAAGCGAATCCGCCGAACAGCAGGCCCGCGTAGGCCGCGTCCCCTGCCAGGGTATTCCAAAAGAACGGAATTCCAGCGGCGTAACACGCGCCCAATCCCGCCAGAGTCTTCGGATACGTGCTCATGGCGGCCCACACCGCGAAGTTGGTAGCCAGATAGAACTGTATTGCGCCAAGCAGCGTGGCTCCCGCGATTCGTCCCGCGGTCCGCCGCTTCTCGAGCCATATGCCAATCAGCACGCTCACCAGGAAACTCGCGTACACGACGGGCATTAGCGCATGAAAGCCGATGAAGAGGTCCCCCGCAAACAGCGCCGCCAGCGGCAACGAGAATTTCATCCACCGTTTCGGAAGCATTGCTCCGGAAAACAGCGCCATCGCCCCGATCGGCGTGAAATTCCACGGATGGGGAACGATGCGCAAAGCCGCTGCCACCAGGATGAATGCAATGATGACTGCTGTTCTCGCTGCCCAAACCGCTCCTTTGTCTTCATTCATACCGCCGCCCTTCCTTCCGGAATCAAATCGCAAAAGAAAAATTCGTCCCGATCCACGATCTCTCCCGTTCTGTAGTTTAACGCCCCGTGAAAAATTGGTCCGTCAAATACAAACGTATGAAATTCGCCGTTTTCTCCGCACGGATCGACGCCTTTTGGCAGATCGCTAAAAAATTCTCGATTCAGCTCTCTTCCCGCAAAACTCCGGTCGAGAACTCTTCCGTCCACGCACACGGCCACGGCACGGAAGCCCTCGCCGCAGAACTGGTCCGCAAGCTCCCTGGTATCCCGCTTCCAGATGGGGAAAATCCCGCTCATCCCGATCCGCGCGAGATTCCTTTCCCGGTAGATTCGGAGGTCCTCCAGAAAAATGTCTCCAAACGCCACGCGCCGCACTCCTTTTTCAAAGTGCAATCGCAGGGCTTCTTCCATCCTCTCTTCATAGCTCGGATTCGAGCATTGTGGTGGAATGCGGACTTCCTGCAATGGCAAGCCAATCGCCTCGGCTTGCCGCTGCAGGAGCTCTCGCCGCACTCCATGCATGCTGATCCGCTCATAACCCTCCGTGACGGTGGTCAGCAGTGCGCAAATACTCAAATCCGTCCGCTGCAGCAACATCTGCAGCGTCATCGCGCTGTCTTTCCCGCCACTCCAGCAGAAAAGAATTGGCTCGGACATCAATTCCTCCCGCCGAACTGATATTTCATTCCGATCCGCACGTCGCGCCCCAAAGCCGGGTACCCCAGCGCGTCTTGATACTGTTTGTCGAACAGATTCGTGGCTCGCGCATAGATGCTTAAGCCTCGCGCAAATTCATAGCTCGTTGCCGCGTCAAAGCGCGCATAGCCGGGATTCCGTGTCAGCCCAAGTCCCAGAAAATCGCTGTCCGTGCGCACTCCGCTGAAAAAACCCGAGAGCAGAAAATTCACGCGGCGAAAAACGGCCGCCATCGTCAGCGATCCGGAGTTCACGGGCCTCCGAATCAAGTGATTCCCCGGAATCAACGCGGGATCGTAGGCGTTCGGCGAATCCACGACCCTGCTGTCGTCATAGGTGTAATTGCCGGAGAACCGCAGCCAGTTGCGCGGCGTAATTTCTCCGGCGAAATTCAGGCCCCGTGATCGCGCCAGGTCCGTGTTGAAATAGCTTCCGAATCCCGCACTACATCCCGGCGGCGGAGTCACCGGGCACGGCGCTCCAGGCACGCAAAATGCGAAGCTCACTATGTCGTAGTAGCGGTTGGAAAAGTAATCCGCGGAAATTTGTGCCTGATTGTTGTCGAGCTTTTGCTCGATGCCCACGCTGAGCGTCTTGCTTGCCTCCGGCTTCAGCGCGGGATTGCCCGGATCGCACGGATCGGTCCCGAAGGTCTGGTCGAACCGCGGCTCCTTGATCCCTTCCCCGTAAAACAGTCGAAACCTCGTTTCTCCCCAGAAGCCGCGTCCCTGAAGCAGCGCCAGCGAAGCTCCCGCGCGCGGTACCACGCGCGTTCCGAACGCCGCGTTTGCTTCGGCTCTCATCCCAAAATCCAGCGAAGCCCGCGGATGCGGCAGGTAATGAAAATCCAGGAATCCGCCCTGGTTGTCTCGCCGCAAATGCTGTCCCAGGTACCAGATTCCCGCATTCTCCACTTCATATTGGTAGCCGGCTGTCGCGCTGAAATTGGAGAGCACGTAACTGCTTTGCGCGTTGATACTCGCCCGGTTGTATTCGTATTTGCTCGCCGCATAGGTGTAATCGCAGAACTCCGCCGTCGGCACGGAATTCGGGCTCGAAGGATCCTGTGGACAAAAAACATTGGGGTCGGTCGCGTAGAAACTCTGGATCGGATTGGCGTCCAGCTCCCGGTTGTAAGATTCCGCTCCGCTGATTTCGTGATGCCAGTGATCGCCCGTCGCAAAATCCCAGAGCGCGTTGGAGCTGAAGAAATGGTAGTCCGTATGTGCGTCCAGGTTCGGCGGCGTAAACAGCGTTTGTCCCGGAGTCTGCGCGTTGCTTGTGTTGTTGCGAAGGGTCAGCCGGATCTCGTTCGTGCCGCTGAAGGCGTATCCGAAGTTTCCAGAAAGGGTGCGGTTCAGAAAGTAGTTCTCCTCGTCCGGCCCCTCCGTCGTGAAATAAGATGCAGCGCCCGAATAGTCAAAGTTTCCAAGCTTGCCGCTCAGATCGGCGCCTGTGCGCGCCGTGGAGTAGCTGCCACCTTCGACATACGCGCTGAACTCCGGCACCCGTGTCGTCCCTCGGCGGGTGAACACTTGAATGACTCCCGCGACCGCGTCCGTGCCGTAGATCGCGCTTTCCGCTCCGCGCACCACTTCCACTTTGTCAATGTTGTCCAGCGAGAAATTCGAAAAATCCACTGCGTTTCCGGGCTCGTTCACCGGCGTTCCATCCACAAGCACCTTCGTATAGCTCGAATTTCCTCCATTTAGAAAAATAGAAGCCGTTCCTCCTTCCGCTCCCGTCCTCCCAATGGATATTCCGGGCGTGTACAGCAGCACATCCGGCAGCGTGACCGCTTGCCGCAGGTCTATCTCCGCTCGTGTAATGATCGTTACCGGCGCCGAGGTTTCCTGCACTTGTTGCGGCACGCCTTCGGCTGTCACCACCACGCGTGACGACAACGGCTCCAATTCCAGCCGGACATTCAAAGTACGCGTTTCTCCCGTGCCAAGATCGAGCACGAATTCGCGCGTCGTGAACGGCGATCGTGAGAACGCGACATGGTAGCGGCCTGGTGGAAACCTCAGATCGTATTTTCCCGCGGTGGTCGAGGTTGACCTCCAGATGTCCGCTTGCGGATTTCCCGCAAGCTGCGCGGTCACACGCACGCCGCCGATCCCTCCACCGCTCGCATCCACCAACGTGCCGCTCAAATGTGCGTCAGGCGAAGTTGTCTGAGCCGCGGCTTGAACCTGCGAATTTCCTGCCAAGATGAGAAGAAGATGTGCTGCGAAAAAAAGCGAAGAAAGTTGCCTTTTCATGTTCTCCTCCTCTCCCTCACGCGCGGGAGCTGAAGGTTGACCCGACGAAAACGATCTTTCGTCAGGCTGCAGGCTTCGCCGGTCTCCTGGCTTGGCGGTTTTGCTGGCGCGCGGCCTTCCCGCGGCGCCACTCGTCATTTCTGAGCGGCTCTCCGCAGTGGCCTGCCTGCTGAGGCAGGCGGGCGCGCTGATCTTTCCGCCTTACAGTCGCGCGGCGGCGACGGCTTTCGAGCTGCGGCCTCATGGCCCGCTCTCCGTCTTCCCGTGCACGAAGCCCGCGGTTCTTGTCGAGGGGCGTTTCCGCCCGCTGTGGATTGCTCATCGTCGCGGCGCGAAGCCGCGGCATCGGAACTGCAAAACTACGTCTGTTGCGATCCAGGCAGCACGCTCACCCGCGGACGACCGGACGCTCCGGACTCCACCGTCAGCGTCGCCTGGAAAACCTGTTCCAGCAAATCCCTCTGGTATACGCTCGCGGGCGATCCTACCCGGAGGCATTTTCCTCTCTGCAGCAATACCACCTGGTCCGCATATTCCGCGGCCAGATTCAGCTCGTGCGTAACGACGATCACCGTGTAGCGGTTCTCGCCCGCCAGACGCCGCAGCGTGTCCAGCAAATCCACCTGCGCGCCGATGTCCAGATGCAGTGTCGGTTCGTCCAGCAGCAAAAGCAGCGGCTGCTGCGCCAGCGCCCGCGCCAGAATCACGCGCTGTTTTTCGCCGCCGGAAATCTGGTCCATTCTCCGGTGGCTAAGGTCTTCCGCGCCTACCTGGGCCAGCGCGTTTTTCGCAATGAGCATGTCGTCGTCCGTCTCAAACTGCAGCGACTTCCCGTATGGATGCCGCCCTTGCAGCACAAATTCCCAGGCTCTTGACGGGAACAAGAGCGGGCTCTCCTGCTGCACCATCGCGATGCGCTGCGCTCGCGTCCGCGGGTCCAGCGTGTGCGTCACAAATCCGTTCAGCAGCACGCGCCCCGAAAGAGGCTGCAGCGCGCCCGAAATCAATCTCAACAATGTGGACTTGCCGCTCGCATTCGGCCCAAGAATCGCCACGATCTCCGCGGGCTTGGCCTGGAAGCTCGTCGCCTCCAGCGTGAACACCGGCGCCTGCGAAGGGTTGGGCGTGTGGGCAAAGCTCACTTGTTCCACGCTTAGCCGCACATCTGCAGGCCCGCGCCCCGCATCGGGTGACTTGTACGTCGCCGTCGCGCTCTTGGCCGCCGTCACGCCAGCCTCCGCCGCAACAAATAAAGAAATAGCGGCGCTCCAGCCACTGCGGTCACCGCCCCCACGGAGAGTTCCGCGGGCGCCGCAACCGTCCGTGCCAGAGTGTCTGCAATTACCACCGCAATCGCTCCACCCAGCGCCGCCGTCGGCAAAAGCACGCGATGGTCCGCCCCAAAAATCATCCGCATCACGTGCGGCACCAGCAGCCCCACGTAACCGATCGCTCCGCTCACGGCAACCGCGAGTCCCGTCAGCGCCGACGCCGCGATGTACACCACCAACCGTACGCGTCCGACGTCCACGCCCAGGTGCATCGCTTCCTTCTCGCCGGCGAGCAGCAAATTCAAATCCGAAGCCGTCGTGTAAATGAAAAACGCCGCCACAAAAAATCCCGCCTGCAACGTCCACCGCACCGAAGCCTGAGCCGGCGTGGAAAGGTCACCCATCAGCCAGAATGCCATTCCGCGTAAATCCCGCCCGGCGAGTGTCGTCATCAGAAACAAAATGATCGCGGAGAGAAACGATGCGGTGATAATTCCGCCCAGCAATAAAGTGCTGCTGTCAATCTGGCCCTCGCGTCTTCCCAGGAAGTACACGGCTGCGATCGTCGCCACCGCTCCCAGGAACGCGCCAAGAGGCGTAAACAGAGCTGCGATCGCGGGCGGCAGCGAAAAATACGGCTCCACGATGAGCGCCACAATCGCGCCGACTGCCGCTCCGCTCGAAACTCCCAGCACGTATGGATCGGCCAGCGGATTCCGCAGCAGCGCTTGAAAACTCGTTCCGGCCACGGAAAGCGAAGCTCCCACGAAAATCGCCAGAATGATTCGCGGCAGCCGTAAATTGAAGACGATCAGGCTGTACTCGCTGTTGATCGCGCTGCGCTTCCCGATCACCACATACAGCAAATCCCGCCCCAATCCGTACAAACTCACTGGCACCGCGCCCATCTTCAGCGCCAGCACCACCACGACAAAAAGTATCGCCAGCAGCACAGCGCAGCGCGCCAGAACTCCTCCGGCCGTCAGAGCGCGCATGCGGGCATCTCCTCTTCCTTTGCTCTAGCCATCTTCATTCCTCGCTGCTCGGGTTTTGACTCCGGTGCCGGCGGGGGAGTCGGACTCGTCTGCGTCCCCTTGTTTGTTTCTGGCGCTCGAAACGCCTCAGGATGCAGCTGCCGCGCCAGATCCTCAATCGCGCTCACAATCCGTGGCGCCGGCCGGTTCACGGCCTCGCTGATCACCGCGAATCTCCGCTCCTTCACCGCCTCCAGCGAATTCCATCCCGGACGTTCCGCCAGCACGTCCAGATCGTTCGCGGCCTCCTGGGAATGATTGGCTGCAAACACTAGGTATTCCGGCTGCAGATGCACCACCTCTTCCATGTTCACGTGCGGCCAATCCTGTTTCGATTCCACGATGGATTCGGCTCCCGCGTGCCGCAGCGCGTCCGCAATAAACGTCTTCTGTCCCACGGAAATCAGAGGTGCAGTCCACACTACAAACAACACGCGCTTTACGGGCACTCCCTCGAGGCGCTCCTTCAGAGCCGACAGCCTTCGGTCCAGGTCCGCTTCAAGCGCTGCTCCCGCTTCAGGGGCTCCCAGAATGTCCGCCAGTTTCTTCGAGGATGTCACGATTTCTCCCACCGTATGCGGATCTGTCGCGTACGTCGGAATTCCCAATTGTTCTAGCCCGTACACCGTCTCCATGCGGTTGACGCTTGTCACCAGCACCAGATCCGGATGCAGCGCTGCAACCTCTTCCATATTTGGATTGACTATTCCGCCTACCTTCTGTTTCTTCATCGCATCTGGAGGGTAGTCACAGTAGTCCGTATCGCCCACGAGCAGATCTTGCAGTCCCAACGCATAGAGCGTCTCCGTCAGGCTCGGCGCAAGCGAAACAATGCGCCGCACGGTTCGCGGAATCCGCACCGTGCGCCCCACTTCGTCCGTGACTTCCCGAAAATTACTTGCCCCGGTGCTGCTGTCGCGCAGCGAATTCTGCTTCGCTCTTGCACCCGCTGCTCCGGTGAGCAACTCGATCGCTAGTAACGCGCAGACTCCGGCGCACGTTCTGGCAATCTTGCTGGCCGGGTTGTCTCGCCGGAAAATCAAAATGGTGTCCGTGCTCTTTTCTTCGCTCGAAAAACGAAAAAGCCCCGCGAGATCCTCGGGGGGCTTCCGGCTGCGTCCTTTCTCGCGAAGAACGCCGCCAATCCGCGGCACGGGAGGGTAGTCTGGCTTGCGGCTTCTCCAGCCGCTTACAGTGGCGGGACCGCGGCCGATTCACACGGCCTTCCCCGCTCCTCGCGCCTGCAAATTTGCTTTTTGAGTGTATGCCGCCATGCGCTGTGAGTCAATCGAGCGAATTCGGCCATCCATGTCTTGCGTTGCATTCAGTAAAGGACGGAGATATCTTCTGGCCGGGCATGGAACCGGTGCGCGTGGTTCTGCTTCCCGTCGACCGAAAGGTGCAGCAGCCAACATTCTTGCTTTCGGGAGCCTCAACGATGAAACACAATCTGTTGTTCGGTCTTTTCGGAGTCGCGCTGATCGCGGTGAATTATGCCTCAGCCCAAAACCAGCGTTCGCCGCTGGTCCGCAGTTTCATCAGCGTGGATTCGCCCGTCGTGGTCCTTGAGCATGTCAGCGTAATTGATGGTACCGGCTCCCCCGCGCGCCCCGACCAGTCTCTCGTTCTTTCCGGAGGTGTTATTCAATCCATCGGCAATGCCGCCTCTATCGCCCCGCCCGCTGGTGCAAAAATTCTCGATCTCACCGGTTACACCGTGATTCCCGGCCTCGTCGGTATGCATGATCATCTTTTCTACCCCGACGGCGGCGGTGGTTATCCCATTCTTTACAGCGAGCTGGGTTTCAGCGCCCCTCGCCTCTATCTTGCGGGCGGCGTCACAACGTTGCGCACCACCGGCAGCATCGAACCCTACACCGACCTCGAACTCAAGAAGCTGATTGACGAAGAAAAACTCCCTGGACCTCACATGATCATCACTGGCCCGTACCTAGAAGGTGCGGGTTCCTTCACCCCGCAAATGCACGAACTCGCGGGCGCCGATGATGCTCGCCGCATGGTCGCTTATTGGGCCGAGGAAGGAGCGACAACTTTCAAAGCCTACATGCACATCACTCGCGCCGAGCTTGCTGCGGCCATTGCCGAGGCTCATTCCCGCCACTTGACCATTACCGGCCATCTCTGCTCCGTCGGTTTTCGCGAAGCCGCCGAACTTGGCATTGACGACCTGGAACACGGCCTTCTGGTAGATACGGAATTCGATCCCGGCAAGCAGCCGGACGTTTGTCCACCCGGCCGCGATACGACGCAAGCCCTGCTCGCTCTGGACCTCAACGGCCCCGAACTCCACAAAACCATCGAAACTCTTCTCCAGCATCACGTCGCGGTTACTTCCACGCTTCCCGTCTTCGAAACTTTTGTTCCGAATCGCCCGCCACTCGAAGACCGCGTTCTGGACGCCATGACTCCCACAGCTCGCATCGCCTATCTCAAGCGCCGCGCCTTAATCGCTCAGGAAGCGAATTCTCCCTATTCTCAGCTCTTCCCAAAGGAAGAGAAATTTGAATACGCATTCGCGCAGGCAGGCGGTCTGCTTCTCGCAGGGCTTGATCCCACCGGTTACGGAGGCGTGGTTCCCGGTTTCGGCGATCAACGGGAAGTTGAGTTGCTGGTCGAAGCGGGCTTTACTCCCGCCGAGGCGATTCGCATCGCCACCTTGAACGGCGCAAAATTCCTCGGCGTGGACTCGCACATCGGCTCTGTGGCACAGGGCAAAAACGCAGACCTCGTCGTGATCCATGGCGACCCTGCCAAAAACATCGCCGACATCGAGAATGTCTATCTTGTCTTTAAGGACGGCATCGGCTACGACTCGGCAAAACTCATCGAAGCCGCCCGCGATAGCGTAGGCTTGCACTAGCGAATCGAATTGGGACTAAGAAGAGCTCAAGCTCCAGGGCTTTCAAAACGATCTCGGAACGGCTTCTTTTTTCTGGCCCAATTACTTGTTCTTCCACACCGGCTTGCGCTTCTCCACCAGTGCATGCAAGCCTTCCTGCGAATCCTCAAGCCGGTAAAGCTCGTTCAGGAAAATATCCATCGAGTGCTTCAATCCGTCGCGCAGGCTCAAGCCAATTCCTCCGAGAATCGCTCTCTTCGCCATCGCCAGCACAGGTCCCGAATGCGCCGCCATTTTCGAGCTCAATTCCTTCACGGTCTTTTCCAGTTGCGCTTCCGGCACC
This sequence comes from Terriglobales bacterium, assembly GCA_035518615.1. GTDB lineage: Bacteria > Acidobacteriota > Terriglobia > Acidiferrales > UBA7541 > Acidiferrum. The sequence goes on along the minus strand of DATIXL010000022.1, from coordinate 32,321 downwards.
AGCCGGTTCACCAACCCCAGTTCCAGCGCGCGTTCCGCGGTCACGGGCTCTCCCATCAGCACCAGTTCCAGCGCCGTTTTCGGCCCGACCAGGTACGGCAGAATCGTGGACGCCAGCGGTGGAAACACCCCGATCGAAATCTCTGGCTGCGCGAACCGCGCTTTCGGCGTCGCAATGACCAAATCCCCGAACGCCGCCAGCTCCGCTCCGCCTCCGATCGCCGGTCCATTTATCACGCACACCACCGGTTTGGCTGTCTCCAGCATCGCCGCAAACACTGCGTGGAATGCATCCAGCATCTGAAAAACCCGCTGCGAAGTGTATTCCCCTGCCTCGATCCCTCCGCAAAACACCTTGCATGCGGAATCCAGCAGGATCAGCTTGATGTGATCGCGTTCGCCAAGGTATTCGATTCCATCTGCAAGCTCCCGCAGCATCGCTTCGTTCAACAAATTGTGTTCGGGCCGGTTGAGCGTCATTTGTGCGACGCCATCTTCAACCCGCACCTTGACGAACTCGAACTCCTCGGGCTTCCGCTTTCGCCGCTGCGTCAAAAACTCGTCGGGATTCGGTGTTTCCACCATGGTTCTGCCCTCCGCGAAATCTTCCGCGTATTTTTGTGCTTTCCTTTGCATCCTAGCACGCGCCCCGCGTGCTCCGGCCAGTCATCGCGCCCCGCGTGCGCAAAGAGTCTGCGCCTTCTTCTTTGCTGGCCGCTCGCTCTCTTCCGTGGCAATATTTCCCTGCCCTGTCATGCCTCTCGACAGCTCAGCTACTGCCATTCGCTTCAAGGACGCGCTCGACTCGGAAGGCTTCCCTCCTCCTCCAGCGTGGAACTCTGTTCCTGCCGTTGTTTTTAATTCCGACTGGCAGGGCAAAAATCCCGACCCTCATCGCGAAACCGAAGTCGGCCTCCTCTGGACTCCCGTAGCTCTCTTCCTTCGTTTCCGCTGCCGCTTTCGTACCATCACTGTGTTTCCCGACGCCGATCCTTCCGGGCGTCGCGATCATCTCTGGGACCGCGACGTTGCCGAAGTTTTCCTCCAGCCCGATCCTTCCATTCCTCATCGCTATTTCGAATTCGAAGTCAGCCCCAACGGCTTCTGGATTGATCTCGATATTCGTCCCAACGAGAAACTCGACCCCCGAAGCGGCATGAAGTGCCGCGCCCATCGCAGCGACGCGCAAAAACTCTGGTTCGCAGAACTCGCAATTCCCATGCGATCTCTCTCCCCTTCTTTCGATCCTGCTTCACCCTGGCGCGTCAATTTCTTCCGCGTCGAAGGCGCCCCCGAGCCTCGCTTCTATTCTTCCTGGCGTCCCACCGGCACTCCTCAGCCTAATTTCCACGTCCCCTCCGCCTTCGGCCAACTGGTATTTTCTGAACATTAGACCAGAGGCAGGTCCTGATCCCGCCCATCTCCAAAATTTGGAATCTACTTCCGTCCCGATTAGGTTACAACCTTTGGACCTCTCCAAATCTCTAACGGTTAAGCAGAATTGAAGTTTGGGTGTAGCGTTTTAGAATTTTTGCGGTTTTGTCGGTCTGCGGACGTGTCCTCCAGGGGTGGGGGCTCTTGTCTGTCTCCAGGTTTACTTTCCGTTTCCGGATAGGCTGATTCCCGGCCTTTCGGGAGCCGGCGACGCATCTCAATCACCCACTTTGCTGACGGAAGACGCGAAGTCTTGGCGCAATGGGACTCGGGTCGTATTGTGCCGTCGCAAGGTGCCTTTCAGCCGATGAAGCCGCAAGCAGTAGGGGAAAGCTCGAAAGGAGAATTTTAGATGAGACCAAGCCGGCTCTACGCGAGTATCGTTTTTGTCCTGGTTCTATTGTTTACCGCTCAGTTTGCCTGGGCCCAAACCGACACAGCCCGTCTTCAGGGAACGATCACCGACCCCGATAACGCTGCGGTCGTTGGTGCCGCCGTTACCGTGACCAATACGGGTACCGGCCAGGTTTCCGCCACCACCACGAATAATCTTGGCTATTACACTGTTTCTGCTCTTCCACCGGGACACTATCGCGTGGATGTTGTTCAGAAATCCTTCAAGAAAGTCGTCCGTGAACTCGATCTCCAGGTCAGTCAGATCGCGGTAGCTGATTTTAAGCTTGAAGTCGGCGCGGTCACGCAATCAGTTACGGTCGAGGCTGGCTCTCCAGTGATTGATCCGGCTGATTCCGCCATCGGCCAGGTCGTCGAAAGCCGCCAGGTGACGCAACTTCCCTTGAACGGCCGCAATTTTACGCAACTCGCAACCCTGGCTCCCGGTGTCACTCGCGGCGTTCCAACAGGTTCGGCCACCGGAGCAAGCAACAATGCGGAAACCTTCCGGTTCGGCGAAGAGGGCGGCGCCTCCCTCGCGGTGAACGGTTTGCGTCCGCAAGCCAACAACTTCATTCTCGACGGCATTGACAACAACGAAGCCCTTGTGAACACCATTGTCTTCTTTCCTCCCGCCGACGCCATTGATGAATTCCGTGTGCAGACCAGCGTTGCTCCGGCCCAGTTTGGCCGCGCGGGTGGCGCTTTGGTGGTCACTTCCCTCAAATCCGGCTCGAACGCTTTTCACGGCAGCGCTTTCTGGTTCAATCGCAACAAGGCCTTGAACGCTGAGGATTTCTTCACTTCCCCGGGCACTCCAACTCCCGGCTTTAGCCGCAATCAATTTGGCGGCACGCTCGGCGGCCCCATCCTTAAGGACAAGCTTTTCTTCTTCGGCGATTACGAGGGGCTCCGCCAGCAGATCCCCGGCGGTCCTCAATACACCACTGTCCCGACGGACGCCATGCGCACCGGCGATTTTTCCGAACTGCTCTGCGGCAATCCAGTTCCGCTCGCTCCGACCGCAACCTGCCCCATCAGCACGGGCATCTCCACTCCGATCGCCATTCTCGACCCAACCACCGGATTGCAATTCATGGGTACCGGCTCGCAGCCGAACGTAATTCCCACCGCTCAGATCAACACCGTGGGCCAGGCTTACCTGAACGCCTTCCCGGAACCGAACTGCAGCTATTCTCAGGACACGCATTGTGGTTCGATCATCAACAACTACAAGAACACCATGAACCAGATCGAGAACTGGAACGATTTCGACATTCGCATCGATTACATTCTCAATTCCAAAAACACCCTTTTCGGACGCTTCAGCCGCGGAAGAGCTGATCAAACCGAAACCACCATCCTCAGCACCTTGCCCTCCGGCTTCGGCTCCGGCACAAACTTCAATCATCCCTGGGGCACTTCCATTGGTTTGACCTCCACACTCAGCTCAAACATGATCAATGAATTCCGAGGCGGCTTTGTCCGTACCACCTACGGATATCTACCCCCTCAGGATAATATTGATCTCTGCACTCAACTGGGCATCGTCAATTGCAACACTCCCTTGCTGGGTGGTATCGCGCTCATCGGTGGCTACGGGACGCAAATTTCCTACACTGGAGATTACGGCCCCTATCTCGTTCCCCAAACGGGTTTCAATTACAACGACACCCTCACTTGGACCAGGGGCCGTCATACCTTCAAGTTGGGCGGCAGCATCCTCCGGCGCCAACTCAATCTCTATCGTCCCCTCGCTGGAAAAGGGTATTTCTTCCTTAGCGGCAACGGCAACGCCGGAAGTCACGTCAGCACCAACTTTGAAACCTCTGATCTCCTCGCCGGCTTTGTGGACAGTTATTCCCACGGCACCGACTACGGCATGGTCGGCACGCGCACCTGGGAAAACGGCTTCTTCGCTCAGGATGATTTTCGTGCGACAAACAGGCTCACCCTCAACCTTGGCCTCCGCTACGACATTCTCACCTGGCCCGTTGAAGTCGAGAACCGTCAGGCCAATTTCGACCTCACCACCCAAGCGCTCGTTGTCGCAGGCAGCAACGGTAGCTCTCGCCAGCAGATTCCCAACGACTACCATAATTTTGCTCCGCGTCTCGGTTTTGCCTACCAGCTCACCGGCGATGGCAAGACCGTCCTGCGCGGGGGCTACGGCCTGTTCTATTACATTGACCGTGGCGGCATCAGCAACCAACTGGCGCAGAATCCTCCGTTCAGCGGCGAAAACACCGTCACCTACAGCCAGGGATATCGCATCACCCTTTCCGGCGCTTTGCCCTGTGAACCTACTTGCACCCAATCGCAGCTGATTGCCACCAACGCCACCGCGCCGCTGCCCAGCGGGAATTTCACCAATCTTGACTTGTCCGCTCCCACCGGCGTGAGCGTCATCGCCATGCTCCCCACGGACGTGACGCCCCAGGTCTCCGAATGGAACCTCCAACTGCAGAGGCAAGTCGGCTCCAACCAGTCCGTGAGCATCGCCTATGTCGGTACGCATGGCGCCCATCTCATGCGAAACTACAACGCCAATCAGCAGTTGTTCGACAGCGTGCCCGGGACGGAGCTCAATCCCAATTTGGGCACCATCACGGTGCAGGACACCAGCGGCAAGTCGGACTACAACTCCTTGCAGGCGCAATACGAGCGCCGCTTCACCAGCGGATTCCAGTTCCTCGGGTCCTTCACCTGGTCCAAGACAATCGACGACTCCTGCGGGAACTTGGACTCCTGCGCACCGCAACTCTACTCAAACTACACAATCGAGCGAGGCCTTTCCAATCAGGATCAGCCTTACCGTCTCATCCTGAGCTCGCTATACGAATTGCCCTTCGGACGCGGCAAGCACTTCGGCGGCAACATTTCGAAGCCGCTCGATTACGTCATTGGCGGCTGGCAACTCAACGGCATCTATACCTTGCAGGCTGGTCTGCCCTTCAGCATCACCGTGGACGGAAATCCCGGCGCAACGCGCGCTGATCTGACCGGCTCTCCCCAAGTCAGTCCAGGCAATATCACTCAATACATGTCTGCTTCGGCGTTCGCTTTGCCCGCCGGCACGATCTATTACACCGGCAGTGGTTCCGTGAATGGAGTAGTCTTTAATGCTCCGGGCACCAGCGGCAGAGATATCCTCATCGGCCCGGGCAGTTCCAACATAGACCTGTCTCTCTTCAAGAACGTCTCCATTACGGAGAGAATTAAGGCCGAGATTCGTCTGCAAGCGTATAACCTGACGAACACTCCGCATTTCGCAAATCCCAACAGCGATCTCGGCGGCTATTCCACCGCCTGTCCCTCGGGCATGAGCACTTGCCCGAATGACTCCGTTCTTGTCTTCAATCCCAATAGCCAGTTCGGCGTGATCAATAGCGTTCAGCCGTTCAGCTGGCGCCAGGTCGAGCTTGGCCTGCGCCTGACTTTCTGATTCCTTCCCGCAAAAAAACGAAGGGCCGTTGCCGGCCCTTCGTTTTCTTATCTCTGCTGGTTTGATACCGGGCGCTTTTTCGCCCGCCGCTTCTTACATGGAATCCGCGATCTTCTTCGCCAGCGGCAGAACATCCTCCGTCGTGCAGGGGCACATCATGTACATGATCTTCGCCAGCTTGTTCCCCTTGCGCACCATCAGGATCACTCCCCCGGCTTGAAATGCCTCGTCCCCCACTCCCGGGACCATTTGACCGCCCGCCGGTCCCAGCGCTCCCATCATTTTCTCCGTCAGCCTGATCGTCGCCGTCGCATTCCCGCTCGTATCCATTGAAAATTGGAACACCGGCGTTTCTCCGGGGTGCTCCGAAGGATTCGCTCCGCCCTGCTGCTCTTCGTTTCGGAAGAAGCTCTTCCCCATATTTTCCATCTGTGCCTGCGCATTCTTGTCCGCATTTTTTCCCATCAAAAGCGTCGCGTGTTTTGCCGTAAAGTCTCCGGGATCGCCTTGTGCGCTGTACGTGCAGCCCGGATCTCCGCCCTGCGGCGCTTCCGCCCTCACGATATCCGCTTTCACCGCCTGGCTCACTTCCGCATTGCTAAGCCACGAGCATAGGTTCATTCCCACCGTGGACGAAGTCTGAGGTTCCGACGTTTCCGGCTGGTTCAATCCCAAGCTTGCCATCTTCTGCTTGACGCGATGACCCACATACCAGATCCCAGCGATCGCCGCTCCAACAAAAAGCACAAAGACAACCGCTAGCGCCAACAGCACTTTGATCAGCGCTCCGCCACCCTTTTTCGCCGCTGGCGCAGCCATCGCCGGCGCTGAGCTCACTGGCGCCGCAGCCGCCGGAGGAGTCGCCGCGGGAGTTGCAGGCCTCGCCGCCGGAGCTTGGGGTGCCGCAGGTGCCTGTTGCGCCGGCTGGCTCGGTGCGGATCCCGCTCCCACGCTCGCTCCGCACTTCATGCAAAACGCCTGCCCGCTCTCGTGCGGACTCCCGCACTTCGTGCAAAATCCCGCAATGTTCGCCATCTGTCCCCTCCCGACAGTTCAATATCTTTGCGCCGCCTTCCCATCACGGCAAATTCTTTGAAACTACTCGCTGCAACCCTGGCGCCTCCACCTCGGGGCGCCATTCTGGGATGTACTATTTCTCCCGGACGAGGCCATCTGTCAAGACGTTCGTTCACGACGACCTCTCCCTCTCAGCCCCTGCCCCCTCACCCGAGCAGGCCCTTTTCAGCGTAGCGGCGACTTTATGTCGCCATAGGTCTACTGCGACTCGCCCATCACTTGAACAACTTCTTGGTTGAGGGGCCGGGCCTCTTCGTGAGTTTGGCCCCAAACGTTCCGCTTAGACGTCTCTTCCAGGCGATCCTCGCAACAAGATCCTTCCTATCAATGGGTTCCCTGCCGAACACGTCTTCGCATTCGAACAAATACCATAGAATTAGCTATTGACTAGGTCAACATTCCGTGCTATTATGTTTTATGAGATTCGCCTTCCGCCCGCTCCCTACCCCGCAAACTTCCTCGCATCCGCCCGTGCGCCGCAGTTCTTCCCCTTCCCTGTCGGACATCCTCATTCCATTCATTCTCTTGCGCACAATTTGCGCAAACCGAATCGCTTCAAATCGTCCTATCCCTTTTTCCTTCAATCCTTTCCGCTCACTTGCAAAAACAGCGAGGGATGGTGTCGCTCCAATCATAAAAAATCGGCCAATTTGCATGATCATCGCTAAGTTCTTTGCCTGCCACACATCCGAAAAGTGCGCCCATAACTCCTTTCCCTGCCGCACATACAAAAACAAAGGACTTATAACCCTAGTGTTTGCCACACATCCGAAAAAAAGCAGTGTCCCCTCAGAAACAGTTAACAGGGTTTCTCCCGTCCCGTCTCAATCCTTCCGGCGGCTGCATCTCCGTATCCTCTTGGCTCCTTGCTCCTTCTTTCTTTATGCTTCTTCTGTGATGCGCATCCTTCTTGTCCGGCGTAATTTCCAGGTTGCCCTCTCTGTTTTGCTCCTTGCGGCCTCTCTCGGCCTCGCGTCGCCGTGCCGCGCGCAAGAGCCGCCTTCTCCCTATGCCCCCCTCGTCACCAAAATCGAGCCTCCCAATTGGTGGATCCATCTCACTCCCGATCTCATGCTCCTGGTTTACGGCCACAATCTCCAGGCCACGGACGTCGGATGCAATCTTCCCCAGGTCATCGTCGAGCACACCCAGTCTTCCGGTCACGGCGATTACCTCTTCATTTGGCTCAAGATCGGGGACGACACGCTTTCCGGCACGCTGGTCTGCCGCATCGCGACGCCGCGCGGAAAAACTTCCTTTGAATTGCCTCTCGCTCCGCGCCAGCCGATTGCCGGCCGCTACCAGGGACTTTCGTCTTCAGACGTTCTCTACCTCATCATGCCGGACCGCTTCGCCGATGGCGATCTCTCGAACGATCCGCCCGCCAGCGCTCCCGGCACTTACGACCGCTCCAATCCCCGCGCCTACCACGGCGGCGATCTCCGCGGCGTTCGCGATCACCTGTCCTATCTCAAGGACCTTGGCGTCACCGCGCTTTGGCTCACGCCCATCGTCAAGAACGGCAGTGCACAGGACTACCACGGCTACGGCGCCGTGGACCTCTACGCAGTGGACCCGCATCTCGGTTCACTCGCCGATTACCAGGACCTCGTTTCCGCTGCTCACAAAGACGGCATCAAGATTTTCTTCGATGCCGTTCCCAATCACGTCGGCCCGCTCAATCCCTGGGTGCAAAATCCGCCGTTGCCAGACTGGTTCCACGGCACGCCGCAAAAGCATCTCGATTCGTTCTCTCCCGTCAAACCGTCCTTCTACGGCATCGAAAGTCACGAACCCATCGGCAACGATCCTTTTGAAGCGCTCGCCGATCCTCACGCCCCGGAAAGTCTTCGCCGCAATCTCACCGACGGCTGGTTTTTTGGCATCCTTCCCGATCTCAACACCGAAAATCCCGTCGTCCAGCAATATCTCCTGCAAAATTCCATCTGGTGGATCGAGTCTTCCGGCCTCGATGGTTTTCGCGTGGACACCGTTCCCTACGTTTCGCGCAAGTTCTGGTCCGGCTGGACCTCGGGTCTCCATCGCGTGTATCCCGATCTCTCGACCTTCGGCGAAGTCTTCCATCCGAATCCCGAAATCACTTCCTTCTTTGTCGGCGGCAAAAAGGATTGGGACGGCGTGGACACAGGTCTCTCCACCGTTTTTGATTACCCTTTGTTTTTCGCTCTCCGTGACGTACTGCTGTATGGCGGGCCTGCCGGTCGCATCGCCGGCATCCTTCGGCAGGACGGCCTTTATCCTCATCCGGAAAATCTCGTGGATTTTTTCGGCAATCACGATGTCCCGCGCTTTTCGAGCGTTTCCGGAAGCTCTGCGCAGAAACTCGATCTCGCTTACGGCCTTGTCCTCACTTTGCGTGGCATTCCGCAGCTCTATTACGGCGACGAAATCGGCATGCCCGGCGGCGCCGATCCCGATAACCGCCGCGATTTTCCCGGCGGCTTTCCCGGCGATCCGAAAGACGCATTTCTCGAATCCGGCCGCACGCAGCAGCAGCAGGATATCTTCGCGACCGTGCGCGCGCTGCTGCATTTGCGCCGCGAGCATCCCGCCCTCTCTTCCGGCCGTCTCTGGAGTCTTTTTTCAGATGATCAGAGCTATGTTTTCTTGCGCCAAACCGATGAAGAAAAAATTCTCGTCATTTTCAATGACTCGAAGTCCTCGCGCTCCTTCGACGTTCCCGTCGAATACACGCCCGCTTCCGGCGCGCAGGACTTCACTTTGCTGTATGGCTCAGCACGAATGGAGGCGGAAACCGGCAGCTTGAAGATCAATGCTCCGGCCGAATCGCTCACGATTTACTCGTTGAACTGATGGTGGAGAAAATGCTCTTCAGTTTGTCTAGTAAAGGATTTGCACCGACCAGTTCCTCAGCGCGTCGGAAACTGGAACAATCACGGTGTGCCGCTGGTCGTCGTAGCGCCATTCATGCACCACGGAATGGTCCACACGCACTTCCCGCGGCACGTGCGGAGCGGCGTACACCGTGACTTCCACGTTCGACCACCACGGCTGATACGCTTGCTTCTCGATGGTGCTCGTCACGCTGACCCCGCTCGGGCTGGCCTGGCAGGTGTAGCTGATGCGAAGGACTTCGCCTTTCTCGTACTGGAAGGTGTGGCCGTCATCCTGGTAGAGATAGCCGTGGCAGTCGCTTCCCGGATAGACGCGCAGCGCAAGCGGGCCGTCCGGCGTTTCGCTCGTGCTCTGCACCACCGGCTGCATGGGTAGGACCGTTCCCGCGCGTACGTACAGCGGCAATTCATCGAGCGCGGGATGGAGCGAAATCTGATCTTTGCTGGAATGTTTCTCGTTGCTCCAGAAATCGTACCAGTCTCCGGGAGGGAGATGAATTTCCTCGGCGTCCAGCATCTCCGTGGTGACCGGAGCGACGAAAAGATCGGGGCCGAAAAGAAAATCCCGGTCGTCGCCGTAGGCGGCTTCGTCTTTCGGATAATCGAGCCACACCGGCCGCATCAATGGAATTCCGGTGCGGCTCATTTCTTCCACGTACGTGTAGATGTACGGAAGGAGAGTATATCGTAATGCGATATATTTTCTCCGGATGGCTTCCTGTTCCGGACCGTCCACCCACGGCTCCTGGTTCGCCGTTCCTTTTGCGGTGTGATCGCGGTAGATGGGATTGAACGCTCCGACTTCGAACCAACGCGTGAGGAGATCGGCCGGAGGCGAGCCCGCGAATCCGCCGATATCGTCGCCGACAAAGCCGTAGCCGGAAATCCCCATGCTCATCAGCATGGGGGTGCTCATCTCGATGTGGTTCCAGGTGCTGCTGTTGTCCCCGGTCCAGGTGGCGGCATAGCGCTCGGTTCCGGCGTACGCGGCGCGCGTCAAAACAAAAGGCCGTTCGTTCGGAAGCAGCCTGCGGATTCCATCGTAGGTGGCGCGGACATTTTGCATTCCGAAAATGTTGTGGGCTTGCGCCTGCGAAATTGTCGTGCCGTCATCGAAGCGGAACACGACATCGAGGGGCATGGTTTTCGTCGGCGTCAGAAAAAGAGCAGGCTCGTTCATATCGTTCCAGAATCCCGCGACGCCCATGCCCAGAAAATTCTTGAACAGTCCGCCCCACCAGTCGCGCACGCGCGTGAGCGTGAAATCCGGAAAAACGCTGGGGCCGGGCCAAACCGAGCCGACGTAAACGGAGCCGTCCGGATTTTTCACGAAGACGTCGTTCTGCATTCCGGAATCGTAGGGGTAGTAACCATGATCGGGATTCTTCTTGATGTGCGGATCCACGATGACGATGGAATGAAAGCCCTGCTGCCGGAAGTCGCTGATCATGCGCTCGAAATGAGGGAAATATTCGCGGTTAATGGTGAACGGCGCGTAACCCTGCTCGTAATCAATGTCGAAATAAATGGCGTCGCAGGGGATTTTGTCGTCGCGCATTTTCTTGACGATTTCGTAGGCGCGCGACTCGGGATAGTAGCTGTAGCGGCTCTGCTGATAACCGAGCGTCCACAGGGGAGGGAGCGGCGCGCGGCCGACGAGGGCGGTGTAGGCTTTGACGATTTTTTCGGGTTCTGGTCCGGCAATGAAGTAGTAGTTGATTTCGCCGCCCTCGGCGCCGAAGGAAAAATAATCGCGGGCTTCCTTGCCGAAATCGAAACTGCTGCGCCACGTGTTGTCAAAAAAGAGGCCATAGGCTTTCGTGTTTCGAACGCCGATGAAAAAAGGAATGGTTTTGTAGAGCGGATCGGTAGATTCCTGCCAGCCGAATTGATCGGTGTTCCACATGGTGAACGCGCGGTCGCGGCGGTTCATGGGACCGGCTTTGTCGCCGAGGCCATAGAAATTTTCATCCTGCGGCATTTCCATCCAGACCTGCACGTGATCGCCATCCCAGGCCATCGGGAACGAGGGATCGTCGGCCAGCTGCACATTTCCGGCGGAATCGAGAAAATTGATCAGGAGAGGAGATTTCTGCACGCGCACGACGACATTGCCCACGGTCATGCGCACTTCTTCCTTGCCATCGTCAATTTTCACGGGCGGAGATTGAGGGGATTCGATCACGGCCCAGGAAGAGTCCTTGGGGAAAATTCCATTGGGAGCAACGCGGACGCGCACGATGCCGTCGCGAAACGCGGTGATCCGGACCTTGGTCTTGCCGGCGGTCAGCTCAACGCCATCGGGGAGCTTTTCGACTTTCTGAACTTTGCCGATGTGCTGCCAGCCTTCGGCAAGAATGGAGACGGAGCAGAGGGCGTAAATCACAAGAAGCGTTGCAAAACGGCGAGCAAACCGAGCCATGCGAATTCCTCCCGAAGCATTGTAAGCGCATGAGAGGTGATGCAGGTAACATCGGAGTGCGCGAGTGTTGGCGGTAAGTAAAGCAGGAGAAGATGGCCATTTTGGAATTGAAATGCGTGGTGAAGGAGTACCAGGGCGACGGGCAGAAGATTCGCGCACTGGATGGCGTAACGCTTGGCGTGGAAGCGGGCGAATTTGTGGCCATCGTGGGGCGGAGCGGGTGCGGAAAATCCACAATGCTCAATCTGGCGGGCGCGATGGATTTTCCGACAGGCGGAGAAGTGATTCTGGATGGAACGAGAACTTCCCGGAGCAACGACGGTGAACTGACGCGACTGCGGCGGGAGAAAATCGGATTTGTATTTCAGTCATTTCAATTGCTGCACACGCTGACCGCGGTCGAAAACGTGGAATTGCCGCTTCTGCTGTCTGGAAGGCAGGATGCGCGAGAAGCGGCGCGGGAGCGGCTGGAATGGGTGGAGCTGGCGGGATTGGAAAACCGGTTGGCACATCAGCTTTCCGGCGGAGAAATGCAACGCGTGGCGATTGCGCGCGCATTGGCGCATTCGCCAAAAGTGCTGCTGGCGGACGAGCCCACGGGGAACCTGGACAACGCGACGGGCGCAACGATTCTGGAACTTGTGCGGAGGCTCACACGCGAACAGAAGACAGCAACGTTGATGGCAACACATAGCGCGGAAGCGGCGGCGCTTGCGGATGTGGTGGTGAAGTTGAGAGACGGAAGAATTGTGGAGATTTTGCGGCGATAGAAGAAGTGCAGAGGAGCGGGAGTGGCGAAGTGGAAATTATTTTACCGGTTGATGGTGAGGCCGCTGGGAAAGGAGCGGGCGCGGACGGGACTAGCTGTGTTTGCCGTGGCGCTGGGGGTCGGAGTGGTGCTGGCCATACAACTGGCGGGAGAAGCGGCGACGGGATCCTTTCACTCTTCGATGCAGACACTGGAGGGCGATTCCCAACTGGAGGCGACGGCGGTGGGAGGGGTGCCGGAAGAGATTGTGGGGAAGCTGACGGCGCTGGCATACCCTATCGAGGTTTCGCCACGGATCGAAGGAACCGCGTTGATTGCGGAAACGAAGCAGAGCGTGCCGTTGATTGGCGTTGATCTGGTTGCGCAAGGAGAGAAATTCTTCAAAGGAGAGATCTTGGAACGCGCGAGTGAGGATTCTGAAGATTCCGAGAACTTTCTGCGCGAATTGGGCGACGCGAGAAGCGTTTGGATTGGAGAGAGCTTGGGACGCAGGGCAGGCGACGAGCTCCATCTTGTGATCAATGACAGCGAGAAAACCTACACGGTGAAGGGAACGTTTCCGGATAGCAGCGGAAACGAAGCCGCGATTGTGATGGATATTGGGGCTGCGCAAAGAGCGCTGAGCCGCGAAGGACGCCTGGACCGAATCCTGCTGAAAGTGCCGGAAAAACCCGGAGTGGAGGAATGGCGGAAACGAATCGAGGAGATTCTGCCTGCCGGAGTTAGCGTACGCGCTACGGGAACGGCCACGAAAGAAAACCGGAAAATGCTTGCGGCGTTCCGATGGAATCTGGAACTGCTGAGTACGATCGCGCTGGCGGTGGGGGCGTTTCTTATCTACAACACCATTTCGGTGAGCGTGGTGCGGCGGCGCGCGGACATCGGGATCGTGCGCGCACTGGGAGCGAGCCGAGGCATGGTGCTGAATGCGTTTATGGGGGAGGCGGCGGTGATCGGGCTTGCGGGAGCAGTGATCGGTGTGCCGCTGGGGCGTGCGATGGCAACCGGCGCGGTGAAGCTGATGGGCGCGACGGTGAATGCACTGTACGTGAGCAGCCGGCCGGGAGCGATTACATTGAATGCAAGCGCGGTTTTGCTGGCGCTTGGAATCGGAGCGGGCATCGCCGTGGTGAGCGCATATTCACCCGCGAGAGAAGCGGCGATGATTCCTCCGGTGGAGGCGATGGCACGCGGAAGGCGCGAATATATGTTTCGCGTGCACAAGACGCGCGATTTGTGGATCGCAATAGTTCTTGCAGGGCTGGCGATGGCAGCTTCGCGAGGGCCAGAGATCTGGGGGAAACCTGCGCTCGGCTATTTGGCGGCACTGCTGCTGATTGCCGCGACCGTCATGGCGATTCCGGCGTCCGTGGATGCGATCACCAGAATTGCATCGAGCTGGCTGGGGAAACACTTCGGAGCGGAGGCGGGTTTGGCTTCGAGAAGTCTTGGAGGCTCACTCCGGCGGACTTCCGTGCTCGTGGGGGCGCTGTGCACGGCGGTGGCAATGATGACGGCGGTGGGAATCATGGTGGGGAGTTTCCGGGAAACAGTGGTGCAGTGGATGAACAGCGAACTGCCGGCGGACTTGTACCTCCGGCCGGCGGGTGCCCCTGGCCCGGAGCGGCATCCGACGATTTCGCCGGAGCTGCCGGAAAAAATCGCGCGCGTGAAGGGCGTCGAGGCGGTTGAGGGATTGCGAGCCTACGAAACCAGCTACGAAGGAATGCCGGCGGAATTGCTCGGCGCGGATTTGCGCAACCCTGAACTGCATCATGAGTCCGATTTGCTCTCCGGGAGACCGACACCGAAGGTTTTGCGGGAAATGCGCGGGACGAATGCGGTGATTGTGAGCGAACCCTTTGCCACCAAGCACCGCGTGAAGGCAGGAGATACGATTCTCCTAGCGATGGGAGAGAGAGTGGAGGGTTTTCGCGTCCTGGATGTGTGCTACGACTATGCGAGCGAACGCGGCTACATCCTGATGGACCGGGGGGTGATGTTGCGGTATCTGCCGGATCCCGCGCTTTCCAACCTGGCGGTGTACGTGAAGCCCGGGTTCGCTCCGGAAAGAGTTCGCCAAGAGCTTCAGCGAGCGGCGGCGGGGTATCGCGTGCTGATTTTTTCGAACCGGGATTTGCGCCAGCAGGCAATCGAGATTTTCGACCGCACTTTTGCGATTACGTATGCGCTGGAGGCAATCGCAGTGCTCGTGGCGGTGATGGGAGTGGCGGGCGCGCTGCTGGCGCTGGTGATTGACCGGAAACGCGAAATGGGCCTGTTGAGATATCTGGGCGCGGCGGGCGGCCAAATTCGAAAGATCATACTGGCGGAAGCGGCGCTGCTGGGGCTGCTGGCGAACGCGGCGGGAGTGGCGCTGGGATTTTTGCTTTCGCTGATTTTGATTTTCGTGATCAACAAGCAGTCGTTCGGATGGACGATTCAGTTTCACTGGCCCGTGGCGGCGCTGGTGGGAGCGCTGACGGTGGTTTATGCGGCGACCGTGGTGGCGGGATTCTATCCGGCGCGCGTGGCGATGCGGATGAATCCGCTCGAGGCGGTTCATGAGGAGTAGCGCGGTCGCGATTGCCCTGGTCTTATTCATTGCTCCCGCGGGGGAAGCGCAATACAAGGAAGCGCTGCCGGGATATCACTATGAATTTCCGCGGGATTATTTCGATCATCCGGAGTATCAGACGGAGTGGTGGTACACGACGGGAAACGTGAAAACGGCGGACGGGCGGCGATTCGGGTTTGAGCTGACGTTTTTTCGCGAGGGCGTGAGCCGAGACGCCGCGAAGACCAACGCATGGGATGTTCGGGATTTGTACCTGGCGCATCTGGCGCTGAGCGATCTGGACGGCGGGAAGTTCCATCACACGGAACGGCTGAACCGCGCGGGGCCGGGAATCGCGGGCGCAAGCGAGAAAGAGGGGCGCGTCTGGAATGGGAACTGGAAGATCGCCTGGAAAGGCGGCGAGCAGGAATTGGATGCGGTCAGCGAAGAGTTTTCTCTGCATTTTAAGCTGCGCCCGGAGAAGGCGCCCGTGATCGAAGGAGTGAACGGCGTGAGCCAGAAGGCGGAAGGAGCGGGGAGGGCTTCGCATTACATTTCTCTGACGCGGCTGGACACGAAAGGTGAAATCACGCTGCACGGAAAGGAATTTTCAGTGAGCGGGCTGGCGTGGATGGACCACGAGTTTTTCACGCACCAACTGGAGGCGAACCAGATTGGATGGGATTGGATGAGCATTCAACTGCAGGATAAAACGGAGCTGATGCTCTTTCGCATTCGAGGAAAGGACGGAACGATTGGCCGATTCTCCGCGGGAACGTTTGTGGAGGCGAGCGGGAGAACGGAACATCTGAGCGCGAGCGATTTTCAGATGGAGCCCGCGGGACGCACATGGACGAGCCCGGCGACCGGGGCGACGTATCCGATGGAGTGGAAACTGTCGGTGCCGAAGCTGGGGGTCGAGTTGAGCGTGACGACTCCGCTGGCATCGCAAGAGATGACGGGGACGAGCTCGGTGGCGCCGAATTACTGGGAAGGGGCGATTGAGTTGAACGGCACAAAAGGAGCGGAGCGGATTGCCGGCGTGGGTTATCTGGAGATGACGGGTTACGACCGGGCGGTGCAGACAAGACCGTAGGGATGCCGCAGCAGGCGTGCGCAAAATTCTTTTCTATCGCATTACGATACAATGCACGATATAATCGGGACTGGCAAGCAACATCCCGACCCGCCCAGAATCCGGCCTCCCGGCGCCGCGCGACAAATAAAAGCTGCATCCAATGGATGAGGAGGAACGATCAATGAAGCGATGGAAAATAGTGGCAGCGTGTTCGCTGCTTCTGGGGCCCCTGGCATGTGCAGGCAGAACGACTGCGGCGGGCAGGCCCGATAATGCCAACGATGAGAAAGCCCGGCTGGTGAATGCGGGGCTGGTGATGAAAGAAATCCTGGATGTGCCGGACGACATCCCGCAGGACCTGATGGACAAGGCAAGATGCGTGATCGTAATGCCTTCGGTGATGAAGGCGGCGTTCATTGTCGGCGGAAGCTACGGACGCGGCGTGATGGTCTGCCGCACCGGGAAGGATTATACGGGACCGTGGGGCGCGCCGGCGATGTATGCACTGGAAGGCGGGAGCATCGGCTTCCAGATCGGCGGCGAGGCCACGGACTTCGTGATCCTGGTGATGAACAACCGCGGAGCAGATAGCTTGATGGGGAGCAAAGTGCAGCTTGGCGCGGATGCGACCATCGCGGCCGGACCGAAGGGACGAACGGCCGCGGCAGATACGGACGCGTATATGCGGGCGGAGATGCTGAGCTATTCACGGGCGAGAGGAGTGTTCGCAGGAATCTCCCTTGAAGGCTCGACGCTGCGCCCGGACGGGGATGCGAATAAGCATCTCTACGGAGAGAAGCTGAGCGTGGCGCATATCATCGCCGAGCCGAAATCGTTTGCACCGCAAGAGGCGGAGGCACTGATCAACCGGCTCCAGCAAGCATCGCCGCATTTGAAGCCGTAAGGACAGGCAGCAAAGTTCCTGAAAAATTGGGGCGCTCGCGGCGGCGGGCGCCCTTCGAATTTTGAGGGCACAAGAACTGTCTCGATGGTGGAGGAGACATGGGGAAACAAATGGCGAGACGAGAAGACGCAAAAAGGAAGCAGTTTGATCCCAGATCCTCGAAGTCTCACGAGGGTGCAGGCGGCAAGACGTCCAGCGTGGAGTGAGTTGTGCAGCCGAAATCCCAAAACCGGCAGCAGAGCAGAGGCAGAATTTCCATGCCGCGGCCGAAGGGCGAGGATCAAAATTAGGAATCGTTGACAACGGAGATTCCGATGGATATAGTGGCGTCGAGTCAGTAGTTAACCGATTTAGCTGGGACAGGCAACGTTACAGCCTGGGCCCGGTTCAAGGGGTGTTTCGTGAACGTCATGAGGAATCTAGGAAAAGGGGCGATGCTCGTCGCGTGCCTTTGCGTTCTCCTGCCAGAGGCGCAGGCACAGTACCGTGCTTCGATTCAGGGAGTCGTAACTGATCCGCAGGGGGCCGTTGTACCGGGAGCGACTCTAACACTGAAAAACCTGGGAACCAATCAAACCCAAACCACCACCACAAACGCCGATGGGA
The DNA here is from genome assembly GCA_035518615.1 of Terriglobales bacterium. Classification (GTDB taxonomy): domain Bacteria; phylum Acidobacteriota; class Terriglobia; order Acidiferrales; family UBA7541; genus Acidiferrum. The sequence continues at coordinate 14,761 of DATIXL010000022.1, read as the reverse complement.
TTTACAATTTTGGCGCTCTTCCTCCGAGCACGTACTCGCTGACCGTCGAAATGCAGGGCTTCAAGAAGAAAGTCCTGGACCACGTTGGAGTGATTGCCGAGCAGGCCAACGCGTTGAATATTCAGCTGGAAGTGGGGCAAGTTACCGAGAGCGTCACGGTCAGCGGCAACTCGACCCCGCTCATTGACACTCAAACAGCCTCGATCAACGGTACCGTCACCAACAACCAAATCCAAAGCCTGCCTACGTTCGGGCGTGACGTCCTCAAACTGGCCCAACTAGCGCCGGGCGTTTTAGGCGACGGCGCGCAGGGCGGCAACGGTAGCGGCTTCAATATTCCCGGAACTCAGACAGGGGGAGGAGCTTCGGGTGGCGCGGACGGCATCTTCAAGACCGAGAACGGCGCGCAGATTATCTCCAATGGCCAACAGACCGAGAACAATGGCATATACCTTGACGGCATCAGCACGACCAGCGCCGTCTGGGGTGGATCAACCGTCGTCACTCCTTCTGCAGACTCCGTTCAAGAGGTCAAAATCGTCTCGAATGACTATGATGCGGAATTTGGCCGCTTCGGTGGCGCAAGCATTCAGATCATTTCCAAGGGCGGCACGAACAACTATCACGGCAGTGCGTTCATTACCACGCACCAACCGAACCTCAACGCTTACCAACGCTTCAACGGCGCGGGTCAGAGCCCGACACGCGACAACAATAAGTTCGAGCAATTCGGCGGCACGGTCGGTGGTCCGATTTGGAAAAATAAGATCTTCGCGTTCTTCAGCTATGAGGGTGAGCGCGAACCCTTCTCCGACATCCAGGGGAACGGATGGTACGACACGCCGGCTTTCGCCGCTTTAGCGCCAGCGGGAAGCATTGCCGCGACGTATCTTTCCTTCCCCGGCAACGGCGTGGTTGGAACCCTAAATCCGAACGCCACTTGCGCAACCGCTGGCCTTACAGAAGGCGTGAACTGCCAAACCATTCCGGGCCAGGGCATAAATGTCGGTACGCCTCTGACAACCGGCTTAGGGACTCAGGACATGGGATGGACGAGCAGCCAGAACCCCGGCTGTGGCGGAGCCGGAACAGGCTGCGGAACCGCTGGCAGCCCTCTGGGCAACATCGCTGATCTGGCGAACTACAATACCGTCAACCCCACCACGATTTCGGCTGACCAGTACAATGGCCGCCTCGACGCAAATATCACGGAGAGAGATCAAATTTCCTATACGATGTACTGGGTTCCATATTCCAAGGATAACTTCAACGGAAACCGCGCTTATGACATCTTCCACCACTCTCAGATCAATGATGCGTTCTCCGCTCTTTGGAATCACACTTTCTCGACCTCGTTACTCAATGAGCTCCGCGTAAACGCTGCCGGATGGCGTTGGAATGAAATCACCTCCAACCCGCAGTCTCCCGTCGGATTGCCCACGGATAATATTGGTCAGACCGGCAGTATCACCCCGAATTCTTTTGGGCCGAACGTGGGCAGCATCTTGAACCAGTGGACGTACACGTTCAAAGATGTGGCTACCAAGGTATACGGCCGCCACACGATTAAATTTGGCGGCGAACTGACCCGCCTCTTTTACCTGCAAAACTGTACGGGCTGCGGTGTTCCGAATTATAGCTTCTTTAACATTTGGGACTTCCTCAATGATGCGCCTCACCAGGAAGGCGGCGGCTTCGATCCTCACACCGGGTTACCGACAACCGAGCGCCAAGACCAGCGGGAAGCCCTCTGGGGCCTCTTCGCTCAAGATGACTTCAAGCTCCGCCCGAATCTGACGCTCAACCTGGGACTCCGCTGGTCCTACTTTGGTCCGCTCTCCTCCAAACAGGGCAACATGTATGCTGCCACGCCAGGCGCGGGGTCCGATTATCTGACTGGTCTGAACGTCGCCCTGGGCCACTCCTGGAACCCGCAAAAGAATAACTTCGGGCCCCAGATCGGTTTTGCCTGGAGCCCTACGTCTCTCTTTGGCCATCAATTCAATAACAGGCTGGTTGTCCGCGGCGGGTACGGCCTGGATTACAACCAAGAAGAATTCGCGATCTCGGCCAACATTTCCAACAATCCAGGGTTGATCGTCTTCCCGAGCTTAAGCATGTCCACGCCGAATTCGCCGAATCCAGGCATAATTTACGCCGTTTCGTCGGGAGTCAACGATCTCAACGGTTACCCCGCAAATCCGAATACGATTTCCAGCTTTGGACCAAACGGGCTTCCCACGACTGGAACCGTGAATGCCATCATCTTTCCAAAGAACCTGCCAACCATGCGGATGCACCACTGGTCGGTAGAAACCCAATACGACCTCGGCCACGATTTCGTGGCCACAGTCGGGTATCAGGGAAGCCTATCCCGGGACATCTTCTTTCACGAGAATCCCTTGGCTGTTCCTGCAACCTTAGGTTACGCGTTTAACCCGCAAATCGGCGGCGGGGATTACTGGGGTGTTTCGGGCCGCGGAAACTACAATGCCTTGCTTACTGAATTGAACCATCGCTTCTCGCGGCAGTTCATGGCTGACGCGCAATTCACCTGGTCCAAATGCATGGATACGAGTTCCGGACCGTACTTCGAGCAGCCTTATCCCTACGACCTCGGTCTGGATTACGGCCGCTGTGACTATAACGTCGGCAATGCGTTCAAGCTCTACGGCGTGTGGCAGCCGGTCTTCTTCCACGGAAGCAACAGCTGGCTCGAAAAGATCGCCGGTGGCTGGTCTATCAGCGGCATCTTCAATCTCCACTCCGGCTTTCCGTGGTCTCCGGTCGTGAGCGTACAGGGAGGAAGCCTCTACTGCGGACAATGCGGTTATGGGTCGCTGTTCCCTGCCGCGTACCTCGGTGGCGCCGGAGGCAGCACGAGCAACAGTGCATTTGAGACTGCGGCCAACTCGAACTTCCCCAATGGAGGGGCGGCTTACTTCTCCGTGCCGACCTATACGGCTTACAGCGGCACCGCCTCGGGAACCGCGCTTCCTCAAGCCCCAGGCGTGGCGCGAAATTCCTGGAACCTCCCCGGATACAAAGACGTGGACATGACCTTGGCCAAGTCCTTCGGCCTGCCGAAAGCACCAATACTTGGCGAGGACGCGAGGATCGAACTCCGGGTTGATGCCTACAACTTGTTCAACAATCTGAACCTCGACCCAACTCGCATTTCGAACAACATCGCCAGTTCCAACTTCGGCACGATTACAGGCGCGCTTGCCGGTCGCGTCGTCACTTTGGGAGCCCGTTTCAGTTTCTAGAGCCGCAGGGAGGCTCACCCCGCGCAACGGATGAGCCAATACCCTGTACCCCGGGAAGCTGTCAACCGCCGACATGCAATTCGCCAGCGGTTGACAGCTTCTCTTTTTTGTGCGGAAAGCCCTTCTCGAAACGCCCCCCTGCCTGGGATCCCGCAACGGTATGCCTCGAAATTCGCCTGGCCCAACCCAGCGCCCAATTGAAGCCTTCACCGATTACCGCATCGAGCGCGAAGTTCACATGGCCGAAAGTCACGACATCCAGTAATGTTGCCGCTGGTCGCCGTTGACCATCGACCCTTTGTTTTCAACAGTTTGCGCACTCAGCAAAATTGAAATTTTCATCCAAGTTCCCTTTTTCCAATCACTTCGGCACTCTTCACCAAAAACACCCGGAGTGTGCCACTGCGAACTTGCAGAATTCCGATGCCACAGCGTCGAGCTGTGCAGTTCGCTTCCCCGATTAGCAGCTTGATGAAAAAAGCGGGAATTCCGGCTTTTTGGTGGGAAGCGAACAGGGGCTCTGCCCCGCACCCCCCAGGATTTAACGCCTTGATGCCTTCCCGATGAGGGCTCTTCAGTCCCAGTGCTTCAGCTGCGGCCAGAATTCCTTCAACGGCTGCTTGAGCCCTCGGCAATAGAACACGTCGAAATGCTCGTACGGCATCGAGTACGGATGGTACACGCTCGCGACCTTCTGCACGCTTACAAACAGTTGCTCGAGGCGCTCTTGGCTATCATCCATGAAGATCATGCTTTCGCCGGTGTAATCGCGCGGTCCCCACAGGAAGTAGCTTTGGTGACCGCTGATCGCCTGCGGCAATCCATATTTCGGCCCGAAGAGATCGATCGCGCCGGCTACGCCAAAGTTCGGGGCAAAGATCGCCGTCTTCGCTCTTACATCCGGTGGCAAACTGTCGTAAACGCGCGCGACCGTCGCGACCATTTCCGGCCAGCCAAACTCGCTCGCATAATTCTGCGGCAAGGGGCCCAGCTTGTGCGTCTCACTTGGAGGCGGCGAGATATGCAACGCGCGCGTGTAGCGAATGTACGTTTCGACCGGCAGCACCGGCGTGGCAAGCGGCGCAAGAATCGCGCCCGCCGCGATCATCAATGCCGGGTAGGCGACTCGCACCCACCTTCGCTGCCGCGCCTCAAGCCGCCATTCCCACATGACGCTGCCGGCGGCGAACACCAGCGGGAAGGCGGGAAAGAGGTAATACACGCGCGGACTCATCGTGACGATGACGCCCGCTGTGAACACCCAGGCCCAGCCCAGCGCGCGAAATCTCTTCCCTTGCTCCGCGAAAAAGAAAAACCACAGGCCTGCCAGCCACACGGGCGCGCTCCACGCGTTCATCGCACCAATTTCCTGACCGAAGAAGCTGAAGAAACCCAACGGCACGTCCCGCCCGCTGCGTCGAATGTTGGCCTGCAATTCGAGAAATGGAAAGTGGTGCCGAACATTCCACCAGAGATTCGGCGCAAAAATCACAAACGCGACCGCGCCACCAATCCATAACCACCGATTCGCGAGCAGCTTCCGCTCGTTCGTAAGCAGCAGTCCGAGGACAATCCCAGCGCCGAAGATCATCATCGAATACTTGTTCTCGAGACCGATGCCCGCGACCACGCCGAACCAAATCCACAGCCTCTCATTTCCGGTTTTGATGATGCGAATTACGAGATACGCGCAGGTCATCCAGAACAGCGGCTCGAACGCATTCATCGTGAAGAGGCTGTGTGACCCGAGAATCCCCGGCGCGGCAAGCGTGGTAATGGCCGCAAGTACCTGCGCGAAGCGCCTCCCACCGAGTTCGCGCGCAATCAACGCGGCTAGCACAACCTCCGCCGCCCCCGCGAGCGCCGGCAAAAATCGGATCGCGAGCAGCGACTGACCGAGCGTATGCCGCACCGCCCAGGCAATCATCGCGATCAGCGGCGGCTGATCGACATAGCCCCAACCGAGATGACGGCTGCAGTCCAGGAAGTACAACTCGTCACCCAAGTACCCATATCTGTGTCCCGCGTACAAATACACCACCATCTTGCACGCGGCAATCAGGAGTACAAGCGTGGTCGCACCGAGCATCGGAGACAGGTGCCCTTCGTCGCGGCTCTCTACCGTGCGCCCCGCCATTTGCGACTGCGACTCCGCCATCATCCTTGCTTGCTCCAAATTGCCAGCGCTGCAATTATAGGACCGAGCGCAAGCATTTTCAGTGGCGGTATAACTGGGCGGCCAATTGCCGGTTAGGGCCCAATGAAGAAAGTTGCCAGCCTGCTGAAACGGCGATTCGAGAACATCATTACCTACCTAACCCATCCGATTACCAACGCCACCAGCGAATCCATCAGCGCCAAAATTCAGTGGGTGAAATATACCGCTCGAGGATTTCGCGACAAACAGAACTTCATCAACTCGATCCATTTCCACTGCAGAGGTCTGGACCTGGCTCCTGGGACCCACTAAGAACCCGGTTGGGCGAAAAAACATCTCTTCTGCAACTTTATTTGAAAGAACTCGTCTGAAGTAAAGAAGGTCAGGCCGAGGCCGTACCGCAGGGAAAGCGAGTGACGTTGGGAGGAAACAAGAATTACGACACCCGAGAATTCGTGCGAGAACTGCGCGGGATGAACCTCACCCCGCATGTGGCGCAGAACACGACCAATCGGAGGAGCGCGATAAACGGGCGGACCACACGACATGCGGGGTACGAGGTGAGTCAGCGGAAGAGAAAACGAGTGGAGCAATCGTTCGGGTGGATGAAGATCATGGGGATGCTAAAGAAAGTGAAGTTGAGAGGAATCGACAAGGTGGGGTGGCTGTTTACCTCTACTGGGGCGGCCTACAACCTGTGCCGATTGCGAAACCTGATGGCCAGAACGTGACACGTGGCTTCGACAAGCCGGCTCGGTCGATAGAAAAACCCAAACCACTCCCTTACCACTCGGCGAAAACTCAAAACTGAGAACGAAAAAGCCTCGAAAACCAAATTCTTCAGCAAGCCGTTAGTACTTAATTTATTTTTTTCAGTTGGTTGGACCGGTCAAGACAAGAGAGGCGCTTTGGCCGTGGGCGGAGTCGGGGGCGATCCAGACGGTCGCATGAGCGGGCTCGACCGTGTATTGGTTGTTGATATTCCAGAACGCAAAAGCGTCCGGGCCGAGATGAAAGGTGATCTTGCGGGTTTCCCCGGGGCCCAGAGAAATGCGCTGGAAGCCTTTCAGGGCGCGGACAGGGAGAGCAACGCTGGTTCCCCGCAGGCGGATATAGAGTTGCACTACTTCGTCGGCCGCGAGATTGCCCGTGTTGGTGACGTCAGCGGAGACACTGAGAATTGGATTCGGTTTTTGCGCGGACGAACTGAGTTGAGCGGCAAGCTGCGAGGCAAGCAATGAAGCATCGAGTGAATCCGTGCTGAGCTCGATTTTGCTGTAGCGAAATTCGGTGTACGAGAGACCGAAGCCGAAGGGAAATTGGGGAGAATTGGGCTCGTCAAGGTAGCGTGAGACGAATTTTTCCCTGCTGTTTTCGGGTGGGTGGTTCAGATCCACTCCGTCGGCCGGCCGGCCGGTATTGAGAGAGTCGTAGTAGAGCGGTTCCTGTCCGACGCTGCGCGGCCAGGAGACGGTCAATCTGCCGCTGGGATTTGCAGAGCCAAAAAGGACATCCGTGAGCGCGGGGCCAGCTTGTACACCGGGAAACCATGCGGCGAGCACGGCGGGCACATGCTCGAATGCCCACGGCAAGGTAAGAGGACGACCGCTGAAGAGAATGAGGACAACGGGCTTGCCGGTGGCGACAACTTCTTCGAGAAGTTTTTCCTGATGGCCGGGCAAGTCGAGATGCGCGCGGGAGGCGGCTTCGCCAGTCATTTCCGGAGCGTTTTCTCCCAATGCGAGAATGGCGAGATCCGATTGCTTTGCGGCTTCGACGGCGGCGGCGATTTCGGCATCGGAGCCATCGAGATAGCCCGACCCGCGGGCATAGCGCAGGTGATCCGCACCGAGTTTTTCCGTTAGGGCAGCTTTCAAGGTGATTACATCCTGAGCGCGGCCCATTCCCTGCCAGCAGCCGAGCATGTTGCCAGCATCATCGGCGGCGGGTCCGATCAGAGCGACGGTGCCGAGCATCGAAGAAAGCGGGAGAAGAGGCCGACCGCCATCAGGAGAATTTTTCAGAAGCACGAAGGATTCCTCGGCGGCTTTGCGAGCCAGAGCGATGCTTTCCGGCTGAAGCATTGCAGCAGATTCCTTCGATTCGTCGGTGTAAGGACGGTCGAAAAGGCCGAGAGCGAATTTCACGCGCAGAATGCGGCGGACAGCTTCATCAATCCGTGACTCCGGAATCTGGCCGGAGCGGACAAGATTCAACAAATTTTCGTGGTAGAGGTTGCTGACCATGTCCATGTCCACGCCGGCGAGAAAGGCTTTCTTCGCGGCGGTGGCGCCATTGTTGGCGATGCCGTGTGGAATCAGTTCGCCAATGGAGCTCCAGTCGCTAACGACAAAACCCCGGAAGCCCCACTCATCGCGCAGGATGTCCGTAAGCGTGAAAGGGTTGGCGGAAGCAGGCACGCCATCGAGGGCGTTGAAGGAGCTCATCAAAGTGACCGCACCGGCGTCCAAGGCGGCGTGGAAAGGAGGGAGGTAAATTTGATGAAGGGTATGCTCAGAGATTTCCGCCGAATTGTAGTCGCGGCCACCCTCGGCAGCTCCATAGCCCACAAAATGTTTTGGGCAGGCAGCAACGCTATCCGGTGAGTCAAGACGTTCGCCCTGATAGCCGCGCACGAAAGCGCGGGCCATCGCGGAGCCGAGGAAGGGATCTTCGCCGGACCCTTCCGCCATGCGGCCCCAGCGCGCGTCGCGAGCGATATCTACCATCGGTGAAAAAGCCCAGCGTACTCCGGCAGCGGAGGCTTCGCGGGCGGCGACGCGGGCGGCTTGCTGCACAAGCGAGGGATCCCAAGTGGCGGAGAGCCCGAGCGGAATCGGGAAGGTGGTGCGAAAGCCGTGAATCACATCCAGTCCGAAAATGAGCGGAATGCGGAGTCTGGACTTCTCCATGGCGATTTTTTGAAAAGCATTTACCTTCACCGCATCGGTCACATTGAAGAGAGAACCGACTTCGCCCTTCGAGATCATGTCGTTGTCGCCGGTACGGCCCGTGCCCGGGCCGGTGGGCTGACCCGCAGAATATTGCACCAGCTGGCCAATTTTTTCCTCGAGGGTCATGCGTCCGAGCAGAGCATCCACTTTCTGCTCAAGGCCGGGAGCGGTGAGAGCCGGGTTGTTGACGACGGGATCAGATGAAGGACGCGCGGAGGAACTCTGCGGGAAGGCGCAAGCCGGAAAGAGAAAAACGGCGATCAGAAGAAAGAACAGAGAGCAAGAGGCGACGGACCGCGAGGGAACGCGGGTTCGGAAGAAACGACTCGCGCTGTTGCCCGTGGCCGAGGAGGAAACCCGGAAGAAGCGCGGAACAGCAGAAAAACCCATGAAATTACTCCGTGAGCCAATGGGAATTGTGCATCGTCTCTGCAATTAAGCCAAGCCGCTCCCCGGAAGATTAGTGAAAAGCGGGACCGTCGTTTGGGTTAAGCAGAGGAACGAAGAGATCGTATCGCAATTAAATGCTTAAATAAATCGATTTATTAGATTTTTTCCCCCAACGACGATGGCATCAGAGGCCAGACCGCGGCCCTGGGACCGGCCGTCTTGCCCATGCTTCGCTCCTGTGCCAGACTACGCTGCCAGAAAACGATGGCAAAGCGCAAACCAGAAAGCTCCATCCCCGGCGAGGATGGAGGGACGAGGAAAGTGAATCTTCGGGAGCTCGCGGAGCATCTGGGGCTTTCCGTTGCCACGGTTTCGCTGGTGATGAACCGTTCTCCGGCCGCGAAATCCATTCCACATCATACACAATCGAGGGTGCGCGCAGCTGCTCGCGAGTTGAACTACCGACCGAACGTGATGGCGCGGATGCTGCGGCAGAGAAAAAGCTTCACCATTGGCGTGATCGTGCCAGAAATCAGCGAGGGATATGCGGCGCTGGTGCTTTCCGGAATCGAAGACCACCTGCTGCAGGAGGGGTACTTCTATCTGGTGGTGAGCCATAGGCACAGAGACGATTTGATCGAGGAATACCCCAGGATCTTTCAACAACGAGCGGTGGAAGGCCTGATCGTGGTTGACACGCTTCTGAAGGAGAGAATTTCCATCCCGGTGGTGGCCGTTTCCGGACACCGCCACGTGCCGGGGGTCACGAATATTACCTTGAATCACTCCGAGGCGGCAAAGCTTGCTCTCGAATACCTGGCAAAACTCGGCCACCGGAAAATCGCATTCATCAAGGGCCAGACATTCAGTTCGGATACCGAGGTACGGTGGAAGTCCGTTCGGGCAGCGGCGAAGGGGCTGGGTATACCTGTAGAGGACGAGCTGACGGTGCAATTGGAGAGCGAATCGCCCACACCTAAACCTGGATACGATGTGACGAAGCGTCTTCTGGCACGCGGGTGTTCGTTCACGGCGCTGTTTGCGTTCAATGATATTTCCGCGATTGGAGCCATCCGGGCGCTACGAGAGGAAGGCAGACGCGTTCCGGAAGACGTTTCCGTGGTGGGATTCGACGACATCCAGAGCGCGGCATTCCAAAATCCCGGGCTGACCACGATCCGACAACCGCTGCGAGAAATGGGGATCACCGCGGCCAGCACGGTGCTGCAACGGATCAACGCCGGGACAAAGGCGGACTATGCGAGAAGCATCGTCGTGGAACCGGACTTGATCGTGCGGGAAAGCACGGCGCCGGTACCAGCTACCTCACCTCAAAACAACTGAGTGATTCCGCTCGGCCCATCCGGTCAGTACCGGTGTTTGGCTGGTTAAGGATCATTCGCGGTCCTGCGTGACAATGTGAACGTCCACCTCCGGAGATTCGCGAAGAAAGCGGTGAGCTGGGGAAAGATAGAGGTATTTTTTCCAGCCTTTCTCGACAGAGCGGCCGAAGATCACCTGAGTGATGTGCTTCTCACGGACCACTTCCCCCACAACATCGGCAATACTGACGCCTTGCCGAAGGATGACCTTTGCACCGAGATTTTCCGCAAATTTCAAATTGGCGTTGAGCGCGCGCTTGGCTTCTTCGCCACCATCGCGATCCGTTTCAATATGAATGACGTAGAACTCCGAATCCAGGCGCCGCGCCATACGCGCACCGCGGGCAATGAGATATTGCGCGGAGGGATCGGTGCCAACGCAGACCGCGAGCCGCTCACGAACGGCCCAATTTTTCTGAATGTCCTTAGCAGCCATGTAATTTTCGAGGCTGCGGTCCACCTGTTCGGCGACCTGGCGGAGGGCCAGCTCGCGGAGGGCAATGAGATTTCCGCGGCGGAAGAAATTGCCCAAGGCCTGGTCAACTTTTTCTTGCATGTAAACGTCGCCCCGGCGCATACGGTTCTGCAGCGCCTCAGGAGTGAGGTCCACCATGACGGTCTCATTCGCGGTCATGGGCACCCAATCGGGAACGGTTTCTCGAATCGTGACACCGGTAATATTGCGGACGATGGGACAAATGCTCTCGATATGCTGGATGTTGAGGGTGGACAGGACGTCTATCCTGGCGGCAAGGATTTGCTGAACGTCTTCGTAACGCTTGCGATGTGAACTTCCTGGGATATTGGTATGGGCGAGCTCGTCCACGAGGACAACTTCCGGATGGCGCGCGAGAATTGCATCCACATCCATTTCCTCGAAGACCGTGCCCTTGTATTCGATATTGCGGCGGGGAACAGCTTCAAGCTGGGAAGTGAGCTCTTCTATGCCCTTGCGGCCATGGGACTCAACGACGCCGATGACGACGTCTTCTCCCCGGGTGTGGCGACGGATGGCCTCGCTGAGCATGCCGTAGGTTTTGCCGACGCCTGGAGCATAGCCGAGGAAAAGCTTGAAGACTCCCCTTTCGCGATGAGGAGGAGAAGCGACTTCGAGCCAATCTTCCGGCTTCTTAGGCAAGAGAAGTATCTCCCGGGATGAGAAGCGTCCGAATACGATAGAATTCAGGCATGTTCCGATTTCTAAAGCCGCGAACGATTCAGATCAGCGCGGCACTGCTTACCGTCGTTGTGATCACCGCGTTTTACCGCGAAGCCCTTTCCAATGTAAACCACACGACCGTAGCACTGTCGTTCCTACTGGCGATTTTAGCAGTTTCCGCAGTATGGGGAATGGCTGTATCCGTACTGATGTCCCTGGCAGCGATGCTGGCATTCAACTTTTTTTTCCTGCCGCCTGTGGGAAAGCTGACCGTCGCGGACCCCCAGAACTGGGTGGCGCTGTTTGCCTTCCTGGTGACGGCGATCGTCGGTAGCCAGCTCTCCAACCGAATACGCAAAGAAGCCGATACGGCAAACCGGAGGCGGCGGGAGATCGAACAGCTCTACACCTTCAGCCAGAAGCTGCTGGGAGAGGGAAACGTCATCCAGCTCCTGAACGCGATTCCCAATCACATGGCGGATGCGTTTGAGGCGGGAGCGGCCAGTGTATTCCTTGCAGATAAGCAGAAGTTCTACCGATCCGGATACGGGACCCTGCAATTGGATGAAGAACAGCTGAAGCTAGCCTATGACCGCGAGGAGCCACTGATTGATTCGGATCGGGGTTATTGTTACGCGCCGGTAAGGCTGGGCATGAAAGCAATTGGGAGCTTTGGCATTTCCGGGACACGATTGTTGCGGCAAACGCTCGAAGCGATGGGAACGCTGATGGGAATCGCGATCGAGCGGGCTCGAGCCGTCGAACAGCTAAGCAAAACGGAGGCGGACCGGCAAAGCGAGCGGCTGAAATCGGCATTGCTCGATTCCATCACGCATAATTTCCGGACACCACTCACCTCCATCAAAGCGTCGGTGACCAGCCTTCTTTCCGACCGGCCGCCGAAAGCGGAGCTGCAGCGTGAATTGCTGCAAATCATGAATGAGGAATGCGACAAACTGAACCATCTGGTGGAAGATGCTTCAGAGATGGCTCAACTGGAAGCGGGAGAGGTGGAACTGGAGTTTCGCGCGGTCGCGGCCCAAGAGCTAGTAGACGCCGCGCTGACGAGCTCCCGGACGCTGCTCGGGGCCCGCGAGGTGCGCGTCCAAATGGACGACGCGCTGCCAGCGGTGCGGGCCGACCTTAACCGAGCAAAGGAAGTGCTGGTGCAATTGATCGAAAATGCGCATTTGTATTCGCCAGGTGATAAGCCGATCACGATCTCCGCGGAAAGGAACGGAGATGCGGTAGCGTTCAGCGTTGCGGATCAGGGGCCGGGGATTGATACCCTGGAACAGGGAATGATCTTTGACAAATTTTACCGCGGAAGGGACCAGCGGGCACTGGTGCAAGGAACGGGCATGGGTTTGCCTATTGCGAAGGCGATCGTGGAAGCGCACGGGGGAACGATTAGCGTAACGAGCCAGCTCGAACATGGATCCGTATTCTCGTTCACACTTCCGGTGGCGCGTCTGGGAGATTTTCGATGAGCTCGGCGAAAGTTCTGGTGGTGGACGACGCACAGCAGGTGAGGAGAGTGCTGCGAACCACGCTGGCGGCAGAAGGATACACGGTTTTCGAAGCGGGAAACGGCGAGGAGGCGCTGCTCGCGTTGCGGGAATCGCCGCCGGACATCGTTCTCCTGGATGTGAATATGCCGGTGATGGACGGTCTGGAGACGTGCCGGGAGATCCGGCGCACTTCGGATGTGCCAATCGTGATGTTGACGGTTCGCAACGCGGAGCGCGACAAAGTGCTGGCGTTGGACGCCGGCGCGGACGATTACGTGGTGAAGCCGTTTGGGATGCGGGAACTGCTGGCGAGGATCCGGGCCAGTTTGCGAAGAAGATCACCGCCTGAGAAAGCCGTGGCCTTTAAGTCCAAGGATCTGACCATTGACTTTGAAGCGCGCATGGTGACGGCGGGAGACAAAGAAGTACATCTGACGCCGAAGGAATTTGAGCTTCTCCGCCAACTTGTCGCAAACGCCGGAAGACCCCTGACGCATCGAAGGCTGCTGCAAGCGGTTTGGGGACCGGATTACGGGGACGAGCCGGAATATCTTAGGGTGATGGTGAACCAACTAAGGAAGAAGATCGAGCCCGACCCCTCGCGGCCGCAATACATTGTAACGGAACCCTGGGTGGGTTACCGGTTCCATGTGCCGCCGACCAAGGAAGCCAAAACACACGCGGCAAGACAAAAATAGAGAGTCCCTTGGCAGCAACTGCGAATCGCCCTTACCAAAAGCCGTTGAGACTCGAAAACGGTGCAGCCCGATCACGCTAGTTTTGCTTGGCAGGAGTACCAAGAGCATCAAGAGCAAGGTTTAATTCGAGAACGTTGACGCGAGGCTCACCGAAGATCTCAAGCTGGCGATTTTGGGTGTGCTGAGCGACGAGAGCGCGAAGTTCTGACTCGCTTATGTGCCTTTCGCGGACGATGCGGGGGATTTGAAATTCCGCAGCGGCGGGAGAGATGTCTGGATCGAGACCTGAAGCGGAAGTGGTGACCAGATCCACGGGAACGGGCACGCCCGGATTTTCCGACTCGAGTTTCTTGACATCGGCAGCAACGCGGTCCAGCAACTGATGATTGGTGGGGGCCAGGTTCGAACCACCGGAGGCGGAGGCGTCGTACCCCGTCCCTGCAGCCGAGGGACGCGAATGAAAGTAGCCGGGGCCCGTAAAAGGCTGTCCGATAATCTTCGATCCGATCAGGTTGCCGTTCTGGCGAATTAGCTGGCCGTCGGCTTTGCCGGGAAATAACAGTTGGGCAATGCCTGTGAATACGAGCGGATAAATGAGCCCGAACAGGACCGTGGTTACCATCGTGAAGAGTACAGCGATGTAGAGATTCTTCTTCATCATTTCACCTAAGCCAGCCTGAGAACGACCAACAACATGTCAATCAGCTTGATTCCGAGAAACGGCGCGATCACACCGCCGACACCATAAAGCAGTAGATTGCGGCGAAGCAGAGCGGCGGCGCCGACGGGCCGATAGCGGACGCCACGCAAGGCTAGCGGGATAAGCGCAATGATGATGAGCGCATTGAAGATGACCGCGGAGAGAATGGCGGATTCCGGAGTGCGCAAGCGCATGATGTTCAAAACTCCCAACTGGGGAAACGCCGCGGCAAACATCGCCGGGATAATTGCGAAATACTTGGCGACATCATTGGCGACGGAAAAAGTTGTGAGAGCACCGCGGGTGATGAGCAACTGTTTTCCGATCTCGACAATTTCGATGAGCTTCGTGGGGTTCGAATCGAGATCCACCATGTTGCCGGCTTCCTTGGCGGCTTGAGTGCCGGTATTCATGGCCACGCCGACGTCGGCCTGGGCAAGAGCGGGGGCGTCGTTGGTGCCGTCTCCGGTCATGGCCACGAGCTTGCCCTTGGACTGTTCGCGTTTGATCAGGGCCATTTTGTCCTCGGGTTTGGCCTCG
>DATIXL010000021.1:0-5591 GCA_035518615.1 Terriglobales bacterium | reverse complement strand
CCCTACTGGCGACTCGCCCTGAATTCCGCAATGGCGCACCAGACCCAATTCCCCGCCGAAATTCAACAACTCTCGAAAATGAGCGATGAGCAGCTCGACAATCTGATGAACGATCCCAAATCCGCCTGGTGGCACGACCCCCTGACACTGATCTTCGGTAAGTCCGTCACCGCCGGAAAGGCTACCGATGAAGTCTTCGCGGATCTCAACCAAGCCCGCTCGGCCTGCACCAGGCCAGGAGACCTAAGTCAAACGGTACTCAGCATGGATTCGCGCTCTTCGGCTGCGCTGCTTGGCGGACCTTGGGGATTCTACAGAACATTTTATGCCCGGCATTGTTTAGATTCTCTGCCGGCCGCCAAGGTCCCTGAGATCGGCGTGCAAGCAGGAAGCACCGTAGTCATTCCGCTCGAAGTGGTACGCGGCGCCGCCATGCCCTTGACAGCCGCCGTCAAAGCCGATGTTCCCGAAGGATGGAGGATCGTGAGAGGAGAAGGCAGCTTTCAATTGCCGCCCGAAGAAATCAGCCACTTGAATGTTGAGATTCAGACTCCAGGCCTGTCAGCGGAAGGCGGGCAGAAAGCGCAGCCGCAGGAGATTCATCTTCGAGTGACGTCCGGGAGCGCCTCGGATGACATCACGCTGCGCGTACTGCTTCAAAAAAGTGCGCTGCCGCAATAGGCCTGTTCCAGGAAATGTGACAAAGGCACCGCCGCCCACAAACTGAGGGACTATTTCTTTTCCCGCGCGGCTTCCATTTGCTCCCAAGCCGCATCCGGCAGCATCAGCAGGTTATTGAACTCGCCCGCGCCTCTCAACCACTGGCCCCCGTCGATCACCACGCATTCGCCGTTGATATACTCAGACATCTCGCTCAGAAGAAACGCCGCGAGGTTCGTCAGCTCCTCGTGGCGGCCAAAGCGCTTCATCGGATGCGAATCTTTCGCATGTTCCTCGAACAGCTTTGACGGCATCAGCCGCGACCACGCTCCTTCCGTCGGAAATGGCCCCGGGGCGATCGCGTTCAGCCGGATGTGATATTTCGCCCATTCCACCGCCAGCGATCTCGTCATCGCCAGAACTCCCGCTTTCGCGCAAGCCGAGGGCACCACAAATCCGGAACCGCAATTCGCCGCCGCATACGTCGTCACGATGTTCAGCACGTTTCCGCCCAGCTTTTGTCCAATCCAGCGCTTCGCGAACGCTTGCGTGCAATGAAACGTCCCATTCAGCACGATCCCCACAACGCTGTTGAATGCATTCGCAGAAAGCTTCTCCGTGCGCGCCATGAAGTTGCCCGCGGCGTTGTTCACCACCGTGTCAATCCGCCCGTACTGCGCTTCCGCCGCCGCCGCTGCGGCCTCCACCGCGGCATAGTCCCGCACATCGCAAGTTGCGAAAGCGGCTGCGCCTCCTGCGCGATGAATCTCGTCGCAAGTCTCCATTAGGGGCTGCTCGCGGCGTCCCGCAAGAAACATCCGCGCTCCCAATTCCGCGAAGCGCAGCGCCATCGAGCGTCCGAGGCCCGATCCTCCTCCGGTGATGAAAATGGCGCGCTCTTTTAGGAGATCTTTCTGGAACAAGGGTCACCACCGTTTGGAAGGTTCGCCGCAGGGGAGACTCCGCGGCTGGCAGACTCATTCTAGTTCAAGCGGTTCGAACGAAGCTCAAATAATTCGAATGCGGAAAGAAACGTCCCTCAAAATAATGAGGGCGGGAAGGAGGCCCAGTTCCATCCCGCCCCTGTTCTATGGCTGGGCTAGGCGCTCAGCCACAACGCCGGTGCGCACCGCGACGTACCTTGGCAGCGGTAGTATCCGTCGCGATTGCAGCGCGCCCGGCGGACATCTGCCGGCTCTTCTTCTCCATCTTCTTCAAGTGGCCGAGTCCGGCTTTCCCTGTTTTCTTCATGGGAAACTCCGTTCGAACGGAATCTTCGTTCGAATTCCGCTACGCTACTTCTTCCAGCAGCGAATCCACCGAAGATCTCAAATCCTGCCACGCATGCTCCGCCGCGTCGTGGCTGGTCTCGATCTTGTCTTCCGGCGCCTCTTCCAGCTCTTCCACGCGGCGCTTGTACTCCGCAAAGCGGGTGCGCACCCCTTTGAGATCCCAATGGTGCTCCAGCTTTTCGCTTAGGGTGCGTTTTGCCAGCAGAGACTTCAAAAGACTGACCCGGCCAGCAAGTTCCTCGACTTCCTGAAGGGTGTTTTCCAGATACACTTCCTTGACGGCCATACATCCCCCTTCCGTCACCACCCCATGGACAGGCTGACTTTAGCAAGGCGTCGGAGCTTCAAAGGAGCAGTCGACATGCCATACACCCGCCGTTCTAGCGCTGAAAGAAAAAGAGTTACCGGACCATTTGCGAGGCGAAAAACTCATTTCTGCGCGCAAACGCGCACGGCTTCTCATCCGCGTAGTGAAATGACGCGAGGCGTATCAGGGAGCGCGCAATTCCGCAGGAATGGGCCACCCCATGGCCTTGGCGTATTCCGCGGCAAAAAGAGGGCTCGAGGGAAATTCGTCACTCAATTCATGGAGGAGCTTTTGCGCCAGAGGAAGCTTTTTTTCTCGGCGCGCCGCCAGCGCCAGAAGAATCTTCGCGAAGGGGCGCAGGTACCTGCCTCCATCGGCGGTTTTTTGCAATTGCTGCATGCCAAGTTGCTTATCCCCGTGCACCCCGCCGAACCACAGGACGAAACGCGTGGTGCCCGAAAGGCACCCGATGATGTAGTTCGCCGAACCCAGGGCAACGTAAGCGTCCAGCGCGTCAGGCCGTTCTGCTAACAATTGCTTGGCATACTCGTTGGCTTCCTTCATCTGCTTGAGTGCGTTCATATGCTTCTTTAGGAGAATGCTGTTGGCATCCGACTCCATGCCGGCCGCAAGAGTGAGCGAAAAGAGCGCGTCGGCATCCTGAGGATTCTTCTCCAGGAGTTTGTGAGCGAGATCGCGAGCCTTTTCCAAAGAGTCTTGAAACTCCTGCATCCGCTCCGGGTCGGGTTTGCCGTCAATCCCCCTCAGGAATTTCTTCTCGTTCAGGAAGAAGTCGCTGGTCAGAACTCCTTGGCGGTATAGCTCTTCGTAAAGAAAGCTGGCCGCGAGAGAATCTTGCCCGAAGGGCTCTTCCGGATGTTCGCCGGCCCACGCGGAGAATTCGGCCCGGGCTTCTGGAAATTTCTGTTCGTACAGATGCTGGTAGCCCTCCGCGAGGACGGGCACATCCGTGAATGCGGGTGAATCTCCGGCGGGAACCGCAGAGGCCTGTGAGAAGGAAGCGAATACGAAAAGAAGGCCGGCGAGAACGAGAAATGCAAACGCGCGCGTGGAAAACATCAGAAGAGTCCGGGGAGAAAGCGGGGCTTGGAAGCCATTGCCGCGCGGTATGCAGGATTCGCGAAGAGAATGCGTTCTTCGGTGGCCACGCGCAACGACAGTGCGAAGCAGTAGGCGGCCGATCCGACAATCGCGGTGATCCACGCCGTGTGAATCAGCGGCAGAGAAATAATTTCGAGAATCACCCCCGCATAATTCGGGTGGCGCACATAGCGAAACGGTCCCGTGGTGACGACCCCCAGTGACGTGGAGTCCATCACCTGAACCGTCCAGAGCTGTCCGAGCGTCCGTGCGACCCACAAGCGGATCAGATTGGACAGAACAAACGCGATGAATGCCGCTGCGGCGAGCCAGGGAATCAGCGGTCGGTGAAGAAAAACCACTTCCACCGCGGCGCCGATCAGCACGCAGATGTGAACCAAAGCGACCCAGCGAAAACTGGGGTCGGCCGGTTTGCTGACGCCTTGCGAAATCATCTGTTTCTGGTGCCGGCGCGAAACACGCATTTCCACGATGCGCAGCGCGCCGACGGCGAGCAGCAGCAAGAGAAACGCGATTACGCTTACGTCCATTGGAGCAACAGAAATTCCGCACTGAAACCCGGACCGAAAGCTGCGGCGAGCGCAATATCATTGGGCTGAAGCGGCCGCTTCTCCAGCCACTCCTGAAGAATAAAGAGGATGCTGGCGCTCGATAGGTTGCCCCGGTCGCGCAAAACATCCCAGGAGGGCTGCGTGTCGCACTTGCATAGCCCGAGCTCCTTCTCGATATTGCCCAGCAGGCGCGAGCCGCCGGGATGGAAAATCCATCCCTTGATTTCCTTTTGCGACAGGCCGTGACGCGTGAGAAAAGCTTCCACGATGCCGCGGATTTTGCCGCCGACCATTTCCGGAACTTCCTTCGCGAGAAGAATATGAAATCCGGAGTCGCGAAGATCGAAGCCCATGGCGTCTATCGAATCGGGAAACGTGTATGTCTCCGAAGTAAGAATGCGCGGTCCGCTGTGCGCGTCTCCGCTCACTAAAACCGCCGCCGCGCCATCCCCGAAGAGAATCGAGGAAATCAGATTGGCCTGCGAAATATCCTTGCGCTGGAACGTCAGCGACGGCAGCTCCACCGAAACGATCAGCACCTTGCCGCCAGGATATGCTTGCAAATAATCGGCCGCGCGGCCAAGAGACATCGCGCCCGCCGCGCAGCCCAATTCCGTGAACGGCATGCGTCGAACGTCCGAGCGAAATCCCATCAGATTGATCAGGTGCGCGTCCAGCGAAGGAATCATGAATCCGGTGCAGGAAACGGTGATAAACAGATCAATCTCGTCCGCGCGCACTCCGGCTTTCCGCAGGCATTCTTCCGCTGCTTCTTTGCCGAGCTTGATGGAGTGCTCGATATATTCCTGGTTGGTTTTATGGAGCGGGCGCGGGTCAATCGTGTAATCAATCGGGAAAATCGCATGCCGCTTGCTCACGTTGGCGTTGTCCACGATGGTCATCATGGCTTCGAGGCGCCGGTCGGGAATATCGAAGACGCGACCCATGTAATATTTCACGTCGTCGCGCGTGATGGTGTGTGGCGGCACAGCGGTCGCGGTGGCGGCGACGGAGCACGGAGACAGATACGTTTTAGTTAGCGGCATAGCCGAAGTCTTGAAATCCCCCTGGTTTAGGAAAAGCCCGAAGCCGCCTGGCGCGGCCGTAATAACTAAGATACACCGCGGAAGGCTTGCGCACCACAGGCGGGCGCCACTGTACCGCAATCCGGGCCGGCAAGGGCAATAGAATTTGCCGGAGGTTTACAAACTGGGCGCTGAACCGTAGGCCATAGCTGGAAGGCGACTTAATGCCGCGATGGAAAAGCCACAACTGAGGTAGTCTATGCCGCGCACGACGTGACGGGAGGAACCCATGAAACTTTGGCTCAAAGTTGCGGTGGCCGCGGCGGTTTGCATCGCCTGGGGAATCGATGGCGCGAACGCGCAGCAGGAACTTGCCACCCAGGAAGGCGATTACGTGGCGAAGAATTTCGTCTTCGAGTCCGGCGAAACGCTGACGGATTTGCGGCTGCACTACACCACGCTGGGAAAACCGGAGCGGAACGCAGAAGGAAAAGTGACGAACGCGGTGCTGATCCTGCACGGGACGGGAGGAACGGGCCACCAATTTCTCCTGCCGATTTATGCCGGCGAGCTTTTCGGCCCGGGACAGCTTCTGGACGCGAGCAAGTTTTTTATTATTCTTCCCGATGGGATC